>NZ_JBNNIO010000002.1:0-22571 GCF_050269555.1 Bacillus sp. NPDC077027 | reverse complement strand
GGACAGTGCAGTTGGAATATGGAATTCTATTAAAGGAAAACTTAGTGAGACCGTTTTCAACGGAGAATGGTGGAGCGAAAAATGGAATAACGTAAAAAAATGGACCAAAGAAAAATGGGATGGTGCCGTTGAGATATGGAATTCAATTAAAGGGAAAATTCGTGAAACTGTTTTTAATAAAGATTGGTGGGGGGAGAAGTGGGAAAACGTAAAAAATTGGTCGAAAAGTAAGTGGGAACAGTCAACTGCAATCTGGTCAACTGCAAAAGCAACTATTTCTTCTACTCTATTTAATAAAAAATGGTGGTCAAGTAAGTGGAGTGATGTAAAAGCTTGGGGTAAAAATATTTTAGGTGATACATGGGATTTAATCAAAAGTACAGGCGGGAAAATTGTTGGAAAGGCTATTGTGGCAACGCAAAAAAATCAAAAAGCTTTTGATAAAGGGAGGCACAACGGACGCAAAGATTTTAAACCTGGTAAAAAAGCCACAGGCGGCTATATCACCCAGCCAACCTTATCCTGGATCGGTGAAGCTGGCAATGAATTTGTCATCCCAACCCAAAACAACCGCGGGCGCGGGAAAATGCTACTTTCACAGGCGGCTTCTAAGCTTGGTATGTCCGTAGTGCCAAGCGCTGGTTCAGCAAGTCCAATGACAGGATCCCCAACTGCCACTCACAGTTCCTCTGTCAGTTCAATGAGTGGTAACATTCAGGCTGCCGGGAATGGCGAGCAATTTAGCTCTGATTTTGAACATGGATTAAATAGCAAAGTGATCTCTCTTGATCAATGGAAGCAAAAGAATATTCAGCAGCCATTTGGTCAACTGACAGCAGACTCAGAGAAGTTTGGAAAACAAACAGTCACAGCTTTTGCGAATGCACAAAGCATAACATCGACTGGGACAACAGGATTCTTGCAAAGCAACGTCAAGACTCCATACCAACATGTTGTGACCGAATCGCCGACTTGGGGAGTAGGAACCGTCACTGGATTTGCGAATGGTCAAAGTGCAACGCAGATCGGCACAAGACAGTATGTTGATCAAAACGTCAGACAACCGTTCCTTCAAGTGAAACAAGATTCGCCTAACTGGGGATCTGGCATGATCGGTGCTTTTGTAAATGGCATGCGTTCAAAAGGAAGCGAAGTCACCCAAGCCGCCAAAGACATGGCGAAGAAAGTGGAACAAGCTTTCAGGGAAGAGCTAGACATTCATTCTCCTTCACGTGTCATGATGAGTCTTGGTAAATTCGCCTCTATCGGTGTTGTCAAAGGTCTTGATTCAGTCGATGTGAAAAAGTTTGCTGAAAATCAAGCCGGTTCATTAATTGGGGCATTTAGCGGAATGGGTGCATCAGGTCTAAGCACCCAGCAATGGCTCATGGCGGCTTTGATGGCCACCGGCACACCAATGAGCTGGCTCTCTGGCTTAATGACAATTGCACAGCATGAGTCAAACGGGAACCCTCGTGCCATTAACCTATGGGATTCCAATGCCAAAAAAGGAACACCGTCCAAAGGATTAATGCAGACCATTGATCCTACTTTTAATTCTAATAAAGCCAATGGCATGAATGACATCTGGAACCCAATCCATAATGCTGCAGCAGCCATCAACTACATTAAAGGCAGATATGGAAGTGTGTATAATACGCCTGGATTAAGAAGTATGAGAAGCGGCGGACCATATAAAGGCTATGCCAATGGTGGTCTGATCACACAAGAACAAATCGCTAGAGTTGGTGAAGGAAACAAACGTGAATGGATTATTCCTGAAGAACGCGGTATTCGTGGTAGATACCTACTCACCCAAGCTGCACAAGCACTTGGCATGCAAGTATATGATCCATCAAACACAGCTGCTTCTGAATTATCAGATGGAATAGTGAAAAATGTTACATCGGGTCAAACACAAGGAGTGTCTAATTCCTCAGGGAACAAACAAATTACAATTCAGTTCAACGGAGATCAGCATTTCCATAATGGGCAGGATCAACAAAGCCTTGTTGAAAAAATCCGACAAATGCTCGTTAATGAACTTGAAATGGATATTCATACAGGAACGAAGGGGGTCGTAATCGATGGCTAAATCAAAATATCAATTTTGGATTTCGCAGGGAAAGGACAAATTACGATTCCCTGTTCTTCCTTCTGAGTTAGAGATCACAAACAATGTACAAAATGAATCTGTCAAAGTTGCTTCATTTGGAGAGCTGACATTTATAGATGTCCCTTCAGCCAGACAAATCTCATTTACTTCCTTATTCCCAAAGAAATACACCCCGATTGTTGAATATAAGGGGTTTCCATCACCTGAGAATGCCATTGCAAAAATAGAACGAATGATGCGTTCGAAAAAGCCGGTACGTTTCATCGTAACAGGGACGAAAATAAACATAATGTGCAGTATTGAAAGCTTTACGAATAAAGAAGGTTCATACGATGTCGGGGATAGAGAGTTTACACTTGAGCTGAAAGAATACAAAACAGCATCTCCAAGAAAAATCAAACTTAAGAAAAAAACAAAACAATCAAAAAAGAAACGTAGTGCAAAAGCTGCCCCAAAAGTGTACACCGTTAAAAGAGGAGACACATTATGGCAAATAGCTGGCCGTTTCTATGGGGATAGCACAAAATGGAAACGTATTTGGAATGCAAATAAAGCAGCAATGATCAAACGAAGTAAGCGAAATATTAGACAACCAGGACATTGGATATTTCCAGGCCAAAAATTAAAAATACCGCAATAGGGGGGATTGCTTTGATAGAGCTTTTTGTCGTGAGGAGCGAAACCATGTATGAGCTTGTAACGGAGAGTGTGTCACTTCAAGGGCAAAGATATCAAGCCCCCCGTTCCATCAACGCAAGCATTGTCACAAAACAAGGAGATCAAACTTACTATAGCGTGTCAGAAGGGGACACAGTGCTTTTTAAATGGAAGGGGAAAGAACTTTTCAGAGGCATTGTATTCTCACGCACACCAGTTGATGGGAAAATGACATTTACCGCCTATGATATGTTGCAATATTTAGTGAAAAATCACGAGATATATGTATTCGCGAATCAAAGAGCCGATCAAATCCTGCGCCGTATCGGGCAGGATTTCCAAATTCCTATGACGACGATAGTTAATACGGGGCATGTCATCAAATCACTTGTCTTTAAAAATGATACAAGCCTCTATGACATCATTCTCAAAGCACTAAAAGAAACCAAAAGCCAAACAGGCCGTCACTATCAAATTTATTCAACAAAAGGAAAGATGGGGTTAAGGGCATGGCCAGATCCAGAAGATGTATGGGTGATAGAGTCAGGCGTCAATCTCATTGATTATCAGTACAGCACTTCTATTGAAGAAACGGCGACACGTGTGAAGCTACGCGCTACAGCTACAAATAAAAGCAAGAATCAGAAAAAAGACTCTGATACGCAAATTGTTGCGGTGACGAATGATAACGATGGTAAAAATAAATACGGTATTTTGCAATATGTTGAAACGATATCCGGTAACATCAATCAGGCGCAGCTCCAAAAGCGGGCAAAAGTTCGCCTTGCTGAAAGGAAAGGGGTAAAAAAGAATGTGAAAAGCATTCAAGCCCTTGGCATTCCAGAGCTACAGAGTGGGCTACCAGTTTACATGAAAATACCTGAAATAGGTGTGAAAAAAACATATTGGATTGATCAAGACCGTCATGAATTCAAGGGTGTCAAACATACGATGACAATTGATGTTGTTGAGAAGAATACAATGCCTGAGGGTGATCAGTCATGAAATTAAGTGAAGCAATCAAGCGTTTGGCCGTAGATGCGGTTGATGCAGCATCTCCAATAGATCTTCTCGTCGGAGAGGTAAAGTCTGTCTCACCGCTAAGTATTCAATTAAATGAAAATAGCAAACTACTCATCACTGAAGAGCTATTAATCTGGCCTCAGCGTTTAAAGAGTGGGAAAGAGGATGAGCTTAAAGTAGGTGATAGCATCATGGTTTTAGCGATGATAGGGGGTCAAACCTTTTATATCATGGACAAAATCTAAGGGGGTGGTTGAAATGGCTCTTTCTCCAGAAGAAGAAATAGAAGAAGTGGAAGATGAAGAAGAAGTTGAGCCCTCCACAACTTATCGCATTGACTTTGATAAAGGTCGTCTGACAAATGAGCAAATCTCAGGGTTAGATGCAATTCGCCAATATATTTATATGACGCTTCGTACAGAACGCTATGCACAGGCGATCTACAGTCACGATGTTGGTACAGAAATTCAAGAACTGATGACTGACGAAGAAGCAACAGATGAATATAAGGAAATGGAGATCCCGAGACTAATAGAAGAAGCGCTTCTGATCGATGAACGAATTGATCATGTTCAAGATTTTGAACTGATTAAAGAAAACGATGTATTGACAGTGAAATTTGAAGTGGTAACAGATGAAGGCACATTGGAGATTGAGGAGGTGATTGGAGAAGATGTTTGAGGAACAGACGTATGAAACGATCATGGAAAGAATGCTTGAAAGAGTACCAGGAGACATTGACAAAAGAGAAAACAGTGTCATCTGGAATGCACTTGCACCAGCAGCAGCTGAGCTTGCACAATCTTATATTTGGCTTGATCAAGTATTCGATCTTGTTTTTGCGGATACCGCAGCGGGAGAATTTCTTGACCGAAGAGCGGCGGAGGTTGGGATTGAGCGAAAAGATGCAACTAAAGCGGTTTGGTCAGTTTCGGTGATACCAACTAACGTGAGGATACCTGCTGGCTCTCGATTCTTTATTGAAAATCTGTATTTTCAATATCAGACAGATGGCACTTTGGAATGTGAGACTGCAGGGACTGTGGGTAATGGAAATTTTGTAGAACAACCGCTGCTTTCACTTGAGACAATCCCAGACCTAGAATCAATGGTCATGGATGAACTCAAGATACCGGGTCAAGAGGAAGAATCAGATGAGTCACTTTATGAAAGATATTTAATCCGAGCAAGACGTGAAGCCGTCAGTGCCAATAAAGCACATTACAAAAAATGGGCTGAAGAGGTTGATGGAGTCGGCAGAGCGAAAGTATTTCCTCTATGGAATGGTGAAGGAACTGTAAAAATCGTCATAACAGACGGCAATTTTGATGTAGCCACTGATTTATTGGTCAAAAGAGTACAGGAGTATATAGACCCTGAACCAGAATTTGGCGAAGGTCAAGCACCAATCGGTTCTAAAACCACAGTGGAAAGTGCCAAATGGATAGATATTGATATTGAAGTAACTGTTGAACTTCAAGTCGATTGGACCATCGAGGATGCACAAAAAGAGATTGAAGAGAAAATCAGGACGCTTTTGAAATCAATTGCCTTTGAACAAAATGTCATTCGAATGTCTGCTCTCAATGATATTCTCTATCATGCAGAAAGTGTATCAGATTACTCAGATGTATTGATGAATGGAAAAACAAAAAATTTAGTACTGAAGGATATTGAAATTCCACGATTGGGGCAGGTGAATGTGATTGAGCAAATATGAAGAGATGAAAGCATACTTGCCGGGCTATCTGACTGAACTGAAGGAATTTGATGATCTAGTTAGAGCAGAGACACTAGAGTTTGAATCACTGGAAGAATCCATCTTTGAAATAACAGATCAGTTATTTCCATTGACTGCCACGTGGGGACTTAATCGCTGGGAAAGGCTGCTAAAGGTGCAACGGGAATCAGGTGAATCGTATGAGACACGCAGAGCACATATTTTAAACCTAATGTCCAACATACCGCCAATCACCTACCTGTCATTAGAGAAAGCTGTGAATCGTTTTCTTAAAAATCCAAGTGCAGTTATCCGTCAAACGCCAGGAAGATATCATTTCTCACTAAGGGTCAATATGGAAGATTTGCAAAATACTCGATATATCATCGACACGCTTGAAACGTTAAAACCTGCACATCTCGCTTATCAATTCACAAGTATGCATCATACAGACATTGCTCAAATCAAAGACTATCAAAACCGGCTTTTACTGCGAAGCAGAGTCGGTTTTTTTGATCATATTCCTATTTATTTGAATGGAGACTTCTTGCTGAATGGCACTTTTTATCTCAGTGGGATTCGAGGAACAAGTGATATTCCACTCCGATTCAAGCAATCGTTGACAATGTTAATCAAAGCTGAAAAAGATCAACAAATTCAGTCCCGTACGAGATATACAATGACTGCCTCAAGACAGAAAGTAGAGCAAAGGACATCCATCGTCATTCGTTTGAGTCTTGGAAGCATAGAGAAAACAAAGAAAAAAATGACCATTCGTATACAGTCACATGTCCAAAACCAGCAGGGGGGAAGCCTTCTCATCAAGCAAAATTATTGGACGCTTGATGGTACAGTACCGCTTGAGGGATCAAAATATCTTGCTGCCACAGCGAAAAAAATAACGTTATAAAAAGGAGAATCACACATGGCTGATCAACTAACAGTAACCACGCTTTATGCACGCCAGCAAATGGCAAAGGCAAGAGCGGAAGGAACAAAATTAACAAAAGTAGTCAAGATGGCATTTGGAAATGGCGGAACAAATGACGGAAAGCCAATTTCTCTTGATGGAACAGAACAAAAACTTAAAAATGAGCTAGTTCAAAAAGACATCGATTCCTTTGAATTTATGGAACCAGCAAAGGTTCGTTATACCTGCACGATCGCAGAAGGTGAACTTGCAGGAGAAGTCATCAACGAACTGGCTCTCGTTGATGAAGATGGAAAATTTACAGCCGTTCGTACAATGACCGACAAACAAAAAGACGGTGACATTGAGTTTGTCTTTGAGATTGATGATATTTACTAGAAAGGAGAAAGGATATATTGGAAATTAAAACACCACGTCCATTTGAAACCTCTGATAAGGCACATGCAAATTTATTTAACGGAATGGTAGATACGCTAATTGAAAATGACAATATGTTACGTCATGAAATCGAAAATAATACGAATGAAAACCTCATAAAAATAATTGGTGAAAAAGCCATTCAAGATGCAACGATTAGCGGAGAAGCATATCCTATTGGTCTCACTTTTATGGATATTGGTCCGGAAAATACCACAGGATATCCTGTGGGCTATGGCTTTGTCAAAAACGAAAAATATAATAATTTTAGGTTTACTCAATATTTTTATGGAACTGGTAATGAAACTGGTACTTATTTTAAAAGTACAGGAGTCTGGATACGTCAGTGGTGGACTGGATCAGGTTGGACAGAATGGCATAAAATATCTGGTTTTTTGCATACGAATATTGGCACAACAGGGAAGCAATTACTGAATAAGGCAGAACGGCAAAAGATTCTGTTTAATAGAAAAATAAAAGATAGCCATAATAATTTCGACATCCAAAATAGTCGATTTATTTGTCCGGAAAATGGTATGTACTTGATTGGATCAGGATTAAATATTGAGAACGTGAAAAGATATGCGAATTTTGAATTGACCATTTTTTTGAATGGTACAAAATATAAAAATATAGCTCATTACAGGTCTAGTCCTGCAAGTCCTGCTGAAACGGAATTTAATGTAGGTGTCTATGGGACTGCAACTGTACCTGCTAATCAGGGAGATTATTTAGAAATTTATCTTTACGTCGGATATGCAGGAGATGTAAGTCGCTACGTCACTGATAACAAAGGTTGGTATAACTATTTTGATATTACCGAAATTGGCGGGAGAAATTTCCCGAGATTTTAGGAGGTATTCTATGATTTTATATGAGGCAATAAAGTACAAGTACCCAGATGCTGTACCACGTCAGGATTTTGAATTAAGGAATGACGGTGCTGGTTCCTATATTGAGGAGTGGAAGCTTCAGGCACCGCTGCCGACCGAGGAAGAATTACAAAGGTGGTGGGAGGAATCGCAAATGAATCCTTCATATAATCCACCTGACCAACTAGAGCTACTTGCCACAGAATTATCTAAAGAAAAATTGGCCAGAAAACGGTTAGAAGAGTCAAATGAATTCATTGGAAAAGAACTTACAGCAGTGAAATTGAAGCTGCTTTCGCTTAAAGGAGAGAATCAAGAATGAATTATTGGGTTTTAGCATTACATTATCATTGGGCTACTCCAAAAATGGTGAAGCAAGCGATTGAATATAAGGATTGCTCAGAAACAGATTTAAAAGAAGGAATGAATAAAAAATTAATAACAGTAGATCAATTGAAAGAGATCGTGGGAAAAGAAAATATAACGATAGCCTAAAGGGCTATTTTTTTTGACTTTAAATAGATAGGAGAAAAAAAGATGGACATTAAATCGCCCCGTACATTTGAAACATCAGATAAGGCACACGCTGACTTATTCAATGAAATGGTCAAGGTGTTGCTTGAAAATGATTCAGGGCTGCTTGATCAAATCGCTAGTCACATAAACGACAAAAATCCCCATGTCTCTGAATCTGAAAAGAAAAATTGGAATAACGCTCAACAGTATAAGATAACAGCAGATAATGGTTTGCACCTTTTAAATATACCTTCAGGTGGTAGTATATACGACGTTATCAAGCCGCGGGGAACATGTACATTTTATGCGCCTGGGGGATCTAGTGTTGTAGATTCTCCGGCTATTGGGAGTGCAGCTATAAGGGGGATTCAACTAGTAGGACAAAATAATATTGGTGTGGGTATTGCAATTGATACATTAGGAAATGCTTTTTGGTTCCAATATCATTCAAACGATGTTTCAATCAATTGGACACAACTCCCGACTACAGCTGATAAAAACAGATGGAACGAATCCCAACTATCTAAAATTACAGCAGATGATGGCAAGGCATACGAAAGAATTAATGCGAACGATCCTAGTATTCTAGATAAATTATTAACATTACCCGGTGTACATTCTTGGTACATTCATGAAGATCATCCAGATTTGCCAACTAGAAGTTCAATGAGAGCTCTATCAGTATTTAGTGAAAACACATACGGTTGGATCATTGGTGCAAACAATACAGGAGATTTTTATTTCAATCGTTCAACAACAGATAAAACTGGGACAAAACAAGAGTGGAGCGGTTGGAAACGTCTAAATGCTCATAATCTATTAAATGCCAATGGTACGCGTATGCAAATTCCAACAGGGACAGATATTCTCACACTACCTTCTGGATTTTATTATGCTGTAGGGACAAATGTAACTAATATGCCAACTACAAATGATTCCTCTTGGTTTAATATTGACGTTATTGAAACAGGGGCTAACCGCAAGACATTTCATGTCATACGAAGCGCCGATAATATGCACTGGTTTGGCACCATGCATACAGATGCTGTATTTAGAGGGTGGAAACGTGTTTTAACTGATGCTGATCAAGAGAGTACTTGGATCAATGTAGAGTTAATTGGAGTAAAGCAATATGCATCTAACCCTTTGAAATATTCAGTCAGACAAAACATTTTATATTTAAGAGGATCGTTTGAAATAGTCCCAGCAAATGAAGCAGTAGTTGCAAGGTTTGCACAAAAGCCATCAGCTACTACAGTTTTTTTGACAGCAGCAGTAGGGTCGTATGGATTAGCTAGATTTACTTTAAATACTGATGGTAGTTTAAAGTTTGATGGGATGGTAGTTAATAATGATTCTAATATGAAACGTTTTGAATTTAATGAAGCAATACCATTATGGTAATGCAAGTGTACTATTATGATGAGAGTTTTATTTATCTTGAGGCAAGTACCAAAGGAATATAGAAAGAGAACATTGTATTAATTGAATCAAATAATTCACAAAAAGAAATTGAGTAGCTAGTTCATTTTAAAGAAATAATCGGAGCCAAAAGGACTTTAATCATTAATTGATACTTTGGATGAAAGAAGGGAGAAAACGCCTAATGGACATTAAATCGCCCCGTACATTTGAAACATCAGATAAGGCACACGCTGACTTATTCAATGAAATGGTCAAGGTGTTGCTTGAAAATGATTCAGGGCTTTTAGACCAGCTTCTAAATCATATGAATGATATGAAACCACATGTCTCTGAATCAGATAAACAGAAATGGAATGAATCACAACTGTATAAAATGACAGCGGACAATGGAATGCAGCTTATTAATGTTAGAGCAGGGTCAACAATTTATAATGCAATTAAAGATAAAGGTACCTGTACCTTTTATGCACCAGCAGGTATTGATGATTCACCATCAATCGCAGCTATTAGAGGAATGCAATTGGTTGGTCAAAATAACATTGGAATGGGCATTGTGATAGACGTAGCAGGAAAGGTATATTCGTTTTACTACAATTTAAGCAACACTTCAATTATCTGGACACAAATGCCTACACAAATTGACAAAAATAGATGGGATGCGGGTCAACTATCAAAAATTACAGCTGATGATGGCAGACTTTTTTATCGAGGGTCTGCAGAAACGACAGATTATAATACGCTCACTCAAACTGGTATGTATTTGATATACAATGCCGGCGTTAATGCTCCACCTTCATTTAATCTAGTGTTTTTACTTGTTATGAGTTACGGCAATACGCTTGTGCAAATAGCATATGAGTCAGTTTATGGTAAGCAGACATACTTTAGGTTTCGTAAGAGTGATTCTGAAACGTGGACAAATTGGGAAAAACAAATCACTTCATCTGACTTAGGAGTTACATGGATCAGTCCTTTGGAACTGGATAATGGATGGAAACAATTTAGTGCAGCTCAACCGATACAATACAAAAAGAACATTCTAGGTGAAGTTGAAATCATTGGCGCGATTAGAGACGGCACTCTTGGTGATCTGCCGGTCTTTGTCCTGCCAAAAGGCTTTCGCCCTAAACAAGCTACTCTTTATGTAGGTATTGCATCAAGTATCGGAACTCCTGGAGTGCCCCAATTCCATCGTACTTTAATTACTACAGATGGTCGTGTTTGTGTGCAGTCTTCATCCAACTCCGTCAACCCGACGGAGTTTATTGCATTTGGAATCAAATTTAGCACAATATAGGAGGCGATGTAATGCTTGGTTTATAAATATGATGATGAGCTTAATTATAAGCCAGGTGAGGAAATTATGATTGGTGAAGATCAAGAAGTACCAGCAGGATTTATGGAAGTGCTACCTCCCATCGGATCCTATCTTGCGAAATATAACAATCATACACGTGAATGGACAGAATCCGCAACACAAGAGTACATTGACAGCTTGAAAACGATACCAGTGTTAAGTGATACTGATTTATTAAAACAACAAAATGTGATCTTAACCAAACAATTAACACAACTCTCAAAGGATTCAACCGAGGCACAAATGAGAGAAGCTCAAATGGCGAAGCAGCTTGCACAGTTGATGACAGAGAGAAAAAAAGGTGGTGAGGCTCAATGATTTTCCCAACGGTTGCAGATATTAAACAGTTCTGGGATTGGAAATGTTATGGGTTAGCAGATATTGAATTTTATGTAGACATTGGCTGGATCACTTTAGATGATTATAAAAATATCACTGGAGAGGCGTATAAAGTCTAGTTGGTGCTATTTTTGTTAGAAAGAAGGTGGTTCAATTGGAGATGGATTTAGCGCAAAATTTGATGACACAAGGACCATTTGCTGTTCTCTTTTGCTGGATACTCTTCTATGTACTCAATACAACTAAGGAAAGGGAGAGCAAGTTGAATGCTCAAATTGAGGCGCAAAACGAAGTTCTAGCGAAATTTAGTGAAAAGTACGATGTTGTCATAGAGAAGCTCGATAAAATTGAGCGAAATTTAAAATAGGAGTGAATCAATCATGAAGAAGTTTGACAAGGGCACTGTGATTAGAACAGTGCTTCTTTTTATTGCATTACTCAACCAAACACTCATTATGTTCGGGAAATCTGTTTTGCCAATAAGTGAGGATCAGGTGAATACATTAGCTGATGCGTTGTACTTAGCAGGGTCAACAATTTTTACTACTGTGATCGCCCTCATTGCCTGGTTCAAGAACAACTATGTGACCTATAAAGGAGAATTGCAAAAAGAAGTTCTGAAACAAAGAGGACTAACAAAATAATTGTAACAAGGGGAAACAGACAATGGTAAACATCATTCAATCATATATTCCAAAAAGTAATCGAAACAGACCGGGACATTTTATGAAGCCACTCTATATTACTGTACACAACACAGCGAATACAAAAAAAGGTGCCGATGCGGCCAATCATGCTCATTTCATAAAACGATCCAGCACAGGTGTCAGTTGGCATTTTACTGTGGATGATAAAGTCATCTATCAGCACCTCCCCCTAAACGAGAACGGCTGGCATGCAGGGGATGGACGAGGAACTGGGAATATGAAATCGATCGGTATTGAAATTTGTGAAAATGAGGATGGCAACTTTGAAAAGGCGGTTGAGAATGCTCAATGGCTCATCCGACAACTGATGAGCACACAAGGAATCACCCTGGCAAATGTTGTACCTCATAAACGCTGGAGTGGCAAGCATTGTCCACGAAAATTGCTTGACGGGTGGGATCGCTTTAAAGCGGGGATTGCTGTTGCTCATACAAATAAGAAAACAAAAACGATGAGCACGACTATACCTATGACAGCAATTTCACAAAAGAAACAATCGCTTCCGAACCAACTGAATCTCCCATCAGGCATTTTAAAAATAACAAAGCCATTAAGCAAAGGCGAAGGAGTCAAAGCACTACAACAGGCATTGGCTTCCATCCATTTCTATCCCGACAAAGGAGCCAAAAACAATGGAATTGACGGCTATTATGGACCAAAGACCGCAAATGCTGTTCGGCGATTTCAAATGATGCATGGGTTAGCGGCAGATGGAATTTATGGACCAAAAACAAAAGAGAAGTTAATGAAGATACTGAAAAGATAGACAAATAAAGATGTAAAAGATAAAACTCCTCCCTCTTTCGAAGAAAAAATAACCATTTTTGGATATATCTAGTGTATAATAATGAAAAGGACTGGAGGGATTTTAAATGAAAAGATTATTTGCTATGTTGGCACTTTCTTTTATTGTTGTATTTGGTTTAAACATTGAGAAGGTTTCAGCAAAGGTCATTTACCAAGAAGAAAATGTTGATTTCACAATGACTGAACAAGAAAAAATACTTTGGATTAAAGGGGGACAAAAAAATCCTGATTTTTATAAATCTACATTTGGCTATAGATTTTCTATTCTAAATGCAGAAGGTTGTACTCTAAAGATCACATTGTTTAGAACATCCTTATCAGGAACAGATTTTCCGTCATCTATAAAAGAATATACAGGCAATCAATATGATCTAAGCGCTACTGATCGAATCGAATCAAGTGGAATGTACATTTACAGACCGCACGGCATTGAAATTACAAAAGATGAAGGCTGTGGGGATGTTGAAATAAAAGGAGTATTTGGTTATCAGATTCAAGAGCCTGACTATTTGAATAAATCGTATCAACATGCTACAAAATAAGATTGCTTGATTGCTAAGACAAATGGTAAATGAGAAGCCCTATCCCTAATTTGGATAGGGTTTTTACATGTTTCTCTATAAGTTGAGAGCTCTTGTTATGTGACTGTTGTACGCTGTAATCAAAAATATACAAAAAAAGGAGAGAGGGTATGACTGATCAAATATTAAGTATTAAGGACTACTCATTTTCTATTAGTTTGGGTATTGATCCGATTACATGGGAAAGGATTGATAAGGAGGCGTCTGGTTATTTTACGGCACAGCTTGTAAAGAAAAATATTGCTCAAGTAGGATCAAGAAAATTTGACTTCTCAAATGAAATCAAAATAGGGTTTGATGCATTTGGGGAGGAAACTGAGAGACAAATCAATGAACATCTATTGGCTGTTTACAGGTTGGTAGCAGCAGGTGCTAAGGAATATGGGTTAGAAGAGTTCTAATGAACCTATGCTAGGCTTGTTCAAAAAAAACTTAAGTATGTGACTTACTTCTTGAAGAATGAGAAAACCTCTCTGCAAAAGAGAGGTTTCAGATTGTTGATAAAGGTCTAAAATGATTTTTATTTTAGCCCTTTGTCTTCTTTAAGGACAATTTAAATTAAATGACCCTAATATGGACCCATTACAAGAAAATAAAATAAGAAAAACCCTTACATCAGTAAGGATTTCAAATATGGAGAATAGGGGGATCGAACCCCTGACCTCATCGCTGCCAGCGATGCGCTCTCCCAGCTGAGCTAATTCCCCGAGTATTACGACAACACTTATTATAGTCAATCCTTCTCTAAAATTCAAGCTGAAAAGTACAATTTTTCGGTTATTGTTACATGACAAATAATGTTTATTATAAGACACTATCGATCTTTGTCGTGAATGGAAATGTACTTAAAAATTTCTCCAGAGTGAACGGCGTTTGCCAGTCTTTTTAACCAATCATAATAGGCTTTGGAACTTTCGAGTTGTTCGATAAGTCGCATCGCCTCTTCTTTTAACGTTTTTTCTACCTTTGTATCGTGTGTGATGTCAAGAAGTCGTTTTTGTGCTTCTTCAATGGCAGCTAGGTTGACTTCGACTTCCCGATCCCATTTTTGTGGAAAGAAATTTGTGAAAAATTTAAAAAAGTCCTTTTCAGCGACAAAGCTATGTTTTCTTCTTCCACGATGAAACGTTTTCTTTACGATATTCATATCTTGCAGTTTTTTAACACCTGTGCTCATGCTAGGCTTACTCATTTGCAATTCTTCTCGCATTTCATCAAGTGTCATTTCCTCATTTAAATACATAGTTCCATATAAAATACCTGCACTTCGTGTGATCCCGTATAAATCCATCGTTTCAGCGATGGAATCGATGACTAGATCTTTAGCAGCTAAAATGCTTTCCTCTGCTTCCTGTACTTCTTGTTTCTTCATCATGTCCCTGCTTTCTATTTAATTCATTAAATTCGTTCAAAAAATTCTTTATGGACTATATCTTATCGAAAGAATGCGAAATGTCAAAGCAAAATAAGCAAATAGGACTTTGACATAAAAAAATAGTCATGTTAAGTTAATTATGTTCAAAACGTTAAATTTTTATTTAACAAACTTATCGAATGAGGAATTCAGAGGAGGTTCATTACATGAGTCAGACACTTTTTATAAATGGACAATGGGTTGGCGCTAAAAGTGGCGAGACACGAGACATTATCAATCCTTTTAATCAAGAAGTGATAGCCACTGTAAGTGAAGGGTCTAGAAATGATGCACAGTTAGCGATTAAAGCTGCCAGAAAAGCATTTGATCAAGGTGAGTGGGCCAGCCTTCCTGGACTTGAAAGAGGCAATTTTGTATTAAAAATTGCTGAACTGATAAGACGTGATTTAGATGAACTTGCAAAGTTAGAATCACTTGATACGGGTAAAACATTGGAAGAAAGTAAAGCTGATATGAGTGATATTGCGAATGTTTTTCAATATTATGCCGGACTTGCTGATAAAGATGGCGGTGAAGTCATTGCGTCACCTATTCAAAACTCAAAAAGTGAAATCATTCGTGAACCAGTTGGAGTGTGTGGTCAGATTACGCCGTGGAATTATCCGCTTCTTCAAGCAAGCTGGAAAATTGCACCCGCTCTTGCGGCAGGAAATACGATTATATTGAAGCCAAGTGAAATTACACCATTGACGACGATCAAAGTATTTCAATTAATCGAAGAGGCAGGTGTTCCAGCAGGTGTGGCCAATCTCGTACTTGGATCTGGCACAATTGTAGGGGATGAGCTTGCCGTAAGTGATCAAGTGGATTTGATTTCATTTACTGGTGGGATTGAAACAGGTAAAAAGATCATGCAAGGCGCTAGCGTGAATGTGAAAAAAATCGCACTTGAGCTTGGTGGGAAAAATCCGAATATTGTGTTTAAAGATGCTGACTTAGATGTTGCAGTTGATCAGGCGATGAATGCTGTATTTTTCCATGCGGGCCAAGTATGCTCAGCAGGTTCTCGACTTTTAGTAGAAGAAGCCATTCATGATGAATTTTTAGAAGAGTTGGTTAAGCGAACTAAAAAAATTAAGCTCGGCAATGGCTTTGATGAAACGACGCAAAGTGGGCCACTCATCTCAGCTGCACATCGTAAAAAAGTAGAGAAGTATGTAGAGATTGGAATCGAAGAAGGCGCAAACCTAGAAACAGGTGGGAAACGTCCGAAAGCAAAAGAACTACAAAATGGTTTTTTCTATTTACCTACTATTTTCTCCGGCTGTACTGCTGACATGCGAATTGTACAAGAGGAAGTATTCGGACCAGTGTTAACTGTGGAGTCGTTCAGTTCTGAAGAAGAGGCTGTCAGATTAGCAAACGACACGATATATGGGTTAGCGGGTGCAGTTTGGTCTAAGGACATTGAAAAAGCAGAGCGGGTTGCAAGCAAATTAAGACTTGGTACAGTGTGGATCAATGATTTCCATCCATACTTTGCGCAGGCACCATGGGGGGGCTATAAGCAATCAGGTCTTGGGCGTGAGCTGGGACGAACTGGTCTTGAAGAATATACAGAAATTAAACATTTATACCGTAATACAAAGCCAGAAGCAGTGCACTGGTTTAAATAAAATACATACATGGAGGAGATTTTTATGACGTTAAATATGAAAATTGAAAGCATGCAAAAGTTTCATACATTTGAGATTCCAACTGTGATTAAACATGGGATTGGTGCAGTGAAACATGTTGGGGAAGAAGTGAAAGCATATGGTGTCACGAAAGTACTTCTTGTTACGGACTCAGGCATTTATCAAGCAGGTGTCGTTAATCCAGTCATCGAGTCATTGAAGGGAGCTGGAATTGCCGTTGTGCTCTTTCATAAAGTTGAGCCGAATCCACCAGTGCGCCTAGTGAACGAAGGTTCTGCTCTATATAAAAAAGAAGGCTGTGATGGATTGGTCGCTGTTGGCGGTGGGAGTTCAATGGATACTGCAAAAGCCATTGGAGTTGAAGTAACACATGAAGGAACAGTGCTTGATTATGAAGCAGCAGAAGGGAAAAAACCGCTAGAAAACAGAATCCCACCATTAACAACCATTCCAACGACTGCTGGTACAGGTTCAGAAGTGACGCAATGGGCAGTGATTACAGATGAAGAAAGAGAATTTAAGTTTAATACAGGTGGACCGTTAATTGCAGCGCATTTAACAGTGATTGACCCTGAGCTTCATGTATCAATGCCGCCTCATGTCACAGCGATGACAGGAATCGACGCACTTGCACATGCAATTGAATGCTACACGATGAAATTCGCTCAGCCTATTACCGATGCTGTCGCATTAATGGCCATCGAATATGCAGCACATTATATTCGTCGTGCATTTGCCGATGGAGAAGATCTTGAAGCAAGATATGGTATGGCTCAAGCAGCTATGCTCGCTGGTCTTTCTTATGGAAGTGAATCTGCAGGAGCGGCGCATGCTATGAGTCAAACACTAGGAGGCATTATTCCTGTTGCACATGGTCAATGTGTTGCTGCAATGATGGGACCAGTCATGGAATATAACTGGAAAGGTTACCCTGAAAAATTCGCACGCATCGCTAAAGCATTTGGTATTGATACAAGCGGTATGACAACAGAAGAAGCGGCAAAAGCAGCTGTTCACTGGATGTATGAACTTGTAGAAGATTTAGAAGTTCCTTCATTAGAAGAACAAGGTGTTTCAAAAGACATGATTGATCGTTTAGCAAAAGAAGCAATGAAAGATCCTCAAACAGTCGGAAACCCGAGAGATTTAAATGAGAAAGCATATAAATGGATTTACGAACGTTGTTTTAACCTCACGCCTAAAACTGTATAAAAAAAGAAACTCCCTATCTTGCTGACAGGGAGTTTCTTTTTTATAGTTGATCTTTTATTTCTTTGATTTGATGAATATGTCTTTTTTCATGTGCGCCAATGAAATCGAGATATTGCTTGACTGAAAGCTCTTCAAATACAGGATGAGGAACCACGCGATTGTAATCCTCTTCAGTAAACGTAGACACAATTTGATTCAATTGCTCACGGGCTGTATCTAACTCATCCTTTAGTTGAGTGGATGTGACATGCTTTCGATCCGGTTCAACGATACTAGGAGCTGATGCTTTTCTAGAACGATCCTCTGCTGATTCTACAGGCTTTTCTTGATAGTCTTTAATCGGAGCCGTCTTGACTTGTGACGCAAGGTGTTTCGCTGAGATCAAGTCCATTTTTTTTAGATGATCTGCGACTTCTTGAATGCTCCATTTTTCATCAGATATTTTTTGATTTAACATATGTTCATTTAACCCTTTAAGCTCTTGCCACAACTCTTGTCTTGCTTCATGTAATAAACTCATTTCAATCACCTCATTTTTACATTTTAACACAATGATTCTCTGTAAGCATTCTTTAGATTGTTTGGAAGTTCCTTTAGAAAATGCAATAAAAATGAAACTTTTACAATAGTGGTTCGTATTACCTGATAGAAGGAATACAATGGAGGTGGATATTATATTTTTCGCTTTATGAAGAAAGGATGAGGAATGTGGAATTATTTGGCCTTTCGCTACAGACATTATATTTATACATATTGATTATTTCAGGTATCCTGACACTCATCTTTGTTTTTTTCGGTGATGTGTTAGATGGATTGTTTGAAGCGGTTCCTCTTCCGTTTCTTCAACCAACACTAATACTCGCGTTCTTTACCTTTTTTTCAGCTGGAGGATTTATCATCGAAAAAACAGGAATTATTGGTAGTTTACTAGGTGCAACTTTATCTGCTGTCATCGCGGTGATCCTTGTAACTTGTTTGAATATATTTGTTTTGATACCGCTTTCGTCCGCTGAGGAATCGCTTTCTTATACAGAAGCTGATTTAAAAGGAAGAACGGGAGAAGTGATTGTATCCGTTCCAAAAGATGGATTTGGTGAAGTCCTCTTGACTAGTAACAGTGGGAAAATTTCCAAACCAGCGAAGAGCTTTGATCAAGAAGAGATTCCTTATGGAACCAGTGTACTTGTCGTAGAAGTGAAAAAAGGAGTTTTATCTGTTACACCAAATGAAGAACTTATATAGGAGGGGTTTTTTATGCCAGGAACAACGATTTTAATTGTGATTGGAATTGCACTTGTTATACTTATTGCACTCATTGGCGTATTTGTTTCAAAGTACCGTACAGCAGGACCGGATGAAGCATTGATTGTAACAGGAAGCTATCTTGGAAGTAAAAATGTGCATGTGGATGAAGGTGGTAATAAAATTAAGATTGTCAGAGGTGGAGGAACATTTGTATTGCCTGTTTTTCAACAAGCAGAGCCTCTTAGTCTCTTATCAAGCAAGCTAGATGTATCAACTCCAGAGGTGTATACAGAGCAAGGAGTTCCAGTAATGGCGGATGGGACTGCAATTATTAAAATTGGCGGTTCTATAGAAGAAATTGCAACAGCAGCAGAGCAATTTCTAGGAAAATCAAAAGAAGATCGTGAAAACGAAGCAAGAGAAGTGTTAGAAGGTCATCTTCGTTCCATTTTAGGGTCTATGACAGTGGAAGAAATATATAAAAATAGAGAAAAGTTCTCACAAGAAGTACAGCGTGTTGCATCTCAGGATTTAGCTAAGATGGGGCTTTTGATTGTATCCTTTACAATTAAAGATGTTCGTGACAAAAACGGTTATCTTGAATCCCTTGGTAAGCCAAGAATCGCTCAAGTGAAACGTGATGCAGATATCGCAACTGCAGAAGCAGATAAAGAAACACGTATCAAACGTGCTGAAGCAGATAAAGATGCGAAAAAGTCAGAACTTGAGCGTGCAACAGAAATTGCTGAAGCTGAAAAAATCAATCAACTAAAAAGGGCCGAATTCAGACGTGATCAGGATACAGCCAAAGCAAGCGCTGACCAAGCATATGATCTTGAAACAGCACGTAATCGTCAACAGGTAACTGAGCAAGAAATGCAAGTCAAAATCATTGAACGTCAAAAACAAATAGAACTGGAAGAAAAAGAAATTCAGCGTCGTGAACGCCAGTATGATTCTGAAGTGAAAAAGAAAGCCGATGCAGACCGTTATGCCGTCGAGCAATCTGCAGAAGCAGAGAAAGCAAAACGTTTTGCAGAAGCCGATGCGAAAAAATATAGCATTGAAGCGATGGCGAAAGCGGAAGCTGAAAAAGTAAGAATTGATGGTTTAGCAAAAGCAGAAGCGGATCGAGCAAAAGGGGAAACTGAGGCAGAAGTTATTAGGCTCAAAGGTCTTGCAGAGGCGGAAGCAAAAGAAAAAATTGCAGAAGCCTTCGAACAATATGGTCAGGCTGCCATTCTCGATATGATTGTCAAAATGCTTCCTGAATATGCGAAGCAAGTTTCTGCACCACTTTCTAACATTGATAAGATCACTGTTGTTGACACAGGTGGAAATGGAGAAGGCAGTGGAGCTAATAAAGTCACGAGCTATGCGACAAACTTGATGTCTAGCTTGCAGGAAAGCTTAAAAGCTTCATCTGGTATTGATGTCAAAGAAATCATTGAGAATTTCTCTGGCAAAGGTAACGTGAAACAAAGCATTCAAGAATTAACGAATGAAATCAAACAGCCGAGAAAAGAAACAGCTGTTGAACGTAAAATAGAAGAATAAATGAATAGGCGCCTTCTAAGGAAGGTGTCTATTTTTGAATATAAGCAAAGGAGTGAGTCATGTGAACATTAGACAAGCACAGCCATCAGATATTCAAAAAATAGCAGAGGTTCATGTGGAAAGCTGGAAATCTACTTACCGTGGTATCATTTCACAAGCTTATTTAGATGACCTCACCGTCGATGAACAAATTGAAAAATGGGAGGAGCGATCTCTTTACGGAACATTTGTAGCTGAAGATGAAGAAGGAGTATTTGGGTTTGCATCATTTGGAAAACAACGTGATCAACAATTTGCTCACTATGATGCTGAACTATACGCTATTTATTTAATAGAAGGAAAACAAAAGACTGGTGCAGGAACAGCACTCATAGCTACAGGCATAGATTATTTAATTGAAGAAGGATTTTCTCATATGCTATTGTGGGTTTTTGACCGAAATTCAGCAGTGCAGTTTTATCAGAAATTACAGCCAAATGTTGTCGCAACAAGCCAGTTTGAACTGGCTGGAGATAAGCACGATGAAACGTGCTTTGGTTGGGAGCTACTCATGCTTCAAAAACAATTGACCGAAAGATAGCTCAAATGGTCATTTTCCAATAGTATTGAGAAAAAAAAGAGAAAAGTGTCGCGAGTATCATATAAGAAATCAAAGGGGACGCTTCTACTTTCCCTTTTATACCTGCTATTTTTAGTGCTTCATAAAAACCAGCTAAGAAATATGCTAGGCTAAGGATATAACAGCAGAGCATGATGGCATAAGGATTCATAATCGTGACCTCCAGGTTGAAATCTTCTACTATTAATAGATTCCAATGAAATGCAAAATATGCATGAAAAAACCAGCTGATGACAGCTGGTTTATTTTTTATCAGGAAAAACCAAGCGAGAGGCGCTAGCGATTAGTAAACAAAGAACAATACTACATATGATAAAGGAAGGTACCATATACGATGCATTATAGATCAATGAGTATACCCAGCCCGCCATTCCTTTCGGTGCATAGTGTGAAAAAAAGATAACACCAGAAATAAAGAAAGTAAGTAGGCGGAAAAAGCTTGCAACGAAAACAGCTAGAATAATAAGAACAATTTGTCGCTTTCGATTCTTTTCTTGGATTGCACGTTTGATAGACCCAGCAAATAGTCCACTAAGACAAATGACAACAGATGCCACAAAATAATCTAAAAAGCCTTGAAATGGTGTTGCAATGATAGGGTTATTCATTAGCTGTAGTCCTGCTATTAAAACACCGATGAAAAATCCGGTTGACATTCCCCAACGAATTGACATTAAGATGACTGGAATCATGATTAACGCAATTGACCCACCATTCGGCATTCGTAGAAAGAATCCAGATAGATAATCTAATATTAAAGCGAGAGAAGTCATTATCGCAATTTCCATAAAACGAACTAATTGATTTGAATGCGTCATGTAAGAATCTCCTTCTTAATTGATATAACCAAGAAGAAAGCGTGTGAGAGGATATGAATAGAAATAGGAGAAAATGTTCCTGCCACACACAGCATTCGTCATTCAAACATTCCACATTCCTCCTTCAGCATTAACTGACAGGTTCAAAGGGTCAGAACAACACATATTGTTCACTCTCAGCACAAAGCTCCCCCTGCGGTTATTCATTTTATATTTACATACTAATATACAAGACACCGCATGAATCAACAACACAAATTTGCTGATAGAACATTGAATAAGTCTGTTTCTATAGAAGGTAATGAGAACAGGTAAAGAAAAATAAACTATTTGAAAAAAATACTTGTTTCAAGGTTCAAAAGATGTTATATTTGTATTCGCCGCTGAAACGGAGCGGTTAAAAAAATATAACATGAAAAAAGTTGTTGACTGATGTTCAATAGAATGTTATATTAGTAAAGTCGCTTCTGAGCGGTATGAAATGATCTTTGAAAACTAAACAAGACAAAACGTACCTGTTAATTCGAGTTTTAATAAAAAAATCCTATGATTCGCATCATAGGTAGTCAGTCAAGCTGAC
>NZ_JBNNIO010000001.1:997957-998219 GCF_050269555.1 Bacillus sp. NPDC077027 | reverse complement strand
ACCGGACCTACTGGAGATACGGGTGCTACTGGCGTAACTGGTGCAACCGGACCTACTGGTGACACTGGTGTAACTGGAGCGACAGGTCCTACTGGTGCCACTGGCGCAACTGGTGCAACTGGTGCAACCGGTCCTACTGGCGTAACTGGAGCAACCGGACCTACTGGTGATACGGGTGTAACTGGAGCGACCGGTCCTACTGGTGACACTGGTGTAACTGGAGCAACCGGACCTACTGGTCCTACTGGTCCTACTGGTGTAA
>NZ_JBNNIO010000001.1:0-997861 GCF_050269555.1 Bacillus sp. NPDC077027 | reverse complement strand
TAAACTGGACCTACTGGAGACACTGGTGCCACTGGCGTAACTGGTGCAACCGGACCTACTGGTGACACTGGTGCTACTGGTGTAACTGGACCTACTGGAGACACTGGTGCCACTGGCGTAACTGGTGCAACCGGATCTACTGGTGACACTGGTGCTACTGGTGTAACTGGACCTACTGGAGACACTGGTGCCACTGGCGTAACTGGTGCAACCGGACCTACTGGTGACACTGGTGCTACTGGTGTAACTGGACCTACTGGTGACACTGGTGCCACTGGCGTAACTGGTGCAACCGGATCTACTGGTGACACTGGTGCTACTGGTGTAACTGGCGCAACCGGTCCTACTGGAGATACGGGTGCCACTGGTGTAACTGGACCTACTGGAGATACGGGTGCCACTGGTGTAACTGGACCTACTGGAGACACTGGTGCCACTGGCGTAACTGGTGCAACCGGACCTACTGGTGACACTGGTGCTACTGGCGTAACTGGAGCAACCGGACCTACTGGTGCTACTGGTGTAACTGGACCTACTGGAGACACTGGTACCACTGGCGTAACTGGTGCAACCGGACCTACTGGAGATACAGGTGCTACTGGTGTAACTGGATCTACTGGTCCTACTGGAGATACGGGTGACACTGGTGCAACCGGACCTACAGGTGTAACTGGTGCTACTGGCGTAACTGGACCTACTGGAGACACTGGTGTAACTGGCGCAACCGGACCTACTGGTGACACTGGTGTAACTGGTGCTACTGGTGTAACTGGACCTACTGGAGACACTGGTGCCACTGGCGTAACTGGAGCAACCGGACCTACTGGTGATACAGGTGCCACTGGCGTAACTGGCGCAACCGGTCCTACTGGTGATACGGGTGCTACTGGCGTAACTGGAGCAACCGGACCTACTGGAGACACTGGTGTAACTGGAGCAACCGGACCTACTGGAGATACGGGTGTAACTGGAGCGACAGGTCCTACTGGTGACACTGGTGTAACTGGAGCAACCGGACCTACTGGTGATACAGGTGCCACTGGCGCAACTGGAGCAACCGGACCTACTGGTGACACTGGTGCTACAGGTGTAACTGGTGCAACCGGACCTACTGGAGATACGGGTGCTACTGGCGTAACTGGAGCAACCGGACCTACTGGTGATACTGGCGTAACTGGAGCAACCGGACCTACTGGTGATACTGGCGTAACTGGAGCAACCGGACCTACTGGTGATACAGGTGCCACTGGCGCAACTGGTGCAACCGGTCCTACTGGTGATACGGGTGTAACTGGAGCGACAGGTCCTACTGGTGACACTGGTGTAACTGGAGCAACCGGACCTACTGGTGTAACTGGACCTACTGGAGACACTGGTGCCACTGGCGTAACTGGTGCAACCGGAGTAACTGGCGCAACCGGTCCTACTGGTGACACTGGTGTAACTGGTGCAACCGGTCCTACTGGTGATACGGGTGCTACTGGCGTAACTGGACCTACTGGTGCCACTGGCGCAACCGGTCCTACTGGTGATACGGGTGCTACTGGCGTAACTGGAGCAACCGGACCTACTGGTGATACAGGTGCCACTGGCGCAACTGGTGCAACCGGTCCTACTGGTGATACAGGTGCCACTGGCGCAACTGGTGCAATCGGTCCTACTGGTGATACGGGTGCTACTGGCGTAACTGGAGCAACCGGACCTACTGGTGACACTGGTGTAACTGGTGCAACCGGTCCTACTGGTGATACGGGTGCTACTGGCGTAACTGGAGCAACCGGACCTACTGGCGCAACTGGTGCAACCGGACCTACTGGAGATACAGGTGCCACTGGCGCAACCGGTCCTACTGGTGATACGGGTGCTACTGGCGTAACTGGAGCAACCGGACCTACTGGTGACACTGGCGCAACTGGTGCAACCGGTCCTACTGGTGATACAGGTGCCACTGGCGCAACTGGACCTACTGGTCCTACTGGTGTAACTGGCGCAACCGGACCTACTGGTGCCACTGGCGCAACTGGTCCTACTGGTGTAACTGGTGACACTGGTGTAACTGGCGTAACTGGTGCAACCGGAGTAACTGGAGCAACCGGACCTACTGGTGATACGGGTGCTACTGGCGTAACTGGAGCAACCGGACCTACTGGTGATACAGGTGCCACTGGCGCAACCGGTCCGACTGGTGATACTGGTGCCACCGGCGCAACTGGTGCAACCGGACCTACTGGAGATACAGGTGCAACTGGTGCAACCGGTCCGACTGGTGCAACTGGTCCGACTGGTGCAACTGGTGTAACTGGAGCAACCGGACCTACTGGTGCAACTGGTGTAACTGGAGCAACCGGTCCGACCGGACCTACACAAACGGCACTATATGCTTCAAATACATCGGGTCCTACATTTATTACTGTTATTGGTGGAACAAATATTCCTTTACCAAATAACCAAAATATTAATGGGTTTTCTGCAAATGCATCTAATGATACATTTACTGTACAGCAAACTGGAAAATACTATATTACGTATCAAATTAATACTACAGTTGCACTTTTGGTCAACTCAAGGTTACTACTTAATGGTACAACTGCTATTCCAGGATCTATTCAATCACCAGTCCTCTCAACCACCATTCTTAGTAACACTTTAATTGTTAACTTAACAGCTGGAAATACAATTTCTTTACAACTTTTTGGTGTTATTGTAACAGCTGTTTTGATTGGTGGCGGAGCGACCGGTGCTTCTCTTACCATTATTCGCTTGAGTTAGATAGTCAAACAAAAAAGAAAGGCTTTTTCAGCCTTTCTTTTTCATATCTTGTAGAGCACTTATACATGTTTCAATGTCATTTGAAAGTAGCAAATCGAAAACAGTTTGAAGCTTTGGAAGTTCAAAATCCCACCAAGCCAAAGATTCTAATTTTTCAATGATATCATCTGAGAATCGATATTTAATTAGTTTTTGAGGATTGCCAGCAACGATTCCATATGACGGAACATCTTTTGTTACAACACAATGAGCACCAATCACTGCACCATTTCCTATGGATACACCTGACATAATCGTTGCGCCATGACCAATCCACACATCATGACCGATTTGAACATCACCTTTTGACCGAGGGTGTCCTTGAATATGTGTTGCCTCTTTAAACATTTGATTAAAAGGATACGTCGTGACCCAATCTGTGCGGTGCTCTCCTCCAAGAAAAATTTTCACTTTATCGGCAATTGAGCAAAACTTCCCGATTCGCAACGTTGTACCCTCACCCCATGAAAACACGTGAAAATCTGTACCACAATAAGAAAAATCACCAATTTCATAATGTGCTAAATCACTTCTCTGATTCAGATACATACAAGACCTCCTAAACATTCGATCTTCATTATGTATATGTGCTGAAACATGAATCAATTATGATTGAATGAGCGCGACAATCTGTTTTTTCTTCCACACTAGCATGTAATAGCTATACTGAAGTAGTAGATTAACGAGAAATGCTGCTGGGTATCCAATCCAGATCCCTTTAATGCCTAAGTTAGTGTGGTGAGAAAGGAAATAAGCAACAGGCACTTCGACGAGCCAGATGGAACAAATACTAAAAATAGTTGGCCATAATACGGTTCCACTAGCCCTCATTGTTGCGGCAATCATTTGCGTCGTACCAAAAATTAAATAGCTCCAAAGTGTCATCACTACTAAACTATAGGCGATATCAATCGTTTGACGATCTGTTAAAAATACAGATAAGATTTGCGGAGCAAATACATAGACGAATATGATAATGAACCCGCCAATGGCTAAATTAAGCCCTAGACCGACTTTAATGACATCCTTTAAACGAGTTAGTTCTCCCGCACCAATAGATTGAGCAGCAAAGATAGAAACAGCTATACCTAAACTAATTGCTGGCATTTGTACATAACTGACCACTTGATTGACTACACCATAAGCAGCTGTTGCCTGTGAGCCATAGTCATTTACAAAGGAGATCACAGCAATTTCAGATAGTGATACCAAAATCATATTAATACTTGACGGGATGCTTAATTTCAGTAATGTTTTTAACAAACTCCCCTTCATGATTAAGTGTTTTCGTACAGATGCATCTATTCGTAATGGGTGTTTCTTTTTCATTAAATAGATTTGTAGAATGGCAAATGTAATAATCGTCGAAATGACGGATGAATATGCCGCACCGTATAAACCGAATGCCGGTAGACCAAGCCAGCCAAATAGCAGGATAGGCAGAAGTACGATATTCATTCCTGTACTAATCATAAGAAAATAAAATGGTGTTTTTGAATCACCAGTACCTCTTAAAAAGGTCGTATAAACAAAATAAAGAAACAAAATTGGCATTGAAATAAACAAAATTCTTGCGTATGCTGTGCTTTCATTAATGATGTTTGCAGGTGTTCCCATTAGTTTCAAAATATCGGCTGCAAAAATCCCTCCAACAATCGCAAGACACAAGCCCATTAGAAAAGTAAATGAGAGTGTTGTCCCGATGATTTCCTTTACTTTCTGTTCGTTTTTTGCCCCATATGCCTGCCCAATCAAGATTGAACTGCCTGAGCCGATCCCAATTGAAAAGGAAACAAGTAAAAAGAAAAGCGGAAAGAACGCTGAGATGGCTGCAACAGCGTTCTCTCCAATCCATCTTCCAACAAGAACAATGGAAACAAGCTGACCAATGGATTGTAAAATATTGCTTAATAGCAATGGAACAAGAAATATGGACATGGTCTTTAAAAGTGAATCATTTTTTAATGCTTGATCGTAATCAGAAGTCATGGTGTTCTCCTTCTCCTTCTATTTGCTATTCGCTAAAATCGTCACAATCTTATCTTCAATGTCTTTTCCTTTCTCATCATCAATGAGATGATTCAGCAAGATAGAGAAAACGAGTTCTCTCCCGTTTTCCAACTGGATGTATCCTGACAATGTGCTGACAGTCGACAAGGAGCCAGTCTTTGCTTTCACTTTTTCTAAAGTGGCAGGGTCCTTTAATCTATTTCTTAAAGTTCCGCCAACCATCCTATCACTCGCACCAGCGAGTGGAAGTGCATGTAGATACACAGGATACCACTCTTCTTTTTTTATTTTTGTCAGAAACAATGATAACTGGTTGGCAGAAATGAGATTCATATGTGAAATACCAGATCCATCTCTTAGCACAACTTGGTCTGTTTCGATGCCAAATGCCGGCAAACGCTCTGTGAGCACATCAAGTCCATCCTCAAAGCTACCTTTATTTTTTACATGTTTACCCAATTCCTTTAACAGTACTTCGGCATGACCATTGTTACTCAATTTCATCATAGGGACAAGGAGCCGTGATAAAGGGATGGATTCATGTGAAGCGATCTTCTTTGCTTTTTTTGGTACTACGCCTGTTTCTACCTTTCCTTTGATTTGAATTCCCTCTGCCTTTAGTGCACGTTTCATTAAGTCTATCGCATAATTGGTTGGTTCCCAAAGTGCAACCCACTGTCTTGATGAGCTTGCATGAACAGGAATCGACCCTTTTATGATTACTTTGTTTGAACCGTGTGCACGTTCGAAGGTAACATCCTTTTTTCCATCAACAGAAACGGTTTTCACCTGATTAATGATTTGTACGGTGTTTGTTTGAGGAATGGTCTCATAAGAAGCGGCATGACCAGCTTTTTTTGCCGGTTTTACCTCAAGGATCATAGTACCTGCATCATAATCCGTATTCGGAGAAGCTGTAAGTGCAGATATTTGTGCACCATAATATTTATCTTCGTCACTCCATGGTAGATCAATCGAATATCTTGTATCATCATACCATGTATCATCCGCAATTAAATTTCCTTTAATGGTGTGGATTCCAGCCTTCTTTACTTGTTTGGCTAAATCAATAAAGTCTTTCTCTAATAACGTTGGGTCTCCTTTTCCCTGTAAATAAAGGTCTCCTTTTAGGCTGTTATTTTTGAGTTGACCATCTATCCATACGTTTGTTGGAAAAGTATAATCTTCACCAAGAACATCAAGGGCAATGGCAGAAGTGAGTAGTTTCATATTAGAAGCAGGAGTGAGCCTTGTATTGGCATCGTGTTCGTAAAGAAGAGAGGCATTAGAAGTGTCTCGGACGCTAATTCCTGAAATGGTACCGTCCAGTGCAGGTTCTGTTCGAATGAATTCATCTAATTCATTTATCCATTTGACTTGTCCATCATTTGCAACGACCTGTTCATTTTTCATCGAAACAGGAAGAATGAACATTGAAAAAATACACAAAAGAACAAAAATCAACTGTATTGCACGTTTCATGTAATACCTCCTTTTACGCATGGTGATGTAAACGCTAAAAGATTATGTTTATTATACACAAAAGAACATTTGTTCTCAAATGTTTTTCAGACAGAAAAGTCAGCTTTCATAGACGAAAACTGACAAGTTGTTCATTTTATTTCTCCGGGTTCCATCCATCGTTTCCTGAAAGTACAGATTGAACAGTGATGTTGTTTGCTTCATGATTTGTTAGTATTTTTGCCCATCGCACACGTTGACTTATATTGCTTCCAGGCCCTTTAGAGCCGAACTCGCTATAACGAGCAGTTTTTTCGTTTTCTGGATTATTCCAATTATGCCATCCCTCTGGCTTGATATGCTGCCCCATATCTGTATGGAGGAAAATAACGGCTGAATGTGGTCTCCAAGGGCGCCCGAGATACACTGAATGTGAAGCAATGTCCCCTTTTGTCAATTTTGATTCAATAAAAACATAACCGTATTTTTGTGTATTTGTTGTTGATGCTGCTGTAATATATCCATTCCCGATGCTTTTTATTTCAGATTGTTTAAAAACAGCCGTTGCTGATCCAAAGATAAAATCAACTGTTCCTTCGATATAACAATTCACATAATATTGTCTTCCAGTTCCTGTAGCATACAGTGTATCTTGATAACCAAGTACACGCACGTTTTTAAGAATTGCACGATCTCCCGAAACATAAAGAGCAACTGCCTGCCCAGCATTTCTTCCAGCAGTATTTTGAAAAGTGATATTCTCAGCATGAAAATGGTCTGCTTGAATCATTGTGCTTGAACTATTTGTTGTACTTCCACTGCTAGCGTTGGTGTCATCATAAGTCAAGATGGTGGTATGTTTATTTTCACCAATGAAGGAAACAAATGGTTTGTTTTTAGGGAGTAAAATCTTTTCTTTATAGGTGCCATTTTTAATGAAAATCGTTGTAGGCTCCTGGTTATGATTAGGGATAGCATCAATAGCAGCTTGAACCGTACGGAACGATCCAGAGCCCTTTTGATCAACGATCAACAACCTTTTTACCAGTTTATTTTTGGCAGACGCTTCCTGACTGATTGGACAAAAAAGCAGAAATGAAATAACAACCAACAGACTCCATCTTACGTACTTCCATAGCAACATACCTCATCCTTTCCACTATCATTTTTGCAAACGCTTCCATTTTATCATGTGCTTGTTTTTTTGTAATGATTAAATTGGCTTGGTTAATAAATAAAAAAACACCCACCAGTAATATGAAGTGGATGTTATCAAGTGACTAATCGTATTTTGTGACATAAATGCCTTCTTTTTCAATCCATTCGCAAAATAAAACATCTTTATACGATGAAACATGTTTATGTTTAAGCTCATCTCTTAACCACGTTTCGTCAAACCCTGCTTCCTGTAAGTCTTTTTTGAGAATTTCACCATCAATGATAAAGGTTCTAGGTAATTTGACTTCTTTTAGTTTCACGTTCACATCTTTTGATGTTGCCGGAGCGTATTGTGCTTTGGGTAGAACACTAATTGAGCCATCTGTTTCTAAAATGGCATATTCAATTTCATTTAATGCAAAGTGGCCTTTCGCACGAATAAGCGTTTGTAATTGATTGAGATCAAGCATATTTTTTTTAAGCCGTTTATAATGGATTTTCCCTTTGTTAATCACAAGAGTTGGTCTTCCCTCTAAAAATGCACGTATTGATTTGAACTTCTGTGAAAACCATTCTACTGTATAGATGAGCACGCCCCAAACAGCGACGGCAAATAAAATATGCAAAATACTCACCTCTTGATCAAAAATTGCATTACCGACCATTTCACCTAAAATAAGCGCAGAAATGAAGTCAAAGGGGGTGATTTGAGCGAATTGTGTTTTTCCAAGTAATTTCGTGATAAAAAACAAAGCGAAAAATCCGACGAGTAGTTCAATAAATATATTAAAAAATGGCATAGCGGGTCCTTCCTCTCACAATTGCTTCTGTCAACAGTTTCGACATGTTGGGAAAGATTTAAACACGTTTTTAATTACAAAGAATGTTGCCACACGTAAAAAGCCATGACCTGATGAGGGTCATGACTTTTTTATATCGTTAATCCCTTTGTTTGACCTATTTTGGTAGAACCGTACTCCCCATTAAATAACGATCTACCTCATGTGCTACTTGTCTGCCTTCATTAATTGCCCAGACAATTAGACTTTGACCGCGTCTTGCATCTCCCGCTGCAAAAACACCTTCGACTTTTGTTGTATATTCCCCATATGTTGCTTCAATGCGATTGTTTTTGCTGTCAATACCAAAATGCTTAATAAGTGGCTGTTCAGTTCCCTCAAAACCAATCGCAATAAATACTAACTGAGCTGGCCATACTTTTTCTGTCCCTGGGATTTCGTGAAATTCGAATTTCCCCTGATCATTTTTCACTTTTTCCATTTGAATCGTATGAAGCTCTTTTAATTTTCCGTTTTTGTCCGCCACCATTTTTGTTGTTTGAATGGAATATTGGCGTGGGTCTTCTCCAAATTTCGCTTGTGCCTCTTCGTAAGCATAATCAAGAGAGAAGACATGAGGTTGTTCAGGCCACATATTATCCCCTACACGTATATCTGGGAGCTTTGGATGCTTCCCAAATTGAACAACACTTTTTGCTTTTTGGCGAAGTGCTGTTGCCACGCAGTCGGCACCAGTATCTCCCCCGCCAATGACAATGACATCTTTTCCCTTTGCATCAATAAATTTCTTATCTTTAAAACCTGAATCTAGCATACTTTTGGTTGCAAAGGTTAAGTAATCCATTGCTAAATGAATGCCTTTTGCCTCTCGACCCTCAATTAAAAGATCACGTTGTTTTTGTGCACCTGTACAGAGGATGACCGCATCAAATTGCTCTTTTAATTCATCTGCTGTTATATGGATGCCGACTTCAGTATTTGTGACAAAGTCGATTCCTTCTTGTCTAAGAAGCTTTACTCTGCGTTCAACAATCTCTTTATCTAACTTCATATTTGGAATCCCGTATGTGAGAAGTCCACCTAGTCGATCAGATCTTTCAAATACAGTGACTGAATGTCCTGCCTGATTCAGCTGATCTGCACTGGCAAGACCGGCTGGACCCGAGCCGACAATGGCCACTTTTTTCCCTGTTCGAAGAGAAGGTACTCTTGGTGTAATCCATCCATTTTCAAAGCCTTTATCAATGATCGTACGCTCTATGTTTTTGATAGAAACCGCAGGATCATTAATGGCAACAGTGCATGAACCTTCACATGGTGCTGGGCAGACTCTGCCTGTGAATTCAGGGAAATTATTCGTTTTTTGAAGTCTCTCTAGTGCTTCCTTCCATCTGCCACGATATACAAGGTCATTCCACTCTGGAATGAGATTGTATATTGGGCAGCCAGAAACGCCGCCCCGTAGTTCCATACCAATTTGACAAAACGGTGTGCCGCAATCCATACATCTAGCGCCTTGCTTCTTTAATGCTTCATCTGTATAAGGAGTAGAATATTCCTTCCAATCATTTTGACGAGTGAGAGGGTCACGTTCATTTGGCTTTTCTCGCTTATATTCCATAAAACCTGTTGCTTTGCCCACTATCCTCTCCCCTTTCTTAATGAGCAAGGGCTGCTTTTTGCCCGTTTGCCGTTTCTTTATTTTTCGGTTTTGTATTTGCTTCAAAGGCGAACATGACAGCTTCATCATGGCTTAAGCCAGCATTTTTCTGCTCTTCAATGCTTTGAAGCATCATTTTGTAGTTTCTCGGAATAATTTTCACCAGTTGTTCTTTTTCATTTTCCCAGTTTTTAAGCAAATTTGCTGCTTTTGTACTGTTTGTGTAATCAAGATGCTCCTTGATCATTTGTTTGACTTCTTGTTCTTCTTTATGATCTGTCAGCTTCTCAAACATGATCATTTCCATGTTGCACATTCTCTTGAACTGTTTCATATCGGCTGTATGCACATAAGCAACCCCACCGGACATACCTGCACCGAAGTTTTTGCCGACATCCCCTAAAATGACAACACGTCCTCCAGTCATGTATTCACAGCCGTGATCGCCAATTCCTTCAACAACGACATTTGCACCAGAGTTCCGAACAGCAAATCTTTCCCCTGCCCGTCCATTGATGTAGGCTTTTCCGCTAGTTGCACCATAAAACGCTACGTTTCCGACAATCACGTTGTCGTGTCCTTTTTGAACAAAGTCATCTGACGTTTTAACGGTGATCTTGCCGCCAGAAAGCCCTTTACCAATATAGTCGTTTGCATCGCCTGTTAGATAAAGTGACATGCCTTTTGGAACAAAAGCACCAAAGCTTTGCCCTGCTGAACCTGTAAAACGAAGTGTAATCGTATCTTCAGGTAAACCTTCCTCGCCGTAACGTTTGGAGACTTCGCTGCCTGTGATTGTTCCTGTCACTCGGTTTATATTCCGAATTTGAAGAGATAGGTCAACCGGTGTTTGATGGTCGAGCGCTTCTTGAACGTATGGAAGAATTTCATTTATATCTAATGATTCATCAATTTTATGATTTTGAGGTGTTCTAAATGTACGTGCACCCTCTGGTTGATAAAGTAATGTGTCTAAGTTAAGTTGCCCTGCTTTCCAGTGTGCTTTTGCACGTTCACTTACATGCAAGACGTCTGTTCGGCCAATCAGTTCATCCATTGATTTAAAGCCCAGTTCAGCAAGAATTTCTCTTACTTCCTCTGCGATAAACATCATGAAATTCACAACATGATCAGGATTACCCATGAATTTCTTACGAAGCTCTGGGTTTTGTGTTGCAACGCCGACAGGACAAGTATCTAAATGGCATGCTCGCATCATAACGCAACCTAAGACAACAAGTGGTGCGGTCGCAAAACCGTACTCCTCTGCCCCTAAAATCGCAGCCATGACCACATCACGACCCGTCATTAGCTTTCCATCTGTTTCAAGAACGACACGTTCGCGAAGTCCATTTAAAACGAGCGTTTGATGTGCTTCAGCAAGACCAAGCTCCCAAGGAAGACCAGTATGTTTAATACTTGTTTTCGGTGATGCCCCTGTTCCGCCATCATATCCACTAATGACGATGACATCCGCGGTTCCTTTTGCCACTCCTGCTGCAATCGTTCCAACGCCTGTTTTTGACACAAGTTTGACGCTAATACGTGCGTTGCGATTGGCATTTTTCAAATCATGGATTAGCTGGGCTAGATCTTCAATTGAATAGATATCATGATGCGGTGGTGGTGAAATCAGTCCAACACCCGGTGTTGATCCGCGGACATTTGCAACCCAAGGGTACACTTTGTTACCTGGTAATTGTCCACCTTCACCTGGCTTTGCCCCTTGTGCCATTTTAATTTGCAGTTCATTTGCATTCACCAAGTAGTGGCTTTTCACACCGAAGCGTCCTGATGCAATTTGTTTAATAGCACTTCGTCGATCATCACCATTTTCATCGATTATAAAACGTGCAGGGTCTTCTCCGCCTTCTCCGCTGTTGCTTTTTCCGCCTATTCGGTTCATGGCAATAGCAAGTGCCTCATGCGCTTCTTTACTTAAAGAACCAAAGGACATCGCACCTGTTTTAAATCGTCGAACAATTGATTCAGCAGATTCAACCTCTTCAAGGCGAACTGGCTCATGTTTAAAATCGAAAGCGAACAAGTTTCGGAGGAAGCCCATTCTTTCTTCATCCGCAGCTTTTGTATATTGTTTGAATAGATCGTAATCCTCATTACGGCATGCCCACTGAAGTGTGTGAATGGTTTTTGGGTTAAAGGCATGGTGCTCGCCATTTTTACGCCACTGGAACTCACTACCTGATTCAAGTGTTTGATCTGAAACAGCTTGATAACCTTGTTTGTGACGAAGTTTTGCTTCGCTTGCTATCGTCTCAAGGTCGATACCACCTAGCTGAGATGCAGTGCCTGTGAAATATTCTTCAATCACTGCTTCGCTAATGCCAACGGCTTCGAAAATTTGAGCACCTCTATAGCTTTGTACAGTGGATATTCCCACTTTTGACATCACCTTGACGACACCTTCAGTGATACTTTTCCCAAATTTCGTCACAGCCTCATCAAAACTAATTGAGATCGTTTCATCTACTACAAGTTTTTTGTATGTTTCATATACAAGGTAAGGATGAATTGCGTCAGCACCGTAGCCGATCAGTGCGGCAAAATGATGCACTTCTCTCACTTCACCAGATTCAACGATAAGGCTTACTTTTGTTCTTAATCCCCTACGAACAAGATACTGATGAAGAGCACTAAGTGCGAGAAGAGATGGGGTAGGAGTCTTTCCTTCTGTCATCTCACGATCAGATAAGATCAGTAGTGAAACCCCTCCACGGATCGCCTTCTCCGCTTCTTCAAACATAGCGTCCAGTCCACGCTTTAAATCATCTGTAAAGAGTGTGTGAATGGTTTTGCTTTTAAAGGCATTGTGCACAATGGTTTTTAAGCCATTAAATTGTCCGCTTGTTAGAACAGGTGTATATAGTTTAATTCTACGGCAAGAATATTCATTCGGATGTAGAATGTCACCTTCTGCACCAAGCCATGTCATCGTTGATGTAACAAGCTGTTCGCGAATTGCATCAATTGGTGGATTCGTGACTTGAGCAAAGAGTTGTTTGAAATAATTAAATAATGATTGAGGACGATCTGATAAAACGGCTAATGGTGTGTCACTTCCCATCGAGCCAATTGGATCTTTTCCTTCCTCTAATAAAGGAATTAAATATTTTTGAATGTCTTCATATGTGTAATGAAATGCACGCTGACGAACGAGCAAATCTTCTATTAGACTAGAATTTTCTGAATTTTCTTCAGCTCGATTGACATGAACCATTTCTTCATCGAGCCATTTCTGATAAGGAAGCTCATTTGCAATCGTTGATTTAACCTCTTCATCCGCAATAATTCTTCCTTCTTCAAGATCAATCAACAGCATTTTTCCTGGTTCAAGACGGTCTTTGTATTTGACATCCGCTTCATTTGTCTCAATGACACCAACCTCTGAAGAAAAAATGATATGATCGTCATTTGTGACATAATATCTTGCTGGTCTTAAACCGTTACGATCTAAAATTGCACCAATTTGTTTACCATCAGTGAAGGAAATCGCTGTAGGTCCATCCCAAGGCTCCATTAATGAACTATGATATTCATAAAATGCGCGTTTTTCTTTAGACATGTGCGTGTTTTCAGTCCATGGTTCTGGAATGAGCATCATTGCCGCATGTGCTGGTGAGCGCCCTGCTAGAACAAAGAATTCAAATGCATTATCTAAAATAGAAGAGTCACTTCCGTCTACATTCAGCACTGGTAAAATCTTTTCCAAATCGTCACCAAACACTTCTGATACGAATTGTTGTTCTCTTGCTTTCATCCAGTTCATGTTTCCACGCAATGTGTTGATCTCCCCGTTATGAATTAAGTAACGGTTTGGATGCGCTCGTTCCCAGGTTGGAAATGTGTTCGTACTAAATCTTGAGTGGACGAGTGAAAAGGCAGAAACAAATGCTTCATCTTGCAAATCAAGGTAAAAATCATCGACTTGATCAGATGTTAAAAGCCCTTTATAAACAATTGTCTGACTAGACAAGCTAACAAAGTAAAATTGTTTTTCTTCTTTCGTTCCCCAGTTTTCCGCTTGTTTACGAATGATATATAATTTTCTTTCGAATGAAAGACTGTCAGTTAGCTTCTCATTCGCACCAATAAACACTTGTTTAACGATAGGACAGCTTTTTGTTGCGACAGTTCCGATTTTTCCGACATTTATAGGTACAGTTCTCCAGCCAATTAACGTTTGGCCTTCTTGTTTAATCAATTGATTGATTTGCTGTTCGATTGACTGACGAGTTTTCTCATCATCATCTTTTGAAAAGAAAACCATTCCTACCCCGTAACGGCCTTTTTCTGGAAGATTAAAGTCGATGCAGCTTTTTCTAAAGAAAGCATCTGGTAGTTGTACCATTAAACCGGCACCATCTCCTGTATGTGGATCACTACCTTGCCCACCGCGATGGTCGAGCTGGCATAGCATCTGTAATCCTTTCTTGACAATGCTGTGTGTCGCTTTCCCTTTTAAATGTGCGTACAGTCCGATTCCGCATGCATCATGTTCAAATTCAGGACGGTAGAGACCTTGTGGTTGTGGTAATTGATTATAAGTCATCGTTTCTCTCCCCCGCTTAAAAGATCCGTTTTTTCTCAAGTAATAAAATCTCACAAACTCTGTAACTTATTTTAAGTTTTCAAATTAATATAAACAATATATAATTTAGATTAAAACAATCTCTTTTTGAGATAGATGGGTGTGAACTGAAAATGGAGCTTCGTCAATTGCGTTATTTTATCGAGGTAGCTAACCGTGAACATGTGTCAGAAGCCGCAGAAAACTTGCACGTTGCTCAATCTGCTATTAGCCGGCAAATCGCTAACTTAGAAGAAGAACTCGGTGTTTCTTTATTTGAGCGTGAGGGCCGTAACATTAAATTGACACCGATTGGCAGACAATTTTTAGATCATGTGAGAATTGCTCTGAAAGCCATTGATTATGCAAAAGAGCAAATAGATGAATATTTGAACCCTCACAAAGGGACCGTAAACATTGGTTTCCCCACAAGTCTTGCAAGCCAGGTACTCCCTTCAGTGATTTCTGCTTTTAAAGAGGAATATCCAGAAGTAGATTTTTTACTCCGTCAAGGATCATATAAATTTCTGATTGAGGCAGTGAAAAATCGAGATATTGAACTAGCTTTTTTAGGGCCGGTTCCAACGAATCACCCTGACATTGAAGGAAATATTTTATTTTCTGAAAGCATCTATGCCCTATTGCCGATCAGTCACCCATTCAGCAAACAACAAAGTCTTCATCTAAGTGACCTCAGAAATGATCATTTCGTGTTATTTCCTGACGGCTACGTGCTTAGACAGATTGCGGTGGATGCATGTAAACAGGCTGGGTTTCAACCAAAGATTTCTTCTGTTGGTGAAGATTTAGATGCAATAAAAGGTCTCGTATCTGCCGGTATGGGGGTTACACTTTTACCCGAAAGTGCCTTTTATGAAACAACACCTCGGTTTACCGTGAAAGTTCCAATTGAATTCCCGCAAGTGAGGCGAACCGTTGGGATTATTGCTTCTAAAACTAAAGAAATGTCACCTTCAGCAAATGATTTTTATCATTTTGTGAAGGATTTCTTTTCTAAAATTGAACAGTATAAATAAATCATTTTAAAAAGACATTTCATTTGTAGAAGTTATAACTCGTTGTATATGATGGAACTTAAGGAACTCAGACTATTAAGAAAGAAAGGTTTTTCGATGAAATCAATTTTATCTTTTTTAAAGCCATATCGACTATCTGTTTTTTTCATTGTCGTTCTCACCTTTATTAGTAGCATGCTTCAGTTGTATTTACCTACACTGACTGCCGACATTGTGGATGTCGGAATTGTTCAAGGGGATATCGGTTATATATGGAAGGTTGGCGGCTGGATGATCGGCTGCTCACTTCTTGCTATTTTATTAACCATATGGAAATCCTATCTCTCGTCAAAGACGGCACTTAGCTTTGGTCGAGATATGAGAAGACAGCTATTTGTACATGTTGAACAATTTTCTTTAGAAGAATTTCAAAAAATCGGTACATCTTCCTTTGTTACACGAACAACGAATGATGTGAAGCAGGTCCAAGATGTCACCATTATGATTCTGCAAATGATGACAAGAGCGCCTCTTATGCTAATTGGCGGTATTATTTTAGCCGTTACAAGAGATGCTGTACTCTCTCTGATCTTCTTAGCATCACTTCCCCTTCTTGGAGGATTTATCTTTCTCATCTCTAGAAAGGCCATTCCGCTTTTCGGTTTGATGCAAAAGAAAACAGACCGGCTCAATTTAATTATGAGAGAATCGCTTTCTGGTATTCGAGTTGTTAGAGCATTTAATCGTGTAGAAGATGAAAAACAACGATTCCAAGATGCCAATACATCTTATAAAGAAACAGGACTTGCAGTAAACCGTTTGATGTCTTACCTATTTCCATTCATGCTGATCATCATGAACTTTACGAGCATTGCGATTGTTTGGGTAGGTGCGAATCGCATTGATGCTGGGAATATGGAGGTTGGAAATCTCATTGCCTTTCTTCAATATGCAACGATGATTTTAATGGCACTCATCATGCTCTCAATGAGCTTTATTATGGTGCCTAGAGCGCAAGCATCTGCTAAGAGAATGAATGAAGTATTAAGCATGGAACCAGCCATCAAAGATTCACATCATACAACATTGGATCATGATCAAAAAAGACAGTCCATTTGTTTTGATGATGTCACGTTTTATTATTCAAATGCGGAAAAACCTGCTGTTGAAGGAATTTCCTTTGAAGCACAGGTTGGCGAAACGACAGCCATTATTGGGAGCACAGGTGCAGGAAAAACAACTTTACTTCAATTAATGACTCGTTTTTATGAAGTTGATCAAGGCAAGATTACTATAAATGGGACTGACATTAAACAATTACCTCAGGAAGTATTACGTCGCCAAATGGGCTATGTTTCACAAAAAGCAGTTCTTTTTAGCGGAACAATTGCGGATAATGTTCGCTTTGGCAAGCAGGATGCCAGCGATGAGGAAATTTGGCAAGCTTTACAGACAGCCCAAGCAGAGGATTTTGTACTGGAAAAAGAAGACGGGATTCATGCAGAGGTTGATCAAGGTGGATCCAACCTTTCAGGCGGGCAAAAACAACGGTTATCAATTGCAAGAGCGCTCGTTCGGAAGCCGGCATTTTATTTGTTTGATGACAGTTTTTCTGCACTTGATTATCAGACAGATGCAAAGCTTAGAAAGGCACTTGAGGCTGAAAAGGAGCAATCTGCGTTAATTATTGTTGCTCAGCGGATTAGTACCGTGAAACATAGCGACAAGATCATTGTGCTTGATGAAGGGAAAATTGCAGGTGTTGGTACACATGATCAGCTTCTTCGTGACAATGTGATTTATCAGGAAATTGTCGCATCACAGGAAGGACAGGAGGTGCAGTAAGAATGAGTAAAAAGATGTCTTCTGGTATGGGGCATAAAGGCGGTCACCCAAAAGGTCCAATCGCCAAACCACGAGAATTCAAAAAGACGTTGATTCGTTTAATTGGTTATTTAAAGCCACGAAAATTGAAACTCTTGGTCGTTCTATTTGCTGCGATTGGCTCAACTGTCTTTAATGTGATCAGTCCAAAATTGCTTGGAGATGCCACCTCCTCCCTTTTTGATAGTTTTACACAAGGAACGAGTGTCCAATTTGATGTCATCTCACGCATTTTACTGTTGCTTGTCTTGCTCTATGTCATTGCTTCCATTTTTTCTTTTATTCAGCAATATGTCATGGCAGGCGTATCACAGCAGACAATCGCCGAACTGCGGCAAGAGGCGAATGAAAAGCTATCACGTCTTCCACTTAAATATTTTGATAAGACGACACATGGAGATACGCTAAGCAGAGTAATGAATGACATTGACAACATCAATACATCGCTTCAACAAGCATTGACCCAAGTGATCACGTCTGTGATTACAGTCATTGGGATTATTGTGATGATGCTATTCATTAGCCCATTGTTAACGCTCCTTGTCTGTTTAACATTGCCGCTTAGTTTGGTGGTCATCCGAGGCATAACTTCTTTCTCGCAAAAGCACTTTAAAGCACAGCAAAAAGAGCTTGGAATGATAAATGGCCATATCAATGAGATGTTTACAGGTCATCAGACAGTACGAGCATATGGCTATGAAAGAAAAGCCATTGATACATTTGATCAATTAAATGAACAGTTATATGAATCATCAAGAAAAGCACAATTCATCTCTGGTCTGATGATGCCAATGATGACCTTTATTGGTAACCTCGGTTACGTTGCTGTCAGCGTAGCTGGTGGAATCTTTGTGATTAATGGTAGTATTCGTGTCGGTGATGTTCAGGCGTTTATCCAATACACACAACAGATGTCTCAGCCGCTTGTGCAAGCATCCAGTGTGGCGAACCTGATTCAGTCAGCAATCGCATCTGCTGAGAGGGTATTTGACATATTAGATGAAGACGAAGAAAGTGTTGAAAAGGATGCAGACATAGATCTTGATGTACTATCAGGGGATGTCTCTTTTGAAGGTGTCCAGTTTGGCTATGATGCAGAGCAGCCTATTATCAAAAACTTAAACTTACATGTAAATGAAGGTCAAACAGTCGCCATTGTTGGACCAACAGGTGCTGGTAAAACAACAATTATTAACTTACTGATGCGCTTTTATGAATTGGATCAAGGGGCTATTCGGATTGGAAGTCAAAAAACGACTGATTTAAGCCGGAAGCAAGTACGTGATTTATTTGCCATGGTTCTTCAAGATACTTGGCTGTTTGAAGGAACGATTTATGAAAACATTGCTTATGGTAAAGAACACGCGACGAAGGAAGAAATCATAAGAGCCGCGAAAAATGCGTATGCAGACGATTTTATTCGTACGCTACCTGATGGATATGACACACTTTTAACCGAAGATGCCGGCAACCTTTCACAAGGTCAACGTCAGCTTCTGACGATTGCACGTGCTATTCTTTCTGATCCGAAGATTCTTATCTTAGATGAAGCCACTAGCAGTGTCGACACTCGGACGGAAATGCATATTCAAAAAGCAATGAACAAACTCATGCAAGGCAGAACAAGTTTTGTGATTGCGCACCGACTTTCAACCATTAAAGATGCAGACCTGATTTTAGTGATGAAAGATGGAACCATTATTGAAAAAGGCACCCATGATGAACTTTTAACCAAGCGAGGATTTTATGCAGAATTATATATGAGCCAGTTTACAGAAAGTGATGTCAGCTAAGTGTCAAAGCTCCCCGGCTTGGGGAGCTTTTTATGTATGTTCGCACTCTATGACTCATCTGGATGGATGATCGCAAACAAATAGTGATCCTCCCACTTTCCATTAATCTTTACTTTTTTACGATTTAGTCCCTCATTCTCAAAACCTGTCTTTTCAAGTACACGAATGGAACCGATGTTATGGGGTTTTACTCCAGCCTCAATACGATGGAGGTGCAGTTCATCAAAGGCATAATCGATGATTAAACGAATGGCCTCTGTCATATACCCCTTCCCACCTTGCTTTTGATCAAGTACGTAACCTAGCAAAGCCCCTTCAATGGGTCCTCTTTCGACTGAACTCAGTGAGATCGTTCCGACTAAAACATCTGTTTCATTTAAGAAAATACCGTGCATGTAAGCTTCATCTTGTGCACATCTTTGAATACTGCGCTTAATCCGTTCAATCTGTCGAGATAACGTGAAAAAATCATCTTTGACCAAAGGTGTAAATTGTTGAAAATATGAGCGATTCTCAAGTTCCAGTGTTAATAGTGATTCTGCATCATTTTCTGTTAGCGTTCTCACATATATATGCTGACTTATTTTCTTCATTAGCTCCCCCCCTTTTTTATATTTTATCATAATGATCATAAGAGCAAGAAAAAGGCACCACCTATTCAAAAGGTGGTGCTTCATTTTAATTTCTGATGTGGCCGTCACCAGAAAGAATATATTTCATTGTTGTCAGTACAGGAAGCCCCATTGGTCCTCTTGCATGCAATTTTTGTGTGGAAATTCCGATCTCTGCACCGAAGCCGAGTGCCCCTCCATCTGTAAAGCGAGTTGATGCATTATGGTACACCGCAGCGGCATCAACTTCGTTTAAAAAAGAAGCTGCTTTCCTTTTATCTTCCGTGATAATTGCTTCTGAATGTTTTGTTCCATATGCATCAATATGGGCGATCGCTTCATCAACTGAAGCAACCACTTTAATAGCAAGATCAAGACTTAAATATTCGTCTGTCCAATCACTTTCCTGTGCAAGCACTGCATTTGAAAAATAGGGTAATGTGGTGCTTTCGCAGTGAACTCTTACACGCTGAGCGAGAAGTGCTTCATTTAATGCATCGCCATGCTGTTTGAGCCAATTTTGATGAATGATGAGCGTTTCTAATGCGTTACACACTGCTGGTCTGTTCGTTTTGGCGTTGACGACAATATCAATCGCCTTATTGATATCAGCTGTCTCATCAATGTACACATGACAATTACCTGTGCCTGTTTCTAAGACAGGAATCGTTGCTTCTTCCACAACGGTCTTAATTAAAGAAGCGCCGCCTCTTGGAATGAGCACATCAATCCATTCCTTTAAATGAAACATAGCACTGACAGATGAACGATCTGTTTGCTCAATAAACTGAACGGCTTCTTTAGGAACGACAGTCTCATCCAGCGCTTCATGAATCACTTTGACAATGGCTTTGTTGGAAGAAATAGCGGAGGAACCGCCTTTTAAAATCACTGCATTGCCCGCTTTTAAGGCAAGGCCTGTCGCATCAACAGTGACATTCGGTCTCGCTTCATAGATCATTCCGATGACGCCGAGCGGTACTCTTCGACTTGTTACATGTAAGCCGTTATCAAGAGTCCATTCATCCAATATTTCTCCAACTGGGTCTGTTAGTCTTGTGACAAGACGCAGACTTTCAGCAAACTCATGAACCCTTGTTTCATCTAAGAGCAATCGATCCATCAGTGCATCAGAGAAGCCTTTTTCTTTCCCAACTTCTAAATCTTTTTTGTTTTCCTTTAAAATGAACTTGGTTTGCTTCTCTAAATCATCTGCTACCTTCAAAAGTGCTTCATTTTTCTCTTCCGTTGACAATAGTCCGACTTGTTTGGATGCTTTCTTTGCTTTCCTTGCCTTTTCTTTGACCGATGTGACAACTTCAGCTGTCAGTGTCATGAAATTCCTCCCTTATTAGCAAACTGGTATTGATAATTCCAAATGACAAACAAACGATTCTGGGTCGACAACATGAACCACACTGTCTAGCGCATCTTCTTGAGGTTGAGCTAATTTACTAGCTGAATAATTCACAATACCCAGCCCTATCTCCCTTTCATTTTGGTCTAAGATGCGAACGACGTCACCTTTTTCAAAGGAACCTCTTACATGTAAGATGCCCTCATGATCAAGACTCTTCTGGCGATGTAACAAATATTCCTGGCTTTCTTCATGAATGACAAGCTCGCCTTTTGGTCCTGAATGAAATGCAATCCATTGCTTTTTGTAATTTAGCGGAGCTAGATTTTCATCTGTGGTAAAATACGTTCCATCATCGGTGCCACTCACCGCTTTTTCTAAAATATTCGGGGTATCTGCTTTTCCTAAAAACCCATGGATACCAGATGCCATAGAAATCTTAAAAGCATCTAGCTTAGACTTCATACCACCTGTGCCAACACTGCTACCTGCATCACCTGCTGCCGCTTCAATTTCTGCTGTGATCTCATTGACCTGAGTGATTCGTTTCGCATTTGGATTGAGATTCGGGTTTTCTTCATATAATCCATCAATATCTGATAAAATTGCAAGAAAATCAGCATCAATTAATCCTGCCACCTTCGCAGATAGAGTATCATTATCACCAAACTTTAGACGGTTAATGGTCACCGTATCATTTTCATTAATAATGGGTATAATCCCTCGATCCAATAACACATTCATCGTGTTTCGCACGTTTTGATAACGTGTTTCATCTGAGAAATCACTTCGAGTAATTAATAGCTGTGATGCAATATAACCGTGTGAGAGAAACAAAGCTGAATATGATTCCATTAAAAGCCCTTGCCCAATTGCAGCAGATGCCTGTTTTTCTGGAAGTGTGTTTGGTCTCTCCATAAAGCCTAGCTTCCGATAGCCGGCTGCAACAGCTCCTGATGATACTAAAATCACTTCATGGCCTTCATCTTTCAGTTTTACAATTTGGTTGACGAGATTTTCGAGTTTTTTTAAGCTAATCTCCCCTTGAAAGCTTGTAAGAGAGCTACTTCCGATTTTTACAACAATTCGTTTTCTCTCTTTCCCTACGTACACCTAATCACTCCTGTATCGTGACTCATATTTAAATAGATACTTTTTGTTTTTGTTGTTCACTAATCTCTTTTGACCGTCTGGCTGCTTGTTTGACGGCCTGTTTGATCGCTTCTCCGCCACCAAATAAATCTAATGCATTTAGTCCTGCAGCAGTTGTTCCATTCGGTGACGTAATTTTTTCTCTTAGAACAGACGGATTTTCAGCTGTTTCTTGAAGCATTTTAGCTGCACCAAGAAGTGTCTGTGTTCCGATTTGGAGAGTCATTTCTTTTGATAAACCAGCTTCTTCTCCTGCCTCTTCAATTCTTTCCATTAAAAAATAGAAATAGGCTGGACCGCTTCCGGCAATTCCTGTAAAGATGTCCATTTGCTCTTCCTGAATGGTATAGACTTCTCCCATTTCAGATAGAAGTGCCTGACTTACGCTCACATCTTCTTTTTTCACATATCGTCCAGCAGATAGAGCCGTTGCTGACGCCCCAATGGTACTTGACGTATTCGGCATGACTCTCATGACAGGCTGCTCTTCATGCAACATGTCTTCAATATAATCTGTTTTCACGCCTGCAAGTACAGACAAGATGAGTTGATCCCGCTGAATGCGGGGCCTTAATGATTCAAGTGCTTTTTCAGCATCCTTTGGCTTCATCGCCAGGATCAAGATATCCATTTCTTCAAAAGGAAATGAATCCATTGTGGCTGTTTGTATCCCGTATTGTTTCGTTAAGTCATTCAATCGATGTTGATTTTGTCGGTTTGTTGCGTAAATATGGTTGAGCGGCATCTGTCCTGATCGCACAATACCTGCAATCATTCCTTCAGCCATAGAACCTGCTCCAATGAAAGCAACTTTCTTTTGATCAATGATATTGATCCTCTCCCTTGTTCGCTTTTTGTTCGTGTTTTGCGCACGTTAGTTATCGTAACATGATGAGAAATCGTGTCAAGAAAGAGCTGGCGCTTTTCAAAAGTCCCGAATGCACGGGGAACAGCTTGCTGTATGTATGTTAGACGCGCTTTTCTAATCATACAATTTAGGTAAAAGGAACTATCGTCATTTGAATCATAGTACCCTTTCGTTCGACTGGATTCACCATTTTATTTTCGATTTAGAAAACGCTATCATTTTGATGAATTTCTATTTTCCTATAAGATGAATGTGTTTGAATATTCCGATTAGACTATTGACATATTTTAGAAAACATGTCCGTTGAAATGAAGTTTTACTGGTGATACCGTGAAGGAAAAATCATGCGAAAAAGGAGCGTTCATAATGAAAGTGAAAGAAAACTATGTCAATGTCATTCCAATGAAAGAAATTCGATCCACTGATGACCTTCTTTTCCCGTTCCCTATCTACAATAAGTTACGTGCACAGAGTGATATCAGATACGATGAGATTAGAAAGTGCTGGGATCTCTTTCGCTATGCTGATATTCAATCCGTTCTCAAGCAGCCAAAAATGTTCTCATCACAGCGAGGAAGAAGCACGTCTAAAACGAGTATTTTAACAATGGACCCTCCAAAACATACAAAGATGAGAGCGCTCGTGAATAAAGCATTCACACCAAAAGCGATCAAGCAATTAGAAGACAAAATCAAAGACTTAACGCACGATCTATTAAAGCAAGTAAGACATAAGCATACATTTGATATCGTCCAAGATCTGGCAGCTCCGTTGCCTGTGATGATCATCGCTGAGCTGCTCGGTGCAGAGGTGAACGACAGGGAACTGATTAAGAAACATTCAGATGCTCTTGTGGCAGGTGCTAAAGATGAATCAGCAGAAGCCATCCAGGCCGTTGTAGACATGCAGAAACAAGCAGAAAAAGAGCTGTCAAATTATTTTACTCATTTGATCCAAAAACGAAAAGAAGCTCCTGCTGATGATTTAATCTCTCTCCTCATCCAAGCGGAAATCGATGGTGAACGCTTAACTGAAAATGAACTGCTTGGCTTTTGTATTCTATTGCTCGTTGCTGGTAATGAGACAACGACCAACTTAATCACAAATACAGTACGACTGCTCACTGAACAACCCAGTATCGCCGAATCAGTGCGGCAGGATCCATCTCTCATTCCACAATTGACGGAGGAAACGTTACGCTATTATCCACCTGTTCAAGCAATTGGACGAATTGCAACAGAGGATGTTGACATCGCAGGCTCACGCATTAAAAAAGGAGACTATCTCATCAGCTGGATTGCTTCTGCGAATCGGGATGAACAGAAATTTGAAGACCCAGATACGTTTCGGCTTGATCGAAAATCAAATCCCCACATGAGCTTTGGTTTTGGCATTCATTTCTGTCTTGGTGCACCCCTTGCCCGGCTTGAGAGCAATATCGCGCTTGAGATTTTATTAAATACGTTTAAGGAGATTACCTCTGGAGCAGATACTTTAAAACCAATTCAAAGCACTTTTGTTTTTGGGATGAAAGAATTCCCTGTACAGGTCACACGTTTTTAAAAGTCCCTTCTCAGGGGCTTTTTTTCATTTTCTGAAATTCATCCATCTCTTTCTTACCTTCCATCCTCGAACGTGCTAAAATATAATCCATATCAAGCGACTACGGAATTCGGAAAGGAAGCTAAAAACTCATGACCGATTATACAGCAATGAAAGACGGAATATTCAAATCAGTTTGTTCTTTAGATTGCCCTGATCAGTGCGGTCTTTTAATACATAAAGAAAATGGAAAGATCGTCAAAGTGCAAGGAGACCCAGATCACCCTGTGACACAAGGAAATATATGCAATAAAGTGAGGAATGTCACTGCCCGTTTATATGATGAAAAGCGGCTGTCGACTCCTTTAAAACGAGTTGGCCGAAAAGGAGAAGGACAGTTTGCCCCGATTACGTGGGGAGAAGCCATTGAAACCATTCAGCAAAAATGGACAAAGCTGATCGAAGAAAAAGGACCAGAAAGTATTTTACCTTACAGCTTCTATGGGAACATGGGCAATCTCACTGCAGAAGGAATGGACCGGCGTTTTTTCTATCGTCTTGGTTCAAGTCAGTTAGATCGAACCATCTGTCAGTCAGCAGGAACGACTGGCTATACATATACAATGGGAGCAAGTATCGGTACAGATCCAGAAGAAACCATTCATACGAAACTATTTATTTTTTGGGGCATCAATGCGGTTTCGACCAATATGCACCAAATCACCTTGGCACAAAAAGCTAGGAAGCAAGGGGCTAAGATTGTCGTTATTGATGTTCACAAAAACCAAACCGGCCGGATGGCTGATTGGTTCATCCCACTTCGCCCTGGCACTGACAGTGCGCTCGCCCTTGGCATCATGCATGTCCTTTTTGAAGATGATCGTACAGATGCTTCATTTTTAGAGACTTACACGGTCGGCCACGAAGAGCTACGCGAGCATGTGAAGCAGTATGACCCAGACACCGTTGAACAAATCACTGGTGTCCCTAAAAAAGACATCATCACACTTGCGAGAATGTATGCAGAGACATCGCCATCACTCATTCGCATTGGCAATGGTTTGCAGCATCATGATAATGGCGGGATGAGTATTCGAACCATCGCCTGCCTTCCTGCCCTAACAGGTCAATGGCTTCACAAAGGCGGCGGTGCGATGAAATCGAACTCTTCTTTTCTCAGCTATAATGAAACAGCTCTTCAGCGGCCGGATCTATTAAAGGAACGCACGCCTAGAACATTTAATATGAATCAGCTAGGTAGTGTGCTGACGAATGCAAAGCCTTCCGTAGATTCACTCTTCGTCTACTCTTGTAATCCAGCCGTTGTGACACCTGAAGCGAATAAAGTAAGAGAAGGTTTACTGCGAGAAGACTTATTTACGGTTGTTCATGACTTGTTCCTTACAGAGACAGCGACATATGCAGACATTGTCCTGCCAGCGACATCTGCCTTTGAAAATGAGGATTTTTATACATCTTATTGGCATCATTATATTCAAATTCAAGAGCCCGTCATTGAGCGATATGGGGAAAGTAAATCAAATACAGAAGTATTTCGCCTATTAGCTCATGCGATGGGCTTTGAAGATGATGCCTTCCGCGAGACAGATGCGGAACTCATGGAACAAGCCCTTCATCATCCGGAAAATCCGCATTATGAAGACATTTCATATGAGGCATTAAAAGAGAATAAGTGGATCAAAGCAAAACGAGGGGCTTTCCAAGACTTAAAGCTTCCTACCCCAAGCGGGAAAATTGAGCTTTATTCTGAACAAATGAAGCAAGATGGATATCCAGCACTTCCAACCTATGTACCCCTTTATCAGGAAAGTGATTATCCGCTTACCTTTATACCGGGACCGAACCATAATTTTCTCAACTCCACCTTCTCACTTCATGAAAAGCATCAAAAGCTTGAGAAATTTCCGAAGCTTCACATGAATGAACAAGATGCGAAAGAGAGAAATATTGAAGATGGCGACATGGTACGTGTGTTGAATGATCGGGGAGAATGCGAGCTGATCGTTACAGTTGGTGACAATGTGTTATCTGGCGTTGTGGTCAGTCAAGGTTTATGGGCAGATCAAAAAGGCAAAAAGCATTTAGTCAATGGATTAACACCTGACCGGCTGGCAGATATGGGCGGAGGGGCTACGTTCTTTTCTGGCAGAGTTGAGGTAGAAAAGATATTGTAAGCAAGGAGAAAAGCCAGCAGTGAGACTGCTGGCTTTTCTCTTCTTAATTTATTGTCCAATGAATAATTGATTTGTCATCACATTCGCACTTCCGTTACTCCGGTAGCCTTCTACTGTTAATGCTGTTTCATACATTTTTCCCATTGTCATCCCTAAGCTTTCCCATTTTCTAAAATGCTGACTGACGGATACAGTCCCGCTTGTACGTTTTGTTTGACGTACACTCCAATATTGTTTGAATGTGGCAATCCCGATAATCGAAGGTTGATTGACACGTGTCGTTTCATAAATGTCATATGTGCCTCCATCTACAGTAAATGTTCCTTTATACGTTCCTGTTGGACGATACGTGCCCCATGAATCAACAATGTAGTATTCAGCTAGTGGAGATTGTGTCCAGCCATAGACACACAGATAGGAATTCCCGCCTGGGTTGAAGCTTGCGTTGTAATTGATGGAGATGTTGCCAAGCTGATGATGAGTTTTAGTGGAATCAAACTTCTTTCCTTTTCGAAACAAAGCATTTCCGATATTGTTCCATTGTGCACTAAATGCCCCGCCGTTATTGAGTGTCATAGATGTATTTCCATAATCCTTCCATAATTCATAATCGTAGCCGCTATGGTTTCCCATTTGATTATTGGTAATGGTCATTGCATGAGCTGGTACAGCAGTCAGTATAAGCGTAAGTCCAATGCACATCACAAACAATAGCCTCAACCTTTTGAAATTCATTCTTTATTCCTCCCCTTTTTCATCAGTATTGTTGTGTCATCCCTATGATGAAACGAGCCCATCACCTCCTTTCAAGTAACGAATTAATGCTAGATGGAACGATACCGCTCTAAAGCCACATGAATGTCTCTTGTCCTTTTATAAATACTTTGATACAAATAAAACAGATGATCATATGAATCGACATGTTGTTGATCTGGCTCAAATACGGCCGCTTGACGGATAAATTGATCAGCACACGCTTCAAGTGACTGAAACCAGCCACAGCCAACAGCGGCAAGCATGGCTGCACCTAAAGCGGGCCCTTGTTCGTTTTCTAACTGGATGACCTCAGCCTGAAAAATGTCTGCTTGCATTTGAAGCCATGTTTTACTTCTAGCACCGCCGCCAATGGACACAATAGAATCAATTTTTTTCCCTGCCTGCCGGAATAAAGCAATTGATTCATTTAACGAGAAGGTGATTCCCTCTAGCACAGCCCTGGCCACATGCACCCTTCCATGTCTGCTGTCTAATCCAATCAAACTTCCGCGAATAATCGAATCCGCATAAGGTGTTCTTTCACCAACTAAATAAGGGGTAAATAGCAAACCATTTGATCCTGGTGGTACATCAGCCACACCCTCTAAAAATTCTTTGAACGATTCGTTTGGAGCCAATAAGGATTTTGTCCAATCAAGACTATATCCTGCTGAAAGAGTGACACCCATCGTATAAAAAGCATCTTTTTTTGCATGATGAAACAAATGTAAATTCCCTTGAAGCTCTCTATCATGGTCTTCTTCGTATGAAAGAATGACACCCGATGTGCCAATGCTGCATAAAGTGTGGCCAGAGGACAAAATGCCAGCACCAATTGCCCCACAAGCATTATCTGCGCCCCCTGCAAAGACTTTCGCACCTTCTCTGATCCCGATCTCTCGTGCAACTTGCGGCAAAAGCGTTCCGACCTCCGCTTCCGATGAGACAAGCGGCGGACAAATATGAGGAGAGATATCAAATGACTGACAAATATCATCACTCCACGTTTGTTCTCCGATATCTAACAGTAAGGTACCTGCCGCATCAGAATAATCGATATGAATAGCGCCGGTTAATCGAAATCTAACATAATCTTTTGGCAGTAAAAACATGTCTATTTTTTGATCAATGTCTGGTTCATGCTCTTTCACCCATAATAATTTCGGCAATGTGAATCCTTCTAAAGCATGGTTTTTTGTGATCTTTTGCAGCCGGTCCCCTAGTTTTTTTGTCATTTGCTTACATTGCTCTGTCGTTCTTGTGTCATTCCACAATATCGCAGGGCGGAGTACTTGGCGGGATTCATCTAATAAAACAAGACCATGCATCTGCCCGGAAAAGCTGATGCCTTCTACTTGCATTGACTGAATAGTCTGTCTCGCTATGAGTTCTTTCATCGCGACGATCGTCTGCTCTACCCAATCCTCAGGATTCTGCTCACAATATCCAGTCTTGTCTTGAATGAGGTGATAAGGCTTAGTGGTTTCACAGCACACCTTTCCGTTCTCATCTACTAATATCGCTTTTACTCCGCTCGTTCCAAGATCAATTCCCATCACATACTTCATGTTTTCACTCCTTCAGAACAAATCCACAGGTTCAATCAATTTTCTAACAAGTATTGATTGAATCGTGCTTTCAGATGTTCCTCTCTTCCCGATTCGTTTCTGATCAAAGGATGCTTCAAAGCATATTCTTCTAATGTATGGAAGTTTGCCTTTCCCTCTGAAATATCGCGTCCAATTCCCTCAGAAAAACTGCGGTACCGGTGCTTAATCACATCTTCAAACACACGATCTTCTATAAGTCTATGAGCCACTCGCAACCCTTTTGCAAACGCATCCATACCTGCAATGTGCGCATACAAAATATCTTCAAGTTCAAAGGAGGCTCTTCTTACTTTTGCATCAAAATTAAGTCCGCCAGTTTCAAGTCCGCCATTTTGCAGGATTTCATACATGGCAAGTGTTGCGGCATATAAATCCGTTGGAAATTCATCTGTGTCCCAGCCGAGAAGTGAGTTTCCTTGGTTTGCATCAACAGATCCTAGTAGTCCATGAATTCTTGCAACACGTAATTCATGCTCAAACGTATGACCAGCTAGTGTCGCATGATTGGCCTCGATATTTAATTTAAAATGTTGATCTAATCCGTATTGCTTTAAAAAAGCGATGGATGTCGCTGCATCTGAGTCGTATTGATGGGTTGTCGGCTCCTTCGGCTTTGGCTCAATTAAAAATTGGCCAGTGTACCCAATTTCTTTTGCATAATCAACAGCCATGTGCAAAAATGTCGCCATGTGGTCAAGCTCTCTTTTCATATCTGTATTCAGCAGTGTGTCATAACCTTCTCGTCCTCCCCAGAAAACGTAATTTTCTGCGCCGAGTTCTTTTGCTGTATCGATCCCTTTCTTTACTTGCGCAGCCGCATAGGCAAATACATCTGCATGACAAGATGTAGCGGCGCCATGCACAAATCGAGGATGCTTGAACATGTTTGCAGTGTTCCATAGTAACTTGACTTGGCTATGCTGCATGTAATCCTTCATTCTTTCTAAAATGATGTCTAAATGTTGATTGGTCTCTTGTAACGTGTCTCCTTCTGGTGCAATATCACGGTCATGGAATGAGAAATAAGGAACATCCAATATGTCAAAAAGTTGAAAGGCCGCCTCCAATCTAGCTTTCGCCAAATCCATTCCGCGATATGAGTCCCATGATCTTTGCATGGTGCCAGTTCCAAACATGTCTGTTCCATCAGCAGTCAATGTGTGCCAATAAGCAACTGAAAAACGTAAATGGTCTTTCATTGTTTTTCCGCCGATTATTTCATTCGCATGATAATGTTTAAAGGCGAGTGGGTTTTTTGATTCTTTTCCTTCATATTGAATTTTGCCGATCCTCTCTAAGCTGCGTAAGGATTGCATGTTTGATTTGACCATTCTCTATTCCTCCTACGAATTCACTTTGTAAGTTGATACAACAAACTAATGATCGATCTGTCATCAATTCTCTTTGAATTTTCCATATTTTTTAGTTTTTTAGAAATATTTTCGTTATAATAAAGTTAAAATCATGCTTCTTATGAAATGCACACAAAGAAAAGCACCTTTTTTAATTTAATCTAAAGACGAAACAAATGGAGTGGATGAAGTGGATACCGCTGATCAAAACTTTGTGAAAAAAATAAATCAAAAGCTATTGCTAAAAGAGATTCTCAGCCATGCGCCAATCTCTAGAGCGAAATTATCTGAACGCACGGGATTAAATAAATCGACGGTTTCTTCTCAAGTGAGTACGTTAATGAAAGAACATCTCGTCTATGAAATAGGTCAAGGCGAATCTAGCGGCGGGAGAAGACCTGTTTTACTCATGTTTAATAAACGTGCTGGCTACTCAATTGGCATTGATGTCGGTGTTGATTATGTAAATGGTATTTTAACAGATCTTGAAGGGTCCATTATTCATGATCAACAGCTCATGCTTCCATCTAGCTCTCCTGAAGTGACCACACACATATTAATGGAATTGATTCAACAGTTGATCTCACAAATTCCTTCTTCCCCATACGGTCTTGTTGGTATCGGCCTTTGTATGCATGGGTTAGTAGATGCAGGTGAACGAATCGTGTTTACACCTCATTCAAAATGGAAAAATGTTGACCTGAAAACAAGTCTTCAAGACACATTCCAAGTGCCAGTATTTATTGAAAATGAAGCAAATGCCGGGGCATACGGTGAAACAATCTTCGGTGCGGCTAAACACTATGACCATCTCATATATGCAAGTATCGGCACTGGGATTGGGATCGGCATCATTATCAATCATCATTTATACAGAGGCGCATACGGTTTTTCCGGTGAAATGGGACATATGACGATCGATTTTAATGGGCCAACATGTAGCTGTGGAAACCGTGGATGCTGGGAGCTGTATGCATCTGAGAAAGCTTTATTTCAGTCACTTCAAACAGATGATCAGCACGTATCCTATCAAGACATTGAACAGCAGGTGAAGTTAAATAATATGAAAACACTCAATGCCTTGCGCAACTTTGGCTTTTACCTTGGCGTTGGCCTCACAAACGTCCTGCACACCTTTAACCCGCAAGCCGTTATTTTACGAAACAAAGTCATTGAATCACAGCCAACGGTATTGAGTGTGATTCAAGACGAAGTATCTTCGCGAATGGATGCGCAATTTAGCTCTCGTGTTGAACTGCTCCCTTCGTCGTTAGGACACAATGCACCAGCATTAGGGATGACATCTCTTGTCACTGAAGCTTTTTTACATGATGCTGCCCTCTCACAATGACTCGCTACGTGATAAAAAAGAGACAGCTTGACAGGCGTTGTCTTTTTTTTATTCACCTGTTTCTTCATAGCGAAAATAATTAAAATCAGCAGGCAATCGTGCGCCGCTTGTGTCTTGGCACTGCATACCGACAAATGCCCCTGTAAAGAATCCCCCTCCGCGAATGAAATCATCGGATAAATGGCTCGATTCAAATTTTACATCAATCTTCTCCCAATCTTGTTGATCAAAAGAATAAGAATATTCGTATGTTTCACGCTGAACCGTCACTTTTAAATAGACATAAGTGACCTCTTCTGGAATGACTATTTTTCGGGTCAATGGCTGAGAAAAAGTAAGGTTTTGACAGACGGATAATTCAAGGATACGACCAAGTTCCTCATCGTATGTCACCTGAAGGGCTGTCCAGTTTTCCGTATTATAATAATTCACAAGACCAGCAGCTTGCTGAAAATTCTCTGGAAAGAACGAAACAGCTGTCTCCGCTTCAAAATAAAAACTTTGCCAGCGCCTTGCAACAAACGCTTGGGTAAACTTAGACGTTAGAGACTCATGACCGTATAGCCTTAAATGATCAGGTTTCTCCGTCAATGAACCAATCTGATCGGTTAAAGGGATTCTTAAGGTTTGAAAGTGTCTATTTAACGCTGATTCTTTAAATTCATCGACTGTATGGTGCGTTGGAGAGAAGACCTTTTCGCTCATAGCTGGCGCTTCAACCTCAAGCGCTCCTTCTTTTCCGCCCACAACATAAGGCCAGCCATCTTTCCATTCGAGCTTTTGAATCGCTGTCTCTCTGCCTAAAGGACACCAACCTCTTTGTTGAAAAATAGATTCCTTACCTGATTGAATTGGACGTCCCGTGAGATGAGCCAAATACCATTCATTTGTATGTGTTTGTACAATTGAGGCATGCCCGCATTTTTGAAGTGGATGGCTAGGCGCATGGAAAGCACTTAAAATCGGGTTATCAGGATGAACCTCATAAGGTCCATCAATATGTGAGGACCGGGCGATCGTTGCCGCATGCTCGTACCGAGTGCCTCCTTCTGCCGTTAATAAATAATAGTAATCTCCGATATGATAGAGGTGTGGGGCTTCCGTCAGTTTAATAGGAGTGCCTTTAAAAATGACCTTTCGCTGACCGATCAGTTTTTTTTCAGACACACTGTATTCCTGCAAGGCAATTCCAGCAAAGGAATGATGCTTTTCCCTGTGATCCCATAGCATATTTAATACGTATTTCTTCCCGCTATGATCATGAAATAAAGACGGGTCAAACCCAGAACTATTAAGCCGAATAGGTTCGCTCCACTCGCCATCCACTTCGCTTGCTGTCACCAAATAATTATGACCATCCTTAAATGGACCATCCACTACTTTGATATCTGAATAGATGAGCCAAAACTGACCATCTGCATAACTTAAACACGGTGCCCATACCCCGCCTGAATCGGGGTTTCCTTTCATGTCTAGTTGAGACGTTTTTTGCAAAGGACGCGCTGCGAGCTGCCAATGGACGAGATCCTTTGAATGATAAATTTGAACCCCTGGAAACCATTCAAATGTAGAAACCGCAATGTAATAATCTTCTCCTACACGACAAATACTTGGGTCTGGGTTAAACCCTTTTAGCACTGGATTGGTAATCTTCATTGAACTCCCTCCCCTTTAGATAACACTACATTTTAAAATCGTCGATATGATCGACATACACCTTATCCCTATTCTCAAGCTCTCTGACGACCCTTTGGTGTTTTTCTTCGTCTAGGTTATAAAAGTTAATATCAATCATCGCTAAAATGAGTAAGCAAACAGGAATGACCGTTGTGGTGATTAAAATGCCAAGTAATGCTTCTGGTGTTTGCATTTGGTTCGCTACATAGCCAAACCGATCGAGTACAAGCCCTGGAACGATCCCGCCTAGTGCCATGCCAAATTTAAAGAAGAATCCAATCACTGCGTAGATGAGCCCGCCCATCCTTTTCCCTGTTTTATATTCGCCATATTCAACGGTTTCAGGAATGAGCGCCCACATGTAAGCACCTGCTGTAATACTCCCAGCAGCAGCGACGAGTCTGAAAATAAGAATCAGAACAATTTGACTCGGTGGTATCACAAGTAATGCAAGAAGACCTGCAATATTCAGCAATAATGAATAATTCAGCAGTTTTTTCTTTCCTAACAGCTTGTGTAACCTTGGAATAAACGGCAGCACCATTAAAGCTGGAAGGCTGCCAATGAGTCCGTACCACTTCACTAAATCTTCTCTGCCAAGGTTATAGGTCACATAATAGATTCCTACCGAATTGCTGATCGAATTCACGCCAAAAATAATGATAAAGAAAATACTTAACACAACAAGTGGACGATTCACTCGTAACTGGACAAAGATATCGGTGAACTTAATCTTTTCCTCTGGCTTTTGAAGCGTGACGCGTTCATTCGTGCTTTTAAAACAAAAAATAAGTAATGCACCGCCAAGAACGCCGAGAAATGCCATCGTCATCTGCCAGCCAAGTGCTGTATTTCCTGTTGTATCACCTAAATAAGTCGCAAGAAAAGGAACAAAAAAAGCAACAACCAAACCGCCGAGATTTGCAAAAACCATACGAACAGACGTTATACTGACAACCTCTTGGTTATTTCTCGTCATTGCCGATGTTAAAGCACCGTAAGGAACATTGATGAACGTGTATGTAAGCGATAAACCGACATAGGTGATATAGGCATAAATAAGTTTTCCCATAGCGGAAAAATCAGGTGTCGTAAAGCAAAGGATCGCAAGTACCACAAATGGAAAGGCCCCAAATAACAGATAAGGTCTAAACCGGCCAAAACGGCTGTTTGTTCGATCAACCATTGCCCCAATAAACGGGTCGGCAAGCGCATCAATGGCTCGAACAACCAAGAACATCGTCCCTGCTGCTGCTGCGGATAAACCATACACATCTGTATAAAAAAATAATAGATACGTAGAGACAGTTGCATAAATTAAATTACATGCGAAATCTCCTGAAGCATATCCCACTTTTTCAGACATACGAATCTTCTTTAAATTCTCACTAACCATGTGCTTTCTCCCTTCTTCACTAAGCCTCTTCTAACGAACAGATGGTGTAGGGCAGCAGCAATCAATACATAAAATATAAAGCGCTTTCAATTTATTACAAAATGAAGCTGAACCTCTCAACCTTTCAGCTTAGCCCACATACGCAGTAAATCATTTGAATGACGAAATCATCCCCTTTAGTGAACGGATAAATAGGTGATCACCATCTTAGTTTATTGACTAAACAAACTAAGATGAATCCATTTTATAAAATCTGATCTGACTTTTCAATATTTTTTTGAAAAAATAATCCAAATAATCGATATACTGTCATTTTTTCTTTCATATGAGAAAAAATACGCGACCTATTCTTCTAAAATGGGCACAAAACAAAAAATAAAGCATTTAATGGTTGCATTCCCGCTCATCATATGCTATATTCATATAGCGATGAGCTGAATTGTGTAAGTCGGATAACACGTCTCTCTGAGACACACACGAATGTGGCGTGTGGTTATTCCGCCTCAATACGCAAAAGACATCTTCATTTGAAGATGTCTTTTTTTAACCTATTTTCGTTCCATTTTCAAGCGGTTCATCTGTTGACAAAAGAACAACATCTTCTTTCGTCGGCATTCCTCCCAATACTAAAACCTCTGACTTAAACCCTGCAATACGCCTTGGTGCAAAATTAACAACTGCAATCACTTGCTTGCCAATAAGCGATGTTGCTGTATAGCGCTTTGTCAGCTGTGCACTAGATTGCTTGATCCCAATAACTTCTCCAAAATCAATTTTGAGCTTAATGGCTGGTACTTTTGCTTCTGCAAAGAATTCAGCCTCTAACACAGTTCCTATTCGAATATCTAGCGCTAAAAATTGTTCAATATCTGCCATAAGATCCCACCCCATTTCGTTTGATTCGATCATGTTGTTCTGAATCAATCTGAAAACCTAACTTATGATATCACTTTTTTTAACCATTCTTCCCTGTCAAATCAGGAATAACTCTATCATATCGAAAGTTCATTTACTTGAATCGTAAGGATATCCACTAGTTAACATAATATATTTATCATCACTCATCAAACATTTGCATCTATATGTTCATTTCGTTAAAATAGCAAATAATCCTACTGTACTGCTTCCTCTCATATATTCATATAGGAGGGATTTTCACTTGTTTACACTATCGGATATGTGGACGTTTTGCTGGTCATTCTTTTTGATTCTCCCATTAGTCGCCATCTTGCATCAGCTTGGGCATATCTTTGTCGCACGCATTTTTGGTGCAAAGGTCTCTTTTGCCATCGGAAGAGGTAAAAGGCTCGTTACATTAGGCGTTGTTGAGATTAGAAGAATCTATTTTTTAGATGCTTTTTGCCACTATGAAGAAATGAGGAAGAATAGCCGTTTTACACATATCCTTGTTTATTTAGGCGGATCTTTTTTAAACATGATGAGTGTTCTTCTTCTCAATACGCTTATTGCAAATGATTTCTTACCTGAACATCCTTTTTTCTATCAATTTGCTTATTTCTCTATCTATTATGTCTTTTTTGCTTTGTTGCCCGTCCAATTTTCAGAGAATCATCCTAGTGATGGTCAGGCAATCATCAATATTATTCGACATGGAGAACCATGTGACATCATTGATTAATGGTCACGATCAAGCGCAGTCGTCTTTTGCTGAATATCATAATGGATGGTCAAAAAGGGAATACCAAATACTTTCATTCGATGAATGGCAGTTAAACATTCATGTGTTTGTTCTATCATTTGAAAATGCTCTTCCATTGGTAGCTTAATCGTGATAAAAGATGTATGAAAGTACATTCCTTCATCCCCTTGCCTGCTCCTTGAGATATTGCTTCTTAATAAAAAATCTCTATTGTCATTAGAGGGTTTTAAAATGGCAGTGAGCTGTGAAAAAGGGAGTGGTAATGCAATGTTCATATAGCAGATGCCATTCCTCTGATGGGTTGCATATAGTGCGAAAAATACCTGTTGGTGCTCTTCGTTTGTACGAACCCAAGCTCGCACTCCCTCTCTGCCGTCTCGTTTACTGTTAATTGGACGAATTTCCCCTTTCATTTCATATGGAATAGAGGATGTCCCAAGATGGAGCTGACCCATTCGTTTAAAGAGCGGATCCATCATCACGATCAATGGTCGTATCCATTTATGAAAGGAAACGGCTGCCTTTAACCGGTAGCGTGCCGGATTCTCATAAAAGCTTCGTATAACAGGTGCAACACTCTCAGCAGAAAAATGTTCTCCATTTAAACAATCTAGTGAATCAACCAGCCCTTGAGGATGTCGCTTAAGATCAATCATGCCCTCTTGCATCAGTTGATCTGCAAGACGGCCACGACCAAATAAACGAGAAAATGGCAAATCTTTTTTTGGTAATGGAGAAGCCGGTCGTTCCATCATCCAGCCAATGATTCCAGGTAGTATGACACAAAATGCGTTGACACTCCCATGAAACCATATCATTTCCTCAATCCCTATGTAGTTCTTACCAGTGAGCATACCCGTTGAATAAACAAGGGATAGAACAATGGTCCCCATTAAGAAAATAGCGGAACATAAAATCCAGCCTTTTGCTATCTTTGAACGGAACTTGGTTTTAAGAGCGATAAAACCATATATATAAAGCGCAAACACATACAGCAGTACACTGAACGTATCGAAAAGTCGAGAAAAACTAATCCCAATTGCAATTAGAATAGGTGAAGAGATGATGATATAAGCTGACAATTGATATAAGACGCTCTGCTTTTTCTGCAATCGTCCGAGTAGCCCATGAAAGATCGGGATAAAAAATGCAGAATAATGAAAGTGAATAGCTGTTAACAAGATCATAAGCGGAGAAAAAGTCATGATCGGCACGTCAGCAGTATAAACAAAAAACCAACCCCCACCTAACGACAAATACATGAATGCGCTATCAATTATACTTTCACTTAACGGATAAAGCCCTCTTTTTATGAAGCGCAAGAACCCAAATAATGCAAGACATATTGTGTATAACAACCATCCAGCACCAAACCATGGAGAATGAAAAATAAATGCACATGTTGCAAGTATTGCAGCAATTGGAAAGATTCTCATCAGCCAATGATAAATACCACTTTCTGTCTTCTCTTCGCTTTCTTGACCAATGAAATGCAATGTCATTGGCAGAAAAAATAAAATCGCCAAAAGCACAAAAAATTCTGGTGCAGGTGCGTCCGATAAACGAAGGGCGAGAAATAAACTCATAGCTATCATGCTACTTAGCACATGCCATTTATTCATCTTCATTCACCTTCTCTGTAAAACGCCCCTTATATGTAAAAAGTGTGCCGAATAAGCGATGATTCACCTGTACATGAATGGTGTATTCATCTCTTTCTTCATCATAACCTTCGATCACATCTGATACACCATAGAGAAATGATGGGAGGCTCCAAGCCTGACCAAAGATCATAAATTTTTGTTTACCTGATTGAATACGAAGAGAGCCATCCTTTGTGACTGAAAAATAAAGCTCTGATACAAGAATGTTCGGTTTTCCAAAATAATCAAGCACTGTCCCACTATCATCCTCTACAATCATATCTGCATCAAAATGCCTCGTCTTCTGAGGAAAATAAAATGTACGATACCAGTGCATGCCTACCTCGTTATTCCGTGAGATAAACGACTGATTCACAATACGAAAAGGAATTTGTCTTCCACGCTCAGGAAAAAAACACCGAAATCTAGGACCGATACGAAAAAGAAAACGAATGAAACGTGAGCCTCCACTTATTTCTTCCATCACTCCTTCTCCAATAAATGCTCGGTTGTACCGTCTCTTTAGCATGGGATGAAGCTTGTCATACTTATAAACTTGTTTATGATGAATGACCAACCTGATCCCCCCTTTTACGTTTTATCGAAAAGACCGACACACAATCTTTCATATTAATGAGTCCTGCAACCGATAAGATCAAAAATGCGCTCTCGATAAGTGGTTCATGGATGGTTTGATCAATTGAGAAAAAACCAATACCCATCAAAAAAGAAAGATACACGCTTTGAAAGATAAATAAATATTTTTTAGGCACAACTGGAAGAATCCAAGATATACCTAATAAAAGATAAAACAGTCTGAATCCCATATCATGATAAAAAATAGAATAAGCCCCAGGGGCAAATGCTTGGAATAGCCAAACAACTGAAAAAAGCAAACAAATAAATACGTGTGCCAGCGTTCTCTCCAGTAATAGCCTCGGGTGTATGCCTTTTTCAAGCCATACTTTCAGAGAGCCAAAGCTAAATGCAGTTGCTAGACCAATCATCGGACGAAACATGAAACGATCTGCCCATCTCCATCCTTTTCCCTCTTTTGTTTCGTAGTCAAACTGGGTGGTAAAAACGACCCGATCTTTTGTTTTGACATATTTCCAATGCCCCCCGCCCTTTTTGATAAAAGAAAGTGGGTGTGATGATCCAAATTTTAATGAAGATGCTCTTTCGTTTTCAGCCGTCACTTTTGTACGATAAGCTCCTGTTCCTGTTACACTCATACCAAAGCCAATATTTTTTTCATAAAGAAAAGATTGTGGTTCATCATTCGATGATGCTTCTAACGTAATGGTCGAAAAACGCAAATCCCATTGTTCATGAAGACTTGGATTTTGTGTATATTCCCATACCTTTTCAAGTGGTGCCACTATCTCTGTTTCCACATAAACAGGCTTTCTTTTCATATGCCTCTTCCCCTCTTATGTGAATTATTTCACATAATAAGCATATCATGTTTCACAAAACTGTCAAATCTTTTCTTACAAAAATGACTCATCTGCGAGATGAGCCACTTGTACTAAGCAAGACCTGCAAGATATACACGAACTGCACAGATCATACTTTCTTCAATATTTTCCTTACGCTGAAATCCTTTTTTATTCGCAATATCAGCAAATCCATGTAATAAACTTCTTAATCCTCTGATAACATGAGTCATCTCTTCCTGCTTCACACCAAATTCTGTCATCAGCGAACTGACAAAATCAACTAGAAGTTCCCCTGCTTCCCATACCCTTTGATCATTTAGATGTGAAAATGCCGCCTCATATAGACCTGGATGATGATGAACAAACTGGACATAACTTTTAGCAAAAGCAATCACAGCTTCATGTTTACCTAAACCTGATGTTGCTTTTCTTCCTTCCTCATCAAGCAGTGTAAGTCCCTTTACAGCAAGTGCCACTTGAATATCCTGAAGGCCAGTGACATGATTATAAAGAGACGGTGGTCTAATGTTTAGCCTTTTAGATAAAGTGGCAAGTGTAAGCGCACCAAAGCCCTCTTCGTCTACTACTTCTGCTGCTTTATTTACGATTTTTTCATACGTAATTCCCATTCTAGGTGACATGATTACTTTGCCCCCTTACCTAGTTGCCTTTTTCTTTTTTCAACTGCTTTTTTTAATAGCACTTGAGGCTGAAAAAGCAAATCTCCATGTCCTGTAGCTAGACAAGAGATGTTTAAGGAAAGAAGGGTTTCGGCACTTTTTAAAGCTGTTTGGTGATCCCATGTAGCAAAAGCGGGAAATGGAAATGACCACTTGAACGCACCGGTAACAGCAAGCCCTCCTTTTGTGACAAGTGCATCTCCCGCAATCAATATATGCTTGTCTTGGTCATATAAAGAAATGCTTCCTGGTGTATGACCTGGTGTTGAAATGACCTGCAAAGCTCCAATGACATCGCAATCTTGGATGAGTACGTCAGGTTTCGTTTGTATGCCTTTAGGAAGGCCACCTCTGATTTTGGATTGCGGTTCAAAAGGAAGCATTGAAACATCCCCTTCTAAAATTGGAGCCTCGCGCTTTGATACGTATAATTTTGCTTCAGGATATGCCTTTTTTACCTCATCTAGTGCGCCAATATGATCGCTATGAACATGTGTTAAGATAATTTTTTGTATAGGCTTCCCGCTCTCCTTAGCAGTTTGAATAATGAGTGGTGCCGCCGATTTTAAAGCGGCATCAACTAAAATCAGGTAGTCATCCTCTTCAAATAAATAGCAGTTAATCGGAAAGAAATTGGGCATCATTGTGAGTTGAAATAAGCGTTCGTGTTTTGTTATTCTCATGTTGCTCCCCCTAAAACTAATGATATTAGTTTTATAATAACTAATATCATTAGTTTTGGCTACTTATTTCATCACGAACAGCAATATATATATCTACTTGTGCTTCCTTTGGATTAAGTGCTCGTTCGTCATACAATTCATAATCACCAGTGTATGTACGATATTGCCGCTTATCCCATTGCCAAATGATTTGCCATGTTTCCAGAACAATTTCATCAATGGGGCCCTTTCTAGATTGGAACTTTGCGTAGGTGGTTGGTGGCAGAAAAATAGCATTTTGTTCATTCTCTTCTACAAATGCACCAATTGTAAGCAAATATTCTCCATTTTCATCTGACTCATAGTCTGAATACAGTGCAATCACTTGGGGTGCGCTCCCGTTTTTTTCTTCTTCAAAATACCTTTGCCAGTGCTCTGGGATTTTCCTTTCTTCTGTCATTTCTAACGCATTGCTTGTTCGGATGGATCGACCTTTTACGTACTTTTCTTGTAACTTAACAAGTTCAAACATATGCTCAGCTCCTTTTTCCCTATCTTATAAAAAGAAACCTGACAGCTGTATGTCAAGTTTCATAAAGGTTGTGTAATTTTTTTATTTGCTCAAATAGTTCTTTTCTAATACTGAGTGGCTCAAGCACTTCTATGTCTGGTCCAAATTGAAACAAAAAACGATACAACCATTCATCCTTCGGAACCGTAATAGTGGTCACATAAGTGCCATCTGAAGCGGGGCGAAGCATTTTTTCATCAATCCATTCTTCCATATGTATCAGGGCTTTATGATTTATTTTTAGTGTCAATTGGATATTTTCCGAGTGACGCTGCCACGATTGATTCCAAGGTTTTTCTTCGTTTTTAATTGGCTTTGGGATAAAATACCCTGGAATGAGCATGAGTTCTGATATTCTCGTTATTTTAAATAATCGAAACGCTTCTTTGAGCTGACAGTAAGCATATAAATACCAATGTCTCCCTTTTAAAACAAGCGTATGGGGTTCAGCCTTACGACTGGTCACTTCTCCCTTTATATTACGATACCGAAATTGAATAGGCTGATATTCTGAGATAGCATGATGAAGTCGTTGTAATTTCTCCTCAATGAGAACGTCCTTTCCCCAAGAACTTAAATCAATAAAGACACGATTGGCTTTTACATGAAGGCGATCGTTCTCTGAAGGAAAAAGCGTTCTTATTTTCTTTAAAACACTTTCACTTTCTTTAAATTGATAGGCACTTGTCATACTCTCAAGAGCTGTTAAAATGAGCTGAATGTCTTCGTCTGTCAGCAGTTTTTTCTCTAATCGATAATGTTCAACAATGGAAATTCCTCCACCTATCCCTTGATGCGTTACAATCGGTATGCCTGCCTGATTAATTGTATCAATATCTCTGTAAATAGTTCTAAGGCTCACTTCATGCATCTCAGCCAGTTCTTTTGCCTGTACTTGCTTTTTACTGATTAAAATCATCACAATTGACAGCACACGATCGATTTTCATTGAATCACCTCTTTTTTCAAATTCATAGGTTTTGATTTGATAAAAACAGAAAGAATGGTAAAGATAAGTAACAGCCAACACCGAGCTTACATCACCTGCAGAAGTGCAGGAGGAGGTTACACCAAGATGCATGAAGTATGGCAGTTTATCATTATGATCGTTATTATCGGCATGTTCTTATACATCCGTATGAATCGAATCAGTCGTTTCCAACCAGTTCGTACCCTTACTCTTTTTTTAAGAATATATCTTTTTGGTTTAACTGCCATCATTCTTTTAGCAGAAGGCCTTCAAAATGAAGCCGTCTTTATCTATGCGTTGATTGGCGCAAGTTTTGGCGGTGTTCTAGCAGCATACTCATATCAAACGCTCAGCCTTACACTTCAAAATGGTCGGCTCTATTTTAAAACAAGCAAGTGGGTAGAGGTGTTTATCCTGTGCTTGTTCTTATCAAGGCTTACATTAAAACTGAGTGAAATCTCTCGCCATCCAATCAATAAATTAAATATCCTTGAAGCCTATCAGCATATCGTAAGCGATGATGCCTTGACGATGATGAGTTTTTTTCTACTTGCGACGTATTATATCGGCTTTTCTTATTGGATGATGAAAGCAAATAAAAGGCATGTAAGAGTACATAGTGCATAAAAAAGCCTTCCTATCTATGCGAGGAAGGTTTTTTAAATCAGTCATGCTGTGCGTGATGAATCATTTGTTCAAGCACTTCCATCACATGCTGATCTTCTGGAGTATAAAAAATAGACGTACCTGCTCTTCTCGATTTCACGAGACGAAGGTTTTTTAAAAAACGAAGCTGATGTGACACGGTTGATTGCATTAAGTTCAATGTCTCCGCAATATCATTAACTGAATGCTCTCCCTGTGAGAGAAGGTGCAAAATGCGAATGCGTGTTGGATCAGACAATGCTTTAAATGTTTGTGAAACAAGAAACAGACTTTCTTCGTCTAGTTCCATCATGTCCTGTTCTTGATTTGTATCGAGCTCTTCTTTCATATAGCGTCACCTTTCTTCTGATTCTATTCTCTTGTTATTCTATGTATATGATCATCATATAACAAATCACGAGGCAAGCAAAGCGCACACACTTCTTTAAAAAGATTTATCCAGATAGCATTGACACCAGGTAGCATTCTTTTTAAAATGAGCATTATTTATACATTTTTTCCAAGAAGGAGCTGGTAGACAAATTGACTGAAGTGCCAAAACTAAAACGCAGCCTGACGGTGATCCCACTTGTGATGATCGGGCTTGCTTACATGGACCCGCTTGTCGTCTTTGATTCGTACGGCATCGTTGCTCAGCTAACGAAAGGACACGTGGCTACAACCTATATTTTTACCTTGTTAGCATTGCTATTGACAGCGCTTAGCTATGGGAATATGGTGAAAGCTTTTCCAAAAGCGGGATCTGCATATACATACGCACAAAAAAGCATTCATCCTCATGTCGGTTTTCTCGTAGGATGGACGCTCCTTCTTGATTACTTATTTTTGCCTATGGTGAACTTTGCAATCGGAAGTGCTTATTTAACAGCAGCTTTTCCAGATGTACCACATTACCTTTGGATCATCATACTTGCTATCGCCATAACGACTGTTAATATAATTGGCATCCGTCTTACAGCAAATGTAACCGCGTTATTTGTCATCTTCCAGGTGATTGTCGCAGTGACGTTTGTAGGCTTTATGATGTATGGACTCACACAAAACTTGGGCAGCGGTGATTTGATCTCAGCTCGTCCTTTTTATTCAGCAAGTCTTGATCCTGCTTTAATTTTCTCAGGTGCAACCATTTTGTGTTTTTCGTTCTTGGGATTTGATGCCATTTCCACTATGTCAGAGGAAACGATTCGACCAAAGAAGACAATCCCACTTGCGATTTTTCTAACGGTTGCCATTGGTGGAATCTTATTTACTTTAACATCTTATTTTTTACAGCAGGTGTTCCCAAATTTTGAGCAATTTAGACATCCTGAAGCCGCATCACTTGAGATTGCCCAGTTTGTAGGGGGCGTTTTTCTCCATTCATTCTTTTTAGCCGGAACGATGGTAGCTGTCATCTCCTCCTCTCTTTCCTCACATGCAAGTGCGGCAAGGCTTTTATATGCGATGGGGAGAGATGAATCGCTACCAAAGCGTTTTTTTGGATACATTCATCCGAAATTGAAAACGCCTGTGCTTAATATTTTACTGATCGGCGTCTTTTCCCTTTCTGCGGTTGTCGGCGAGTTAGAGGTCATTTATTCTTTTATTAGTTTTGGAGCGTTGATTGGGTTTACCTTTGTCAATATGTCTGTTTTTGCACACTATTTCTTGAGACAAAAGCAAAGAGGAGTCCAGAATACACTTCGTTATGCCATTTTACCTCTATGCGGAACAACATTTTGCATGTGGCTATTAACAAATATTAGTTCGAATGCACTAATCATCGGACTCATTTGGCTTATCATTGGATTCCTCTATTTTTGTTACAGGCTGAAAACGAGACCTGAATTCACTTTTAGCTATGATTGATTTTTAAGGTTTTCACTTGGTATCCGCTCTTAGATATGTCATAATAAAAATGCTGTACTTCCCTTTTAAAAGCGGGGCAAAACAGGGGTGAACATGACCTTGAAAAAGAGAAAAACAGGATGTTTTGCCATTTCAGGCTGTTTCACGATTTTTCTATTTGTTTTCATATCAGCGGCCGTTCTGATTTCTTTTCATCAAAAAGAAATCAAAAAACTGCCCATTGATACGGAAACGATTGTTTTGTCGAGATTGAATGATTACAAACCGCTTGTTGAAACTGAATTAAGAGATCAAGATTTGGTACAATATACCTCACTTATTCTCGGTATGATGTACCAGGAATCAAAGGGCAGAGGTGGCGACCCAATGCAATCCTCTGAATCTCTTGGTTTGAAACGAAATGAAATCAATGACCCAGACAAAAGCATCAAGCAAGGAGTCCATCATTTTTCCGCCATGTACAAGCATGGTAAGAAAAAAGGCGTCGATTTGGAAACCATTATCCAAAGCTATAATATGGGGACAGGCTATATTGATTTTGTTGCAAAAAACGGGGGAAAACATTCCGAAGATTTGGCAAAGCAATACTCCGAAAAGCAAGTGAAACGAAACCCCAAGCTCTATACGTGCGGAGGAAATAAAGACAACTTCCGGTATCCGTACTGCTTTGGAGACTTCACTTATGCTAAAAAAGTAAAAGAAAAAACGAAAACAGTTGAAGAGAAAATGAATCTGGCTTCATCATCCTCACCATCAACGTAAAAAGCATTTCCCTTTTCGGGAAGTGCTCAGACTGTAGAGAAACTTTTGTTTTTCTACAGTCTTTTTTATTTTTAAAGTATTTATGATCTATCTATGAATGATATTGAAAAAGGCCTTTCATACGTGCCTTAAAATGGTCTTTTGATGATTTTTGGATCTTGTACAGTTTTCAAGGATGCACTTTCTTTCGCATTTGATTTATAAAATCTATAGCCTTTTCGATCGGTTGATAGCTTTCTTTCAATTTTAAGAACTGTTTTTATAAAAAAGATTGATTATTTAGTGTATTTATTCACAAACTACATTTTTCTATGCAACAATGGCAGTTATCCAAAACAAATCGCTGCAAGTATGGCAATAGGTGTCATAAACCCACTTTCCCTTTCTGCTATTAGAAAAAGCATGAACAATTGCATTTAGTTACTAAATATTTTTTGATCTTTGGAGGCTTTCTAATAAAGAAATTCCAATATTCCCATCAGCATTTCCACCTAATTGATAATTGGCCAAAACGACTGCGGCAACTTTCTTTTCTTTATCTATCCCTAAAAATGAACTAAAGCATCCTGTTCCACCGCCATGCAAAATAACATTATTGTTTTCCTTTAAAAGCATCCATCCAAGACCCATATCATACTTCTTATTTCCAATACCATGTTTTTTATGACAAAGAGACAAATATGGTTTATCTTCGCAAATATTTTTTTGGGCATATTTAAGTAAATCATCAGCAGTTGAACTTATTGCGCCCGCGGGTGATATAAGATTTTCTTTGTTCCATTTCCAGTTGCCGCAATCATTATTTTTTCTATTATAACCATGTAAATTTTGATTTGATGTGCCTAAATATGTATCGGAGAGGCCCAGTTCATTATGAAGAAAGTCATTCATGGTGTCCCAAAATCCCCTGCCTGATACAATTCCCAATCCATACCCAATAAGTGATATGCCGAAATTTGAATATTTCCATGAATAATCCATTTCTCTCAATTTATTTCTTTCAATAAGCATTTTCATTTTGTTAAAGTCCATATTCAAAGGATTATTCATATCACCATCGCCAGTAATCAAATCTAAAATTAGGTGAAAATATTCCCGTTTATTTAATGGTAGTCTTCCTGAATATCCAGAAGAGTGAGTAGCAAGATGGAGCAATGTAGGATAATACTCATCTTCCCTAAGTTCTCCGATATATTTTTGTATTGGGTCGTTTATTGACATCTTGTTTTCAAATACATATTTTGACAGCAATGATGCAGTAAAAGTCTTTGTAATAGATCCAATTTCATAATGGTATTTTTTTGATGAATCAAGTTCACCGTTTTCATTATAAATTTTTATTACAGATTGATTGTCTGTTAAATAGCCAATAGTTAAATTTAAATGTTTTTTTCCTTTACAGGTCTTTTTAATTAAGCGTAATGTTTCGTCACTGATTTCAAACATAATGATTGCTCTCCCTTATCCATCATTTTAAAAACATTTCAAAAGATTGTTATATATTCTTGAAAATAAATTAGCCGCCTATCCAATTTTTTCATATTTTATTTCCCCTATTAATTGCTTGAATTCTTCGTCGCTCAAACTCCTTTATGACTCTCGAGTGTAATTCATTGTTATCTTCATCCATTTTTATATTTCCATCTTCTTCAAATCCGTCGTGCTCTTGACCGTCAAAACTATAAAGTTTCTTTAAAAGTTTCCACATTGTTTCCAATTCTTCAGTTGAGAACTTTTTAAAAAGTTCTTCCAAAAAGAAGGTTCCTTTTTCTGTAACAACAAGTAATACCTCTATTCCGATTTGAGTAATACTTACGTTAATCGCACGTTTATCTTTCCTACTAGGAATCACATTCACATAACCCTTTTTTTCCATAATTGAAATCAACTGTTTTGCACTCTGTTTTGTAGTACCTAATTTTCTAGCAATATTATTCAAAGTCGTTTCATCTTCAGGTAAATGGGCAATTGCAACCATTGCCATATACTGTCTTGATGTTAAAAGCTCAAGGTACTTGTCACCTTTTACCTGAATTTTATTTGCTAGTGAAAATAAGGTAGCATAAGTTTGTTGCATTAAAAAAAGTTCTCTGTAAATCTCCATATCCAACCTCCAATTTAGTCAATATACTGTCTAAATTAAGAGTATCACATTTTCTATTTTAGTCAATATACTGTCTATTTATGATAATTCTTTCGTTTAGAATGGCATAAAAGCTTGTCTCACTATCCTACGCAGTTAGCTTAAGTACAATTTTCCACAAAAAAATACCATAAACATTCGTTTATGGTACTGTTAATCACATTATCCAAATTCCTAAAATCAAAGTTACATTTTAATATCTAACACCGTTTTTGGTGCCAAAGTAGGTTCATAAATAACTTTTGCAGGTGATGAATGATGATTTTTGGTTATGCACGTGTAAGTACAGAGGAACAAAACTCTTGGGTTTGCAAGTTGATGCACTTACACAATTTGGGGTTGAAAAGATTTATAAAGAAAAATTGAGTGGTAAATCTACTATTTTGGGAAGTGCTTTTCGAATTATCCATTTTCTTTTCCAATTTGCGGGAGAATTGTTTTGGCAAGATGCTGATCCATTGCTTCATATTCGTCATAGTGAATGGTTTCGTATAATTCTTTTCTCGTTTGCATTTCACTTAAGATGTTCTCTTGTGTTCCCTTTTGCATAAGCTCTAAAAATAATCGTTCATATGCCTTCGCCGCTACCCTAAGCGATGTAACTGGATAGATCACCATTTGAAAACCAAACGCTTGAAGCTCTGTTGCATGAAAATATGGGGTTTTTCCAAACTCTGTCATATTAGCAAGCACTGGTGCATGAATGTCCTTTGCCGCACGTAAAAATTCTTCTTCCGTCACAAGTGCTTCAGGAAAAATCGCATCCGCTCCTGCCTCGATATATCGATTGGAACGCTCGATGACATCGTCCATTCCATTGACTGCTTTTGCATCTGTTCGAGCGATAACAACAAGTGTTGGTGCAACCTGTTTTATCGCTTTAATTTTTGCGACCATTTCTTCGACATGTACAAGTGCTTTTCCATTCAAATGTCCACATTTTTTCGGCATTTGCTGATCTTCAATTTGAACTGCAGCTACCCTACTCTCAACCATTTCCTTCGCTGCTCTTGCCACATTTAACACGCCGCCATAGCCAGTATCCATATCGACTAAGAGCGGTAAATTTGAAGCCCTGATCACTTCTTTCGCTTTTTCTGCCATTTCTGTTGAGTGGATTATTCCAAGATCGGGTAAACCTTTACTACCGCAAAAAGCTGCTCCTGATAAATATAGCCCTTTAAAGCCCATTTTTTTCGCATATAATGCGGACATTCCATCGTGAACACCTGGAATTTGAAATAGTTCAGATCCATTCATTTGTTCAATAAATGCTTTTGCTAGAGACTCTTGACTTGCTTCTTCATTCACGATCCACACGGTGACTCCTCCTTATATCACAAATAAATCCATAAATGCTGGGACAGATGTTGTTTTTAGTTGATTTGGATTTTGACAGAGCGTAACAATTTGTTCTACCTGTTTTTGAGGAAATCTCGTTTTTAAATGATACATCCATTTCGATTCTAGAAGCGGCAAAGCCTCTTTTCTTCTTCTACGATGACCTAACGGATATTCCATTTCCACCCGATCGGTCATTGAACCATCTGTAAAGAAAATTTGAACACTATTAGCAATCGATCTTTTTTTCGGGTCTAAATAATCAGCAGAATAGCGAGGCTCCTCCTTGACAATCATTTGATCTCTTAAACGATCAATTAAAGGATTTCGTGCTGTTTCATCTTCATAATGATCGGCTGTTAGCTCTCCGTAAATAAGTCCTATCGCGGTAATATACTGTAAGCAATGATCTCGATCTGCTGGATTGTATAGCGGTCCTTTTTTATCGATGATACGTATTGCAGATTCATGTGTTGTAATTTCAATACGTTCTATCTCTTCAATTCGATCCTTCACAGCTGCATGTAGTTTCATGGCAGCTTCAGCGGCTGTTTGTGCATGAAATTCAGCAGGATAAGCAATTTTAAACAGAACATTTTCAATCACATATGAACCTAGCGGCTGACTGAGTGTGAGCTTCTGCCCTTTAAATAGAACGTCTTGAAATCCCCAGCCTCCAGCACTCAGCGGTGTATCATAGCCCATTTCGCCTTTCAATGTCATCATAGCCAGTCTGACTGCTCGGCTCGTTGCATCCCCTGCTGCCCAGGATTTTCTCGATCCTGTATTTGGTGCTTGGCGATATGTGCGAAGTGGTGAATTATCAATGAATGCCTGTGAGAGCACATTCCGGACTTCCTTTTTTGTTCCGCCAAGCATTGCACAGACAACGGCGCTTGATGCCACTTTTACAAATAGCACATGATCTAGTCCATTCCGATTCAAGCTATTCTCCAAAGCCAAAACCCCTTGAATTTCATGTGCTTTAACAATTGCGTGTAGCACATCATTCATTGTAAGAGGATCTTGACCATTCGTTAGCCTTTCTCTACTTAAATAATCTGCAGTTGCTAAAATTCCGCCTAAATTATCAGACGGATGCCCCCATTCTTGTGCAAGCCATGTGTCATTATAATCTAACCAACGAATCATACATCCAATATTAAATGCAGCTTGAATTGGATCTAACACAAAGGATGTACCAGGAACTCTTGCTCCGTTGGGCACAATTGTTCCAGGTACGACTGGTCCAAGATGTTTTGTACACTCTGGATAACTCAGTGCCAAAATACCACAGCCAAGCGTATCTATTAATACATATCTTGCTGTTTCAATCGCTTCTTTACTCGTCACCTCTGCATCAACGGTATATGCTGCAATTTCTTCTAAAAGCTGATCCGTTTGCTTTGCTAAAATAGTGTTGTTCATAGTCACGCCTCCATATTCATGTCATTTGTTTGATAAAGTGAGTCCCCTCGCCCCTAGATAACGGACTCTAGGTCTAAATATTCGATTGTGTAAGTGTTGTTCAATGACGTGAGCTGCAAGACCACTTGCTCTTGAGGCGAAAAAAATAGGTGTATAAAGAGAGATTGGAATCCCAAGTACATAATAGATCGGCGCTGCATAATAATCGAGATTCGGATATAGATTTTTCTTTTCTTTCATCAGCTCTTCGCCTGCTACACACATATCATATAGCGTTCTGTCACCTTTTAGTTCAGAAAGCGCTTTCAATGAGCGTTTTAACAATGCGGCTCTAGGGTCCATTTTTCTCATGTATACACGGTGACCAAAACCCATTATTTTTTCTTTAGCGGTTAGCTTCTTTTCAATGAGAGACGTAAATCCTTCCACTGTTTTTCCTTCAAGTAGCATATACATCACTGCTTCATTTGCCCCACCATGTAAATTCCCTTTTAAGGAGGAAATGGCACCAGTAAAAGCACCATACATATCAGCATGTGTAGAAGCTATGACTCTTGCGGCAAAGGTAGAATTCGGTAACTCATGTTCACTGTAAAGGGTTAAGGTTTGATCAAATGCGGTGGTTTCGTCTTTAGATGGAATACGGCCTGTTAGCATATATAAGAAGTTTTCTGTGTAGGTTAAATTCGTATCTGGAGAAATAGTGGCATCTTTATTTAAAATATGGTAGCTTCCAGCAACAATCGTTGGTAACTGACCTAAGAGCCGGACAGCACGCTGTTGATGGTGTTCTAAGTTCATAAGATGGAGCTTTTCATCGAATCCTGCAAGAACAGATATACATGTTCTCATAGCATCCATTGGATGTGTTGTTTTCGGCAGTTGTTTGAGAATGATTTGAATGGTTGGATGTATTGCGGCGTGTGAAGAAATAACTTGTTCAAAGTCATGAAGTTCAATCGAATCTGGTAATCTTTCATAGATGAGCAGATAGGCGGTTTCTAAAAAGGTTTTCTTTTGTGCCAATTCAATGAGATCGTAGCCTCGAATGACAATTTCTTCTTTTTCAACGTCTAGATAGGAGATATTTGTTTCACTTGCGATAATGCCTTCAAGCCCAGGTTTATACGCCAATTGTTCCGTCATATTGTAACCCCCGTTTCTATAGCTTTCATGTCCTTAAAACAAGCAAACGGCAAAAATGACTCATATCGTATAAGAAGGTAACACCTCCTCTTTAGGATCACCCAATTTCCATTTTATCCAATACACATCACATTGTAAATAAAAGAACGTATGCCCTAAATGGGCATACGCTTAACTGTAATATGGAGAAATTAAAATATACACGATGACACCAGTAAGACTGACATATAACCATAGTGGCATTGTCCAACGAGCAATCTTACGATGACGTTCTACTTGCATTTGTGCCCCTCTAAACAGTGTGATGAGTGCTAAAGGAACAATAATTGCAGATAGCAGAATATGTGTGATCAAAATAAAGAAGTAAATCGGACGAATGATCCCCTCGCCCCCAAAGTGAGTATCTGGAGCCATTGAATGATAGGTTACATAAGAGATCAAAAACACAAGCGTTGTCGAGAATGCAGCAAAGATAAAACGCCTATGTGCTTTAATATTCTTTTGCTTAATCATCATGAGCGCTGATAATAAAAAGATGAAAGTAAAACTGTTCATTACCGCATTTAATAGTGGCAGGAAAGTAATATCCAGGTGGCTAAATTTATCTGTTTTCGGCATCAAAAAGAGCAAAGCAATTAATCCATTTATAGCGATTGTTAACGCGACAACAACCCCTGTAAAATTTCTCGGTTTTTGTTTCTGTTCATTCATGTTTGAAAAACCCCTCTTTATTAGTTCCAACTAAGAGTATGTTAGTTAACTTCAGACATAATGTCAATTAAATCGCAATCTTCGTCGAAATTTAGACAAACTTCCGTTTTTGGCATTGCTTTAGCGGTTGAAACTTTGCTTCTCTTCTATTAGAATTGGAAATTGTATGTTTTTTTACCATATTCCATATAGGAAGGAGCATTCATATATGTATACTTTACAAAACACGTCTAAAGATGTGAAGGAATTAGAAAAAGAAATCAATCATTTGCAATTCCAGATGTATCGAATGCAGGAAAATATAAAAGATATCTCAAAAAAAGCGCGAATTATCGGTATTGATCAAGCGAATGAAGATGATTGGATGATTGTCTCTGCAATTGATAACGGTGAAATGTGCAAAATTATGTTAAGTGACTGTGAAAAGGCATTTCGTGGACAATCTGATTTCTCTTTAATTGCCGAATATCCCGAAGAAGGAAAAATTCATATTGCTGATATCAAAGGACCGCCAGACAATGGTTATGGCTCTATTTGCATGAAACATTTAAAAGAGATTGCTAGAGATCAAAACATACCTGTCATTACAGGCGACCTTGTCAAAAGAGACTGGGATCATGTGGATAGACTCATTCACTTCTATGAAAAACATCATTTTGATGTTCAAATCAATTGGAAAAACCAAAGTGGAGAAATTTATTGGATGGATCAATGAATTCATAAACCAGCGTTTCACTCGGAAACACGCTGGTTTATTTTTTTTATCAAAGAAACAAATTTTTCAGAAATCTATGTTTTTTTCACAAAAAAAAGGGTACAATAAAAGCATCAGGCCGCCACCTGATGCTTAATTCCAAAAAACGATAGACAACTAGTTAAGTACTTTTACTTTGACTGATTTAACACCCCAGTTTTTTGCTTGGGATTTGCTAGGTACGTGTACATCTATTTTGTTACCTTTAATTGCGCCGCCAGTATCTGCTGCGATGGCTTCACCGTAGCCTTCAACATAAACCTTACTTCCTAGTGGAATCACGCTAGGGTCAACTGCAATGACCTTTGCATGAGGGTTTTTGTTTAAGTTTACGCCTGTTGCCGTAATACCTGAGATTCCACCATCATTTGCTGTATACGCCGTAGCCGTAACAGTCATTTCTTTTTGTACACTTTGACTTGCAGAAGATGTTTCTGCTTTTGCTGCTGTTTCCTGTTTAGGAGCAGCTTTTTTTGTTGTTTGCTCTTTTTGGACAGGTGCCTGTTTTTTTGCAGGCTCTGAGCTTACCGGAGCAGAGCTTTGACCAGCAACACTTAATGTTGAACCGGCAATGATTATATCTGAGTTTAAGTTATTCCAAGACTTAATATCGCTTACTGACACATTGAACTTTTGAGCGATTTTCCAGAGGCTGTCTCCCTTCTGGACTTTATACTGCTCCTGAGTTTTCTCTTTTGAAGAGATTGTCAATTTATCGCCTACCAAAATGAGATCTGTAGATAAATTGTTCCAACCCTTTAGGTCCTTTAGGGACAAATCATTTTTCTGTGAAATTCCCCAAAGCGTATCACCTTTCTGCACAGTGATTTCCTTTGCAGAAGCTTGCTGCGCTCCGATTGCTGTTGACGAGATTGCTGCTACAGCAACCAAGGACATAATAGTCTTCTTCATAAAGTAAATCCTCCCTTGTTAGCTTTTTATGGCGGCTAACGAGTGCTATCGTAACATAAGTAAATGTCATTTCAATAACAAAACGATATGTTTTAGATTACAGTTCCTTTACATGAAACATCTCACTCGACTGGAAAATGACACCACTAAACCCATAAAGCCCGCACCATGACAGCGTTTTTGTAGGAAAGAAAAAACAGCGTTGATGTCCTTGAATTTCTCTTCAAAAAATATTTATTTTTTTTGAAATAGCACTAAAAAACCTCATTTTTTCTATTTTTCGCGATATGATAAAATTTCTTTCAAGAATAAATCTCCGTATTTTTCCCTTTTTTGTTCTCCTACACCTTTAATCCTTAATAGCTCCTCCTCGTTTTTTGGTTCTAATGCAGACATTTCTTTTAATGTTTGATCAGAAAAAACAACAAAAGGAGGTACTCCCTGTTCTCTAGCTAACTTCATTCGTAGCACCCTTAAACGCTCAAACAACTCATCGTTTTCAACGATTGCAGTTGTTTTGATTTCCGTCTTTCTCATGACAGTCTCTTCACCAATAAGTACTTGCTTTCCTTTATGTGAAACTTTTAATGTAGGATAGGTTCCATCAGACATCTGCAAATACTCTTCTGTAATTAAAAATTCAATAAATTCGCTGATATACTGAGTCGAATGCTGTTTCATTAATCCATAGGTTGGTAAACGATCAAACCGAAACTCTATCACTTTTTTATTTTTAGAGCCTGCTAGCACTTGTGCGATCAGCATTTTCCCAAAACGTTCATTCATTCTGACTGTACAGGATAGAACCATTTGAGCTTCTCTTGTGACATTTTCTTTCTCTCTATCATCTTGACAGTTACTGCACTTGTGACAAACTTCATCTGTTTGTTGATCAAAGTATCGGATGATAAATTGTTGGAGACAATTTTCCGTATGACAAAAATCAACGACCTGTCTCAGTTTTTGAAGCTCATGATTGTACCGACTTTCATCTGTCATTGACTGTTCAATCAGGAATCGCTGCACTCTGACGCCTTGAGGTGAGAATAAGAGAACACATTCACTTTCTAATCCGTCTCTACCAGCACGTCCTGCCTCTTGATAGTAACTTTCTAGATCCTTTGGGATTTGATAGTGAATGACAAAACGAATATTTGATTTATCAATTCCCATGCCGAATGCAGAAGTAGCGACCATGATCTGTATTTGATCATTGATAAAGAGGTTTTGCTGCTCCTCTCGTTCATCATCATCTAAACCACCGTGATAAATACCAGCTTTGATCTGTTGCTTTTTAAGCCTTGCAAATACCTGCTCAGCTTCTTTTCTAGTGGCAGTATAAATAATGCCCGATTCTAAACGATTTTTCTCAATATATCGTGTGATAAACCGATCTTTATTTTCCCCTTTTACCACTTTAAAAGAAAGATTTTCTCTGGCAAAACCAGTGAATATCGTATTCTCTTGATCAATTCGCAGCTCGTTGCAAATATCTTGATGTACTTGTTTTGTTGCTGTCGCAGTTAACGCAGCAACAATAGGTCTGACCGTCATTTTCTCTAACAGATCCTTGATATATCGGTAGCTTGGTCTAAAATCATGTCCCCATTGAGAAATACAATGTGCCTCATCAATAGCAATGAGGGGGATGACTAGTTGATTAAGCAACTGAAAGAAGCGCTCGTTTTGTAAACGCTCTGGTGTAATATAGAGCAATTTATATTCATTGCTTTCACATTTTTTAAGTCGTTCATTCATTTCGGCTGATGTGAGTGTACTATTTAAAAAGGAGGCTGGTATGCCCATTTCATTTAATGCATCTACTTGATCCTTCATTAAAGAAATCAGTGGGGAAATTACAATGGTTGTCCCTTCCATCAATAAAGCTGGAATTTGGTAGCAAACAGATTTACCTCCACCAGTAGGCATAATGCATACCGTATCCTTTCTTTTTGCTACAATGGATTCTATTGCTTGTTGTTGTCCATTGCGAAAGGATTTGAATCCGTAGTATTGGTCAAGAAGTGCTTCAGCTCTATCTAACATCATATTCCCTCTCTGTCTGTCTTAGGCTTTTTGTACATTTTACCATATGATATCAGTTCAGGTACTGACTTCAAAAAAATCATATTTTCGCAAAAATAAAAGCCATTCTCCAAAACGGAAAATGGCTTAATCAATTATGGGAAAGCTGCAGATGCCGTAATCTAAGTAAGAAAGTTTTAAACCACCACTCCTCAAAGTGGGTGTTTGCAGAAACGTTTCTGTCTTCCTCTCTAAAGGAGGCCTGACATACCAGCTTCAATATAAAACTCCCTATTACAGCTTAAAGGTTAAAACTTAATTAACATTACGTACATCGCAGCCTTCAAACTATATTACACGAAAGTTTATAAAAATTCAAGATAAGTTTACTTATCTATTCGTGTATGTTTTCAGTGTAGCTATTTATATTTTACATCATTATAAAACTATACTGAAAAAACGTGTTTTCTTGCAGAATCCATTATTTTTCTACATCTAGATCAATGTCTTGCTCTTGTTCCAATATTTCATACGTATCAGCATGTTTTTGGTCCATTGTTTCTTTATTTGTTAAATTACGCATCTGATTCGAAAAGGATCGGTCAAATTCATTCGGATCCTCATTTGTTTCCTTTTCTTTTTTCGCATCTAGCGAATATCGTGTATAAGGGACTACTAAAAGTCGCTCATACGGAATGGCTTCCCCTGTCTTTTCACATATTCCGTATGCTGATCGTCCACTTGATCTAAATAAATGCTACTATGATCAGCTAAATGATTGCCAACACCATTGGATAATTCGCTTACTGCTGACAGCATTGATTCATCCTTTTTTTTAGATCCAGTGACTTCTTTCTTCAACTGTATTAATGTTTCATGTAAAACGTCTTGCTGTTTTTTAGTTAAGCTCACGACCAATCACTCCTTTGTCCTTTCCTTCCCTTTTCAAAGTGAATGAAAACATAAAAATCTTCCGCTACCATATGAGGTAACGGAAGATGAATTAAAGTGTGCGAAGTGCTTCTGCTATCGGTGTCTCACCATTGATCATATCAAAGGTTTTATTTTTAACATTTGGTTCAGTTAAGCTAGCAACAAGAACAATGGCAACATCTTCTCGTGTTACCTCAAGCTGACGATCGTTTGGAAGATGCTCTGCCACTTCTATTTTGCCCGTTTTACGATCATGCAAGAGTGCAGCTGGACGAACAATTGTATGGGAAAGTCCAGAATGCTTTAAATGTGTATCAGCATTCTTTTTCGCCTGATAGTAAATTTCCATATTACCTTGACCTTTTCCCTGTTCAGGATCATCGGCATTATATGCACTTAACATCACAAAATGCTGGATATTTTCATTCTTCGCCGTATCAATCAGACGCTTTGCCCCTTCTTGATCAACTGAGATTGTTTTATCAGGCCCCGTTTTTGATCCAGACCCAGCAGCAAAAATAATCACATCAGCCTGTTTTACAGCATTTGTCACATCTTTTTCGAGATCACCAATGACTGGAATAGCTCCGATTTTTTCAAGGGCATCTTTTTGTTTTTCATCTCGAATCAATGCAAGAGGTACATGCCCTTTTTCTTTTAAATAGTGGAGCACAAGACGGCCTGTATGGCCGTTTGCTCCTGCGACTAATACATTCATACTCATTCTCCTTTCTGTGTCTGTTTCATATTTATCCCTTTTTGTCCTCATTCAAACACTGAGCATAAAAAAGCCTCTTCCATTTTCATTGGAAGAGGCACATGCTTCTTGCGATCATATGAAATATGAAGGTAAAAATGAGAAAAGTGCAATTTATTTATGTAAACGCTGCTACAAACAAAGATGTTTTGTTAAGATGGCTTGAATATCACTAAGGTCTGTGTCTTTTGAAAAATCAAGTTCAAATATTTTGGCATTTGTGACGATCAACATGCCTGTTTCCTGATCAAATACACTAGCCTCCTGAATGGCAAAGCTTTCAATTGATCGATATGGTAAAGAGACCCTGACTTTCTTTTTGGAAAACGCGCGGTTATCAACAAAAATGAGTCTTTTATTTGTAAAACAGATTTGGTCGTGACGTAGTCTATAAACAGCCTCAATCCTTTCTCCCTCGATGAGTAAGGATTCAAACTTTTTCGTATCATTATTTTTACTGACAGAAAAAATACCCACGTAAAACCCCTCTTCCTGCATCAATTTCATGTATGACAAAACGGTAACATCATTCTATGCTTACGTTTTATTCTCCCTTATAGAATACGCTATAAGCAAACGATATTCCATTACGAACAGATTAAATTTAATTTAACTTTTTCTATTTTAAACGATGCTCTTTCCTCTATATCATTAGACGCTTTAAACAGGAAAAAAGTTTCAGTATTCAAGTGAAAATATACACCTTTTATATCCTACACGCAAAAAAGTAGTGACACTTTTTGGATCACTACTTTTTGCTAAAAATGCCTATTCATCTTTTGGAGTGTCTATTGTCCCTTCAGCATACACATCAGAAATTTGTTCGAGGGTTATCGCCATATCTGCCTCTTCATTCTCATTCAGATAAGACGTATCATTCTTTTGCTTTTCAGTTGGTTCTTTCTTCATTTTGTTCATCACCCTTTACTATTTTCCTTAGTATGAGTGATGAATGCAAAAATCATTCAGTAGGTGTCACTTCGAAGTAATCTTTATAGTAACCGGCTACTTTGCCTGTATTGTCAATAACAAATAAAAACTCATCTGTTTCATTTTTCACTTCATATGTTTTTCCTTCTGTTAAAGCACGATTAACCATATATTTTTTTGCATTCGTATGTACACACTTCACGTTTTTAATCGTTTCTGTCGATTGCCAGTTTTGATGGATCATTTTCAAAAACTCCTTTTTTCATCTATACATTTATTGTAGCCATTTTTTGATGAAATGCAATGAGCGTTATTCATTGATTTCAAATGCAACGTGTAATATCATAGTTGTATACGTTTACATCTGTATACGTACTGAGCTCGATGCTCATTTTTGTCCGCTTTTTTTCCACCTTAGAACTCGCATAACAAACGATATCTTTAAGGAGGTTTGTTAATTAATGAGCTCTACAACACTTCAAGTCAGTTCAAAACTCGAATCTTTTCTCCAAGGTACAAAAAAACTCTATATTAACGGGAAATTTGTGACAAGTCATGATGAAAAAACATTCGCTACACCAAATCCAGCGACTGGTGAAACCCTCATTGATGTGTATGAGGCGGGTGCAAAAGACATTGATGATGCGGTAAAAGCGGCAAGGAAAGCATTTAATGGACCGTGGCGCTCTATGCCTCCTTCCCAACGAGCACGCTTAATGTTTAAGCTTGCAGACCTTATGGAAGAAAATAAACTTGAACTCGCACAGCTAGAAACACTTGATAATGGTAAGCCAATCAATGAAACAACAAATGCCGATGTCCCGCTTGCTATTGAACATATGAGATATTATGCAGGCTGGACCACCAAAATTTCTGGACAGACCATTCCAGTCAGTCAAGGTTATTTTAATTATACCCGCCATGAACCAGTTGGCGTCGTAGGACAGATTATTCCATGGAACTTCCCGCTCCTGATGGCAATGTGGAAAATGGGTGCTGCTTTAGCAACGGGCTGTACAATTGTGTTAAAACCCGCAGAACAAACACCATTATCCGCACTATATTTGGCACAACTTGTTGATCAAGCCGGCTTCCCAGATGGTGTCATCAACATTGTTCCAGGCTTTGGTGAAACAGCAGGTGAAGCATTAACTGATCATCCTGATGTAAACAAACTTGCCTTTACTGGCTCAACAAGTGTTGGAAAAAAAATCATGGAAAAAGCAGCGAAGTCGATCAAACGGGTAACACTTGAGCTTGGCGGGAAATCGCCTAATATCATCTTACCAGACGCTGATTTAAAGAAAGCGATCCCTGGTGCTTTAAACGGTGTTATGTTTAACCAAGGTCAAGTGTGTAGTGCCGGATCGCGAGTATTCGTTCACCGTAGTCAATATGATGAAGTCATTGATGAAATGTCTCAATATGCAAAATCGCTTAAACAAGGTGCCGGTTTGCATCGTGATACTCAAATTGGGCCACTGGTCAGTAAAGAGCAACATGAGCGTGTATTAGGTTATATCCAAAAAGGAATTGATGAAGGCGCAACAGCCGTCATCGGTGGACATTGCCCTTATGAAGCAGGCTACTTTGTTGCCCCTACTGTATTTAGAGATGTAGACGATGATATGACCATTGCCAAAGAAGAAATCTTCGGACCTGTCTTATCTGCAATTCCATATGACTCCATCGATGAAGTCATTGAGCGTGCCAACCATTCAGAGTATGGGCTTGCTGCGGGGCTTTGGACAGAAAACCTAAAGCATGCACATGAGATTGCCGCTCGCCTTGAGGCTGGAACGGTTTGGATCAATTGCTACAATGTCTTTGATGCTGCCTCTCCGTTTGGAGGCTACAAACAATCAGGTTTAGGCAGAGAAATGGGCTCGTATGCGTTGAATAATTACACTGAAGTGAAAAGTGTATGGATTAACCTCCAAGATTAATGGACACGCAGCAAAGCCGATGACATTGTCATCGGCTTTTTTGTTATTGCATGTGACAGGCAGGTACATGAATACGGTGATATACGAGCCATTCTCTTAAAAATGCACAAAACCCATAAGTAGAGCTTTTGACTGTCCAGCTACATACATATGTTGCTATTTTTTTGTAAGAATGTCCTTGGTAGCATCTAGCCTATCATGCCAGGATGACCTGAACATTGTATTAATCTACGTCCGACTGTAAACTGACTCGCACCGTCCATTCGATGTAGGGGCGCATATCCCATTTTCCGGTATTCAGAACGGAATCGGTTACTCCTCCGAAGTTTTCGCCTGCTTGATACGAAAGGAAATCGCAAAGCTCAAGAGAACGAAAAGCAATTGAAGAGACAGAGCCAATATTATTCCCGTCAACAAACCCAAATTTAGTGATTGACTAACGGCAATGAGGGCACCGCCTATTCCAATGCTTAGCCCCGGACTAAATGAATCTGTAAACTGAAGGCTGGCAGATATTTCTCCTTCTTCACCTGTTTTCGTGTGCTGCAGTGCAATCGCTCCAGTCGTAGGATGTGCCAAACCGATGCCAAATCCAGTGAATAGCTGTGAAATCACTGCAAATACGATCCCCCCTTCAGGGAGACTAATAGCGAGAATGACCGCAGAAACTCCAATGATCATAAATCCAATACCAACGGTTACCCGTTTCTTTCGGCCCAGCCCATGGTCTTTAGCATCAAACTTTGACTGAAGCCAGGCTGCCGCTGACCAGCTTAATGCACCCGCAGCTACAATTAATCCCGCCATATCTGCAGGAAGCTTTTTCACATCTGTCAAAGACAGGACAACATAACTCTCGGTCGCATTATAACTAGCAACAAAGAATCCTCTTGAAGCAATCGTAGCCGGTAAACCTCTTCTGGCACTTAAGGTACCCTCAGGCAGCAGCTTTCGCAAAGGGTGAATCATAATAAGCAATCCCGCTACCGAAAGTACAATTCCTTTCCAATCGGTTATAAAGCCTAGCCCAACCAGCAGCATTCCCGTTCCAATAGTCAGTAGCACTGCAAAACCTTCTTTTTGGTTATTCTTGGATGGGGTAGTTACTCTAACTGTAAATTTGCGAAAAGCAGGAAGCGTCAGCATGACAGCCAAACCAATGAAGGGAAGCACAAGCCAAAAAACAACTCTCCAGGATATTTGCTCCGCAATAAGCCCAGCAATATAAGGGCCAATTAGTGCAGGTAAAATATATGCGCCGGAAAACAAAGCAAGTATTTTCGTTCTTAGCTTATCGGGATAACCTAAAGTAATGCTGTAATACACACACGTAATGATACCGCCGCCACCAAAACCTTGAAACACTCTTCCTATAATTAGGGTAATCATATTCACGGAAGTAGCAGCAATCACGATGCCGATCACAAAAAACAGTATGGATATGCCAAACGATGCAAATACGCCGTTTTTATTGATCCGCGTTCCTATGATCATCGTTCCAAGGATTTGTGCCAAAAGAAAAGAGCTGAATATCCAGCCGTACAAATGGAGCCCATTCAATTTTTGAGCTAAGCTTGGAGCAATCGTAACAACTGCTAAACTTTCAAACGCAACGGTAGTTACAGCAAGAATAATCCCAATGGTCAATGCTCTGTACTTGGCGTCGAATACCCCTATTTCTTTTGGTGATATTTTCATCTTGTAACTCTCCTTTAGAATAAGTTTTAATTGTCTCAACTATAATTGCTATAGCAATTATATGATCCAAAAAGATAAATGAGATGTCCAATTGTGATTCTCCCCTTTAATGTGGAGAGAATCACTTCTAGAGAGACTTCTCTTTGGGTTATAGATCTTTGACGTTGTTATACATTACACTAAGAATCCTTCTAAACATTTCAACTTCCTTTTCGGATAACCCCTGAATGGTTTTATTATATGCTTCAATGGAAGGAGCAAGAATTTCATCTTTAATATCTCGTCCTTTAGGAGTTAAATATACACGCAAAGACCTTCTATCCGTTTCATGAACCACACGATAAATAAATCCCTTCTTTTCCAGCTTAAACAGCATTCGTGCAACATTCGTTTGATCCTTGTGCAGCCTCTCGGCAAGTTCTTTTTGAGTAATCCCTTCTTTTTCCCATAGGACGATTAGTATTTCCCACTGATCGACTGTAATGTCAAACGGATTGACTACCTTTTGATAGTAATTATTCAGTTTTAGTGCCGCGCGCTGTACATTAACACCAATATATTTTTCTAATTCCAAGGTTGACCTCCTCTATAATAGTCGTGATTATAGTTGTTGTGACAATTATATTTCCACCTCTTATTCATGTCAAGTCATGAATATAATAGAGTGATAAACAATTCCGCTATTCTAAGTGTCTGTGCCAATGCTGAGGGTTATCAGCATTAACAAGACGAATATATTATTCAAACTCCAAAAATGATTCGTTTTTCATTAATTCTGGACAGTCAAAGTTCTACAATGCTAAAAAACCAGCGAATCGCGCTCCACTTCAGCATTTTCCTGCTTGGATGTAATTATTTTCGTTATAGGTAAATGTGGATTTTGCACAAACAGGTGAAACACGTCAAATGGGCTCCCTATTAAGAGATCACTTCATATAGACAGTTAGAATCTACTTTTTAGTTGACATAATAAAGTTATTGTCATTCAAATATAAGGATATCGATTGTTTTTTCAGAAGATTCATTTAAAATAGGTAAGATATGAGGAAAGCGAGATGAATGAATAAATGAACATACTCTTAAAAGTTAGTCAATTTGCCGGCCGTACCTTTGCTGTATGGGTCATTGTATTTGCATTACTTGGTTTTATTTTCCCAGCCGAATTTGCAAAGATTGGACCTTATATCTCTTATTTATTAGGTATCATTATGTTCGGGATGGGACTTACGCTGTCCGCCGAAGATTTTAAAGAGCTGTTTCGTAAACCGCTTCATGTACTAATAGGCGTGGTCGCTCAATATACGTGCATGCCTCTTATCGCATTTATACTTGCATATGGACTCAAGCTGCCAGCTGAAATTGCTGTTGGTGTGATCCTCGTAGGGTGTTGTCCAGGTGGAACAGCTTCAAATGTTATGACTTTTCTGGCAAAAGGAAACACTGCACTCTCAGTCGCAGTGACGACTATCTCTACGCTGCTTGCACCTGTGTTAACACCTGTATTCATTTTGATTTTTGCACAATCATGGCTCCCTGTATCACCTAGCGCTTTGTTCATCTCAATTTTACAGGTTGTTCTCTTCCCTATTCTTCTAGGTGTTTTTGTCAAATTGACATTTAAAAAACAAGTCTCCTACGCAGTTCAAGGACTGCCACTTGTTTCAGTGATTGGGATTGTTGTCATTATTGCTGCTGTTGTCAGTGCAAATAAAGAACAAATTATTCAGTCAGGGCTTTTGATTTTTGCTGTAGTGATCTTACATAATGGTCTTGGCCTTTTACTTGGTTTTTTGATTGCGAAATGGTGCAAAATGGACTATGCTTCACAAAAAGCGATCGCAATTGAAGTAGGAATGCAAAATTCTGGGCTTGGTGCAGCGCTTGCAACAGCACATTTCTCACCACTTGCAGCAGTACCAAGTGCTATATTTAGTGTTTGGCACAATCTTTCCGGTTCATGGCTTGCCACATTCTGGTCGAAGCGCACAGAACAAAACAAGTAGATACACGCTGAAAAAAAGAAGTCAAATGGCTAAAATAAATCATTTTAGCCATTTGTCAACAATCAAAAGCTAGCCCCTTAGGGAGGCTAGCTTTTGATTTCTATTCATTTAACCTTCAAGCAACAGTTGCTCAGGATCTTCTAGTAAGTTTTTGATTGTGACAAGGAATCCAACTGCCTCTTTTCCATCAACAATTCTATGGTCGTAAGAGAGAGCAAGATACATCATCGGGCGATTTTCAAAACGCTCTTCATCAATTGCAACAGGGCGAAGCTGAATTTTATGCATGCCTAAAATTCCAACTTGTGGGCTGTTTAAAATTGGTGTAGAAAGAAGAGAACCGAATGTTCCTCCGTTTGTAATGGTAAATGAGCCGCCCTGTAATTCGCTAAGGGACAGTTTGTTGTCTCTCGCTTTTTTCGCTAAATGGCCAATTTCTTTTTCGATACCTGCAAATGAAAGACGATCTGCATCACGTACTACCGGTACAACAAGACCTTCGTTTGCAGCAACAGCAATACCGACGTCATAGAATTTCTTAATGACAAGCTCATCACCTTGAATTTCAGCGTTGAGGAGCGGATATTTCTTTAGTGCGGCTACCACAGCTTTCGTAAAGAATGACATGAAGCCAAGCTTTACATCGTTTTGCTCAAAGAACGCATCTTTACGACGTTTTCTTAAGTCCATAACGGCTGTCATATCTACTTCGTTAAATGTTGTCAGCATGGCAGCGGTTTGTTGAACTTCAACTAAACGTTTTGCAATGGTTTGTCTGCGACGCGACATTTTTTCGCGCTCCACAGGTTTACCTACTTGATCATTTTGCACCGACGAGCTCTGAGGTTGTGGAGCTGCCTTTGGTGCACTTGCAGGAGCTTCATTCTTATTAAAAGAAGCAACATCCTGCTTTCGTACCCTGCCCAGCGGATCTGCGGTTGGAATTTCAGATAAGTCAATGCCTTTTTCTCTTGCTAATTTTCTAGCTGCAGGAGAAGCAATCGTTCTGTTGTTTCCAGCTTTGGCCTCTTCTTGTTGACTTGCTGGTTCCTCTTTTGGAGCTGGTGCGCTTTCTTTTTGAGGTTCTGCACTTGCGGACTCGCTTCCGCCTGCTTCACCTGCCGCGATGGTTCCAATGACCTCGCCGACTTGCACTGTGTCACCAGAATCTTTTAGCACTTCTTTTAATACACCAGACTCTTCTGCAGTTAGTTCAACATTGACTTTATCTGTTTCAAGTTCAAGCAAGTACTCACCTTGCTCCACATAATCGCCCGGCTGTTTCAGCCATTGAGCAATTGTTCCTTCCGAGATCGATTCCGCTAATTCAGGTACTTTAATTTCCGCCATTTTTCATTTCCCCCTTAGTTTTTGCGAGTCAAGCTATCTGATACAATTCGTTCTTGTTCCTTTTTATGCACAGTTGGATCGCCTTCAGCCGTACTAGAACGTCTTCTGCGACCGATATAACGTACTTTTACTTTTCCAGGAGCAACTTCGCGTAAGTATGGTTCAATATAACCCCAAGCCCCCATGTTCTGTGGTTCTTCCTGTACCCATACAATTTCTTCAAGATTCGTCAGTTTCGCAAGAATTGCTTTTATATCCTTTGCAGGGAATGGATACAATTGTTCCACTCTTGCAATATGAAGCCATTCTTTCGGCTCTTCTGTTTGAGTAAAGCGATCACTAATGTCAATAGACACCTTCCCGCTAGAAAGCACAAGGCGCGTGACTTTTTCATGATCATGCGTCAGACCTGGTTGTTCAATGATTTGATTGAACTGTCCATCTGTCAGTTCTTGTACCTCGGACAATGTGTTTGGATTACGTAGAAGACTCTTTGGTGTCATAATGACGAGCGGACGAATTTCTTCACGTAACAACATCTTCGCCTGTCTTCTTAAAATATGGAAGTATTGTGCTGCGCTTGTTAAATTGGCAACTGTCCAGTTGTTCTCAGCGGCCGACTGCAAGAAGCGCTCTGTTCTTCCACTTGAATGCTCTGGGCCTTGACCTTCATAACCATGTGGTAAGAGCATAACAAGTCCTGATTTTTGTCCCCATTTTGCACGTCCAGCTGAAATAAATTGATCAAAATAAACTTGAGCCGCATTGGCGAAGTCTCCAAACTGAGCTTCCCAAATGACCAATGTTTCAGGAGAGTAGACATTATAGCCATATTCAAAACCAATAACAGATCCCTCAGACAATGGGCTATTGTGGACAGTAAATGATGCATTGGCATCAGATAGCTTGTGAAGAGCAAGAAACTCTTCTCCCGTTTTGCTGTCGTGAAGAACAAGGTTTCTTTGCGCAAATGTGCCACGCTCTGAATCCTGCCCTGTCATTCGAATTGGCGTACCGTCTTTTAATATAGATGCAAATGCAAGTGCTTCACCAAGAGACCATTCCACTTTCCGGTCGTCTGTAAACACCTTTGCTCGTTTTTCAAGGATCCGCTTTAACTTTCCAAACACATTGAAGTCCTTCGGCCAGTTGATCAATTCTTCATTCAGTTTTCTGAGCACATCAAATTCAACTGATGTATCGACTACTGGGAAGCCATTTGATACCGGCTCAGGCAGTTCAATCTCCCGAATCGTATGCTCTTTCTTGGAAGGGACTTTTTGATAGGCCTCTTCGATTTTAGCTGTCACCGTCTGCTCAATTTCTTCTTTTTGCTCTTTTGTAAGAAGCCCTTCGGATTCCAACTTTTCAGCAAAAATATTTTTCGCCGTTTTATGTTTTCTCACAGCATCATAGAGCATCGGTTGTGTTGTCGCTGGCTCATCCATTTCATTATGACCAAAGCGACGGTAACCAATCAGATCGATTAAGAAATCTTTCTTAAATCTTCGACGATATTCAACAGCTAACTGAACCGCTGCAAGGCACGCTTCAGGATCATCTGCATTCACGTGAACAATCGGTATTTCAAATCCTTTTGCTAGGTCACTTGCATATTTCGTAGAACGAGATTCTTTGCTCTCTGTTGTAAAACCAATCATGTTATTTGCAATGATGTGAATGGTTCCACCAACTTGGTAGCCAACTAACTGACTTAAATTTAAAGTTTCTGCTACAATTCCTTCTCCAGGAAATGCTGCATCACCATGGATCAAGATTGCTAGTGATTTTTCCACATCCAGCAATGGGTACCCTTTTTGTGTTCTTGTTTCCTGTGCGGCACGCGTGCTACCTTCTACAATTGGATCAATAAATTCAAGGTGACTCGGGTTGTTAGCAAGTGTAATTCTTGCACTCTTTGTATCTTCATCTTTAAATTGTCGATCGGCACCAAGATGGTATTTCACATCCCCTGTCCATCCATAGCTAATACCGATCGAGCCCTCTGATGGGACAAGCTCTTTATTTGGCGCATGCTGGAATTCAGAGAAAATGATTTCATATGGCTTTCCAAGTACATGCGCTAGGACATTTAAACGTCCTCTATGAGCCATCCCAATGTTAATATTTGAAGTCCCATGTGTAACAGACTCTGAAATAATTTCATCAAGTACTGGAACAAGTGCGTCTAATCCCTCAATGGAAAAGCGCTTTTGTCCAACAAATGTTTTATGAAGAAACTGTTCAAATTGCTCAACCTCTGTCAATCTTTTAAACACTGAAACAAGCTTTTCTGCTGGTTTCTTTGTAAATAATTCTCCAGATTCTACAGATTTGAGGAGCCAATTCCGCTCTTCGAAATCATGAACATGATCAAACTCAAACGAAATGGTTCGTTTATACGTATTTCTTAAATGGTCAATGGCTTCTATGCCGTTTGTAATGTGTTTAGGTGCATCTGCACTAATAATAGATGCCGGAATGTTTTTAACATCTTCTTCTGTTAAGCCGTAATCCTTTAAAGGAAACAACTCTTGTAATTCTTTTTCTTTACGAAGTGGATTGACGGAAGCATTTAAATGGCCATACGTTCTGATATCTTCTGCCAGTTTAACGACTGATGCTATCTTTTGGATTTGTTCAGAAGTAACTATGCTATTTTCTTTTTTCCCAATTTCCTCCTTCATGTCACTCGGTGGTGCACCAAGTTCAGCAAACATGCCCTGTAGATCTTCATCAACATTATTAGGATCTTGAACATATTGATCGTAGAGCTCGAGCACATAGCCGAGGTTCGGACCATGAAATTCTTCCCAACTCAACGTTTGTTTCACATTATTTTGAAACATTTTGAACACTACCCCCAACTTTGATCATCAAGTGATTGTATACTATTTCAATATAACTTCCAGAACATAATGACCAAATTTATGTAATAAAACGCTTCCAATCATATTCTACCACTGTTTTTGAATACTTTCTACATTCTTGGCTTAATTAAAGCTAAAAAATTGCAATAAAAACAAAAAATTTAAATCATTCCGAAAAATAATTTTAAAAAAGGGGCAAAACCTTATGCCCCTATGCTTTTATGCAGAAGTTTCTTTAAAAGTGGATACAAAATATCCGGCAAAGTATCAACATTCGGTACAAAAATGCTATATTTCCCGTACATATCCTGAATGGTTTTCATTTGCGCTTCTTCTATTGGAGAATTAGACAAGAAAACATTGATGACTTCTATTCCTCTTTTTCTTGCCTCAAGCACTGCCTCATGTGTGTCAACAATTCCATTTTGTTCATAGCTGAATGCTGCAGGCTCTCCGTCTGAAAACACAATGAGAAACTTCTGTTCTTCTCTGCGCTTTTGAATCATTTTTGTCATGTGGCGAATGGCATAACCATCACGGTTATCTTCTTCAGGTTCTAATGACATAATCGAAGGACCAGCATCGTACAAAGAATCCCTAAAGGATACAACGGTTTTAAAGTAATTCGGCTGGCTTGTTTCCATCGCATCATTTGTGTCTTCCCAAAAACCAACAATTTGGTGTGGTACTTGAACCGACTTTAAGGCTTCATGAAACAGCACAATCCCTTTTTTAGTCTCATCCATTTTATCGAACATACTTGCAGAACAATCGACTAACAAAGTGAAAACTGCATCAATTTCAGTAGATGGCGCTTGTTTTTTATAAAAGAGCCGTGGATTAGATTCAGTAAAATATCGCAAAAGTTTTTTACTCAATCGTCCTGCATGAAGATCTGTTTTTGGCCATGTTTTTTTATGTTCGAGCGTCTTTTGAATCATTTGCTTTAACCGTTTTTGGTAGGGTTCAATCTCTTTCGCATGCTGCATATAGATGTCGATCTGTTCAGAAGTAGGTGGATCAGGCGTAATCATGATAGGATAAGCAAATTTATTTTCTTTTCCATATTCAGAGGTATCACCTGAAGCTTCATCACCTTTTGCCTCTTCTAGGGCTTCAAGCTTTGAATAATCCTTTCGTTGCGTTTGTCTTGCAGAGCCTTGAACAGCACCAAGTGCTTGGTCACCATCATCCCCTTCGCGTGCTGCATCTTTTCCAAGATCACTTTTTCCACCATGCTCTAAATCAAATTGCAGAAAACTCTTTGATGGCGCCTCGGTTTCCCGATGCCACACTTCCATATATTCGTTGTGAATGTCTTCGTCTCCGTCCTTTTTTCGATCGACTTTGAGATCGTCACTTAACGTCGGTTTTCTTTTTAAATCTTGGAATAGTGGTTCAGTCGCCGCCTTCTCGTAATCTAATTCAGGGAAAAAGAAGTACGTATTCAACATGTCTTTTTCAAGCAGCTCGTCAAGGCCCTCTGTTATTCGCTTCACGATTGTCGCAATATCAGCTGTTGATCTAGCTTCATATACTTGCTCAAGACTTGCTTCAATGAAAGGCAACATCGGATTTATCCGTTCGTTTAATCTTGGTATTTGTTCGAGTGGCGAGTCTGCTGTCAATTTCACATAGATTGCACAAAATAGTGCATCGGTTAAAATACTTCGTTCCTGATTGATGGTTAATTGTGTTTTAAAGTGACGTCTATACATCTCTCTTCTGTTTTTGAATACTTTCTTAGTTCCAAGACGATCACGTTTAATGCACTCTTCTATACGAATATCCTCAAATAGCATGAACAGTTGTTTGCACATAAGAGGGATGGTCAGTTTATGGGCATAGTTGATCATCTCCTGAAATACTGTGAGGTCACTATGTACAGTTCCGACAGCACGTAAGAATACATCACTCTTTAATCCTGCTGTCATATCCTCTTGCTTTCGATCATCCCAGAAGTGACTGATATAGATCTTCTTTTCAAAAGGATCGTAGTAAGATTGAACGCCATATTCAAGCTCAACATCATCACTTTTTGCTAGCGTTTTTGCTAAATCGGTTAGTTCCATAAATAAAAATGAATCGATTCTGCTGTCGTTAAATTTAATAAATTTCAAGTGTCAGAACCTCACTCAAATAATGTTTCTGCAATATTTCTTACCGCTGCTTTTTCCCTGTCATCTTCGAGTTTTTCAACAATTCCACGTTCAATTGCTCGAAGGGGTGGGATGTATGTAGCCAAGTCACATGTATCTAAAAGTGCACGAATCGAAGCGGCTTCTTCACTAACCTGTCCATTGTGGGCTTGTGTAATTAAATCAGCTGAAAGCTGAACAAATTGATCAATCAAACGATGGTCGCCTAGTACAGACTGTGTTTGTAATACTTGCTTTAACATGTCCCCACCAATGTAAGGTACGTCTATAATGACAAAACGGTTTTTAAGTGCCTCATTTAATGGTACTGTGCCGACATAGCCTTCATTTATCGCTGCAATAACGCCAAATCCTTCTTTTGATTTAACGACTTCACCGGTAAATGGGTTTGTCATCATTTTTCGATAATCTAATACGCCATTTAAAATTGGAAGTGTCTCTGGTTTTGCCATATTGATTTCATCAATATATAAAAAGTGACCTTTTTTCATCGCTTTTGTTACAGGGCCTTCAATAAACTCAATGGAAGCCACCTTGCCATCATTGTGAATCGTTTTATAGCCGATTAAGCTTTCAGCATCAAGATCAACTGAACAGTTGACACTGTGCATCGGCTGTTGGAAAAATGCTGATAAAGTTTCTGCAAGTTTTGTTTTACCTGAACCTGTTGGCCCTTTTAACAAAACATTTTTCCCTAGTGCAAGGGCAATGACAGCATCATTTATAATAGAAGAATCTTGTGCTTCATATCCACTGGCACCAATTAAAGGACGAAACTCATCTTCAATATCCTTCGCTTTTTTTGCAATTAATGTTTGAATATCTTGCGGGAGTGATTGTTGGTTAAACATTTGTCGTTAATTCCTCTCTTCGATCATTTTCCTCAACAAGTATACTAAAAAAACCTTTATGCACTCAATACATAAAGGTTCTGATGAATGATTATTTTACCATTTCTTTTGTCAGCGCCCCGCAAACAATACGTTTTCCTGAGTTTCCAGATGGGTTACTCAAATAATCATCTGCATCCGCATGAATGATAAAGGAGCTACCGTCTTGATCTAGAAGTGCGTTCGGACCTTCCTTTAAATTTGCATCTGGTACATTCACCACAACATCAACTTTGCCATCGGCTCCAACCTCTAAATTGGGCATGTCACCTGCATGATGACCTTTTGGGTTATCAAAGCCATGTTCACGTTGAGTTGGATTAAAATGTGAACCTGCTGTTTCAAAATCTGGTTTTTGACATAAGCCGACTTCATGAATATGAAAGCCATGTGTACCCGGAGGCAAATCAAATGCTTTCACATGAAGATCAAGTCCTCCTTGTTTTGACTGACGAATTTCTATAAACCCCACTTCTTTACCATTTGTCTGAATGAGTGTTGTTTTCGCAAGTGGCGTTTCAAGAGCTGCCGCTTCTTTAGACTCCTCATTCAATTGATGTTCTTTTTTAGGCGGTGCATTACATGAAGTTGACACCAAAGTCAAACAAATGATGGAAATCCATATAGGAAGTTTCATTTTAAAGCCCCCTTTTTTCATCAGTATGGACAAACTGGAAAGGAGGCAAACAAAAAAGCCGAAATCGGCTTTTTTAAAAGAATCGTTTCGCACCTAGATAAGCATTCTTCCAATAGGAATTACTCAAATTAGAGATGCCTACTCCACTATCACTTGCATGAAGGAAGTTTCCTCCGCCTAAGTATAATCCCATATGAGATGGTCCAGCTTTATACGTTGTAAAGTAGACAAAGTCTCCAACTTCTGGTGTGCTAACGGGTTTCATCATATTCCAATATCCAGCTGTACTTAATCTTGATACAGAAGATACTTTGTTAATGAGATAGTATACGAAACCGCTACAGTCGAATCCTGCCGGTGTATTTCCACCCCATCTGTAAGGAACACCCGACAATTTCTTTCCTTCTTGAATCATCATCGTAATTTTTGCATTGATAGGTGCTGTGGATTGACCACTGTTTGATGATTGACCCTTTGAAGGATTTGTTGTTGCACCATTTGAACCACTTGAAGAAGTCAATGCGCCATTAATTTTCAGGACTTGTCCAATTCTAAGGACATCACTTTTCAAATTGTTTGTTGTGCGAATTGATTGTACTTGAACACGATATTGGTTAGCAATTTTCCATAATGAATCACCAGACTTGACTGTATGCGTCGCTGCTTTACTAGTAGATGATTGATTGCTTTGAGTTTTTGAAGGGCCCGCTGGTGTCTTAGACTGATTAGAGTTTGAAGATGAGCTAGCTTTGACCTTCAACACCTGGTTCGGATACAAAGTATCAGATTTTAATTGGTTCAATGTTTTCAATTCTGCGATTGTCATATTTAAGTTATTCGCTATTTTCCAAAGTGAATCACCTAATTTCACCTTGTATGTACTAGTAGATGTTGTCGAACTGTTTGGCTTTGAGCTAGAGCTCGAATTTGACGATTGATTACCTGAAATTTTCGTACTTCCAGATACCTTTAATTTCTGTCCTGGGCGAATTAAATCACTGTTTAAACTGTTTAAGCTTTTCAATGTGGCAATTGACATTTTGTGATTTTTAGCAATTAACCATAACGAGTCACCAAGTTTCACTGTATAAGTAGATGTTGTAGACTTAGCACTTGATTGCGTTGTTTTTGAACTAGTTGAATTGTTTGATTTTGTGCTTTTTGTAGCAGGAATTTTTAAGCTCTGTCCTGCAAAGATCATGGACGTCTTTAATTGGTTAACTGACTGAAGTTCAGCAATACTTGTATCATACTTCTGAGCAATTTTCCAAAGGGAGTCCCCGCTTTTCACCTTAATCGTCTGTGCTTCTGCCGGTGCTGCCATTACTGCTGAGCTAGCGATTGCAGAAACTGTGAGGCCGGTTATTACTTTCTTTTTCATGAATGAATCTCCGCCTTTCTATTCTAATCATCACAAAACTTATGTATTGGTTTAAAGTTTAGCATTTAATAATCCTGCTTCTCTTGCACTAATTTATCTCTCTATTTCTATTATATTACTCGATATCAAGACTTTGAGGCAATATGAAATAGGCTAAAAAGCAAACTCAAAATGCTAAAAGAAAGCCATATCGTTTCTATCGGCTGTCTGCTTTATTTATGAACTCTTTTTAATGATTTTTTAAATTGATTGTCGAAATCATCACTTTCCTAGTTTCATAGTTCTATTCTACATGACAAAATTTGCTGGATCAAATGACTTTTTACTTTATTGGCTGTTTTTTCTGTACTAAAAAACATTCCCCTTCAAAAGGGCGAATGCTTTTTTGATGTTAATGAGTGTGTGTTGTTTGGTTTGTTTCTTTTACAGTTAATGGGTAAAGCACTCCTTCTTTTGCGAACGACATTTTCCCTGTTTCTTCAGATACGACAAGTACAAGGGCATCTGTAAGTCCTGTTAGTCCAAGAGCAGCTCTGTGCCTTGTTCCAAGTGAAGAGTTCACTTTTTTAGTCGTGAGTGGCAAAACGTTCGCTGCTGACACAAGGATGTTTTCCTTTACAAGAATTGCTCCATCATGCAGAGGATTTCCTGGATAAAAAATACTTTCTATCAGTGATGAGCTCATTTCAGCATATAGGTTTGTTCCTTGTTGTATCAGGTCTTCCACTTGGTCATGTCGCTGAATCACAATGAGAGCACCATGTTTTTGCTTTGATAAGTTCTCAATTGCTTGTGAAAATTCCGTAAATCCAGGCGTAAATTCATTCATGTAAGATTGTAAATAAAAAGAGGATGCTTCTGCGTGCATTTCGTTGAACATGTCATTTAGTGCTTCTAGCTCACATAACAGGCAATGATCAGTTCGATAAAGTGATTCGATGACTTTATTTGAATCGATGATCATTTGTTGAAGGTATTTTTTAATATTTGATTTAAATGTTTCTTCATGATTGATGGGCTTAGACATTTCGTTTTAGCTCCTTTTACTTATCGTCATAAAATAGGGAAATTTGAACACTCTATCTGTAAGGAGGTGACCCTCACATGACGATTCAAAAAGTCATTCAATATACGTGCAGTATTTTAGGTGTTGTCAGTCTTTCTTTTATTTATGCCCAAATGTTTAAAAAAACGAAGCCCACAAAAAAAAATAATTCGTCGGAGAATTGATTTTTTTACATATAGTGTTATAATTCCTCTCGTTATTCCTTATGAAAGAGGGACTTATGATGAGAGAAACAAATACAATCCAAGCAAAAATCAAACAATTCCTGACGATTCTCATTCCCATTTTTGTTACACAAGCAGGTCTTTCTCTTATTACCTTCCTTGATACTGTGATGTCTGGAAAAGTAAGTGCAGAAGACCTCGCTGGTGTGGCAATAGGATCAAGTATATGGACACCTGTTTATACAGGCCTCGCCGGTATTTTAATGGCCTTAACACCGATTGTCTCCCAGCTGATGGGAGCTGGTAAAAAGCGTGACGTTCCACACTCTGTCTTTCAGGCGATTTATTTATCTATTCTGCTTAGTGTGGTCGTAATTGGCATCGGGATCATTTCACTTCCTTTTATTTTAGGTGGACTTGGACTTGATCAAGCAGTGGAAGACATTGCTCAACACTTTTTAAGCTTTCTCGCCATTGGCATCCTTCCACTCTTTTGTTATTCTGTCATGCGCTCTTTTATTGATTCACTCGGAAAGACGCGTGTCACCATGCTCATTACGCTTACATCACTTCCTATTAATTTTGCATTGAACTATTTATTCATTTTTGGGAATTTCGGTTTTCCAAAGCTAGGAGGAGCCGGTGCGGGTCTTGCATCTGCTTTAACCTATTGGGCGATTTGTTTTATTAGTATCTTCATTGTGATAAAAGCGGAGCCTTTTGCATCATTTCAATTATTTCATCGACTTCCGCGTTTATCCTTTTCTGAAATGAGACATGTGTTAACAATTGGTTTGCCAATTGGATTTGCCATTTTCTTCGAAACGAGTATTTTTGCCGCTGTTACGCTTTTAATGGGTCACTTTAATACAGTGACAATAGCGAGTCATCAGGCTGCCATGAACTTTGCATCAATCTTATATATTTTGCCGCTTAGTACTTCGATGGCTCTGACGATTGTTGTTGGCTTTGAAGTTGGGGCAAAACGCTTTAAAGACGCACAAAGCTACAGCTATATCGGAATGACGACAGCGATCTTATTTTCATTATTTACAGCGGCACTGATATTATTGTTTAGACCTGAGATTGCAGGACTTTATACGAAGGAAGCAGCCGTTTTCAAAATGACGCAACACTTTTTGATCTATGCGATTTTCTTCCAACTTTCAGATGCAATTGCTGCCCCAATACAGGGTGCTCTGCGTGGCTATAAGGATGTGAATTACACACTAATTGCAGCATTTGTTTCTTATTGGGTAATCGGTCTACCAGTCGGCTACCTGATCGGAACGTATACAGCCCTCGGAGCATTTGGCTACTGGGTCGGGCTCATTGCAGGACTTGCCGCTGGTGCGATTGCACTCTTTATCAGGCTTCGTCTTATTGAAAAACGATTCTCGATTTCAAACACACATGCAACTGACTGATAAATGAATTGCCTGGCATATGGCCAAGGGCTTTTTTTCTTTATTTCAAATATCATTTGATATCTCTATCTAGCATTTCTTCTCATTACGAGACATAAAATTCTACCATCTTTTATACGAGGTTGATTTGAAAAAAATGATTAAAATAAGATATGAAATATTGAGTAAGTAAATAGGATGAATAGAGTTGAGTTTACCTGTTTTCAAATATAACCCAGATCCCATTGCTCTTAATGTATTGAAAAAAGAAAAGACGAACTGTCCCGTATGTCAACAAGAGCGCGAATATACGTATCATGGACCGTTCTACTCAATAGAAGATGTCGAAGGGCTGTGCCCTTGGTGTATTGCAGATGGGTCAGCAGCTAAAAAGTATAATGGTGAGTTTCAGGATGCGGCTTCTTGTGATCAAGTCGATCATGATGAATCGATGAATGAATTGATCTATAGAACACCTGGTTATATTGGCTGGCAACAAGAGCATTGGCTCAGTCATTGTGGCGATTTTTGTGCAATTGTTCAGTACGTTGGCTGGCAGGAAATCAGTCATTTAGAAGAAGAGCTGACAGAAGATATTTCTAACATTTGTCATGATTACAATATGAGCAAACATGACTTGCAACACTGGCTTAAAAACAATGGAGATTTTCAGGGGTATCTTTTCAAATGTGTACACTGTGGAAAACACCGTTTATATGTGGATGCTAGTTAAAGTAACAGAAAGAAAAACAGCAACCGAAAATATTTCAGTTGCTGTTTTTGATTCAATCATTCCATTTATATGTCCAAAAAATTTCTTCATCCAACAAATTTCGGATAACAGGTTCTTTGTTTTTGAGTTTTTCTTCTAGCTCTCTTAGCAAGCCCTCAGTTTGTGTTCTGTGTGCTCTGAGTGCATTTAATTTGATATCTGCCACATCTGTTATATTAATGACAATATCAGGTTTGCCAAGAACCTCTTCTCTATTTCTAGTAATCGCCATACAATATGTCACAGGACGATCTTCCTTCTTTTTACGATAAAGAGCCCTAATGACCGCCTCGCCTGTTGCGTCATGGTCGGGGTGCACACCATGTTCTGGATAAAACGTAACAATCAGTGTTGGTTTCACTTCATCAATGATCTTTTCCATGATATCTGCCAAATATTCGTCGTCCTCAAATTCCAAGGTTTTATCTCTAAGTCCAAGCATTCGTAAATCTGTAATGTCCATTACTTTACAAGCATTTAATAACTCTTGCTTTCTTAATTCAGGAAGAGTTTCTCGATTGGCATACGTTGGACTTCCCATATTTCGTCCCATTTCACCTAGTGTGCCGCATGCATAAGTGACAGGAATGTCTCGTTTTCTACTATGTGCGATTAGCCCTGCTACCCCAAATGATTCATCATCAGGGTGAGGAAGCATCACAAGTACATGTTCTTTCATTTCTCGTCACCCTTTCTAAACTGTAAATGGTGTTTCGCTAATTTGTAATGAAATGGCCAGTTTTCCATCCGGTAAATGTCCTGCCATTAACAGTCGCCCCTTCTCGTCCACTACGTAATCAGTAAGCCCTTCAGCGTATACCCAACCATCTTCTATTTTCAGCCCGATACGATATGGACCATTTCCTTTAATTTTAGCCTGTGAATAGACCACATTGGCATTACGGATATACGCAACGACGGTCATATTTTGTTCATTCATATGAGCTGAATATGAGCCAGTTGTTGTTTCAAGGTGCACATAAACAGGACGGTTTAACAATGACTCAAGATGCACTTGGACATCTTCTGTTTGAATGGGTTTCATTTTTGATCCCTTCCTTCTCTTTGTGTTAATTCCCTGAGCCGTTCAGTATGTAAGCTGATCAGCTTTAGTTTGTGATCAGGATCAATTGGGCCCTGTAAAATTCTTTCTATCGACAGCACATACTTTTCATGCAATGATTTCCTTGCACGAGGATGTGTACGAACATCCCCTAAATCCTCACATATGGCAAGAAGCAAGGACGACATGTCTACAATATTCAGTTGCCGATTCTTCCATAATGAAAGATATGACGATACTAATTCGTTAGCTTGTGTCATGCTTGTCACCTCAAAAGGATTTGTTAAAGTCTAATTATACACAAACTCATCTCAAAAAAAAGCAAACTGCTTTCTCATTTTAGTGAGAATTTGATGTTTTTTTGAAACGGATTTGCGAACTAGTAAATAATATGATTGCTACCCAAATACATATAAATGTCAATGCCTTAGCAGCCGAGAAATGTTCATGATACACAAACAAACCTAAAAATAAAGTGATCGTTGGCGCAATATATTGAAGTATCCCCACCTGATAAAGTGGAATTTTTTTCGCACCTTCAGCAAATAGAAGCAGTGGCACTGCTGTTAAGATACCTGCCAAAAATAAAAGGCCCAGTGATCCAAAACTACTTGGATTCATTGTCACAACTGGTTCCTTTAAAAAGAATAGCAAATATACGAGAGCAGCCGGGGTCAATAGCAAGGTTTCAATCGTCAAACCAATCGCACTTGTTAAGGTCATTCTTTTTTTAATTAGTCCATAAAAACCGAAACTAAAAGCAAGTAAAAGCGCAATTATCGGGAACGAACCGTATTGAACTGCTGAGATGATGACTCCACCTGTTGCAATGATAATGGCGATGGTTTGAAGTTTATTCAGCCGTTCCTTTAAAAAGATGATACCAAGTAAAACAGAAATAAGAGGGTTAATATAATAGCCTAAGCTCGCTTCTAGCATTAATTGATGATTGACTGCCCATATGTAAACATACCAGTTGACAGAGATCAGAATCGCAGACAGGAGCAATGAAAAAAATGCTTTCCCATCTTTCATAAGACCTTTCATGGTTTGTATTGCTGGACGGAATTGTTTCATAAAAAAGAGCATGCCACACATAAAAATAAAAGACCATAAAATTCTGTGCGCTAAAATTTCGCCTGACGAAATATGTTCCATGAGCTTCCAATATAATGGGAAAAGACCCCATAATATAAAAGATGCCGCTGTGTAAAGCACACCTTTAGTTTGTTGATCGTTGTTCAAAATAACCATTCCTTTCTAAACCTATCGTATATTATAGCACGCACTTATGAGATTGGGCATATACTAATTCAGGGCATTTAGAAAGGATGATCTACATGTTTGATTGGAACCGTTTATTCCCTTTTCAAAAGCAATTCTCAAAGGAAGCCTTGAAAAATTCAGATCCAAAAGATGTAGAGCAGTATGTAAACCAAGTGATGGAAAGTGTGTTCGGCTCCAATTACCCTGCTCAATTCCCCTTTAAAGATCCGCTTTATAAAGACAGGCAACAAGCCGCCAATGAACAGGAAAAAAAACATGAACCACTCGTCGAAGTATTTGAAACAACTGATCATGTTTTTGTGAAAATAGAGTTGGATCGTCAAAAAACAGATAAAGTAAAAATTAAACATACAGCTAATCTCTTATTTATTGATCACTTTCCTGAAGAGGACTCACAAAAGAAAATCGTGCTACCTGCTGCTGTTAAACGCAAAGGAACGAAGGCTTCATATCAGGATAATATTCTTGAGATTATGTTTTTAAAACACGATGACCCCGGAGTGTCAGAAATTGATATCCAACTATAAAAGCCTGCTTTAGGAGCAGGCTTTTTCTTAATAATAGGGCGGGTATCCGCCTCCATATGGTGGTGGACCTGGCGGTGGCGGTGGTGGATAATATGGGCGAGGGTAGTTAAATATCGCACTTCCTAAAAAGCCGCCAAGCAATCCACCGACTAAAGGAGCTCCAAAACCAAAAAACAGAGGGACTCTGGATTCAAATGGCGGAATGCCCGGAGCGCCGCCACGATAGTCATACGGAGTATGAGGGTACATGCTTTTTCTCCTCCTTTTGTCGTGTGCCTAACATCAGCATATTCATTAGGAGAAAAAAACGATTGGGCAAACCTAAAACTAGGCTTGCTCCTTTTCATATTGCGTCACTGCGTATTCATTTGCCCAAACTGATACTTCTTGAAAAACGTCGTTTAAAGCGCTTCCTTTTTCAGTTAAAGAATAAATCACTTTTACTGGCGTTTCAGGTAATACGTTTCGTTTGATGATGCCTTCTTGTTCTAATTCTTTTAAGCGTTCAGCTAGCATTTTTTGACTGATGGATGGAATGATGTCGGTCAAGTCCTTAAAACGCTTCGGACCATCAAGCAACACATGAATAATGTGGCCGTTCCACCTTTTACCGAGCAGTAAAAATGCCTGATGAATTTTTGGACACAATGCAAATTCCATAATTTTCAGCCTTTCTTTTATAGAATGTTTGACAAACTACATTTATACAACTTAAAATATGTTTTAGTTACAATAAGTAAGTGTCTCACTTTTTTATTTATTGTATCATACTATTAGTGTAAACGGGAGGAAATATCCATATGTCGACCAATCAAAGAACGATTGAAATTTTAAAAGAAAGAGCGTCAGTAAAGGAATACGATACATCACACGAAATGACAAAAGAAGAATTGACGGAGCTTCTAGAGGTTACTACACAAGCACCTTCTGCCTGGAACCTTCAACACTGGCATTTCACTGTATTCCACAGTGCTGAATCAAAAGCAAAACTTCTTCCGATTGCTTATAATCAGAAGCAAGTTTCTCAAGCTTCCGCAGTAATTGCTGTGCTAGGTGATCTAGAAGCAAATAAAAGTGGTGAAAAGATTTACAGCGAACTTGCTGAACAAGGATTTATCACAAGTGATATTAAAGAAACGCTGATGACGCAAATTAACGGTGCTTATCAAAGTGAACAATATGCACGTGATGCGGCATTCTCAAACGCTTCATTAGCAGCGATGCAACTGATGATCGCTGCAAAAGCAATGGGATATGACACATGTGCAATGGGTGGATTTAGCAAGGATGCTTACATCAAAGAATTCAATGTAAGTGATCGCTATGAACCTGTGATGCTCATTTCTATTGGCAAGCCAGCAAAAGAAGCACATAAAAGCAGCCGTTTTGAAATTGAAAAAGTATCAGATTTCCTATAGGAAATTGTTGAAGTCCCAGCCTAAAAACTTGGGCTTTTTTGTTTTTTTTAAATATTACTTTTACACCCCACTTTCATGACCTTCCCCTACAAACGATTGTTTTTTCTGCCTACAAACACCCATTTTCAACCAAATACATTTCATTTTAGAATGAAAGCGTTATATTAATATGATATTTACGCAAATGATTATTTTTTCTGAAAATAGTCTTGTGATCTAATCTGACACCTGCTATTATTATGAAATTACAAAATTTTCTGGAGGAGAAAGATGAATAAAAAGTTGATCATCACGATACTTATCCTAATTCCATTTATTGGACAGCTTGTGCTGCTTCCATTTGTGAATCGTATTCAGCCATTTGTACTTGGGCTGCCATTTTTCCACTTTTGGCTTTTGCTATGGATTGTGCTCACTCCTTTTTGTACATTTGCCATTTATCGAATTCAAAAATCAAGTGGAGGAATTGACTGATGCAAGGAAATTTAACGGCATTACTTATTACTTCTTTTATTATTTTAATCGTCGTGGTCATCGGCTTTGTTGCTGGGCGCGATAAGTCATCAAGACAAACGGTTGAAGAATGGTCTGTGGGCGGAAGGAAATTTGGAGGACTGCTCGTTTGGTTCCTTGTTGGTGCCGATCTGTATACTGCTTATACATTTTTAGGTTTAACTAGTACTGCCTTTACAGCTGGAAGTGTTGCTTTTTTTGCCATTCCGTACTCAGTTCTCGCCTATTTTATTGCGTACTTCTTTTTGCCAAAGCTTTGGACGGTTGCGAAAAACCACAAACTAACAACACTTGCTGATTATGCACGTGAACGGTTTGATAGCAAACTTCTTTCTAGTTTAATTGCCGTTATTGGCGTACTTATGCTGATTCCATACATTTGTTTACAGCTTAGCGGTATTCAAGATACGCTGACTGTTGCTGGGACGAGCTACATTAATGTCAATGCAGTTGTCATCATTTCTTTTATCCTTGTTGCACTATATACATTTTTTAGTGGCATTAAAGGTCCTACATATACAGCCATCATTAAGGATATTTTGGTGTGGGTCATCATGCTCTTTATGGTCGTTTCTTTACCGATGATTCATTTTAACGGCTGGACACCGATGATGAATACTTTAGTGAAGGAAGCACCTCACCTTCTCACTATTCCTGAAAGTGGCCCTAAAGGGATCTGGTGGTTCATAACGGCATCAGGCGTATCAGCACTTGCGCTCTTCATGTGGGCCCATGCAGCTACAGGCGTTTTCACTGCTAAAAGTGCAGATGCTATTAGAAAAAACAGTATGTTTTTACCGCTTTACAATATCGTCTTAATTCTTGTTATTTTCCTTGGTTTCATTGCCTTTTTAGTTTTACCTGAAGGAACAAATCCGAGGTTTGCTCTGCTTCATTTAATTCAAACGTCTTATGGTGGCGTGATGCAAGGTCTTGCTTATTCAACAATTGCATTAGCTTCACTGATTCCTTGTTCAATTATGGCCATCGGGGCTTCCAACTTGTTTGCCAACAACTTATATCGAGACTTGATCAATCCAAAGGTCTCGCCTAAGCGTTTAACGCTCATCACACGTTCGATGGTTTTTGTAGTCATCGGTCTAGCTCTCTTATTTGGTATGCTGTTCCCAACTGCTCTTGTGACGTTACAGTTGATAGGCGTATCTGGTATGGTACAAATTTTCCCAGCTATTGCAATCAGTCTTTTTTGGAAAAAACAATCAAGAGAAGCGACAATCGCTGGTCTCATCGTTGGTGTAGCAGTCACATTTACAGCAAATATCACACAAGTCACCTTCGGATTATACGAGGGATTTTTAGGACTACTTGCCAATGTTGTTGTCATTTTCTTTTTAAATCCGATCTTCCAACGGAACTTGACATCAAATGCAGTGATGGAGGATTTATTTGTAAAACAAAACGAGACGAAGATGGCAAAAGAAGCTTAATAATCAAAAACAGCAGCCCTCTTTTATGAGGACTGCTGTTTTTAATTCAATTCTTTTTTCAATACATCAATTGCTTTTTTCAATTGCGTATCGTTGTTTTTCAGTTTTTTCTGGATGTTTGTCATGAGTACAGAAGTCGTGTCTCCAGTTAAGATACCATCTTTTTTAAGATCGTGCTTCGCTTGGAAACTCTCAATTGTTTGCTTAAAGGATTGATCAAATTGACCATTTGCAGTCAAGTCATAACCAAGTGCTTTAAACATTTTTTGTGCTGCTTTCACTTCATCCCCACTATCATTTAATTGATAGACCTTCTTCGAGTCGAGATATGGTAGTTTCGCATAGCTTGGTAAGGATACCTTCACTTGTGGCTCAATTCCTTTTTTGTGAATCCATGTACCATTCGGTGTTAGCCATTTGGCTATGGTGAGCTTCACACTTGAACCGTCATTGTAGTTCTGCGCGTTTTGCACAGTACCCTTTCCGAATGTCTTTTCACCAACGATTTGAATATCAGATGATTGATTTAACGCAGCCGCCATGATTTCTGCTGCACTTGCTGAGCCATCATTTACAATAACAACAGTCGGCTTTTTCACCTTCCGTTCATTTTCAGCTTTGTATACGTCTCGTTTGCCTTTTTCCTCAACCTGCATAATGACCTTTCCTTTATCGATAAAGTCATTACTCATTTTGATGGCTTCGTCCATCACGCCACCTGGATTATCCCTTAGGTCAATTACGTAGCCTTTAGCCCCTTGGTCCTCCATTTTTCGGATGGCTTCATCCAGTTCTTTAGACGTTGTTTCAGCGAACGACGTAATCTGAATTTCAGCAATTTTGTCTTTTGTCAGCTTTGTATATACCGTTTCAAGTGGAATCGTGTCTCGAGTGATGGTTACATCTACATTACCTACGCCATCTCTACTCAAGTGTAACTTCACGTCCGTTCCTTTTTTACCACGGATCAGGGATACGGCTTTGTTGACTGACATTCCCTTTGTACTTTTACCATCAACTTCTAAAATGCGGTCATGCGCTTTTAGTCCGGCTTTTTCAGCAGGAGAGCCTTTAATTGGTGCGACAATGAATATTTGTCCATCCTTTTCCTCTACCTGCGCTCCAATTCCTTCAAATGATGAAGAAATGGTGTTGTTAAAGCCCTCGGCTTCCTCCTGATCCATATATGTAGAATAAGGATCATCAAGCGAAGCGATCATGCCTTGAATGGCACCATCTACAAGCTTGTCATCATCAGTTTTTTCATAATACTCATTCTTCACCTTAGAATACGCAGCCATGAGTTTACCGAATGTTTCATTGCCACTGACATTGACATTTCCTTGCTTTGTGATCACAAATGTAATCGCAGAAGAAAGTGCCGCTGTCACTAAGATGAGCAATATGAGCTTCATTTGTTTTTTCAAAAAAACACCACCTTTTTCTCCTTTCATTATTATCAAGGACGATTGCTCATCCGTCAACCAAAGTGTAAAACTTCTACTTGAAAAGATAAGCCATTTGACCTTATTTTGCATATATTTAAAGAAGGAGACAATAAAGAAAGAAGGGATATGATGAGTGATTACGTAAATATGCTCGCTTATTTCGGCGTATCTAGTGCACATCCTGGCGGGTTTGAATTGACAAAAACATTGATTGAACATGCGAAGCTTTCCCCGAAGCAACGTATACTTGATGTTGGCTGCGGAACAGGTCAAACAGCAGCTTATTTAGGCAATCTAGGCTTTCAAGTAGAGGCGATTGATGTTCATCCACTGATGGTTGAAAAAGCAAATCACCGATTTCAACTTGAAGATCTCCCACTGAAAGCGATTGAATCCTCAATTGAAAAAACACACTTCAAAAACGACACGTTTTCTACTATTATCAGTGAATCGGTTTTAAGTTTTACAAACATCCCCCGCGCTCTTGCTGAAATGAAACGATTGCTTTCACCAGGTGGAAAATTATTAGCTAACGAGGCGGTAGTAAAGGCACCCCTTTCATTAAAAGAGATGGAAACGATCAAACAATTCTATGGATTCAGTGGCATTTATTCCACTTGCGAATGGGAGGATATGTTGAAGGATTCTGGTTTTAAAGATGTGCAAATTCTTTCTTTTGATGAGCATATGGTACAGGAGGAGCCAACAGAGATGGATTTGTCATTACACATTCCTCCATCATTATATAATACTCTCCAAACACACTATGATTTCATACAAACGCATCGTCAGCACCTTAGTCACTTTCTATTTGAATGTACGGTCTAAAATCAGCGAAACCCCTGCATGTTTTGTCCAAACTCTATCTTTTATCTCGCATAGAATAAGAGTGAAAAGAGTTTGTCAAAAGGAGGCAGAACATGGAGCGCTATTACAAACTGTGTAATCAGCACATGGGAAAAGTTGCGAGAATTACTGATCGCAACGGCAAGGTTCATGTCGGCCGTATTGAACGGGTTTCAAGTCGTAAGGTGTATATCCGCCCAGTTGGTACGAATCGTTCAGGTTTTGGAATGGGTTATTATGGCGGTTATTACGGTGGCTATTATGGCTGGGGAGCTGCATATGGTATCGGCCTTGGTTTTATCACAGGCTTTGCCCTAGCTGGACTGTTCTTTTTTTAATGAAAGAAGGCCTCCCATATGGCTGGGAGGCTTTTTTGTACGCTTATACTTTTTTTACTTTATTCAAAAATTCTTCAAACGTTAGATCGTTGTCATGCATGGCTTTTGCTGCTTTTTTTCCGACATAGCGCAAGTGCCAAGGCTCGTATTCATACTTCGTAATCTCTTCTTTTCCTTTTGGATAACGGATGATAAAGCCGAACTTATAAGCATTTTTAGCAACCCACTTACCATCTTCTGTTTCCCCAAACTTCTCAGATATTTCATAACCTGCACTTTTTGAGGAAATGTCCATCGCAAGCCCTGTTTGATGCTCACTCTCACCCGGCAAGGCAACAGCCTCTTGCGCCTTTTTTTCACCTTTAAGTTTGACTTCGCTATCAAAGATGACCTTTTGACGATCATAAGAGCGGTAGCCTGATACAGCCGCTAGTTCGAAGTTTTCTTTTTTGGCTTGCTGAAACAATTTGGCAAGCGCTTCTGCTGCTTCTTTGCGGATGTAGCGTTTTTCAATATCCTCAGAAAATGAGAAATCCACTTTCGGTACAACGAGATCAGAAGGTTTATAGTCACCTGGTAATGCATATTCTTTATTTACTAGTGCAAGAACATTTTCAGGGTTTTGAATGGTTTTAAGTCCATTTACAACCTTAATGTCATTGAAATATTCACTCTTTAACGTCAACTCTTGTTCTGGTAAATCTGTCGTATTGTTTGAATGATCAGCTTTCGATTCATTAGGTTGACTGGGTGTGGTGTTCTGTTCATTTGATTGGCTTTTGTCTGTTGTATCGCTTTTTTGATCCAACCATTGACAACCTGATAGTGCTGCTGTCAAACCAAGAATCGATGCGATTGAGAGTACTTTGTAGCTTTTCTTCATGACATACCTTCCTTTTACTCTACTAAAAAAAATAAAGGGTGCTACGAAGTAGCATACCCTTTATACTATTACAAAACAGAATCTAGTGCAATTAAGATCATTTCATCAAATGTTGTTTGACGCTCTTCAGCTGTTGTCTCTTCGCCTGTTAATACGTGATCACTGACAGTTAAAATAGAAAGTGCTTTTCTTCCATATTTCGCCGCAAGTGTGTATAGTGCAGTCGTTTCCATTTCAATCGCAAGAATACCGTATTGATCCATTAATTCAAGTGGCTTTTCATTGTAGAATTGATCTGCAGTAAATACATTTCCGACCCTTACTGCCACATCTTTTTCTGAAGCTGTATCATATGCTTTTTTCAAAAGATCGAAGTCTGCACAAGGTGCATAATCAATTGGTCCGAATGCCACACGGTTCATTTGTGAATCTGTTGAAGAGGTCATTGCTAAAATAACGTCACGCACATTCACATCTTTTTTGATAGCGCCACAAGAACCAACGCGGATTAAATTCTGCACGTCATAGCTTTGAATCAATTCATTGACGTAAATTGAAATTGATGGCACGCCCATTCCTGTTCCTTGAACAGATACGCGCTTGCCTTTATATGTACCGGTAAAACCATACATGCCACGCACTTCATTATAGCACTCAACATTTTCTAAATATGTATCTGCAATATATTTTGCACGAAGCGGATCTCCCGGAAGTAATACCGTTTCTGCAATTTGTCCTTTTTCTGCTCCAATATGTACACTCATTTTTTACCCTCCACTTACTTAAACATGTAATTCGTCCTATTTTATTATAAACGATACAGAACAAAAAAGAAAACGAGCAGAAAGATAGCCAGCTATGATTGGGAAAGCTGGCATTGTTTGTCCACTTTTAATTCATCATGACAAGCTGCTTATTCCGTTTCCACCCTGTCGGAAATAGCTGATAATAGCATTTTCCTTTTTTTCTATCATCAATCACGACAATATCTCCTGTTGTCATAAATCGAGCATTGTAATCTTTAGGGACTGTATCATTTACATTAAACGTCGAGAATGCTTTTTCCAATACATCAATATGGGTCCTTCCGCCAATCTTCGTACGATAAACAGGCTGATGACCCCGATTGTCACCATAACTTGGCGTTTGATAAATCGTTAGATGATAAGCCGACGGTTTTTTCTGAAAAAATCTGAACGTAAATTGCATCCAAATCCCTCCCTTTTTATTAAAATTGGCTGGGATCTGTGATTTTCCTTTCTCTATTTTTGTCGAATGGCTGGGATTTTTTCGTCAATCTTTTTAAAAAGTAAAAATAGGCATAAGCCAATTGAAAAACCGCCAATGACATCCGTTAAATAATGTACACCGATGTACATACGGCTCATACCAATAAATGAAATAAACACCGTCGTAACCATCACGACCCATTTTTTTCTCTTCTTTAAACTAGGAATCGTTTGAATCAGTAAATAGGCCATAAATGGATAGATCGTTGCTGCATTCATCGAATGTCCACTTGGAAAGCTGTAATAAGTTTCTTGAACCAAGTGGTCGAACGATGGTCTAGCTCTTTCAAAAAAACCTTTTAATTCATGATTGACCGTCTTCTCAACGAGATATAATAACAACAATAAAATAATAGAGTGATATCGCTTATAGACAAATAGTAGCACACTAAAAATGAGCATGATTGGGACAAGTAATACGCTCACACCAAAATCTGTGAGGATCAGCATGACATGATTTAGAAATGGCATTCTGATCTGTTCAAATCCGAGTATAATCAGGTTGTCCATATGTTGAAAAACAGAGGATTCCACTAATATACTCACACCTGCAAATAAACATAAAAGCAAAACAGCATACACGTCGAAGCTTCCCCTCCTTCAACCACCTGTGGCTTTTTCTTTCAAAGTATAGTGCTTACAACGCCTCTTCTTCAACTATCATGCTTTTCTTCAACAAGTATTCGAATGTGATATCCGCAAGCTCCAGTGTTTCAAGTTCTGACGGTATGTACCCTCTTTTGATCAGCTCCAAATAAAAGAATTCTGCGATTTCTTCTGTGTCAATCACTAAATCTGCCTCTTTCATTGTGCCCGCCTCCTTTTTTATGATGTATGAACGCCACTTGTTATTTATTACAGTTTGTCATATTGGCAATTTCCATACATATAAATGCTGTAAACAAAAAGAAAAGGGGCTTGATGAATATGAAATGGCTAAACATGTTAGACGGTGACACATTCGATCAGATAATGGGCCGTATCTTGAGGGGATGGTTTTATGTGATTGTCTTTTTATGTGTACCTTACTTTTTCTTTGTACTTGGACAAGTCTTTTTTTAACCAAAGTGTTCCTTTAAGCTCTCCAAAATAAAGTCCATCATATCTTTGTACTCAGGATCTTTAAAAAATTCGTGTAGTATCTTGTAATCGTTATATATATCAAGAAGCTCATCCACTATAGACACAGCTAGAAATTGGAGAGACTCTTCATCTTCTTTTTTCTCTTCTAAATGTAAAAGAGCAGTTTGAACCATGTCTTCTTCCATTTCTTTCGCTGTTTCACCTACGTAATGAACAAAGAGGAGCTGATGGACAAACTGATCCATTTCATATTTTCTTAATACAAGGGTTAAATCCTCTTCCTCTGTTTCAAGCCATTCTCCGTCTTTCAATCTCGTTAATTCATAGATCACATCTTCCCAGCCATCTTCAAGATAACGCCAAATTTCGGTTCTATGACCAATGATTTTAAATAGCTCACTCCCGTAATCTTTCACATATACAACATCGCCAATGAGAAACTCATATTCAATGTCTAGTTTTTCGGTTTCAACAATCACACCATCATACTCATCATAAAGCTGAATTGATGTTTCAAAATAAAGCACCTCATTATGATTGACCTCATATAGATAGTGCTGGTCAATTTGATGGACTTTTGTAATCGTTCCAACTGTGCCATACATGACAACGACAACAATATCCCCTACTTTGTATTTTGGTGCTTTCGCCTTCATTTTGTCTCCCCCTTGCCCGACTTTTGGTCTTAACGTATCGTATGCGCACACACTGCATTCTGCATGGGCAACAAAACCATGCAGAACGCCATTTTATTCGGGCATAAAAAACCGCTCTTTCCTCATCGAAGGAAAAAACGGTCGAAGGTTTATTTTTTTTTCACATCTACCTCATATTGTTCAAATGCATCATCAAAGGTTGTCATCGTGCTTAAATAATCTCCGTTCATTTCTAAATAAGAACTAAGCTCATGATAATCACAAGAAGCTTTTGGAAAACTGTGATCCTCGTACGCTGCATTCGCGAAATGACTGATCTCGTCCTTTGGCTTAGGGTGCCTATATTTCATTAAATAATGGTAAAACGACTTCACCTGTTTGTTCCCTCCGCGTACTCTATTTTGATGTTATATTATACATGCTTCGTGGTGATTTCGATACACTTCGCTTTCGATTTATGATCGCTTCTTTAAAAAAACAACGGACAATTTTCGTGTGATTTTTCAAGAAATAAACATAAGAAAAGCCATCCTTCTTAGGTTGGCCAAAATTGTGAGTAATAAAAGAATAGTAAACATTGAATATATACCGTATTATATCTCTTTTTTCATTAAATCAAAACAATAAGCCCCTGTCTTTTAATGACAGATCTATTCATCGTATGAACAATTCTTTTTAAATCCCGTTTACAATTCTTTCGGCTAAATGACACGACTCTTTGTAATCCACCTTTTTTGATCGACTGTACCTACAACTCATATAGCAAAAATAGCCTGATTCAAATGATTCATTTTCGTAGATGAACAGAATTTATTCCCCCTTTCTCTTCTATGAAGTGCTAAAATCTCTATTGATTGTCATTTTATAGAAGGATAACACTATGAAAACCCTTGACGCCTTTGCGCTGACAAACGGAATTGACAGGACGCTTGATGAGGCACTAAAAGGAGAGGACGGACAAGCCATTCGTGCGTTTTATGAAGAATGCCATATTCCTTTTTTACAATACTTTCAGGTTGTTATTGAGGAATACAGCGTAGCACTAAAAAAGACAAAACAGGCGCTTCATACCCTTGAACCGAAACAAAATGGCTTTATTTCACAAGCATTTCTTGAACATGAGCTAGACTACGGTTTAAAAAACGCAGAACGAACTGTCTCTGATAGCGTGTCTGATGCGAACCATGCCATCGGCAGGGTCAGCCATATTGTTCACTTATCAAGATTAGATGATTCCGCCTTCCAGCAAAGTTATCAAAAAGCATGGCTCGAAACCTCAAGAACCATTGGGTTACTCCATGCATTCGACAGAGAACAAACAAGCGCTTTAAACGAAACAAAAAGCTCACTTCAAGGCTTGTATATGATACCAGAAGCGAAAATTGTTAAAGTTGGAAAATACGTTTTCAAAGTAGACAAAGGGAAGAAAATAGTCCAGAAAGTCGTGAAAACACCTCCATTCGGAAAACAATCCGTACCAAAAGGTCCATACCGTGAAGTAAAAGGATACCCAGCAAAAGTAAAACCAGGAGCACAAGAATGGCTGGACCGATTTGCCGGGAAGGGAACTATATTAAAAACTAAAAACAAGGAGAAAAGAGGGTATGTATGGGATATGATTCTCTCATTGGAATAATGATTAAGTATGAAAATGAAGAAATGATAATAGAATGGGAAAATAAATTAAAGGTTATCGCCGAACTCGATACAGTCTTTGAAACAGACAACGGATTAGATGATGACAATACCGATTATATAGAATATGACGCTGCTGTCATCGAAGTGAAGCGAATTCTATCTGTCTCTCTGAGTAATGAAGAAGATAGTTTATATAATTGGTTAGTAAAAGAAAAAAACACCTTAGTTGAAATCTCCCTCTATGATGAACCGCCAAGTTCAATTTATTTAGCCAATGGTCAAAAAAATGGGAAAAAGATGTCGATCAATCATAATAGATATACTCATCATATAAAGCTCTTTTTTAGGGAGCCTTCAGATTGTTGACAAAGGGCTAAAATGATGTTTATTTTAGCCCTTTGACTTCTTTTCGTCTAGGAAATGAGTTACTCGTACTTCAGAGCGAATATTAGATTCATGAGCACTAGCGCGCAAGACCTGACAACGAATGCCAGGATTTGTCTACACGCTGAACCCCACCTATTGGAGGGAGGTTGTTACTATTTTAATCCTTTCATCGTTTTTTCAACCACTGCTTTCGTCTTCGTTCTATCAATAAATATCATTTACAGACAATACGAATCATCTGGAAGTATTTGACTGCATCATTCTTTTTCGAGCTGTATAATATGTCGTACTTCGCCCTTTTGCAGGACCGGATAAAGAGTCTCCTTTAAGGTTTTTACGTCAGCATCCTTAGTTGAAAATTGGTTACTTTAAAAAAATGAGAAACGGAGGTACAACTTATGAAGAAAAATCAAAATAGTTTCGCTTCAAAAGACGCTGCATTGCCATCAATTCTTTGTGTGAGATAGTTTGAGGAAGCTTCGTTTGATCGACTAATATCAATTGATCCTCGATCTCTTTAACTACTTCGTCTGTTTGATAAATCATTCCGCAATTTTCACAGGAAAAAGACGGTGTTTCCGTAATTTCAATTGACTGTGTTCCTGTGATGAGTTCCCAGTAAACCGTCGTAAGATGAGCCAGCGCTTTTTTTTCGTTACACCAATCGCATGTTATCACGACTTGTGGCCCTCCTCTTTGACCGTCTGTTCTTTTTTCTGCTGTGCTTGAAATTTCTTTTCTTTTAGCTCATCACGCTTATCACGTTTATTTTTTAACGTTTCATGCTCTGGGTTTGTTTCATACGTTTCTCTTCGTTTCATCCTGCCTAAATTCTCTGGTGTAAAAGAAGTGGCTTCATCATGAAATAATGCTGTGATTCCGATCGCAGGTTCTTTTTTCTCTTCAAAGATTTGATGAAAATAAGCATCTGCTTGCCCAGGCACATAGTTTTCTGGTTCTGGATACGAGGTGATGACCCCCTCAAAGTTACGAAGCACGACTTTATCAGGACTTTGAGACAATAAATAGTTTGGCTGTAAGGCAATTTTCCCGCCACCCCCAGGTGCATCTACAACAAATGTTGGTACTGCATACCCGCTTGTATGCCCTCTTAAGCCTTCAATGATCTCAAGCCCCTTTGAGACAGGTGCTCTAAAGTGACCAATGCCTTCAGATAAATCACATTGGTAAATATAATAAGGTCTCACACGGATATTCACGAGATCATGCATCAATTTTTTCATGATTGGCACACTGTCATTGATTCCAGCTAAAATAACAGCTTGATTCCCCACTGGAACACCAGAATTTACTAGACGTTCACATGCTTCTTTCGCTTCTTTTGTAATTTCAATGCTCGTATTAAAATGGGTATTTAGCCAAACTGGATGATATTTTTTTAAGATGTCACATAGTTGATCTGTGATCCTCTGCGGGAAGACAACAGGTGCTCGTGTACCGATACGGATAATCTCAACATGTGGAATGGCTCGTAAATTCTTGAGAATATATTCAAGAATTTGATCATTAATGAGTAATCCATCTCCTCCTGAGAGCAATACATCACGTACCTCAGGCGTTTCTCGAATATAGGCAATGGCAGCATCTAATTGTTTTTTCGGAACGCCCATTCCAATTTGTCCTGAAAAACGCCTTCTCGTACAATATCGACAATACATAGAACACTGGTTTGTCACAAGGAACAACACGCGATCTGGATAACGATGTGTTAATCCTGGCACAGGCGAGTCTTCATCTTCATGGAGCGGATCTTCTTGGTCGTACCTCGTTTTATGAAGCTCGTCTGTAATCGGTACTGATTGCATGCGGATGGGGCATCTTGGATCGTCCGGATTCATCAGTGAGGCATAGTAGGGCGTAATGTTGAGTGGAATGGTTTTTGTGGAAATTCTAACCCCTTCTTCTTCTTCTTCTGTTAAATGAACAACTTTTTTTAAATCATCAAGTGTCTTCACCGTATGCGTCAGCTGCCAAATCCAATCGTTCCATTTTTCTTCAGGTATGTCCTTCCAAAGCTCTATGTCTTTCCAGTGACGTGCAGGCTCATACAGCTTATTTCTCATATCCATTCCCCCTATCAGCTTTCACTTTATACTATGCAAGTTATGTGCCAACATGGGAAAATGCCCCTAATGTTTCAAAAGGAGCATTCTTTTTTCATAATTGAGGGAAGTTGTGCTTATTTTTCGGCACTATTATATTTTTTCAGTTTATATTGAAGAGTTTGCCGAGGCATTTGAAGGGTGATTGCCGTTTGCTTAATATTCCCATTGTGCTCATTTAACGCTTCTTGGATGAGTGTTTGTTCGTACCATTCCACCTGGCTTCTTAAAGAAAGTAGCTGCTGCTCGGGAACCTCTTGATGCCGCAAATGATAAGGCAAATATTGCTGGGAAATCGTGCTTTCCTCATTTGGCAACATCGCAATTGCATGCTCGATTGTGTGTTTTAATTCTCTTACATTTCCAGGCCAATGGTGAGATAAAAAAAGCTGTTTTGTTTGAGCAGAAATACAGGTGGCTTGTTTAGAAAATTGTTTATTATACACGTTGATGAAATGATTTGATAATAATTCAATATCCTGTTTTCGTTCTCTTAAAGGAGGTATATGGAATGACGCAACATGTAGTCTATAAAATAAATCTTCTCTCAGAATGTTTTGGCGCACAGCTTCAAATGGATCTATATTGAGCGCTGTGATCACTCTGACATCCACCTTCACTGACTCTGAATGACCAATGCGCCTTACAACCCCATCCTCTAACACACGCAAGAGTTTTGCTTGTAACGTCAGTGGCATAGCTTGAAGCTCGTCAAGAAAGAGAGTACCTCCGTCAGCTAGCTCAAATAAGCCCTTTCTATCAACTGCTCCTGTATAGCTTCCTTTGACTGAACCAAACAACAAGCTCTCTAATAAAGATTCTGGAAGAGCAGCACAGTTTTGTGGAATAAACACTTGGTTTCGTCTGTCTGATTCATTTACAATGGCTTGAACAAGTACTTCCTTTCCTGTGCCGGTCTCTCCATAGACGACAATGGAAGATGGATAAGTAGCTGCTTTTTTTGCTTCTGTTAACATTTCGTTTAGTGCGAGATCATTTGTTAAAAATGATGAGAAATCATGTCGCTTTTGTTCTTCTGTTTTTTCTTTTGCTTGCTGCTGTTTTTCGAGTCGATTGGATAATGCGGTGAGTTTGGATACATCCTTTGCCACCTCTACTGCCCCAATCATGTTTTCATCAATAATCATTGGCAATGTCGTATTAACCGTTTCAATCTTTTCTCCATTTTTATTCATATACGTTTGCAATGAATGATAAATCGGTTTCCCAGTTCGCAGAACATGCATGAGTGTACTCGTTTTTTCCGTTAGTGATGGATACACATCAAGCACGTACTTGCCAATCACTTCTTCTTTTTTCAAGCAGTCAAATTTCGCTGCATTATGGTTATAAAAAATCGTGATTCCTTTCTCATCAACGACATGTATGGCCTCATCAATGGCTTCTAAAATCAACTCAAACCAATCTGCTTTTTTTAATTCCTTCCCCATGCTCTCCCTCATCCCACTGCCAAATTTCCGGCATGTATTGCCGAATTCTCAGCCATTATTTTTTGCATCCTCATTCCCCAATGCTTTTTCGTTTCGATTTTCTCCACCGAACTCCTTCTTTTTTCTCAGAATACATACAAAAAGCACCCAAATTATTTCGGGTGCTTTCGTCCAGTTATACTGTAAAAGTCGATATTCAATTCTTGGAGTGACTCCATATATAAAGGAACAATCGATTTACCTTGTGAAAAAACAGAAAGCTGGGAAGGTTTCAATATCATCGGTTGATGATGAATGCCAAATAATTTAATGATCTCTGGCGCAATAGGACAAAACGTATGGTTCATCAACAAAAAGAGCAGTTGTTTATGTTTAAAAAGACGACGATTAGGTGGATTGAAACGGCCAAATGCTTGAATATTTTCTGCATCATCAAATGTGTTCAATTCAGATTCTGTGATGAAGTAAACCTCCTTTTGATGAAAACGAAAATAATGAAAGTCTCTTTTTGAATCAAATTTTCTTTTTTTCTGCCCCTCAATATAATAGAGCGTTTTTCCGCCATTAGCTGTTACGACTGTATAGTTTGGAACGTCTAGTGCTTCTTGAACCTCATATTTCAACAAGCAAAGCTTGGGCACTGCTACTGCACGACTATGCCAGCTGTTCACCGACTTTTCATTAATGGGATGAAGCTGATCGTTGTAAATTTGATAACACTTTCCATCTTCTTGTGAAATGATTGTTCCATCAATTAATTCATATGGCATGTGAGAGAATGTATGATGAAAAGAGTTAGGTGTCTTATACGTTGTATCAAGCTGTTCTTTTATTGGATAAAATGCAGCGAATTGGTTTAAGCGCATCCAAAAAACGGCATCAGCATGATGCCAATGCTTAGGCTGATCATTCCAATACTGCCCATACATCTGATACACAAGTGGTAGCAAGCTACTCCGGTGCATCACTGAACAGTGATCCACTTGAAACGCGGCATGTTCAAGTTTATATTCCGCCGCACGCACAAAGGTAAGTCGTTCGTTGCGTTGTTCATCAATGTATATGACTCGTTGCGCTGAATACACAATATTGGCATGAGGCGTTGTCTGAAAAAAACCGACCATTTTTTCTAATCGATCCTTGCTATAGATCGTATCATCTGTTAAATAGCTAATGAGCTCTCCCGTTACTCTATTAAGTGCATCATTCATAAGTGTCGCATAACGTACGGTCACAAGTCGCTTTGCTGGCTGAACAGTGTGAGTAAACAACTGAATGCGTTCATCTGCTAAAAAAGGAAGAATTTTCACTAATGTTTCTGGCTCTGAACCATCATCCATAATGAAAAGCTCCCAATTTTGATATGTCTGCTCCATCATACTTTGTAGCACTCTTTCAATATAGTCAGGCTTGTTATAGCTTGTTAAGATGACCGATACTTTCATACACACATTCCTTTGATTTAAATTAAAAAGCACCCCAACTAACAAGACTTGAATACAGGACATAAAATTCTAGGTTAATTCGTTGCAATTACAAAAACAGCTACATTGTCATACAATCACATTTTGAAAAAATATCACCTTTTAATAAATGAACATACGACAGTGGATGTTTTCAAAAAGACTGATGAAAAGCAAGATCCGTTTCATCTAGCTAATCGTTGTTCGAAATCCATCAAAATAGCCCCTTTCCTCTTTCTTAATCTTTACTAGAGTATGAATTAAAAGAAAATGAGGATCAGGCAAATTGAAAAGTTTTTGAAAATGTGTGAATTGATTAAATTCAAAAAACAACAAGGATTCAGCCATCTGCTTATACCAAAAAAATCTCATAGCATATACATATTGATGTGTTTGAATTGATGAAGAGAGGATGGTAGGAAAATGAGCGAAAAACGTGCGGAATTTAAAAAAGCAGTGCTGAAGATTTTTCTAAAACCAGTCAGTGATGCTTTAGCTGCGAACCTTGACGAAGGTGAAGTCCAAATGATAGAAAAACTTAATGATTTGCTAAGTGAAGCGGTAGCAGAAGCATCAGAGGCATCAGCGCTTGATTCAGCTTCAACACTTGATGAATCTCAGCCGGCAAGGTGGATTTTTTCACGACTTACACCTGGAACTGTGATTAGTATTGTCACTGATTCTGGGGATTTAATTGGTCCTGTACAATTTGTATCATTTACTGCATCACCAGGTATCGTGTTTGTTACGCAAGTAAGCCCTGCTACACCAACAGGCTCTGCAACCACACTATTAGATGTGGATAAAGTTGAAAGTGTCACTTTCACTTCTTAATGAGAGTGTTCAATCATGAAGCTTCTTTATATAACCTCAGGTTACAGTGGCATATACAACGACATTGATAGGTGGATAGAAGAAAGCTTCATAGGATCACCTTATTCATTCTTGAAAGTTGAAAGGGAATCTCTCGTAACTCAGTTTCACAGAATCAAGATTTTTTCTCCGGATTTTGTTTTTATGACGATTGGTGATCATTATCCAAAAGAGGCGTTCACTCTATTCAACCAAGAAAGAATACCCATTGTATTATGGATGACGGAGGATCCCTTTTACACAGATGTCTCCGCACTTTGCGTGAATGATGCTCATATCATCCTTACCATTGATGAAGGAACCATTTCTTTCTATCAAGAACTAGGTGCCAATCATGTACACTACCTTCCTATCCCAGTGAACACGAAAGTCTTTACTAAGAAAGTGAAGCCGTGCCATGAATTCATGTACGACCTTGCCTTAATCGGCTATCCGTATCCTAATAGAATCAGGATCATCAACACACTTTTAAACCAGCGTAAATGGCGTATTCTCGTTGCCGGAAAAGAATGGCATCGTTATTTAAGAAAATACCAAAGAAGATTCAATGAATTGACACTGATGACAAGATGGCTTGAGCCAAAAGAAACTGCTGCACTTTATCAGCAAACAGCAATCGTTCTTAATCCACATCGCCCAGCTAACTTTGCCTATAATCAAAACAAACTAGCCATACAAAACCATAGCATGAACAATAGATCCTTTGACATCGCAGCAAGTCTAAGCTTTCAGCTTACGGATATGAAGCCGAATCATCTTTTTTCTAGTTTTGTTTATTATGATAACGACGAAGATCTCATTCGAAAAGTTATGTACTATCTAGAAAATGAAGAGAAGAGATATCATGTGACGCTCCAAAACTATGAACAAGTTACCAGTTGGAACACATTCGATTCACTGCCCTATCGGTTTAATGATATCTTAAAAAGCGCCCGTTTATAGGGCGCTTTTCTTGTTTGTATCAAGGACTATTCTTTTTTCATGTTTTTCAACATAGAAAATTGCCGCTGCTTGCCTCGTGTCGCTGACGGATCAGCTTCTCCGCTTTGTCAAAATCACCTTCACATTTGATCTCGAGCGAATCAGCTTGTTCCATCACATGTGCACCAACTGTTCCTTCTAAGAACGAGTGAACGCAGTCTTTAGCATACGCCGCATGAAATGCGTATACTGCCCCATTTAAACGATAATACGGAAGCTGTTTTTGTTGTTTTGGCATAAAGAATTGATGGTTGTCCTTGTATAAGGTGGCTTCTTTATTTTCTTGTAGCATCCATGTTTCATTTGGGTCCTCTAGTGCTTTAGAAAAAGTGGCCACACAGTCAAAATCACCATCTAGTAATAGGTCTATACATTGATAGACATCGTCCACCTGCCGTAGCGGTGAAGTCGGCTGAAGGTACAAGACAATGTCAAATGTCTTTCCCTCTCTTTCTAAATAGGCAAGGGCGTGTTTGACAGTAGCAAGTGAAGGTGTTTTATCTAACGTCTGCTCTTTCGTTCGTTCGATGACATTCGCTCCAAAATGTGATGAGACGATTTGGATATTCAGGTCATCAGATGACACAACAATCTCATCCACTTCAGTCATGTCAAATAGAGGCTTGATCGTCCAATAAATTAGCGGCTTTTCTTTCAGCAAACGAATGTGCTGATACGGAATGTCTCTCGTTTCTCCCTTCGCTGGAATTAAAGCTAATACGCGTTTTCCCATAAACATGTATCACTCTTCTCCCTTCGTTCACAAATCATTCTTCCAATGAAAGCAAACTTATTAACTTTCATTTGATGATCACGATTTGCTTGAAGTATTGCAGCTTTTTTCTATCTATTTAATGTTGTCATTGAATCGAACTTGCGGCAGCATCATGACAGATAGAATGATGAGACACCTTTTATCAAGTATTCTCCTTATTCTATTAAAAAATGAAATAAAATGTCATAATCAGTTAACCTAATTTCATGATAGAGTAGTTCTTTTCCTCAAACGTCTTGTTTTTTTTGACATATGATGCAAAGTAGAGAAATGAGAGTTGGGGGATTGAATATGTCCAAACAAACGGAGAGCAGTTTGAAGACATTTTTTCATAATAAAACGATTTTAGTCACAGGAGGAACAGGATCAATCGGTCGTCAAATTGTGAAAAAGCTGACCACCTTTTCTCCCAAAAAGATCATTGTTTTCAGTAAAGATGATAGTAAACAATATATAATGAAAAACGAATATGCAGACGAGAAACAAGTCGTATTTGCTCTTGGTGATGTTCGAGACGCCAAACGTGTAAAGCAATTAGTGAAAGGTGTGGACATCATTTTTCATGCGGCTGCCTTAAAGCAAGTACCTACGTGTGAAGACAACCCATTTGAAGCAGTACAAACAAATATCGTCGGTGGACAAAATGTAATTGAAGCCGCAATCGAATATGAAGTGAGCCATGTAGTCAACATTTCAACTGACAAAGCAGTGGCTCCAACTAATGTGATGGGCGCAACCAAGTTATTGTCTGAAAAACTCTTTCACCAAGCAAATGAAAGCATTCAGAATCAAAAAACAAAGTGTTGTTCAGTCCGTTTTGGCAATGTTTTAGGATCTAGAGGTTCTGTCATTCCAATCATGCTCGACCAACTGTTAAAAGAAAATCCTCTTACCGTCACAGATCCTGCGATGACTCGTTTTTTCATGTCCATTGAAGAGGCTGTTTCACTCACAATTGAAGCTGCTAGAATGATGAGGGGCGGAGAAACGTTCATTTTCAAAATGGAATCTTTGCAGCTTGATGATTTACTAAAAGCCTTTAACGATTATGCCGACCAAATCCATGTACCAAAACCATCCATTCATGTAGTTGGGAGACGACCGGGAGAAAAATTGCATGAAGAATTGACTTTTCCTCACGAGATAGACACCCTGTATGAGTATGATCAATTTTATGCGATTTTGCCTGAACCACAGCTCCATCCAGCCTTCAAAAAAGTAAAGCTCACAAACTACACATCGAAAGAAGCCCCTTTGATTACAAAAGGAAAGCTTTTCAAAATCATTCAATATCTACATCACAAACATCATCAAAAATAAAATAATCGTCACTTGGGAGCAAGTTCACTCGCCTTGTGACGATTTTTTAATAGGTCTACTTCTCAAAAAGATGTTTTAAGTCTTCGTAACCTTCTTTTTCAAGATCTTGTTTTGGGATAAATTTTAAAGCCGCTGAGTTAATACAGTAACGGAGTCCATTAGGGCCAGGTCCATCTGGAAAGACATGTCCTAGGTGGGCATCTGCTGTTTTACTGCGAACCTCTGTACGAACCATTCCATGACTTATGTCTCGTTTTTCTGTCACTTCTTTATCTTCTAGCGGTTTTGTAAAGCTTGGCCATCCGCAATGTGCATCGAATTTATCAAAAGAAGAAAAAAGTGGCTTTCCTGAGATAATGTCCACATATATCCCTTCTTCTTTATGATCCCAATATTCGTTGTGAAATGGCGGTTCTGTTCCATTATTTTGTGTCACTTCGTATTGCATACGAGTTAATTCTTTAAGACGTTGCTCTTTGTTATCTGTCATCGTTTATCACTCCAATGTGATTGAATAAAGCCTGCTCTGCCTGAACCAACATGATACCGTTCATAATGTGCAGTGTTTTTCTTATAATAATGCTGATGATAATCTTCCGCAGGATAAAACGGTCCTGCCTCCAATATTTCTGTGACAATTGGCTTTTGAAATACACCACTCTTGTCAAGCTGTTCCTTTGATTGTTCTGCTCGTTCTCGTTGTTTTTCATTGTGAACATAAATGCCTGTGCGATATGATTCTCCCCTGTCGCCAAACTGACCACCGTCATCGGTTGGATCAATTTGTTGCCAATAAAGCTCAAGCAATTTTTCGTATGAGAAGACGTCAGGATCAAATGTAATTTGAACGGCCTCTCTGTGCCCAGTTGTATTTGTACATACTTCCTCATAGGTTGGGTTCACTGTATGTCCGCCTGTATAACCTGATTCCACCTTGATAATGCCAGGCTGTTCATCAAAAGGTTTTACCATACACCAAAAGCAGCCCCCTGCAAATGTGGCTAATTCTTGTTTTTCAGACATATTAGTGCCCTCCTTCATATAAAAAATGGTATCATAATATTATAACATGTTAAAAAATAATGAAAATGATACGACTTGTTTGCCAATATTCGGCTAGATCATGCAAGTCGTATCTTAAAATATAATGGGGGTTTAAGAATTTGGAGCAAAGAAAACAAATGATGTATGAAATGGATACTTTACTGAGAACTGTATTTAAGCAGATTCGATATGAAATCAACAGCCTGCTTGAAAACGAATTATCTCGGAATGAATTTCTCATTTTAAATCTTCTTCGTGAACAAGGTGCCAAAAAAGTGACTGAATTCGCATCCATTCTTGGTGTTTCAGCAAGCCATATTACTGCTGTGACGGACACACTAGTAGAAAAAAACTGGATCACTCGCATTCGTTCAAAAGAAGATCGACGCATCATCAAAATCCACCTTACAGAAAAAGGGAAAGAAATTACAGAGCATTTCGAAAAAAAGAAAACCGAATATTTCATGGAGCGTTTTGAATCATTCGATGATGAAGAACTAAAGACAATGATTAAATTGTTCAAAAAACTAGACAAAAGCCAAAAAGATTAAGCATAAATTTCTGTTATTAGGAGAAGATACGGGTAAAAAGAGGTGTGAAACGAGATGACTAGCCCCTATCTTTGTCCAAACTGCAAAACGAATAGAACTCGCTTTAATTTAATTCAACAGCTTTCAGAACCAGTGAAACTTGATCCAGCTACTGGACAAGTTGTCGAAACATTTGAAAATGAGCAGCTCTCTCCATTCCATATGAGCTATCAGGGACCACAAATAAAGGTTCAATGTGGTGTTTGCGGTTTGATCGAGGATGAGAAAACCTTTATCAAGCTCGCTGAATACCATCAATATTCTTCACCATCATAAAGAGTTAGCCTGGCCTTAAGCGCCAGGCTCTTTTTGTGCAATGAGCTGCCTATACAGATCGTCCCTTCCGTGCATATTCTAAAAAAACAATATTGCTTTTAAAGGAAGGGATTCATTTGGCACAGCAGCTCTTACACACCGTCGATTCTTTGTTTTACAGACCGTATCCCGAGTACACAAAGTTTCATCTTTTCACTGCTTCTCATCGCTCATATGGTTATGCAAGTATCCGCCTTTTTCATGGTGCACCTGATTTAAGTGAGCTTGCTGTATTCGTCAATGGTGAAATTGTGTTAAACGAGCTGTCCTATAGCCGGTTAACATCATATATGACTTGGCAGGAAGGTGTTTATGAAATGGAAGTCTTTCATCTTCCGACAAAAGAGAAAGTCCTTTTTTCACGTTTTATGCTTAGAAGAGACGAAACGTACACACTTTGTTTAACAGGTGCTCTTACTGGATTTGCACTACTCACAGAGGAGAATAGTGATGATTCTGTCAGCAATGAACAGGCTAGACTCACCTTTGTTCAGCTCTCACCAGACCTCCCACTCATTGACCTTTATGAACGTGACAGCGGAATATTATCGAAAGGCCTTGGCTATCTGAAAGCAAGTCAAAAATGCCTCTTCTCACCTAATAAATATCATTTTGAACTTAAAGCATCTGGCACAAAAAGTGTACTTCTTGACATCCCGAAAGTGCATCTCCAAACAAATAGAGCTTATTTGATTTTACTTCATGGTTTCGCCAATGGTGCTCCAGAATTAATGGCAAAGGTTGTCTCATCAGGACACACATAAATAAAAAAGCCTTTTCAGATGAGAAAAGGCTTTTCCTATGAGTCTTCTGCTTTTTCTTGTTTTTGAAAATCAAAAGCAAGAATCATCAAGCTCAAAAATAGCGCACAATAAGAAATATTTAAGTAAAGCTGATCGATATTCCCTGCTTTTAAATCGTTGGCAGCCAATATGCCAAAATACGTAGCAAAGATGAACGATAGCAAACTAAAATATTGATATATTCGCTTCATTTTTTCACTCCTGACTAGCGGGTTCTATTTTTCTGGATGGTAATAAGAGAATTCAATCTCGTCATTATCAAGGTTGATTTTGTTCGCTTTAACATACATCCCGTTAGTGAGAGGCATTTCCGACAAACGTACCTCCACTGTTTTTTGATCCGGTTTGACATGTACAAACTCCGGCAATTCATAAAATTGTCCCATATAGCTTAAGACAAAACCAATTGGAATACTTAATTGACCTATTGAAAAATGGTCTACCTTAAGTAATACATCCCCATTCTCTTCAACAGATGGTGTAAATGATACATTCGCATCAATTGTCGTTGAGAATGCTCTGATCGCACCTGTTACCTTAACATCTTGATCAATGGATATATGGAATTCTGGTGTTGTACTTGAAGCTTGATTTTTCAAATAATCATTCACAAAGCTTTCAAGGGATTCCTTTGAGCTTGAGATGTTAAATGCATATTCACTTTTTAATTTTTGTTTAGATGCTGATTGGCCATTTGGTAAAAGCATAAGGATGCCTGACCCAATCACAATCAATACGTTTAATGCAAGTAATACGAAAAATAAGCTTTTCCACTTCTTCATGTTTTCACCCTATTTCTTCGGCAGTCCTTCTTTTTTAATTTCTGTTAATACACGATTAGCGATAAGAGAGTACCCCTTGTGATTTGGGTGGAAATCATCATCTGCCAGCCTTTTCTGATCAGATTCTTCCTCAAATAAGTCAGCAACTTCAATCAGTTCAGCATTCCCATCCTTCTCTAATTCAGTCTTTGCGACAGCATTCCATTCTTTTACGACCTCATCTATGTCTTTTAGTTCTGATAAGCTGAATTTAAATGGGTTATACATGCTCACATAAATAATTTTACCGTCTTGGTTTTGCTGCCTGATCTGAGAAAGAATGGTTTGGAACCTTTTTTCAAAAGTCACCTGTTCTTTTTGAAAAGGCGCAAAGGTCAAGTTCAGCACATTTTGACGAACGACATGCATTAAGTCATTTCCGCCGATCGTGAAAAAGATATAGTCTGCGTTCTTCAGTCCATCTTGAACGTTCTTTTCTTTTAATCTTTTCAACAAATCTACGGTTCTACTTCCTTTAATTGCATAGTTTTTCAATGTCACAGTCTTTACGCCATCCAGCGATTCGATTTTGTCCGCTGTAATGCCAGCATATCCTTTTTCGTCTTGATCCCCAACCCCTTCGGTTAAGGAATCGCCGACCGCTGCGATCGTAATTTGTTTTTTTACTTTTGGTGTGTCATCTAGTTTATCCTTTATACCTGCTTCCTCAGCAGAGCATGAAGAAAGAATAAAAGCTAGAGACATCACAATTAAAATCAAACGAGCTTTCAAACGATGATGTCCCTCCTTTTTCTGATTAAAAAAGTGTATCATGATTTTGCTCATTTGAACATCCTTATGCTAGCTTCTGGTTAACGTTCTAATGTCTTTGATCATTTCATCGTAAGGCGTATTTTGAACACCATCATAATTTTTCATGACCTTTCCCTCTTGATTGACGAGAAAGAACAATGATTGGTGAATGACCTGATCCTCATCTTCAGGTTTTTTGACGATGGTTTTAAAACTTTTCATTGCAAATTTTTCAATGGTTGCCTGCGAATAACCTGTGAGAAAATCCCAGTTATCATATGATAATGGATATTGATCTGCAAATTCCTTTAGTTTTGTTCCTGAATCGACCTCAGGATCGACACTAAATGAAATGATATGTGCGTCAAGTTTTTCTGCCTTGAGGCGTTTTTGTAACTCTGTCATATGTGCCGTCATAGGCGGACAAATGGTTTCACAACTTGTAAAAATGAAGTCTGCGATCCACACTTTTCCTTTTAAACTCTCCAAAGAGACCTTTTGTCCTTCTTGATTTTGAAACTCAAAAGGCTCTATTTGATAATTTAAAGCATTTTTAATTTGACCACCTGAACACGATACTAAAAGAAGTACGCTTATGATCATAAGCGTACCAAACCCCATTCCCCTTTTCTGATTCATTTCGAACATCCCCTTTTCAAATCAATCAGTATAAAAAGTAAAACCAATCGCTCCCTTTCCTGTATGACAGGAAATGATCGGTGTTGTATAAGCTATATCAATATTCACATCAGGCGTATTATCAAGAATCGCCGTTTTTAATTTTTCAGCAAGCTCCAATGCATCCGCATGAGCAATTCCAATGGCACGTACAGTCCTTCCTTTCACAGCCTGTACATACTGCTTTGTTAAATAGCGGACAAGTGCTGAATAGCTTCTCACATTCGCTTCGGGTGTGTAAATACCGTCTGTTAAACTTGCAATTGGTTTAATATGAAGAAGTGAACCGATAAGTGCTTTCCCTCTTCCAATCCTTCCACCTTTCACGAGGTTTTCCAGTGTATCAATTGTGACAAACAGCTTCGTTTTCTCACGAATTCGCTTCACCTCTGAAAGAATATCCTCCCTGCTTGCTCCATTTTTGGCTAATTGAGCAGCCTTGACCACTTGAAATCCTAAGCCTTGAGAAATAAAGGTTGAATCAATCACTGTAATATGTCCAGCCACCATTTTAGAAGCGCTCTCAGCAGTTTGTACTGTCCCGCTCATTCCACCTGTTAAATGGATGCTAATCACTTCACTTCCATCCGCAGTTAACTGCTCGTATAATTCAACAAACTTTCCGATTGCAGGTTGAGATGTTTTTGGGAGTTCTTCAGCCGCTTCCATTTTATCAATAAATTCTTTCGGTTGTATATTGACTCTATCTATATAATCTATACCTGAAATCGAAATATTTAATGGAATCATGTGAATATCCAGCTCTCTGATGATCTCAGGCTGAATATCTAATGTTGAATCTGTTACAATTTTAATTTTTCTCAATGTCGCCTCATCCTTGCTGTCTTAGTCTTTAATTAAGATATTACCTTATTTCTACCTTACATGAAAACAACTGTCCGAACGTTTTTGAAATTGTCACATTTTCGCCCTTTCATAGCAAAAAATCCTTGCCAACGTGGCTGGCATCTATTTGAAGTCAGATGCCGAGTCCTTTTGACAAAGATCCGTGGTTAAGCATTGTGTTTTAATGAAGGTTGTTTGTAGATTTGTTCATAAGTGCTCCACTTGACCGTCCGTTTCACATTCTCTCTGAAAGAGTAGACATGTCTCTTTTCATTAGACAGAAAGATTTTTTTCAAGAAGGCATCAAGTCTAGCTGTGAGCATGAAAAAATATGTCTCGTCACCCGTGAGTACGGGAACTTCCGTCACCTTGATTTGTGCTCCATCCATCCGTTTAAAACATATTGTTTTGAGCAACACACGCGATCAATCCTCTTTTCCAGTGTTATCGCTGGTACCTAAATAAATAGGTGGAATAAATCCTGATCCTTATTCACTTCAACATAATGGAAACCTTTTTTGTCCATTCTTTCAACAAGCGCTGCATAATCATCTCTTTCTTTCAGTTCGATGCCGACAAGCGCAGGACCTTTGCTTCGATTGTTCTTTTTCGTATATTCAAAGCGCGAAATATCATCATTTGGTCCAAGCACTTCATCAAGAAATTCTCTAAGGGCTCCAGCTCTTTGAGGAAAATTCACGATAAAATAATGCTGTAAACCTTCAAAAATCATCGAACGTTCTTTGATTTCCTGCATTCTGCCAATGTCATTATTTCCTCCACTGACAATACAGACCACATTTTTCCCTTTAATTTCTTCTCGATGTGCATCAAGTACGGCAATTGGGAGGGCACCTGCTGGCTCTGCAACAATTGCGCATTGATTATACAGTTCTAAAATCGTTGTACAGACTTTACCTTCTGGCACAAGGCTAATCTGATCCACAACCGATTGAAGTGCTGTAAATGTCTTTTCTCCGATACGTTGAACCGCTGCCCCATCAACAAACTTGTCAATTGAATCAAGAGTGACAACCTCACCTTTTTCATTTGAAGCATGAAGTGATGCTGCCCCAAGTGGCTCTACTGCTATAATCTTTGTTTCAGGAGAGATGTTTTTCATATACGTCCCAACACCCGATAAAAGACCACCACCTCCGACACTCGCAAATAAATAGTGTGGCTCAACTTCAATGTCATTTAATATTTCTACAGCAGTCGTCCCTTGTCCTGCCATGACTTCCAAATCATCAAATGGATGAATGAATTCACGTTTCTCTTCATCTCCGCATTTTACTGCCTCGTGGTAGGAATCATCAAAGGTATCTCCGGTTAGAATAATCTCAACAAATTCTTTTCCGAATAGCTCCACTTGGGAAACTTTTTGTCTCGGTGTTGTTGCTGGCATAAAAATCTTTCCATGGATACCTAAGTATTTACAGGAGTATGCGACCCCTTGCGCATGATTTCCGGCACTTGCACAGACAATACCATTTTCTAATTTTTCTGGTGGAAGCTGGCTCATCTTATTAAAAGCGCCTCTAAGTTTAAAAGAACGAACCACCTGGAGGTCCTCTCTTTTTAAATAAATATTGCATTCGTATCTTTCAGAAAGTCGCTCATTTTTTTGAAGAGGTGTATGAATGACTACATCCTTCAAATTTTGATGGGCTTTTAAGATGTCTTTCACTTGAATTTGCGTATTTTCTTTGAGCAACGGTTTCATGTACAAGATCCTTTCTCTTATATCCTTATTTAATTTGTCATTATAACATGAATATTCAAAAATTAAACCAATAGATCACTGTTCCTTCACTTTTTTTATGATCTTCTTTCGTTTTTCTGTACAATAGTTTTAATTGGGTGTTATAATAAAACCAATTAGAACCAGATAGAGAGGATTAGATAGGATGACAGCACCTTTCTCAAGCTTACATGGTGAACATGAATCAGTGAAACGCGCCATTTTTTTAGCGAAACAATTTGCTAAAGGGCAGGCTCCAGTATTGATTACTGGTGAATGTGGTACAGGAAAAACGACGTTTGCAAAAGAAATTGCAGCTGCGTATAACCCGTCAGCTCGCTTTGAACATATATACAGCCCCCTTTTGACAGTAGAAGCCTTCCAGGAAAAGATCACAGCGTCTTCTGGAAGTGTTCTTTATATTGATGAGGTGGAAAACCTTACACCTTCCATGCAAAATCTTTTCATTCGTTTTCTTGATGAAGCACATGAAACGAAATTCATTGCATCGACAGCATTATCCTTAAAGAGGCTCAAAGAACTTCCTTCATTTCAGCCGGCGTTTTTTTACCGTTTGAATGTTCTACACTTACCTCTTCCTTCTCTTGAGGAAAGAAAATCCGATATCCCAGCTTTAGTTGACACCTTTTTCAAAGAGCAACACCTACAACCTGACATAGACGCTAGTGTTTGGGATGTATTGCAGCAATATGAATTTAAAGGGAATGTGAAAGAGCTCAAAAATATAACACAGTATACTAGCGCAATACTTGAAGGAAACACCTTCTTCTTACATCACTTGCCACCTTTTGTTTTATCGCCTGAGAGAGAAGAGCCAAAAATCAAAAAAGAAGAGCAGCAACTAACGTTGATGGAAAAACAGGAATTCGCCTTTTTACTGGAAACCATTAAACATTTGAATGAAAAAGGGGAAGCCGCAAGTCGCCGGATTTTATCTGAGATGAGTAAAAAGGGGAAAATTCACCTTACACCTCAGCAGGTAAGGAGCAGATTAGACTATTTAGAAAAAAAAGCATATGTGACAAAAGGAAAAGGAAGAGCTGGAACGAAAATTACGCTTGAGGGAATGTCATTTCTCACAACGCTAGATAGTCATATCCCAGCCAAATAAAGGAGGAGTTCAATTGTTTACAGTAAAAGAAGAAATTGCAAATGCTATTACACATGGTATCGGGGTTATTTTATCAATCCCAGCTATTATATTTCTTGTGATGTTTGCCGTGAAGTATGGAACAGTGACCGACATTATTAGCTTCTCGATATTCGGAGGCTCTATGCTATTGCTTTATTTAAGTTCTACATTACTTCACAGTATTCAGCATCAAAAAACGAAAGATGTCTTTGAGATTTTAGATCATTCTGCCATATACGTGTTAATTGCCGGTACATACACGCCATTTTTACTTGGACCGTTAAAAGGCACACTTGGTTATACACTTCTTGCCATTGTTTGGGCTCTTGCAGCCGGAGGAATTATTTTTAAGGTCTTTTTTGTGAAACGATTTATCGTTGTTTCAACAATCGTCTACTTATTAATGGGTTGGATGATTATTATTGCCATAAAACCTCTTTACACACAGTTAACTGGTGCTGGTTTTGGGTTATTACTTTTAGGTGGTATTTTATATTCGGTCGGTACGATCTTTTACATTTGGCGTAAGGTTCCATATCACCATGCGATCTGGCACAGCTTTGTGCTAGGTGGGAGCGTTTCAATGTTTTTCTGCATTTTGTTCTATTGTGTCAATATTCCTGCATAAAGAAAAAAACACCCTTATTAGGCTGACATGCCACCAAATGTTTTTGGTGCGTGGTAGCCTAATTTTTCTTGAATACGCTCTTCATTATAATATTTGATGTAACGATCGATTCGTTGTCTGACATCTTTTTCTGATATAGAGTTGAACTTTGTATACATAAATTCCTCTGATTTTAAGCTAGAATGGAATGATTCAATGACTGCGTTATCCCAACAGTTACCTCGTCTGGACATACTGCTTGTGAGATTCCTTGCCTCCAGTTCCTTTTGATATGCATACGAACTGTATACACTTCCTTGATCTGAATGCACAAGTACACCTTTAGGCGGATTCCTTTTCTCTAAAGCTGTCCTCAATGTGTTCAATACTAGTGCTGCCTGTTGGTGGTCATCTAGGGTATAGGCAACAACTTCGTTGTTGTACAAATCCATAATGGTCGAAAGGTAGAGCGTTCTCGGTCCGTATTGAATATAAGTAATATCTGTTACCCATTTTATTTCAGCTGAATATCTATTTTTCCCCATAAAAAATACCCTCCAAATTAACACTTAGTTTAAGTGTATCACTTGAAGGGTGTTTTTTTATGTCCCATTTGATTAGGTTAGTCTACATCCACATTTGGATGATCAGGGTGTTTTTATGCTCTCTTTTTGACTTGATCACTTATCATATAGGGCGCTTCTATCGTCATATCCACATCAACTGGATGAAGTCTTTTAAAGACTTTACCTCTCATCAGACGCTCTGTCCCAACTGTTCGAACTGGAACGATTGGACACTGCGTCTTTTCTGCCAATGCGATCGTACATATCGGATCTTCTTTTGACAGCAGCAGACTTTGACCAGAAAGAAGACGCTCCTCTGCTTCATTGAATAATTGCACATCTGATTGATTCTGTTTGATGACTTGCATCTTCTTCAGCCATTGTCGAAGGATAGGGATGCGAAACAAGCGAGGTTTTGCGAAAAAAGCTGTCGGTTTTTCAAGATGTCCGACTAATAATACCATGTTCACAGCATCCAACTGATCATGGACATAAATCACAGGTCCTTCTGGTAAATGCTTTTGTTGATAAATTGTAATAACAGATCCAGATTGATCAATACACCCTCGCGCAAATGATTTGGCATGTTGATAGATTAATTGCATTCTCTTTGGATACGAAATACGAGGATCTGTTAATTCATGATCGTACAAATGTCTTACATTTTTCAAAAGAGATACAACCACATAGATCACTAAAAACCCATAACGAAACAACAAAATTCCTCCTGCTCACTTATCAATCTTTTCTGTCATAAATCACAAATTCATAATCGTAGGGGTTCTTTTCGTTTCTGTGACCTTTTTCGGTTGATACGATTGTCCATTTTGCTTTTTGAAATTCAGGAAAAAAACGATCACCTTCAAACGCATGACATATATGCGTGATGTAGAGACGATCTGCATGAGTCAGCATCTCTTCATATAACTTCGACCCACCAATGATAAATAGTTCTTGTTCACCAGATGTTTTTTCAATTTCTAAAATGTCATCAATCGAATGAACGACCTCACAACCATCCGCTTGAAATGTTGAGCTTGTTGTCAAAACAATATTTCGACGGTTCGGAAGTGCACGTCCAATAGATTCGAATGTCTTTCTACCCATTACAATCGTGTGCCCACCTGTTACCTTTTTGAAATAGGCCAAATCGGCAGGCAGGTGCCAAGGCATTTGATTGTCCTTCCCAATGACTCTACCTTCTCCCATCGCTACAATCATCGAAATCATACACTGACTTCTCCTTTAATGTGAGGATGTGGATCATAACCTTCCAAAGCAAAATCTTCGAAGGTAAAATCAAAAATATCTTTGACGTCCCTTGTAAAGCTGAGCTTCGGAAGTGATCGCTCTTCACGCTTTAACTGCATGTCAATTTGCGGCAAATGATTTTGATAAATGTGCGCATCTCCAAGCGTATGAATGAATTCTCCTGGCTTGAGATTTGTCACTTTCGCAACCATCATCGTTAATAGCGCATAAGAAGCGATGTTAAACGGCACACCTAGAAAGATATCTGCTGACCTTTGATAAAGCTGGCATGATAGCTTGCCATCAGAGACATAAAATTGAAACAAACAATGACACGGCGGTAAAGCCATTTTATCAATTTCACTTGGGTTCCAAGCACTGACAATGAGTCGTCTTGAGTTCGGATTTGTTTTAATGTCATGAATAAGCTGACTAATCTGATCAATGGTCTCTCCATCTGCGCTTTGCCAAGATCTCCACTGCGATCCGTAAACAGGACCAAGTTCTCCATTTTCATCTGCCCATTCATTCCAAATACGAACACCATTTTCCTGAAGATATTTGACATTCGTGTCACCATTTAAAAACCACAGTAATTCATGAATGATGGATTTGACATGTAACTTCTTTGTTGTCAAAAGAGGAAAACCCTTTTGTAAATCAAATCTCATTTGGTAACCGAACGTACTAATTGTTCCTGTTCCTGTTCTGTCACCTTTATGTTCCCCATTCTGTAATACATGACGGCATAAATCTTTATATTGTTTCATTTTTTTCATCCTTTATTTTCGTTCTTGTAGTAGTGTACCTTATTTCGAGTGCACATGAAACTAAAAAAACATGTCCACTGATGAAAAGCGGACATGTTTTTGAAGGCTAATGGTTTTCTACGCGTTCCTGCTCTTCATCCAAAATATCTTGATGGGAGTGAGCGATCCGGCTTGCAGCAGCTGCTGCAAGTGCTGCCACAAGATCATCTAAAAAGGTGTGCACCTCTCCTGGACGACCTTCATCTAATTCTCGAATGATCCCGAATTTTTCTTTATCTAAATAACCGAAATTGGTCAAGCCGATGGATCCATATACATTGACAATCGAAAGCGGAATAATCTCATCGATTCCATATAGCGGCTCATCTGTTTCAACAAGATGCTGAAGTGGTTCTGGTAAGAGCTTTTTCTCTGCTAACTGATCAAGGGCAAGACCTGTTAAAACAGCATGTACGATTTCCCGCTTGTTCAGCACTTTTTCCACATTTTCAACACAGACACTAAGTGGAAGATTCGGATTATATTTTTCCTGAAGTTTCAACACGATATGTGCAATATCTTCTATTTGAACTCCGCGTTCGTTAAGCATTTGTTTTGTAATGCGAACCATTTCTTTCATTGTATACTTTTTCAATTGGCCTGACATCTCCTTCTAGTGGCTCATCCAGCTCGGCGGGGTGTTTTTGTCCCAGTAAATATTGCCAAGTTCATAATGCGTCTGGAATCCATCTTCTGCTGTGTGATAGTGAAAGTTAAACCAATATCCATCGTGTGGTGGCTGATCTCGTCTGACATGGAAGCGAAGCAGATCCTCCCCTGTTTGACGGTTATATACATGGAAGATCTTCTCCCCTTTTCCGCCTGAAGGATTATCGGTTAGTGCGACATCTTGAAATTTTTCATCATCTTTGAAATTCGTTAAGTAATCTGTGATCACTTGTTCAATTTTTGGTTGAACCTCTTCTCTATACTCGTCCTCAATGACAGGTGATATCTTGCTGCCAAATTTAAGAAAAGACTGATTCTCTGCTGTTGATAGAAGCTGTTCTCTGTATTGCTCAAATGCATCTATCGATTCACTGGTGTCATCATAGAGCCTTGATTCCCAAGTCCTCGTCACAGTTGGTTCATCGTATACAGCTGTATATTGTGATTTACCAGATGAAGGAATCTCTGATGGCTTGTCTGTCATTAATGCCGATGGAGGAGAGACTAAACCGAATGTTGCAATCGTAAAGAGTACAACGAGCATTTTTCTCATCAACATTTTCATTATATCTAATTCCTTCCATAAGTTATCATACTGCTATTCTAGCATATAATGAATTTTCAGTCATTCAATATGGTGATGAATTTGAGACTTTCTTTTTCAAATTAAAACGTTTACAATAATAGAAAATCGACATACTGAAATTGGGAGGAATGGATATGATTGAAGGTTTTTTCATCGCTGCTTCCTTGCTTACGTTGTTTTATTTTGTATATATGGAGATTACTGATTAAAAGAAGCCCTTATTCAGGGCTTTTTTCGCTGACTTGAATGTAACCATAGTGAAAAAGAGCGGTTTTTCTTTTGATGACCTGAAATTGATATGTATCTGATGAAAAACGTGTGCTTTTCCAATGATCCTTTAACACGACTCTTTTTTTTGCCACTCTGATCGCTTCCTTTATGGAGGCTTCCTTTAGAAAATGATGCTCAGCTACTTGACGAAGTGGTGCCATACTGGCTGACGTTTCAATTGTTTCTTCAAACATCGGATCAAAATAAACAACATCAAACGCATTATCTGGCAAGGTCATTAACACGTCTAAGCTGTCTCCACACTTCACACAAATTCGTTTCATGGCCTCATCTGCCTCAAAAAGCCCTGTCTCCCACGTACGAAGGCCTTCGTGAACTAATAAAGCGGTCATGACATTTTTCTCTATGCCCATCACCTGCCCTTTTGGTCCAACAGCAACACTTGCTGTAATTGCATCTGCCGCAAGACCAAGTGTGCAATCTAAAAAGGAGTCACCAGCTTTTAAGTCTGCTGCTTCAATCAATGGGTCTTTTTCTTCTCTTAGCAATCGTTTGACTCTAAACATGGCAGAGCTCGGATGAAAGAAGAATTTCTCTCCATTTTCCTGATACCATTCAAATCTTTCCTTGCCAACAACGAGTACCTCTCCTCTTGTTTTAGCAAGCGTCCGAACTGATTGCTTACGTCGGGCAATATATTCTCCATTTAGAGAACTTGCCAGCTTTTTTGCAGTTTCTAAAGTATGTTCATTCGGTCTAAAGCTTGTCGTAATGAGCATGTACTTCCTCCGTTATATCAAAAGTAAAAAATGCCCTACGTGAGGGCATTTTTTTCTTGTATTAGCAGTGCTTTTCAAATGCTGATAATACATTTTTCATAATGTCTTCCATTTCATGGCCTTCAATTTCATGGCGAGAAATAAAGTGTACGAGCTCATTTCCTTTAAGAAGTGCCATTGAAGGAGACGATGGTTCCTCTCCAGTAAAGTATTCTCTCATCTTCGCAGTTGCTTCTCTATCTTGTCCTGCAAATACCGTGACAATTTGATCAGGTGCTTTTTCAGATTGGAGTACTGCTTGCGTTGCAGCTGGCCTAGCAAGACCGGCAGCACATCCACATACAGAGTTCACCACAACAAATGTCGTCCCCTCTGCTTGCTCCATTGTTTGTTCTACCTCTTCAGTTGTTGTCAGTTCCTTAAAACCTGCACTTGTTAGCTCCTGACGCATTGGCACAACAAGCTGACGCATATATTCTTCATATGCCATTGACATAGAAAAAGCCCCCTCTATATTCCTTATACTGTGAGTAAAGGATACTATAGAGAGAGCAGATTTTCAAATGTTCGATCTTGCTTTAGATTTTCATAATTCCACCTGTGTTGGCTGATGTCACAAGTTTTGAATACCTTGCAAGATAACCTGTCTTCACTTTTGGTTCAAAACCTTTCCAATTTGCTTTACGTTTTTCCCATTCTTCTTCAGGCACATCTACACTTAAAATCCGTTGTTCAATATCTACAACAACATGGTCACCATTCTCTACAAAGGCAAGCGGTCCACCTTCTGCCGCCTCAGGTGATACGTGTCCAATTGAAAGCCCACGAGATGCACCAGAAAAGCGACCATCTGTAATGAGTGCTACCTTAGGTCCAAGTCCCATCCCTACAATTTGAGAAGTAGGTGCAAGCATTTCAGGCATACCTGGACCACCCTTCGGTCCTTCATAACGGATAATGACAACATGCCCCGCTTCTACTTTTCGATTAATAATACCTTCAAGCGCTTCTTCTTGTGATTCAAACACAATTGCTGGTCCCTCGTGACGAGTAATACCGTCCTGGACACCACCTGTTTTAATGATGGCACCATCTGGCGCTAGATTTCCAAATAAGACGGCTAGACCGCCTTTTGCTGTAAACGGTTTGTCAATTGGGTAAATAACGTTATAGTCTTTTACCTCGTGTCCAGCAATGTTCTCTCCTAATGTTTTTCCTGTAACAGTCAATGTGTCTAAATGAAGCGCCCCTTCTTTCTTAGACAATTCATTTAAAGCGGCAGTGACTCCTCCTGCTTCATGCAGATCTTCAATAAAAACATCTGATGCAGGTGCAAGCTTCGATAAATGAGGTACGCGTTCTGCCACTTCATTAATTCGTTGTAGTGAGTAATCAATACCCGCTTCATATGCAATCGCAAGTGTGTGAAGTACTGTATTTGTTGAACCACCAAGTGCCATGTCTAAAGCAAATGCATTATCGATTGCCTTTTCAGTGACGATATCACGCGGTTTGATATCTTTTTCGATTAGTTCCAAGAGCTGTTTAGCTGATTTTTTCGCAAATTCTCTTCGTTCTGGTGAAGTCGCTAAAATCGTTCCGTTTCCTGGAAGTGCAATTCCAAGTGCTTCTGCCAAACAGTTCATAGAGTTTGCTGTGAACATTCCTGAACATGAACCACATGTTGGACAGCCAAATTGTTCTAATTCATTTAATTCTGCCTCGTTAATTTTACCAGATTGATAAGCTCCGACTCCTTCAAATACAGAAGAGAGTGAGATTTTTCTTCCATCACTTGTTCTTCCGGCTTCCATTGGACCACCGCTGACAAATACAGTTGGAATGTTGACACGCATTGCCGCCATGATCATCCCAGGTGTGATTTTATCACAGTTCGGAATACAGACCATCCCATCGAACCAGTGGGCTGAAACAACAGTTTCAACCGAGTCTGCAATGATTTCACGGCTCGGAAGTGAATAGCGCATTCCGATGTGGCCCATTGCAATTCCATCATCGACACCAATTGTATTGAATTCAAATGGTACGCCCCCAGCTTCACGAATGGCTTCTTTAACAATTTTCCCAAACTCCTGTAGATGGACGTGGCCTGGGACAATATCAATATATGAATTGCAAACCGCAATAAAGGGCTTACCGAAATCCTCGTCTTTTACACCCGCTGCTCTGAGCAAACTCCGATGAGGTGCTCTATCAATTCCTTGCTTGATCATATTACTGCGTAGTTCTGCCATTTGATGTAAATCCTCCTATACTACAAGTCTTTATTGACTGCATTATTTTCATTTGATTGTATTTTACAAATTTTCTGTTTATTTTACCATCTCTTATTAAAGATGAAAATGAATTTTGCTGAATTAGCTATTCAGCAAGTATTGTGTCATAAAATCTGACCTCCAATATTCTATATTTCTACTACTATATAGAGTTTTTTCTCATATTTCAACAATATTCAAAATAATTTTTCTAAAAAAATTTTTCTGTCTAAATAGACTGAAATGAAGCATGAGAAAACAAACTGATTTGATCGGTTCAGTTTGTTTTCTCATGTGTGATGAATCACCTTAGGAATTTTTTCTGCTTTCGGTCATTTGTTTCCACACAGAACCTTTAGCTTCTTCTCCATGCTCAATTCGTTCAATGGCCATCTTCACTTGAAGACTGACTTCGAATTCAGGATCATGTTCTGCTTCTTTTAGTGCATCAAGTGCCGTTTCATCTCCAACCTCATAAAGAAACATGGCTGCTCTCCAGCGCACAAGCTTACTCGAATCCTTCAACGACTCAATCATAGCTGGTACAGCACTCGGATCTCCAAAGTCAGAAACACAATCTCCTGCTGTTCTACGAACGGTCACAGTTTTATCTTGTAAACCTTTGTATAAAATCGGAAGAATTGCTGGCTCTTCAATCATTCCAGCATTCACAACCGCTTGTCTGCGAATAGATGTTTTCGGATCGTCCATCGCCTTCATTAAAACAGGTACATCTTTTTTTTCTGGCTGCATTTGCTCTAAATGAGCAAAACGCTTTTTCCAATCTTCATCATGAAGCATTTCAAGTGTTACCTCATATGCTTTACGTTGCACTTGTTTTTCTGCTGTTTCGGGTCCTTCGATGACTGCCTCGGTTAGACGCTTCAGTCTTTCATCGTCATATGCAGCTTGAAGCTCTTCTGTTACCTCTTGACCAATATCAGCAAATTCTCCAAAGCGTACACCATGCTCTTTCCACGAGCGTTCAAACACAACGTTATCTGAACTGCTTCTTAATGTTAAAATTGCTGCTTGGAAACGTTCAGGCATTCCAAATCGCTCTTCCTTTTCCCCATCTGTTAATTTGACCTGCATGGGGATACCGCTAAACATTTGAACAAACACCTTGACTTCTCCAAACGACTCTTCATCTTGACCTTCAGGGACTCCTGCATCTTGCTTATCTTGACCAAAGGCTTCTCTGACCTTTTGCAGAATACCTTTCCAATCAAACTTGGCATTTCGTTCGACTGCCAAAAAGTCTGCAACGTGATAGACTCCTTTCACCCCGTCGATGTCTAAAATACGACGAATCATATCTGGCGCAGTGTCTTTTTGTTCTTTTTTATAGTTATTACTCTTTCCGCCAATAAGCTCCTCTGTCAAAATCACCTTCATCGTATTCGGACTTGGCGTTGGCTCGATTGCTTTAATTTTCATGTCTTAATGTCCTCCTTACACACATACAGACCCTACCTAATCAGTATGGCCGCATTCGTCTTTCAGTTTTCTTATAAATAAACACATGAATTGATGCCTTTCCTTTGCAAGCTGTATGCCACTTTTTGTATTCATCACATCTTTTAGCTTCAGCAATTTCTCTTCCATATGAGAGAATACGGATCCTTGACGATGACCAGTTGCATATATAGGTTCGTTCGTTGCCCCTGCATATAAAAATACTCTTGCTATACCAATGGCACCCATTGCATCAAGTCTATCCGCATCTTGAACGATCATACCTTCTAGAGTCATTGGTCTTGTCACAAGGTGCCGATCACGAAACGACATCGTTGTCACAATATCCATGATATAAAAAGCTTGCGTCTTCGTAACTCCCCACAATAGAAGCCTCTCATGTAATTGCTGAGGCAATAGTCTGATGTCATCTTCAAGTTTCTTATCAATCACATCATGAACGATTGCAGACATTTCAATGATAAAAAGAGAGCCTCCTTCTTTTTGGGCAATGGCCACAGCTTGATGCCGAACTCTTTCAACATGCAAAATATCATGCCCAGTCCCTTCAGAAGCAAGTCTTTGCGAAACAAAGGAGGCGGCTGCCTCCAATTGTTCTTGTTCTCTATTAGTGTACATTTGTTTATTGATCCAGCAATGAAATGAGTGAGCTCTCCAATTCTTTCGGCGGTGTTTTTGGAGAGAAGCGCTCGGTTACCTCACCATGTTGATTCACAATAAACTTTGTGAAATTCCATTTAACTGCTTTTGTCCCAAGTACACCTTTTGCATGACTCGTTAAATATTGGAACAAAGGATGAGCGCTGTCACCATTTACATCTACTTTTGCAAACATTGGGAACGTCACACCATAATTGAGCGAACAAAATTCTTGGATGGCTTCTTCACCCTCAGGTTCTTGATTCATAAATTGATTGCATGGGAAACCTAAAATCTCAAGACCTTTTTCATGATACTGATCATACAATTCCTGAAGTTGTTTGAATTGAGGTGTCAATCCACATTTGCTCGCTGTGTTTACAACGATCAATACTTTTCCTTTATAATCCGCCATTGATTTTTCTTTTCCATCAATTGTCTTGACCTGAATATCGTAAATGGACATGTTGTATCCTCCCAGGATTCACTTTTTTCTAATCGTACCATGCTTTTCTTATAAAATCGCTCATTATGCTTGTCAATAGAGACCTGTAACGGAGCCATCTTCTAATAAGTCCATCTCAAGAGCGGCTGGTTTTTTCGGCAGCCCTGGCATCGTTAATATACTTCCAGTTAAAGCCACAATAAATCCAGCACCAACAGACGGTTTTAATTCTCGAATGGTGATGGTAAATTCTTTTGGACGACCGAGCTTCGCTGGGTCATCAGTAAGAGAGTATTGCGTCTTTGCCATACAGACCGGTAAATGTGACCACCCATTTTTTTCAATCTCTTTTAACTGCTTTTTTGCTTTTGACGTAAGATCCACGTCATTAGCACCGTAAACGATTTTTGCCACTTTAGATAGCTTTTCTTCAATTGTATCCTTTACTTCATACAAATAAGAGAACGTATTCTCATCTTTCTCTGTTAGCTTCGTGAGAGCCTCTGCTAGTGCTGTTCCTCCTGATCCGCCCTCTTCCCACACATTCACAGTTGATACTGGATGATGGTTGCTATGACACCAATTCAAGATCGTGTCGATTTCTTCCTTTGTATCTGTAGTAAAACGATTGACAGCCACAATATATGGAAGGCCAAAGGACTGAATGGTTTCAATATGTTTAGCTAAATTATGTATTCCATCTAATACAGCAGTCGGATTCATTTCATTTAAATCATTTTTTTGCATGCCGCCATGCATTTTCAGTGCTCTCACCGTAGCCACAATGACGACTGCGCTCGGTTTAATGTCACCTGCTCTGGCTTTAATATGCAGGAACTTCTCTGCTCCAAGATCCGCACCAAAACCAGCCTCTGTGACAACATAATCGGCAAGCTTTGCTGCCATTTTTGTAGCAATCAAACTATTGCAACCGTGCGCAATATTGGCAAACGGGCCGCCGTGTACAAGTGCCGGTGTCCCTTCAATTGTCTGAACAAGATTCGGTTTCAGTGCATCCTTTAGTAATAAAGTGAGCACGCCTTCATAACCGAGCTTTCCAACTGTCACCGGATCTCCTTGATGGTCATAGGCGACAACAATTAAGGCTAAACGCCTTCTTAAATCGCTTAAATTTTCTGCTAAACAAAGGATGGCCATCATTTCAGAAGCAACAGTAATATCAAATCCATCTTCTCTTGGATACCCATTCACGTGACCTCCAAGCCCAACCACTACTTGTCTTAAAGCACGATCATTCAAATCAAGGACTCGTTTCCATACAATACGACGAACGTCAATTCCAAGCTCATTGCCGTGATGAATATGGTTGTCAATAAATGCAGCTAGTGCATTATGAGCTGATGTAATTGCATGAAAATCCCCCGTAAAATGAAGGTTAATCTCCTCCATTGGTAGCACCTGTGAGTATCCTCCACCAGCTGCGCCACCTTTCATTCCCATAGTGGGACCTAAAGATGGCTCTCTTATGGCGATAATGGCTTTTTTACCTATTTTCTCAAATGCTTGGCCTAACCCAACCGTGACAGTCGATTTCCCTTCACCGGCAGGCGTAGGGTTAATAGATGTAACCAAAATCACTTGACCATCTCTTTGTTCTTTTAAACGATCAAAAATTTTCAAAGATATTTTGGCTTTTGTGAAACCATAGCATTCTAATTCATCGTCATGTATTTGTAACTTTGAGGCGATCTGTTGAATCGGCCTTAGCTCCGCTCGCTGAGCAATCTCAATGTCAGATAAATGCTTTGTTGCCATAAAATAAAAATCCTCCTTTTTTTTGCTGAAACAGGTGAGTTTTTACTCTATTTTTCATTGTAACATAATTGAAACATTGAAATATCGCCAGAAAGTTCCTATAATGAAATGAAATTAGCTTTGGATTCAGGGGGTGGCGAGTTGCCTATTAATATTCCAATACATCTGCCGGCAAAACAGATACTAGAGAGCGAGAACATATTCGTCATGGATGAGACAAGGGCATTCAAACAGGATATCCGTCCTTTGAATATCGTGATCTTAAATTTAATGCCCAAAAAAATACAAACTGAAACGCAACTTTTAAGAATGCTGGGGAATTCTCCGCTTCAAGTGTACTTTACTTTCTTAATACCAAGTACACATACGCCGAAAAACACAGCAAGGGAACACCTTGATGAATTTTACTCGACATTTTCATCAATACGCCATAAAAAATTTGATGGAATGATCATTACTGGTGCACCACTCGAGCATCTCCCATTTGAAGAAGTTTCCTATTGGAAAGAACTACAGGAAATTCTCGACTGGAGCAAAACAAACGTAACATCTACCCTCCATATATGTTGGGGAGCACAAGCTGGTTTATATCATCATTATGGTATAGACAAAATCAAACTTTCCGAGAAGAAATTTGGGGTTTTTGAGCATCATGTGAAAGAGAAAAAAGAAAGATTAGTTAGAGGTTTTGATGAAGTATACTATGTCCCACATTCTAGGCATACAGATATTAATACAGAACAATTAAAAAATACACCGAACTTAAAAGTATTAAGTACTTCCGATGAGGCTGGTGTTTGTTTAATTGTTTCTGATGATGATAAACAAGTATTTTTAACGGGTCATCCAGAATATGACACAGACACATTAAAGCAGGAATTTGAAAGAGATTTGTTGAAAGATGATACAACCAAAAAACCTGTCCATTATTTTATTGAGGATGAAGGGGATTTGATTCCAGTTAACAGATGGAAAGCACATGCCACACTGCTCTTTATGAACTGGCTTAATTATTATGTTTATCAGGAAACACCATATGAGTGGGAATAAAATAGACTACAGTCTGATGAAAAATATTTAAAATGTGTTAAAATACAAATGGCTCAGTCTTCCATTATCAATTTTATATGTTTGTTTTTTAAATTTAGTTTAATTCTTTCGTAACGAATATACGATCATAATGTTTATATGTTATCTTTGAGTATATGTAGACCTATGAGAATGATAGTTTCGTACGAAGTATTGTTGTTGTTGATTACATTTGAGGTGAATATTCTTGAATACCAATAAAAAAATATTAATCTTGACCGCAAATTATGGAAATGGACATATGCAGGTTGCTAAAACACTGTATGAAGAGTGCAAATCACAAGGATTTGAACATGTAACAGTTTCTAATTTGTATCAAGAATCGAATCCCATCGTGTCAGAAGTGACTCAATATTTATATTTGAAGAGCTTTTCAATTGGGAAACAATTTTATCGCCTTTTTTATTATGGTGTCGATAAAATCTATAACAAGCGCAAATTTAACATTTATTTAAAAATGGGAAATAAGCGTCTTGATGAGTTAATTCAATTACATGATCCAGATATCATCATTATTACCTTCCCAATGATTGTTGTACCAGAATATCGAAATAAAACAGGAAAAGTCATTCCAACTTTTAACGTAATGACAGATTTCTGCTTGCATAAAATTTGGGTACACGAAAACATTGACAGATACTATGTCGCAACCGATTATGTGAAACAAAAACTAGTGGAAATCGGCACACATCCAAGCGATGTCAAAGTGACAGGTATTCCTATCAGACCACAATTTGAAGGCGATGTACCAAAGTCCATCATTTATAAGAAATACGGGCTTTCTCCAAATAAAAAAGTCCTACTTATTATGGCTGGTGCACATGGCGTATTGAAAAATGTCAGAGAACTTTGTGAAGCTTTACTGATTGATAGTGAAGTACAAATTGTTGTTGTGTGTGGGAAAAATACAGCATTGAAACAGTCGCTTAACGAGCTGGAAACTGCACACCCCGGTCAATTGAAGGCGCTTGGATATGTGGAACAAATTGATGAATTGTTCAGAGTGACAGATTGTATGATTACAAAACCAGGTGGTATTACATTAACAGAAGCGACAGCCATTGGAGTTCCTGTCATTCTCTATAAACCAGTTCCAGGGCAAGAAAAAGAAAATGCTCTCTTCTTCGAAGAAAATGGGGCAGCCATTGTCATTCATCGACATGAAGAGATTTTAGAATCGGTGACAAACCTGCTCCAAGATGAACAGAAGTTAGAAAAAATGAAACAAAATATTAAAAAATTCCATCTACAGCAGTCTTCACAAACAATTTTAGAGGACATCGTTGAACAATCAGATATAATTATCAATAAAAAAGCATACGCTCGAGCTTTATCATAAAAAAAACGTCCGTTATCATACGGACGTTTTTTTATTAGCCTTGATTCCCATTTGATGTGTACGTTTCTTCATAAGGCTGAACAACGACAAAACCTTTTCCACTAAACTTCATTTGAATGGATTCACCACTGCCTCTTCCAATAAAGGTTTTAAAAGAAACATCAGTCACAAATTCAGTTTTTAAGGTCCCTGACCACGCAACAGTTGCATTTGGATCAGTATAAACAGTATCACCTGGTTCTACTAATAAAGTTAATGGTTCATAATGACTAGTGATCGCTACTAGACCAGGACCTTCAAGTCTTACATTAAAAAGACCACCAGCCAGCATACCAGATACCTTTTTCATCAGCTTGATGTCCCAGTTAATTGTTGGTTCAAATGCAAGTAAATCATTTCCGTTAACAAAGATGGACTCGCCTTTTTGTAAATGAAGAATCGAAATCTTTTTTCCTTGATCGGCTACATATAGTTTTCCATCACCTGATGCTTTCATTAAAGAAGTTCCCTCTCCTGATAGCATCTTCTTAAACATTTTTGAAACCCCGTGCTCAAATACTCCTTCACGTTCAAATTTGATTTTTCCTCGATAAGAAACCATTGAGCCTACCTTTGCCCATACAGTCCCGTTTAAATTAATTTCTAATAATCTCGTTGTTTCAAGCTCGAATATCCCTTCTCCTTTATCTTCCTGCTGAGTATTTTCAATAAATTCTGTAATTGTGTATCGGCTCATATGTAGTATCTCTCCTTTTCTTTTGGTTTATATACGATCTTCTTTCATAAAAGTTTCTTCAATATTAAAGGACTTTTTATGTATAAAATAAAACAGATCAAAAAATCAAAAAAAAGCAAACATTTTGCTCAAAAATGAGCTTGATATCTTGACGCGTTCCATTTGATAGTGTATAGTGGAACCATCATTTAACAACTTAACAGGGAGTTAAGTGATGAAAAATTTTTTTTAGTATGCCAAAAGGTATGCTACAGTATTAGGAGGAAAAAGCAATATGCAAAACGGTAAAGTAAAATGGTTCAACAATGAAAAAGGATTCGGCTTCATTGAAGTTGAAGGCGGAGACGACGTATTCGTTCACTTCACAGCTATCGAAGGTGACGGCTACAAATCATTAGAAGAAGGACAGGAAGTTTCTTTCGAAATCGTTGAAGGTAATCGTGGACCTCAAGCATCAAACGTTACAAAAATCTAATCCATTTATTACAAATGAATGATGAAACCAAAATAAAGAGAGGCGTATGCCTCTCTTATTTAATTTTCAGCTGAATTTCAATTGCCAAAATATTCTGTTTCATTCGCTGTTCAATTTCAGCGATATCTTTTTCAAGGAAAGGTCTTCCCTTTTTCGCCACATCTACAAGCTGCTGTAAATCACTGTAAACTTCTTTAAATGCCTGATGTAGCACTGTTTCGTAATCCTTACTATCCATGCCGACTTTCCCCTTCCCCTCTAATCTTCAACTTAGTCAAAAAGTAACTTGATCAAAACTTCCTATAGTTATATCGGCTCATTTTTAAGAATGTGTTCTTTTTTAACACATTCTACTCAAAAAAATTTTATCCATTATTAAGAAAGAGTTAATCTAAAGAGGGGCAGCCATACTTAGGATTTCTCCTTTAATAAAATCTCTCCATATTGTTTCAATTTTTCACCAATTGTACATTGTTGAATACAGAATGAATGGGCATATTTCTTTCCACATTCTCTGCGAAAATGCTTCTTAATAAAGCAATCCGAACAATAGGTGTCTTGAAGATCGGTCAGTTCTTTTACTGCTGTTTTTTTATCCACGCTTATTCAGCTCCGTCTACTTCTAATTTCATTTTGCTTTCGATTGGGATATTCGCAAGCATTTGTTTTGCAAGCTGATCTGCTTCCGAATTATCTTTTCGATCAATGATTTCGTAGGTCGGTGTGAGCCTTAGTTCCTTCAACCCTAACTCAATTCGATCAAGCCACGAGGAATGAACATCATCATAGCAGGGCCACTCCCCTTTCAGTTGATTGATCACAACGAGAGAATCTCCTTTAATGGTCACTGAATTTCTCCCAGCACCAAGCGTTTTGAGTGTTTGTACCGCTTCATATAAAGCCGCATATTCTGCTTCATTATTTGTCGAACTATGAAATGCCTGATTTTTCCTCAAACGATATAATTCATTTCCTAACTTATAATAGACCACAATACCTAAACCAGATGCACCTGTTTCCTTTTGGAAACTTGCATCAAAATACATTTCAAGCTGATCAGGTTCAAGCTGGAGCTCTTCCCTCAGCTTTTCAAGCTCTTTTACTGACCATGTTGCACCCTTTTCATCCTCAAATTGAAGATGTGCAAGAGGGTCTTTTCTTTCTATATGCTTGACAAGTAGGATCCCTTCTTTTAAATCGATCCAGTCTTCTTGATGAAAAACAATGGGCTGCATATTTTTTGCTTTTACAGTTAAATGAGCTCTTAGTTTCATTCATGAAATCCCCTTCCGGAGCTTTTAAGCCTATGCTTCATTATGCTATAATCAAAAAGTTACATTTTACAATGAGAAAGGAAGTCAATATCACTTGTTTAATGAAGGAATTTGGATCCTATTTGCGATCATTAATTTTATCATTGTTCTCTTTTTTTATAAAGGTTTTGGCAAAATGGGCCTTTTTGTATGGATTGGATTCGCCACAGTCGCCGCGAATTTACAGGTTGTGAAAACAGTGGAGTTGTTTGGCTTTACTGCTACACTTGGCAATATCCTCTATGGCAGTGTCTTTTTCGCAACCGATGTACTTAATGAAAAATATGGAAGACAAGAAGCAAGAAAAGCTGTTTGGCTCGGCTTTTCAACACTTTTAACATTGACTATAGTGATGCAAGAAGCACTTCTCTTTAAACCAGCTGCTTCTGACATATCACAAGCATCACTTGAAACGATTTTTGGTTTTTTGCCACGAGTGGCACTTGGTAGCCTTATTGCTTATATCATCAGTCAAATGCTAGATGTTTATGTATATTCGTTCATCCGTAGGTTATTTCCTTCTGATGGTGCGCTTTGGCTACGTAATAGCGGGAGTACCATGATTAGTCAGCTGTTAGATACATTGATTTTTACAACCATCGCCTTTCTTGGTTCTTATCCATTTTCAGTATGGATCGACATTTTTATGACAACCTATGTCATTAAATTTATTGTAGCTGCGATTTCCACACCATATGCCTACGTTGCTAAAAAGATCGTCCCACTTGATGAAAGGGGCAAACATGATGCCCGCTGAAGTTTACATTGATGGCGCAAGTGCTGGAAATCCAGGTCCGTCTGGTCTGGGCATTTTTATCAAATATGATGGAAAGGCAGTGTCCTTTTCAATCCCAGCAGGACATATCAGTAATCATGAAGCAGAGTTTCTTGCTTTAATAGAAGGAATGAGGCTTTGCATCAAAAAAGGGATACGCACTGTCTCATTTCGGACAGACTCTCAAGTAGTGGATCGAGCTACAAATGCTGAATTTGCTAAGAATGCACAATTTAAGCCGTTTATTGAAGAAATCATTCAGTTGAAAACACAATTTGACTTATTTTTTATTAAATGGATTCCTAGCAAAGAAAACCAAGTAGCGGATCAGCTCGCTCGAAAAGCGATTCATCAATCAAAAGGATGAATCGCTTTTTCATTGGTTATGCTAAATCATGAGGTGATAACTGATGGATAAAGTGAATAAAGGACGTGTCACAAATGGGACTACGCCTCAAGGTGACACAAAATCGAAGGAAAAACACCCCTTATCTCAGCTTGAAGATAAAGCGAAAAAAAGCAACACAAAACACTAAGAGATCAGCTTTAGCTGATCTCTAATTCAATCACTCGGTGCATCATAGGTTCTATCCCTTTGATTTGGTGCGTACGAAGCATTGCAAGTGCACGCTCTGGATTCATATTCAGTTTGGTATGTTCAAGTGGACAGCTAAGCGATACATCACATTTAATTTCAGCAAGAATTCTAGAAAGTTTTAAATCTTCAAGTCCTGCTTCCATTTTCTTTTGCTGTGCTCCTGTTAACTCATGGATGTTCTCCACAAGATGATCAATCGTTTGATAGGTTTGGATGAATTTTAAGGCCGTTTTTTCTCCAATGCCTTTCACCCCAGGGTAATTATCGCTTGAATCACCCATCAGTGCTTTCATATCAATTAACGCTTTTGGTGTAATACCCATTTCTTCTTCGAAAGATTCCTTCGTATAATGTTTATAGTTCCCAATGCCTTTTTGCATTAACGCTACTGTCACATCATCGTCAAGAATTTGAAGCAAGTCTCGATCACCTGTAACAACTGTGACGTTTGCTTCTTCTTTATATAAAGTGGCAAGTGTACCAATGCAATCATCTGCTTCGAACCCTTTTATTCCAACATTGGTTATGCCAAACTCTTCAGTTGCAATCTTCGCTAATTCAAATTGCGGGATGAGCTCAACTGGCGGCGCTCCCCGATTCGCTTTATAATCTTCGTATAATTCATTACGATAAGTTTGACTGCCCATATCCCAACAACAAACAATATGAGTGGGTTTAAATGATTGGGTTGCTGTTAGCAAGTGCTTTAAAAAGCCATGAACGCCATTTGTCGGAACCCCTTGTTCATTTATCATAAAATTGCGGTGGACAGCAGTTGCGTAAAAAGAACGAAAAAGAAGTGCCATTCCATCAACAAGTAATACGTGTTTATTCATTCAACATAAACTCCCTTTTTCAACAATACCCCCATTCTATCATATCAAGAGCTAACTTACATAAAAAAAGAAAACCCACTTCTTTGTCAAAAGTGGGTCAGCTTTCTCTTTTATTTTTTCCGTACTGTAGCTTGCCAGCCTCCACTTCAGCATAAGAAGGCATTGATTTTTCTTTCGGTTTTTTTTCTTCCACACGTTTCTGACTTTGCTTTTTTATCATTTTTTACATCCTTCCTTGGTTCTCTCTTTTAAGATGACCAAAAAAGGAAAAGTTAGTCTTAATGATTTTTACGGCTGACATATTCGTGAACCATGTCGACTGTGACACGCTGTCGAAGTGGGACAATTCCCCCTCTAGCGAGTTCATTCATTTTCGACGTAATCTCGTTAATTTCATCTGTTGTGAAAGGCTCCTGTTGTTCACATTTTTTCACAACTTGATCAATTGCTTGTTCCCTTTGCGACTCAAGTGTAAGAAAGGATTGAATGTGGGCATGCTGTTTTTTTGAATGCGCTGAAATTGCTTCATGAACGTTTGACACTGATTCATCAACTGCTTTCTCTTTTTATTTAGTCTATCATGAAAAATTAAAATGACAACGTCTCTCGCCATTTTACAGACTGCTGATACACTTTTTGAATGATCATACGTGCGTTCTCATCTGTTGAAAGGCTCGATAAATATGTCTGTTTCTGTTCGTGTAGTTGGCGAATCGCTTCTTCCTCATACATAGAGCTAAAGGTTTGCACGATCTCTTCGTAGCGCTTGAAGAGTTCCTCTTTCTCTTTTTCAGCCCATTTTGCTGTCAATTTAAGTAGTTCATCTCGTAGCTCTTCTATCAATTCTGCTTTGCCATTTTGTTCGAAGAATGTTTTTGCCGATTTTTGTTTTTTCAGCTGCGATTCGAATGGCTTACGATCTGCTTTTACTTCAATCTGTTTAAGCTGTTGTGTTTTTCCTTCAGGAGCCGAAAGCTGAACAGAGAAATACTCATTCTCTGCCAGTTTACCTTGTAATCCCTTCGTCCATTCCTCTTGAAAGTACATGTTCATAAACGAATCCATCCGAATATCAAGCGCTTTTAGTTCTTGTACAAACTCAAACTCATAATCCTTTAATGCTTCATGTAACGCTTGACGTAAATTTTCTTGGAAATTCCCTTGCTGCAAACCTGGATAAAATGACGTTTTCAGTAAGTCATTTGCAAAAAGAGATAGACGTTGCTCAATATGATAAAGCTGTTCTTGAACATCTTTTTTTACACTCTCTGAAATAAGTTTTGACTGTTTCGTTTCTTTTATTTGCTTTAAAACGTGTGCAAACGATGCCTCAATTTGTTGTTTTTCAGCGACTTTTTCATCCTCAGATTGATGTAAGGTTGCGTGTAGCTTTGTAACAGTTTCGCATAATGTATCTGCTTCAAAATGTAAAAGCTCAATTGAATCTCTTGTCAATTCTTCATCAATAAAATGATCAAGTCGCTTCCTTAATAAGTCATAGCGATTAAAAGGTGATTGAGGTTTTCCTTCGATTTCCTCCTTGCTTGAGACATGATGTACATTTGGGTTTTGTATGCCTTCTTTCATTAGTTCGTTCTTAACATAGCCGAAAACCGTGTCTAGCTCTGACTGATCCTTTGCTAAATCGGCGGCATTAATAATAAAAAACATTTTATCCATACTAAAGGAATCTTTGACAAGCCCTAACTTACGTAAGAAAGAGCGATCAGCCTTTGAGAAGGAATGCTGATAATATGTTAAATAAAGAAGTGCATCCGCGTCCTTCATGTATTGAAACGCCATCTCTGTATGGCGCTTGTTCATACTACTAGCCCCTGGTGTATCCACAATCGTAATCCCTTTATCTGTGATGGGTGTGCTTAAATAAACGGTGACTTCTTTTACCACACAAGAAATTGCTTCCTCTGCCACATATGGTTTCAGCTCGTCAATTCCAATATAAAGCGGCACCTGAGTGTCTATATACTGTTCATAGATTTTAGCAGCATGCAAAAAATGCTGGACGATGACCAGATGGTCTTGTTCTAGTTTCCCTTTTTTTAATACTCTTTCAAGCTTTAACAAAAAAGTTGACCCTTTTTCTTCAGAAATGGCAAAACCGAGAATTTGCTGAAGTTCCTCCAGCATTTCCTCTTCTGTTTTAAATACGACTTTGACTGTTTCATTGTCATGATCGGCATCAGGTTTTGTCAGTTTATTAATGGTTGCCGTTGTTGGAGTCGGTGACGATGGTAATACTTTTCGGCCAACAAGTGCATTTGCAAAAGATGATTTCCCTGAACTAAAAGCACCGAATAACGCCAGTGTAAATTGTTTTGATTGAAGTCGTTCTGTTCGTTTTTCAAATGCAGTTCTCTGTGGTTTAAGAGATTCAAGAGGTGTTAATATGCGTGCGAGCTCCTCAAAACGTTCAATCGATTGCGCCGTGTTTAAATGTCGATGCGCATGTTCCTCTTGCTTAGGACTGATTTGATTTGTTTGCTTCGCCTGTTCAACTTGGGTTGTCTTGTCTTCAAACAAAGTATGCTGAACCAGTTCTTTTTTGGCATAAAACCAATCAGGATCAAAGGTTTGATCCGTTCCATGCTGCCAAACCTCCCATATTTGATGAATGTAGTCATCCAGTTTTTTTTCTTCTGCTGTGATTTGTTCAAGGGTTTTCAGCTCATGATTCGCTTGTTCCAAAGCTGTGGTCAATGACTGATGCTTTTGTTCATTGCTTAATTTCATTGCTTGAATGATTTGCTCAATTTGTTGTAATGTCTCTCGCTTCGCCACTTTTTTTAAAGTATCGCCTACATCCTTTGTATATTGAAGAACATATTCAGACGATAGACTGGCTCCGCGATGAATTACATTTTCAAGCAACTGTTCTTGAACGGCTGTCTCAAAAGACATCGCTTGTTTAAGCAAGTCTTCTCCTAGCTGTTCTTTTTTTATGACACCTTTCAGCATTTCTGATAAATGCCAATCTACTTCTGCTTTCATTCTCGCTGTGACATCTTCTACAAACGCTTCTGCTCTTCTTGCCTTTTCTTGTATCGTTTTATTTTTAGAGAAGAGCATTCCCATCTTAAAGCTGGGATCTTTTGAGGCCAAATAGTCCTTCGCAAGCTCTCGCATTTTAAACGGTGTTAAGTTGGCATTTTTTAAGATGTTTTCCATTTCTGACCGCATCTGCTCTTCTAATGGCTGATGACCGTTTGCTTTAAGTTCTAGTTCTTCTTTTAACGTCTTCACTTCTTGTCTTTTACTTTCTAGGCGAATATAAAGGTCGTCATCATGTTTACTTTCTACCTTTTGTGCCTCGATATGCTCTTTTAACAAATGCTCAATTTTTTGCTCTGTATAAGCACGAAGTGACGCTTTAGGTAGTATTTGGAGCTCCTTGAGCTTTTCAACTAAACGGTACATTTCGTTTAACGGATGTTCTTTTTCGGTAACCGATGTAAAGTATAAATGATCCTCATCTATGCCTTCTTTCACAAGCATATCAACGACTTGCTGTTTGTAATGTTCAAAAGCAGTTTCATTTTCGTCATGACGATCCACTTGGTTGACGATAAAATAAAGGTTTGGAATTTGATCTTTAATCGAACGGATAAAACGAACATTCTCTTCTGAGTGGACATGGTTATAATGAACAACATAAAATAAAGCATCTGCTTGATGCAAAATAGACGCAGCTGATAAGAAATGGGTGTGATCCGTCGAATCAATACCGGGTGTATCAATGAAAGCGACTTTATCCACTAGCCCTTTATAATCCCCGCTGATTTCGACCATTTCAATTTGTTCACCATCTTTACAAAACCTTTGGACAGCCTCTTTATCATAAGCACCGCTCATTTTTGCATAACGTCCATCAGACGTATGAAGTTGTACTTGCTGTTCCCCTTTTCGCACCACAACCAAATTCGCACTTGTTGGGATTGGGCTTGTTGGCAAAATCTGTTCATGAAGTAGATGGTTCACAAGTGATGACTTTCCTGCTGAATAATGTCCTGTAAAAGCGATATAAACTTCCTGTTCCGCATCCTTTTTCATGATCGAAGCAAGCTTTGCCGCCCGCTCATTATCATGCTGTTTAAGCAATGCTTCATGGAGCATCCCAGTTATTTGAATTAACGAATCTCGAATAGACAAGTCTTTCATTATGATATACCCCTTTGTTTTTAGAAAAATCAGTTATGTATGTGATACCATTTTACACAAAATTGAAAGATATTTCTTCTTATCTGATCAAATAAAAAAAATCTGCTACCTGTTCAGTCAAAAGCGATTGAAATCAGGAAGCAGATTTTTTAGAAATATTCTTTAATACAAAGCCAATTAGCAAGCTGTATACACAAACAGTTCCAAGTAAAAAGATCATTGTCATGCTTATCACCGTCCATCATTCTTGATTGAGAATGTTTATCATTAATGAAAGTGTAGCATAACTGATAATGATTTTCAATATTAATTTAACAAATACTCATTTAATGCTTTTTCTTCTGTCTGAATTCGAACGATCATCATACATATATTGAGAAGTGAAAACAGAATGACTGTAAAATATGCTTGAAACAATAGTGGCAATAACAGAAATTCAATCGCAACTACCATATAGTTGGGGTGCTTTATCCAGCGATATGGACCTTTTTTGATCATCTTTGCATTTGGAACAACTAAGATTTTTGTATTCCAGTATGTTCCGAGTGAAAAAAGTGCCCAATAACGTACCACCTGCGTCACAATAAGGATGAACAACCATAAAACAAAAAAGCGTGATGGCTGCTTATGAAAGAGTAGGGTTTCTGTAATAAACACGCCAAAGAAAGAAACATGCATCGCAACCATATACGGATAATGGTCTGATCCAAACTCAATAGCCCCCATTGCCCTTACTTTTTTTTCATTTCTTTTTGCTACAATAAGTTCGACAAGACGCTGACAGACAAAAAAACCAATGATCAGCCAAAATAAGGTCAAGATGCTCCCTCCCACCTCATTAATAACAATTCAGAGGAAAAGCCCGGCCCAAGGGCACCACATAGACCTATTTCATTTTCTTGCACACTATTTTTCTCGAGATAGTCTTTGATCACATACATGACTGTTGCTGAAGACATATTTCCATTCTGTTTTAGCACCTCTTTAGAAGATTGAAGTTTTTGTTCATTTAAAGAAAGGCTATGAATGTAAGCTTCAATGACTTTCTTTCCGCCAGGATGGGCAAGGAACACAGAAATATCTTCTTCAGAAAAACGATGTTGTGCTAAAAAGAAATCGACCTGCTCTTTCAGCCAACCAGAAATAATCGTGGGAATATCACGTGAAAAGATGACCTGAAACCCTTCATTTGTAAAATGCCAGCCCATCACATCTTCTGCATCTTTCATCGTAACCGATTGTGTTCCAATCACAGCAGGAATGGTTTTTAAATTCGTATATTCTACAGCCGCGTTTTTCCCGCTTAATAAAGCGGCAGCAATTCCATCACCAAATAAAGAGGTGCCGATTAAATTACTTTTTGACTGATCTTCTTGTTGAAAGGTCAGACTACAAAGCTCACAGGTTACCACAAGTACCTTTGCATCAGGATAAGCTTTAATGTATTCAAACGCCCGAGACAATCCAGCTGCTCCCCCTGCGCAGCCGAGTCCCCATATTGGAACACGCTTTGTAAATCGTGAAAATGGCAGGACATTCATCAGCTTTGCATCGAGGCTTGGTGTCGATAAACCCGTACTTGAAATAAAGAATAAAGCATCAATTTCTTCATATGGAACAATTTTTTTTAAAAACGTTTTATCCTGCAAACAATTCGTGATGGCTTCTTTTGCATGAAATAATGCCTTTTCATTATATATTTGATTCTTTTCTTCAAATGAATGGTGTTCTTGATACCATTCAATAGGCTGTACAAATTGTCTTCCTTCAATCTCCCCATTATCAAAAGCTCTAAGCAATCTGTCAATATCTTTAAACGAGCGTTTAAACTGGGCTCTAGCAAAGTCTGCCGCTTTTTTCTGATTCACATGATGATGAGGAAGGCTTGTTCCGACTGATAAAATATATGCCAATATGTCCACCTCTTTTTTGGTTAATATCCCCCATCAAAATGAAGATATACCCATCTTCACGTCACAATTCAGTCAAAACATTTTCCTGCGGCTAACTTTTTGTCTTGACGACAATTGATAAATATTGGATAATATATATGAAAACATGATGTAGTTTTCCTCCTTCACAGGTTCGTTCGCCAAGCGAACCTGCTTTTTTTGTATAAAAAAACATCTCCCCTAAAGAGAGATGTCAAATAGCAGATTGTTTTGCTTCTTCCATATCCGTTGAGTGACGAGCGTCCTTTTTCAGCGGAATCATATGATAAATGATATGAAGCAGTATCGCTGTAAAACTCCCAGCAACAATTCCGTTACTTGTGAGCAATTTCAGTGATTCTGGTAGTTGTTCAAACATTTGAGGCACTACGGTAACACCAAGACCGATGCCAACTGAACAAGCCACAATAAGCAAGTTCTCCTGCTTGGAGAAATCAACGCGTGAGAGCATTTTAATTCCGTAAGCAATGACCATTCCAAACATAGCGACCATCGCACCGCCAAGTACAGCCTTTGGAATGATGGTCGTAAAGGCAGCGATTTTCGGGAAAAGACCAAATATCATTAACAGTCCACCTGTTACCACAATCACTCGGTTCTTTTTCACACCCGTCAGTTGAATGAGACCAACGTTCTGTGAATAAGCAGTGTATGGAAATGCGTTAAAAATCCCACCTAATAAAACAGCGATTCCCTCTGCACGATAGCCTTTTGCTAAATCCTTCTCCTTTAACTTCCGCTCCGTTAAATCACCTAACGCAAAATAAACACCAGTTGATTCAACTAATGACACGATGGCAACAAGTGTCATCGTAATAATCGGCGTCAGTTCAAAGGTAGGCAATCCAAAATAAAATGGTTCAATCATTCTGAATACGTGGGCACGGGCAACTTCAGCCGTTTCTACCTTTCCCATCATTGCTGCAACACCAGTTCCAATTAAAATCGCGATCAGAATCGCAATCGCCTTTGTGAAACCTTTTGTAAAGCGATATAACAGGACAATGATCAATAACACGAGAAATGCAAGTCCAAGATTGTCGAAAGAACCGTAATCAGGACTCCCCTCACCGCCTGCCATATTGTTCATTGCCACAGGAATAAGTGTAATTCCGATAATCGTCACAACTGATCCTGTCACAACAGGAGGGAAAAATTGAACAAGCTTCCCAAAGAAAAATGAAAGAAGAATCACCAAAAGACCCGATGCAATAATACTCCCATAAATAGATGGAATCCCATATTTCGAGCCAATGGCAATCATTGGAGAGACGGCGGTAAATGTACAGCCTAATACGACCGGTAAACCAATCCCAAAAAAGCGATTTTTCCACACTTGTAGCAGTGTTGCTACGCCACACATGAAAATATCGGCTGAAATCAAATACGTGAGCTGTGCTGGAGTTAACCCAAGTGCATCACCTACGATAAGCGGGACAAGTACTGCACCTGCATACATGGCTAAAACATGTTGAATGCCAAGTGAAAAGGTTTTGGCATGCTTTGCAGTACTCATGATCGAACCTCCCGTAAAAATGTGACTTTACCGTTTTCAAGTGATTGAATCCGTGCTAGTGACTCCACTCGATATCCCAATTGATTCAATTCCTCTCTACCAGGCTGAAATGATTTCTCAATCACAATGCCAAACCCTGCAATCTCAGCTTTTGCTTGCTCTGCAATTGTAGCAAGCCCTTTTGCTGCCTCTCCATTAGCTAGGAAATCATCAATAATGAGAAGTCGGTCTTTTTCATTCAAATGTGTATGAGAAACAGCAATTGTGCTTTCTGTTTTTTTTGTAAAGGAGTATACCTTCGCAGTAAGCAGGTTCTCTGTTAATGTGAGCGATTGACGTTTTCTTGCAAAGACAACAGGTACTCCAAGTGCAAGACCCGCCATGACTGCTGGTGCAATACCTGATGATTCAATCGTTACGATTTTCGTGATTTTTTCATGTTCAAACAATCTAGCAAACTCTTTACCAATCTCATGCATCAAGACAGGATCTATTTGATGGTTTAAAAATGCATCGACTTTCAACACTTCATTTGAAAGCACAATTCCTTCATTCTCTATTTTTTGATGTAATAATTCCATTTTCTTTTCCCTCCAGCATGTTTAAAGAAATAAAAAAAGCATTGCTGTCCATAAAGGAGCGAGCAATGCTAAAACGGTACTAAAGACCTTCATCCATCGTTAATCCGTTGCGTGCTCACTCATAGTCGGACGGTATCGGTGTCCGGTAGAAACTTGCGTGCCATCATCACGCGATTATATGAGTGTTTCATAGTGTTCAAATTATAACAAGATTTCGAGCAGTTGGAAAGCTCTTTTGCTGAAAATTACCGAACTTAAATCACATTCATGATCAAAATGTTCGTTTTTTGAAAATTCATACGAATATACACACGTAAAAACGCCCTATTTGAAAAAGGGCGCTTTTATTTTTATGAAAGATACAGTTTTGTATATTTTTCTGTTAAATAGTCAATTAAATATTGAACATTTAACTCTTCTCCTGTTGCATCCTGAATGATTTCAGATGGTTTCTTTCGTTTCCCGAACTGATGTACATGTTCAGTGAGCCACTCTTTAATTGGAGCGAAGGAACCATTATGGATCAGTTCATCAAACTCTGGTAAATCTTGAAGCATTTTATGCTTTAGCTGCGCTGCATACATGTAGCCTAGTGCATAAGATGGGAAATAACCAAAGCTTCCATCTGACCAATGCACATCTTGCAAAATACCTAGTGCATCGTTTGGAGGTGTAATTCCTAAATAAGCTTGGTATTTTTCATTCCAAAGTGCAGGAAGATCTTCTACAGCTACCTCTTCATTAAAAATCGCTTTTTCAATTTCATAGCGAATAATAATATGGAGTGGATATGTCAGTTCATCCGCTTCGATTCGGATAAACGTTGGTTTTGATTCATTGACTGCATGAATAAATTCTTCAAGCGACACGTCCTTGAATTGATCTGGAGATGCCTCTTGCAACTTTGTATAATGTGTCTTCCAGAAGTTTTCGTGTCTACCGATGAAATTCTCGAAGAATAATGATTGAGACTCATGTATGCCCATTGAAGTACCATCACATAGATTCGTTCCACTTAGGACCTCATCAATGCTTTGCTCATAAATCGCATGACCACATTCATGTATGGTACCAAACAATGCCATTCTAAAGTCGTGCTCATCATAGCGTGTTGTTACGCGAACATCCCCTCTGCTTAAAGTGACTGCAAATGGATGCACAGTCGTATCAAGACGACCAGCGTCGAAATCATACCCTAGTTCTTTTAAGAAGAAAAGGCTTAATTCTTTTTGTTTTTCAATTGGGAAGCTCTTTGATAAAAATGAAGTATCTGGTTTATTTGGTGAAGCCTCAATTTTTTTAACGAGAGGTACGATGGCACTTCGAAGTGCACCAAATAGTTGATCAAGCTGTTCAACTGTCATATCTGGTTCATAATTATTTAATAAAACATCATATGGTGTCTTCTTTACTCCCCAATATTGAATAAATCGCTTGTTAAACTCAATTAGCTGCTTTAAATATGGAGCAAATAGCGAAAAGTCTGATTTCTCTCTTGCCTCTACCCACACGTGTTCAGCTTTCGATTGAAGAATGGAGTATTCCTTAAACTCTGCTTTTGGGATTTTACTATTTTCATCATAGTCCTTTTTAGCAAGCTCAAGTGCTTTTTGAGTATCAGATGATAGCTGTGTTTGATCCTCAGCTAACGCGGAAAGCAAATCGCGCATTTCATCTGATGTCTTCATGTTGAAAATATCACTTGATAATTGTCCAATCGTTTCAGCTCTAAAGTCTGCCCCTTTTTTCGGTGACTTTGTTCGCGAATCCCAGTAAAGTAAATGTAAAGCTTCTGTATAATGAGCAATTTTACCCATTAATTGATAAAACGCTTTTTCTTTCGCTTCAAGACTCATACGTGGTTTTCCCCCCGTTAAATAGATAATATATGTACGTTTCAAGGCTACTTCAACGGATGATCATTTGTCAATTAAAAAGAGGAAGATACTCACAAAGTATCCTCCCCTTACGATTATTGAACCGTCGGTTTGACTGGTAAAACAGATTCAATTTTGCTTTGTAGCGCTAAATCTTCAACGTGGTTATAGTAAAGATGGATGGTTCCTGAATCTCTGCTTGTACGAATTAGCCTACCAATTCCTTGTCTAAGACGAAGTAGCATATACGGGATATCCACTTCTGCAAATGCATCTTTTGCTTCATTTCGCTTCGCTTCAAATACTGGATCGTGCGGTGGATAAGGAAGGCCCCATATGATGACATTTGTAAGTGAATCTCCTGGAATATCTAATCCTTCCCACAGGTGGACGGAACAAAGGACAGACGATTCTTCAACTTGGAACTTTTGAACAATTGTACTAATCTCTTCATCCCCTTCGAAATAAACTGTGAATGGAAGCGTTGCTTCAGATGATTCAAGCTGCTTTCTAAAGAGATTTAATTCATCAAAAGACGGGAATAAAATGAGCGAGCGCCCTTCGTTCTCATCAAGCGTCGCTATTACCTGTTTTCCTTTTTCTTCAACGGAAAGTTGCGTTTTGATCCCGTGGAAAGAGATGCTCATCTGCTGTTCATAGTCATAAGGAGATGCGACACTCATTGATAAATAATCTTTGATACCAAGGCTTTCAGCTAAATACTCAAATGATTGATTTTCTGAAAGTGTAGCAGAAGAGAAGATATAAGGGATTTTTTGCGAAAATACTTTTTCCCCCAGAACTTCTGCAACGGTTTTTGGCATAACAACAAAGGTCGTATCCATCTCTTGTTTTTCAAGCCAGCTGATGGCATTTTTTTGATAAAGTGAAAGCGAATACGCCATTTGTTCAATATATTCTTCAACAACGGACAATTCATATTGATCAATCGTATACATTTCTGATTCAAAGACTAGTGCTTCCCCAATTTTTTCAAGTAAAGCACATAACTCCATCGCGGAGCGCTTTACCTCGTGATCATTGGTAATTTTAAGTCGATGTGAACCTTTCACTTCTTTTGCACTTGTTTTTAATAAGTAGAAAAACTCATCGTTCGTTGCAAGTGCATCTTCAACAAGCTCTGCAAATTCTTCTCTGATGTCATTTTGAAGAAGACGCTCTAAAAATGTTTCAAGTGTTGATTGTTTGACGCGGTATGTCAGCGCTTTTTGCGCTGCAAATTCGAGCAGATGCCCTTCGTCAAAAACAACAGAACTATGCTCTGGAAGAAGTGGAAGCTGGCCCTCACGCTTCCTTGATTCTTTAGTCCATACATGCTCCATATAAAAATCGTGCGAACAAATGATTAAATCTGACGCTTTTCGATAGTGATCTCTCGATAAATTTAAACCACAGCGATGGCGAAGATCACATGTCAAACAATCCTGAAATGAATCATAGCCAATGCGCGTCCATTCATCATTAGATAGCTCTGGAAACTCTTTGCGATCTCCATACGGATAAAATTTTTGCATCCCGTGTGTTTCGTGAACAAAGGAAGGCAATGATTCATAAATATCCAACCATTTCTCATCATCTTCACGTTGCATCGTTTTCTCTAATTTTTTCAAACATAAGTATTGATCGTGCGATTTGCTCAGTCTAGCATCTATTTGAATGTCTAAATGACTTGCAATCTTGTAAATATCGCCTTCTTTTTTGACGAGCTGTTCAATCAACGTTTCATCAGCACATGCAATAATCGCTGGTTTCCCCGTATATCTTGCATAAGTCATTGCAAATAGAAGATAAACAATGGTTTTGCCTGTGCCTACCCCAGCTTCAGCAAACATCACACGTTTTTCCTTAAAGGCTCTTTCAAGTTGAAATGCCATAAATATTTGTTCATCTCGAAGATCAAAGCCCTTGTCTGGTAAGATGTCATAGAATACATCACCAATCCAGTTGCCCAGTTCTTCATAAAAATTATGTTCTTTCGTTAATGAAAAAGGCAAACGAGACGTCACCTGCTTCAACCCCCAACTATTGGATCATTCAGACTTTCAATAGTAACACTCCCAAGGGGGAAAGACAATCCTTTTTTAGGATGAACGATGATGATGCGGTTGTCTGACAAGAAAAGCATGGTCTGTACTGTTTCGATGGGCTAGTGCAAGCTCTAAGTTCATCCTCGCTGTTTCTAACTCAACAGATTGTCCAGTTTCATTGTTGTGTAGCTCCTGCGATGTAGATGTGAGTGCTTTTTGAATTAACTGAAATTGATCATGATAAATCATAGGGACACCTCTTTTTTTAAAATCAAGTTCAGTTTATTCAGTCCGCAAACGATTTATACCTCCTGATCTGAAAAGTTGCTTAGTATATCCGATGAAACAGACATATTTACCAATTAAAAAAGCCGATCACATCATGCCATTTGTGTGATCGACTTTTTTCAACTATAAGTATTTACTTTGTATTTCTCGAAGGACGTTTTCCCCAGTATTGATAATAATCTGTTTTAATAAAGCCATTAAATAGCTTTCTTTTTTTGGTCGCTTTCTTACCGTAGCATTCCTCAAATTGTTCATGTGAAGTGAGCATATAAATCGACCATGTATCTAATGGTTTGAATGCCTTACCCATCTCTTGATACATTTTTTCTACCGCGGGCTTATCACTGAGTCTTTCGCCATAAGGCGGATTTCCAATGATGACACCGTATTCGTCTTTTGTCTGGAAATCTTTCACCTGCATTTGCTTAAACTCAATGAGACCATTTAACCCTGCTTCTTCTGCATTTAATTTGGCGATCTCCACCATTCGATGATCAATATCGCTTGCTATAATATGAAGAGGCTGATCATAGTTTGCCCTTTCCTCTATTTCATTTCTAGCCTCTTCCCATACATCTTGTCCAATCCATGGCCAAGACTCAGAAACAAATTCCCGGTTAAAACCTGGTGCAATATTTTGACCAATGAGCGCCGCTTCAATGGCAATCGTTCCGGATCCGCAGAATGGATCAACAAACGGACGGTCAGGCGTCCAGTTCGTTAATAAGACAAGAGCTGCCGCAAGCGTCTCCTTAATTGGCGCTCCGCCTTGATCGACACGATAACCACGTTTATGTTTTTTCCTAAATTACTCTAGTTTCAAAAGTAAATAATTAAATCCTTAAACCCTAGTCAATACTGAGTTTGCATGAAATTATTTCAACTGTCTTTGTATCAGTAGTTAACTTCTCTGATTTTACATCCAGTGAACACAGATACTAGGTCTAAGATTCCTGAGTTCTGAAATTTGGACATGACTTTAACAAAAATCTCAAACTCCTCAGGACTTATATCATGTTCAGGAGGAACAGCTATTTCTAGTAAGCCACCTTCATCCAGTTCCTCAGAGTCTATTTTCTGTTTAAACTCAAGAGCAACCTTCTCCTCACTATCTGTTAAAGAATTATCACAGTTAAGCCACCTAAAATAACATGATTCAGCATAATCCAAAAACTCTGACCAAACTGTTTCCCACTGCTCTTTTTCCTCATATGAAATTTTTTCTTCCATATTAATAACTATCCCCTCCCCATAAAAAAAAGAGAACATTTCTGCTCCCATCATTTTATCACAAAGGCGAATATACAATCAATGATCATCATTAACACACTAAATATCATACAGCCATAGAACCAAAGCCAATCAGAAACTTTAATGTTCTCCTCATCAAAAAAGAACAGGTTCATTCTTTTCCAAAGCCACATCCTATTTTTTTCCTCTTTCTGTTTCGCCTGTAATTCTTTATACTTAATTTCTGTCATAACGCCATCATTAAACCTAATCATAATTAATCCCCCATTCTTTTTTTACAGAATACTGATTTTACAGGATACTGTAATTACAGTAACATGCAATTTAATGAATGTCAAACTTTACTTTTGAGACATTTACTGCAATGATTTTGGGTAGGGTATCCTCATAGGAAGATGGAAAAAAGGAGTAAGCGAAATGGTGCAGCTAAAAAATGTGGGTAAAAAGATAAAGTTAAAAAGAGTGGAGTTAGGTTTGACATTGGAGCAAGTAGCCAAAAAAGTAGGAGTAACAGCGAATTATATTAGCCTGATAGAAAGGGGAAAGAATACGCCAAATGCAGATATAATAGATAAACTTTCTAAATTGTATACTATTGACAGGGATGAATTGTATGAACACTATGGGAAAATACCTGCCACAGTTGCTGAACAGATTGAGCAATCTGAAACATTAAAGAAAGCAATCAGTAACATTGGTAAGGATGAAAGATTGACAGATGAGGATAGAGAGAATCTGTATGAGAGGCTATTATATTGGCATCAGAAAGCAATAGAAGAAAAGGAATGATGAAATGAGAGGTTTAAATGAGTTCTTGCTTAGACATTTTAGCTATGTGACAACTGTGAGATTAGAGGAACTTATTACATGGACATCAGGAATGGCTTTGGGCTTTTTAATCTGTTTACTTTTAATAGCTAAGTTAGGAACAATTATAAGAGTTGACTATGAGATCAGTTCCCCAACAATGATAAAAGTAAGTAAAGATAAAAGGAAATGGGTTATTGTCCACCCTAGAACACCTATGCAAGTGATTGAGGCTATTTACATTGCAGTGATATGGAGTTTAAAGAGGGTTGATGCTGATATAGAGGTTAAACATGAAGGGCATGACTTTAAAAGAATGCAGGGCATCTTGATAACAATATTTATATTAATGATCATCTTTATAATTACTGGCTTTTGGCTTGCTATGGATGTAATGGGTACAGGAGCAAAGTACAAATAAAGGAGCAGGGATCAATTCCCTACTCCTACTGTATTTTATTTACTCTAATCTGAGTGACAACAGGTGCTTCTTGAAAGTCATATTTTATTAGCTCTTTCATTCCATAAAGTGTAGCGTGTGAACAGTAATCAACAAGTAGTCCTAAGTTAATAAACTCATCTGTATACAACAGAATGACTTTTACCCCCCTTTCCCATGCCATAGCAGTTAACCAACCAATACCCGCCCTTGAATAGCCATCTACCACAAGAACTAAAAAATCCATTTTACCCTCAATAGCAGACAGAATAAGATCAAAATAGTAGCTGACCCAATCGCTGTCATGTACTGTTGGATTTTCAAAAAAAATTGTCAATTCTTTACCCAAAGAAACCATTTCACTCACAGAATCATTCTTCTGTATGTATTGTTCTGCCTTTTTTACCTTTGCAACCTGTTCTTGGGTGGTAATTGATCCTACAATGGCAACTCTGACATTGTTCATAACATTTCTCCTTTTTGCTTTGGCTATTCCTCAATCTATCCTGATAGAAACCTAAATTAAAGAACTCCTTTAATTTTTAAAGTCACACTTTATACAAGTGCTTCTCCAATGTTAACAAAACTATTCATAGAATTTCAATCAGAAATATTTGGAATTATTCTGTTTTCAAATAGAAAAAAAGCCCTGCTATTAACAAGGCTTTCTGACATCTATATTACAATACTTTTCCAGTGAATCTAATGCCTTGCTGAGTATTAAAGTCATAATGAGCTAGTGCCTCAGCACTTTCTAAATATGCTTGACAGCTTTCAGAGAGCATGAGATTTACAATCCCACCCTTTTCATGGATCAGGATGACAGGTTTCCTAGTGGCAAAAGCATAACCAAGTTCCCAAGCTGTTCCACTGTCTACATGACCATGTATATTGCCATGAAGAACTGTGTTACCCTCAAAATCAATGACTCCTACAACAACATCCGCCCAATCAATATGGTAGACATCATTCTTGAAAATCTCCTTGCTCCATTCAGGAGTACCAAAAGGAATATGGTCTAGCTGTTGATTTCTTGGTGAAAAATATTCTGATACTGTTGAGTTCTGCTCTAGTGCTTTCTCAACCCTTATCACTGTGTTGATCTGTTCATCTGAGAAGAATGGAGACGCAAGATAAACCCTCATTATTCTGCTTCCTCCAATGCTTTTGCCATTGCTGTGACCGCTGCAATTCCAATCATATAAGCCATTTCCTTGCCTTTAATGGCAACTTGAATTGCGGACTCAATCTCATCATCAGTTCCACCAAGTGTATAATATTTATTTAACTGCTCATCAATTTCAGAAGCTACAGGAAGTAATCCAAGAGCAAGTAACGCAGGAATATTTTCATTTTCTTCTTCAACAGCTTTATCAATTGATATGCCAGTATCAGCAATAAGTACCATGCCCTCAATAATCTTTTTAAGTACAGGCTCTTTAATATCAGTTGTGTTTTTCATTTTGTTTCCTCCTAATGGTTGTCTTTCTTTCATGACTATAATTAGAAGGTTGATATAAAGTGTGACAGGTACAAAAAAAGAGAGCAGAAATGCTCTCAATTTACTTAGGAATAATGTTGTATTTGATTTCTTTGTCATCAAAGGAGAAAGAAGGTTGATAAATCATCTCATAACTCTTGTTCTTAGGTACATCAAAGAATAAATGCCCTGATAGCTTTTTCCCTTTGTTTAAATCACCTGAGATAGCCATTTCACTATATCCATAGTAGCTGTCCAATTTGTTTCCATCATTATCATACAAGTTAAACTCTGTGTTATCAATGAATGCCTTGTCATCCCCTGAGTTCTTAGTTTCAACAGTTAGATCAAGGACATTGCCTTTTTCAGCAGTTGAATACTGCTCAGGCTTTTTGAATGTGGCACTTGTAATAGTGATTTCAAGACCATTAACATTGATAGTGTCTCCAACTTTGAAAACCTCATCTTTTTTCTTCTTCTCTTTCTTTTCCTTCTGTTCAGCACTTGCTTTCTTGCCTTCTACTTTCTGAACATCTGTTTCACCACATGCGCCAAGTAAAACAGCACCAAGTAAAACTCCTGCCAATACAGTCATAAACTTTGTCTTTTTCAAATTAAATCCCCCTGCTAGAATATGTAGTATAAATTTACTATGACTAGAGTAGCATAATTACAGTATCCTGTAAATATTTTTTTTAATAAATTAAGGTAGCTCATCTAATATCAGCTAATTCCTCCTTTGTCACATATGCTTTTCCTATTTTTGTTCTTACAACATAAGTCAGTCCAAGTATATCAATAATTAATCCTTCTTTTCCGCCAAATCTGTAATCATCCAAATAAGAGATTGTTTCAATATCTGTACATCCTTCTTTCTGTATTTCATCTCCTGTCTTAACCCTAACCTTATCCCCAACAGAAAATGAAACTGTTTTTTCTTCTTTTTCAAGGTACTGAAAGATGTCAAGCTGTGTCATATTTTTTCTCTCCCTGTCTTTTGAATGTTAAATCTAGGATTAAGTACAGCAATCAAATAACTTTCATACAGTTCCTGATATACCTTATCACTCTCATAAAACACATTTACATAAGAATCAGGATGGGCATTGGTGAACCTGACTAGATCAGCATTCCCCTTTTTAGACTGTAAGTGTTCAGCAACCCTCTTCCCTACATTGTTACTGATTCCTACATACAGAGGCTCATGATGCTTGGTGTAAAAAATGTATACCCCTCCCCTTTTTTGAAACCTGCCCCCATCTAACATCTTGGAGACAGTAGTGGATTCATTAATGTTAGGAGTCACTAGCAACCTATCCTCAATCAGTTCCTTTATAGTTACCACTTTTCACACTCCTATAGAAAGAAAGAGAGCCAAAAGACTCTCCATCAATACTCAGCTTTTTTGATTGTTTTTTTAGAAAGACTGCTCATTTTCTTGTTGTATTTTGTATTCAGAAAGTCAATGGTGTCATCTTGGAGTAGATGCTGCTTTCTTGATCTTCTTTTAAGCTGTGTATCAGACATGATAGGAAAGTCGCTGTTAGTAACTTTATCAACATCCTTATTTTTTAGCTCTTGGACAATAATGTAAGAACCTAACAACTCTAAAGTATATGGCTTAGGGATTTTACCTGTGTACTCAAAATAGTGGTTAATCATTTTATCCACCTGCTTGATCCTTTCCTCAACAGGTGGGCAGTCTTGAATCTTCTTACCCGCAAGCTCAAAAGCCTTTTCTTCAAAATCCTCAATGTACTTATTAATGGACATAATGTTTTTCCTCCTCTTTTGCCTTCATCTGCCACTCATCTAATACCTTTTTCAATTTCACAGATAAAAGATCAAGATTAAATTTCACAGCTTGAGGAGTGACATTAAACATCCTTGCAGTTTCCGCTAGGTTGTATCCTTTATCCCAAACTAGACCAATAGTTCTAAGCTGTATATCTGTTGGTACTGCTTTTTCTAAAGCTCTTTCAGAGTCAATCAGAAGATGAATACTTTCAACATCCCCTTGTTCTGCATATGCATAAAGCATCTGTTTGCTCTTTAAAGCCTTCTCAATTTCTGCCAATGTGTAGCTATCTTTGGTAGCTCTACCTAATGCGCTCATTTGATCACCTTTCCTAACAAAGCAGTAATACTTTTCTCAAGTTCATCAATTGAACCTGCATTTTCTATGACATAATCAAACTCGCATGAATGGACAATCTTCTCTGTTTCATGATTGAAAGAATCCTTATTAAAGGAATCACCTGCTGACCTTGCCCTTTCAACTCTTACCTCATAAGGAGCAATGACTTTGATGATAATAAATCCTTCTTCCTTCAACCTTTTAACCTCATTAGGCTGTCTAACATCAGATACAATCATATTGGTTTTTCTAGTTCTATTTGCGAACCTGAATAAAGTAGTTTGGAAAAGGTAATTAATCCAAACATCAGGATCAAACTTTCTCATGACTTCTCCTATATACTGTAGTGCCTCTCTTGGCTTACCTTCATCATATAAATGAGGCATGAATGTTTTTATAATCCAGTGAATCCCTGTAGAAAACTGAAATTCCCATGTGCCAAAAGATAATTTATTAAGTTCATGAGTAAGTAACTCTTTTACAGTGTCCTTACCTGCTCTCATTTCACCTAAAATCCCTATTTTTAAAGGTTTTGTCTGCTCCATAAGTATCCTCCTATTACAGTTGTGAGTTATTTCCTCACATCTATAATTAGAAAAAAACTTGTATCTGTGACAGAATCCTGCTATTATAAGTAGGTGTAATAACAGAATGCTGTATAAAACTAATTAAAATTGAACATAATAAACTTAAATATATAAAGTGAGGTTTCTTCAATGAAAAAGCGTAAAGTTCAGGAGATAATAAATAGTAGTCATTCTTTACTAGGTGAGGCTGTTATTGAAACAGCAGAGGAATTATCTGAGGCTCTATATGTCTTTAAAATTGATGAATTGATGAAAGAAAGAGGTATTACACAAACTGAATTAGCCTCTATATCAGGGATGAGGATTGGCACTATCTCTGACCTAGTGAATGGTAAGGGATTAGGTATCAACAAAGTACAATTAGTAGCTCTTATGGTCGCTCTTAGAGTGACTGATATTTCAGAGATACTAGAAATTAGAATCCCTGATAGCATAAAGAACACTTATAAAGAAGAGGCTAGTGAGTGGGTAGAATCTAGGAAGAAACCCTTAGCTATTAAAGAGCGATATAACAAGAACCTGTATGCAAGCTACAAGAAAGCTACACTAGAGTAAACAGAAAAGGAGAGGCATTCAGCCCCTCCTCTTTTTTATTCAGTTGGAATCAGTTTGTACTCTTGGATCAGCTTATCATTTTGGAACACCTGAACCACTTTAAAACCATCTTTATGATTAATGACATCCTTCTGCATGTCTCCAAAATCCTCTGAACTTTCAACACCAGTAAAATCATCTGCATTGTAGACAGATTTCACCTCTTTAAACTGCAAGTCCTGCCCTTGAGATTTTGAAACAGTCCATTCATCAAACATTGACTCATCCTCATTACTGGATAGCTCATCTTTAGAAACATCTGCTACCCAATGCAATAACTCAGGATGTCCTTTATGATGTTCTACAGTAAGGAACTGAGGCTCATCAACTCCATCAATATTAAATTTTACTAATACATCTGCCTCAGTAATTGACCAACTGTTGATTTTGGCATCCTCAGCCTCTGTCTGTACCTTGATAGCTGTATTCTCAACAACCTCAAGCAATTTCTTAGCTAGTAAGTCAACATTCATTTCCCCAACTATAGTAACTTTCATTTATATTTACCCCTCTGCTGTAATTTTATATATGTCTAAATCAGAGAAAACACAGTTCTCTTTACAATATTTATAACCATCATGCACATAGATTTCCTGACCTTCTGTAATGTCCTCATTACAGTTCCTACATTCTGCCACTACTTGAGGCTCATCTTTTTCATCAGGCTCTGCAAACCTTGACATAGTGTCTAATCTGCTCACCATTTCTTCCATGCCTTCTTTTTCTTTGGTTTGAATAGCTTCCATAAGATAGTGCCAATGACTGTGAAGGCAATCAATGTGATTAAAATACTGATCCCCTCAGCTACTGGATTGGGATTGTATGTCTGTGTTTGTGGTGTGCCATTTACAACAACTGTCTGATGATGGTTCATCATCCCTGCCATAAACATGAAAGGAAGCCAGTCAGTAGCAGTATTATTGTAATAATGGTTGTTTACAGTCTTTGAATTACTGTTGTAATGCTTGCCTGTACCTGTGTAGCTCTTTGACTTGCTGTCAGTACCTGTTTTAGACTTACCAACTACAGACTTTGAGCTTTGTGATTTCTTTAAGTTAGCTTTTGGCTTTGTATCCTTTGAAGATTTCCCTAACCAACCTGAACTACTTTTGGTACTAGGTTTGGAGTAGCTTGAACCTGTTTTGCTTTTTGATCCAAAGCTACTGCTTCCCTTACTGCTGTATGAGCTTTTAAATGAGCTTGATCTTGATGATGAGAATGGCATCAGTTGCCCACCTTCTCAAAGAATGAAATTTCATTAAGATCATAAATATCCTCAACATCCCCTAAATCAGAAAATGAGGTTGTCCTAGTAAATCTTTTATATTCGCCATCCCTCATGTAGAAAACTGATTCTCTATTACTAAGTTTGGTATATACCTTATTAAACCCATGAATTTGCCTGTACTCCTCAACCTTCTTAAACCTTGCTGTTCCATAACAACCATACAGGGGAACAAGTGCGCTTTCTGTTGAGGGCTTTGAAATATCTGTTTCAGGTTTGACAATAGCCTTATACATCCCATTAGTCATAACCTTGATCTTACTGCCAATATAATGTGGTACAGTACATTCAACAATCTCAAAAACATCCCCATTTTCAGCATCCCTGTAGATTTCCCATAGTTCATAAGTGCTTTCGCTTTGTGTATACATTCAATTTCCTCCTTAGGATCATTTTCATGACTATAATTAGAAGGTTGATATAAAGTGTGACACTCATTGTGAAAGACATAAAAAAGAGACTGTCATAGACAGCCCCTCCCCTTTATTTAATTTGCTCTATAACAAAGTTCTCTAAGTTGTTCCTCAATTGCAGGGGATGGTTATGATGCACTCTAGCTCCATTGAGATGAATGAAAATAATTGGTGCAAAACCATAAGAACCTGACGGGCTGTATTGCAGTTGAAATTCATCCCCTACAGATAAATCCTTGAAAAACTTTGCTTGAGTCTTTTTCTTAATTTCTTTAACTTTGAATGTTCCTCTTAATATCATCAAGATACCTCCTATACTACTGTTGCTTTAGTTGGTACAAATTTCAAAGGTCTATCCTCAGGCTCAGTCATTACATTAATATAATTGATACCTTTGATGTCACACTCTTCTTTTAAGTAGAGAAAAGCCTGAACTGTCATTTCAACATCTGCCAAAGCCTGATGATGGTTTTTGTACTCAATATCATAATGTTCTACAATCTGCTTTAAACCTGATTTTTTCTCAGGGTATAACAGTTTAAACATTGACTTTGTACAGACAAAATCATTATTATTTCCAAAAGGTAAGAATCCTAAATCAAATGAGGCAAACTGTGCAATGATAATATCAGTGCCTATAAAGTTAGTGACAGCCTGTAGAGCATTTAACTCATCTAATCCAGTGGACAACTTCTCCTCAGTCAGTCCAGTAAGCTCCTTGATAAAATCAGTAAGCACCTGACCTTTTCTCAGCTTTACAAGTACACTCATTCTTCCAACCTCATTAAATTGAGCATCTAGCTTAATTGCTCCAATTTCTGTGACCTGTTCAGACATAGGATTTAAGCCTGTTGTTTCAAAGTCCAAAACTGTGTACATATAATCAACCTCCATAGTTTTCATTACTGTTTCATTTTCATAATTAGATGAAGGAGAAAAAATGTGACAGGTATAAAAAAAGAGACTGTCTAAGACAGCCCCTCCCCTTTATTTTTCCCAAAGATATTCCCATTTCTCATATTCTTCATGTAACTGATCATTAGTATGATCTGCAAAATATTGGACAGAAACATGAACACCCTCAAACTCCCAAATTGACTCTATAATGAATGTTATCTTTTCAGCTCTTGTCATCAAGCTACCTCCTGATACCATTTTTCTTTATTTATACCCTTGCCCCAGGTCATCATAAATTCTGTATCTACTTCAACAGGCACATCTAGTTTCACAGCATTCATCATCAGAGATTCAATGTGTTCCACTTCTTCTTTCTTGATGTCATTAGGAACTTCTAGCAGCACCTCATCATGAATAGTTGCTAACATCTTATAAGCCTCATACCCAAGCTCATCATTTCTCTGCCTGAAATACTCATAAATGCTGATCATAGCAATTTTCATGATTTCAGCAGCAGTACCCTGAATGATAGCATTCACAGATTGTCTCTTTACTCTGCTGTACTCTTTAGCTATCTTCCAGTAGGCTCTTTTTAAGTCTCTTGGTAGCTCTGATACCCATATGTTTTTTGGTACTTCTCCAAGTATATTAATGATTTTTTTTTCAACAGCATGATACTGTTTGGCAACCTCAATATGACCTATGAACCTTCTCTTTCTACCATGCAGTGTTTCAACATATCCTTTTTCATCAACTGATTTATGAGTGTTTTCTACAAACTCAGCTAGATCAGGGTATGCTTTGAAAAAGTCCTCAATCAGCTTTTCAGCCTCATAGACAGGGATACCCCCCAATTGTTCTGCCAGTGTAAATGGGGATGTTCCATACAAAATAGCTAATAATGCTGTCTTTGCCATCTTTCTTGGCTGTAGCTTGATCCCATATTCAGGAGGAGCATAGCAACCATCTAGACAGTATTCAATAGGTAGCTTAAACACATTGGAAGCAAGTGACGCATACAGATCAACCTTATCCCAATAGGCTTGTTTCATAATGGAATCATTGGCGATATGTGAGGCAACTCTTGGCTCAATGGAGCTAAAGTCAATACCTATGATCACTTTTCCTTCTGAGGCTTTGATCAGATGTCTTGCTCTCATAGGAAGGTTTTGTAAGTTAGGTTCTTTTGATGAAAATCTACCTGTCGCTGTACCAATCTGATTAAATACACCACAAAGCCTCTTTGTATCATTCCTTACTTTCTGAGGCAGTGGCTCAACATAAGTGCTTAACAGTTTATTCAGTTCTCTGTATTCAAGTAGGATAGAAATTTCTTCATTATCTCTAGCTAACTGCTTGAGAGTTTTTGCATCTACTGATCTTTTCCCTGAAATATCTTTCAATCTCATCTGATCATAGAATAGAGTCTGTAACTGTTTAGGGCTGTTTAGATTTACATCCCCCCACATTTTCATCAGTTTCTTCTCAAGATGTTTCACCTGTTTTGCAAGCTCAACCTTGTACTCCATTGAATAGTCAAAGTCAATTGAAAAACCTGTATCCTCCATATCAATGCAAATAGGAGTGATTTTCTGTTCCATATTAAAGTAGACATGATATAGTTTTGGCTGTTTGTTCATCATTTCCAACTGCCAGTACATCAATCTCAATGTAAGATGAGTGTCTTTGGAAGCATAGTAAGTGGCAAGCCTCATATCTGCTGTAATAAAGTTTTGTGGGTTCTTACCAAACAGAGTTCCAAAGTCAATACTCTTATCTTCAAACCCAAAGAACTTACCATACTTTGTGGCAATTGCTTTCAGTCCTAGCTCATCATTCTCATTCAGGACAGCTTGAGCAATCATGGTATCAAAATAGATGTTATCTCTGATGTTAATTCCATCTTTCAGCAGCATATGAGCATCAAATTTACTGTTGTGTAGGGCAAGTTTTAGACCTTTTCTTTCAAGGTGTTTTTTCAGTTTCTTACAAACCCACCCCCTGCTTAATTGAGTAATATCTGTGATATGTGCATAAGGAATATAGAAATGCTCATCAACAGCAATATCATCCATAATAAAGCTCAGGCTGATCCCCACTGTTCTATCAATCCATTGAACACCTGTTGTCTCTGTGTCCAAACCAACCACTGAATCTCTTTCAAATGCCAACTCTAGTAACTGATCAACCCTGTCAAACTCTTTTTCGCTTGTGACAGTGTGGTAATTATTAGGCAGGTTTTTGATATAATCCTGAACAATGGAATCCCTTCTCTTTTCCTGTAACAGCTTATAGAGATTTAATGCATGAGACTTACTGAAATTCTTTAAGGAATCAACACCTTTTGTAAGCTCACCTTGTTCAACAGCAGTCTTTACATCAATTAATCTTTCCTTATCCTTTGGCGTGATTTTGGTCTGAAAGATACCTGCCTTATGCCTTCCAGTAGATGTAGGATAACCACTGATCCAAACCTCATCCCATGTTGGCTCATACATTTTCGCTTTCTTCTTTATAGTTGCGTCTTTTACTCTTTGTTCTGCTTTCTCCTGTTTACTCATTTCTTCACCTGTAAAAAGGTTGATTTTAAGTTCCACAGAAAAACCTCCCTAAACATAATCCAATTCAGGACTATAATTAGAGAGGTTTATATTAGTGTGACATCATCAATCCATATTTCTTTTTATATCATCAAAATGTTTCACGCTTTTTCTGCTAAAAGCTCAACCACTAGCTCTGAAATGATAGCATTGGAAACATCTGACAGGTTGGCTGCAAATTCTTTGTTCACCTTTTCCTGCTCATCTTCTGACAACATTGCAAATTCCTCAAGAGAAACTCCTGCAAATTCAATAGCTTGTAAATTTTTAATGGCTTCTATTTCTGTTTTTGAAAGGATTTTCTCATCATTCTCAGCCACCCAATTATGGACAGCCATTAGAGTAATTAGTTTTCTTTTAGTAGAGTTAGTCATTATTTCAACCCTTTCTTGCTTTTAGACACATAGTAAAGGACAAGTCCAAACTCAATACCTGATAGAATAGTTGAGACTGTATTTGTCAGGAAGAACGCTCCTGCTGTACCAACAACAAAGAACATATACACTGCGTAAATCTCCATGAATACAATGCCTGTAAAGATGCCACCAAGATACAACATACTAAAGTCTTTTACTGATTTTGTTTTGATGATTTTGATGATCTGTGGAATATAACCCACTGCTAGAATGAATCCACCAATTAACTGTAATAAGTTGAAAAATGATAATGCTGTCATATTATTTAATCCCCATTTCATTAAGTTTTGTTTTTACCTGATCCACTACTACTTGAGCATCCTCAGGATTGTTAACCACATCTACTGTATCCATATCAATAACAAGTACCTCAGAGGCTTTATAGTGGTTAAACAGCCACGCATCATAGCTCTCATGCAAGGTTCTGTAATACTCAACCAAACCCTCATCCTGTTCAAATTCTCTGCCTCTCAGACCAATTCTGTACATGACAGTATCAAATGAGGCTTTGAGGTAAACCATCAAGTCAGGAGCTTTCTTTGGTAGCTCACCCAGTTCCTCCATCATGTTGCCTAGTAAACTTTCATATACTGAAAATTCAAGGTCTGAGATTCTGCCTAAATCCTTATTGATCTTGGCAAAGTACCAATCTTCATAGATTGATCTGTCCAGTACATTCCTGTTATCACTTAAAGCCTGTTTGATAGACTTAAATCTTGTATCTAAGAAATACAGTTGTAATAAGAAAGGGTATCTTTTCTGCTGAATCTCCTCATCTGAGGCTGTGTAAAACAGTGGCAAAATTGGATTGTCCTGTACAGACTCATAAAATACCTCACTATCAAGCGAATCCCCTAACAACTTTGAAACACTGCTCTTGCCTAAGCCAATCATTCCTCCAACAACAATCACTGCCATTTTCCTCCCTCACCAACCTGTTTTATTTGGTAAACTGCATAAGGCTTGCAAGTAAATCCTCATTCGCTTTCATCTGATCTCCCTTAGCTTGCCTATGTGCCTCAACCTTCTCAATGCTTTCTTGAATGCTAGTGATTTTGTTTTTCAGCATTGTGATTTTCATGCTGTCCTGCTTGATCCCCTCAGAAAGAATCTTTTGTGCACTTTCTACTTCCTGCACAGCATTAGCGAAAACTCCAACTGCTTTCTCTACCTTTTGGCTTGCTTGTGTCATGTGTTTGCTCATTGTCCTACCTCCTGTAATTTTTTATAACAGCCCCTACATACAGGCTGATACATGTCCTTACTTCCAATCTCAACTCTATTATTAGAACCTGAGGTCTTTACTGTGACATAGCTATCATCCCCACAATCAGAACACACAGCTTTCAACTTGTTTACCTCATCAGCAATTCCCATGAGGTACATAGTTACATCAAATGGCTCTCCCCTATAATCCATGTCCAATCCTGAACAGTAGATGACCTTTCCTGATCCTAAGAGGAATTTCAGTAACCTTACAATGCTCTTATCAAAGAATTGAACCTCATCAATCAGAATTACATCTGCATCAAACAATGAATCATGTTCAGCTTTGTTCAGTAGACAGTCACTTGATATTTTAGTAGAAAGCACCTTTTGACCATCATGAGTGGTGATTTCCTCATCAGAATATCTGTTGTCAATGTCAGGCTTAATGAATAAAACTTTATGTCCTGCTAGTAAATGTCTTTTGCCTTGAGCAATCAAAGCTGTTGATTTACTGGCAAACATACCCCCCACATTTAAAACTAGCTTTGCCTTTAATGTAGGCATGTGTATCAGCTCCTCTCTTTTCACCTCTATGATTAGAAGGTAATCAGGAACTGTGACAGACAAAAAGAAAAAAGCAGAGCATCTAAGCCCTGCCTTACTGTTAATCTAAATTGATTCCTCTGATAGAAATATCTTTTGTTTTCAGTACAAATTCCATTCCATGCCTAAAGCCATCATTGTAAATGCATCTGCCAACTACACTAGGGGAAACATCCTGTAATTCCCCATTATCTGCTTGCTCATATTTTTCTTTTACAAGGTCATCAGCATCTTTCTCAACTGTGTATCCTTCTAAGAGAGCAATAATAAAATCTTCATTAGAAATGGTGTTTGCAGCCGCTCTCTTTCCTGCAAAGGAATATGTTTTGTCTAGCTTGGTAGTAATTACAGAAGCCTTACTTTCATAGATAGGATGGTAGCCTCCTTCATTTACAAATTCCTTAATAGCTTCCATTGCCCCTGCTTGCTCTTTTGTCAAAGTAACTTCTTTCATATACATCATCCTCCTTTAATTTCATTACTATCATTAGAAGGAACTAAAAAACTGTGACAGGTGCAAAAAAAAGAAGGCTGTTAAGCCCTCCCTAAGAGATGTTCCTTGATATACTGTGGTACTCTTTTTGACACTGATTTCCTGACAGCTTTTTCATCATAGAACTCAGGCAGTAACTCTCTTTCTTCCTTGAGGATGTCAGCTTGTACAGCAGGAACTAGCTCTTTCAGGATCATGCCCATATCCTCTAGCTCCAAATTATTAGGTAACACCTGTTCATCAATCAGCTTGAAATAGGTTTTCAACACTCTAGCAGGTGTTACAGTTCTACTGACAAAGACAGCCTCTGCCCCAAGTTCAGTAGGTTTCTTGTATTCCTTAGCTCCACCATGAACCTCCCTGAAAGCCTCACATACCAACTTTGCAAACCCTTGATTTCTGTAGTTCTTGACTACAATTCCCTCACCTGATTCAATCTCACCAATCTTCCCACCTAATGCTGTCAAACCCACAAAGGACTCAATATGTTCATAGCTGATAAACTCTCCACCATAAAACACAGGAACTATGTTCACTTGAAGATGTTTAGCTTCCCACTTAACTTCCCAAAAAGTAATATATTCTTTCTCAACTTTATCCCATACATCAAACAAGAAGAACTGTTTCTCATGCTGCGGATAATGCACCTTATGAGGAGTACCTAGCCATTCCCCAAAATAGATATATTCTGAGGCTAGATCATTAGGATTAATGTTCTCATGTACCCACTGATAAAAACCATTCAGATTATTTTGTTCGTCTAACTGAACATTTCTACTGAATGCCTGTAGCGCACCTTTTTCATCCAATGAAAATGAGGCATTACTACAATCAATTTTCTCAGTAATGATAATAAAATCCCCTTGTTGAAACATGCCTCTTGTATCACTGTGACCCATCCTCTTAATGCTTATATACTTTTTCTGTTCCATCTAATCAGCTCCATGAAAGTAGTAGATTCATAGCTATAATTAGACAGAAATAGAATATTGTGACTGGTTAGGCATAAAAAAAGAGGAGTGACCTAAGCCACTGCCTCAATTAGTTTCTCTTGTACACAGTATGCAATTAAGCAAGCCACAGCATCTGACTCATCATCATTAATAAACTCAATGAGATTTAATCCATTTACATCATTTCCTAGAAATGCCTCTACTGCTTTCTGTACTTTTTCTTTGTCTGCTCTGCCATCTCCTGTGACTAGCTTTTTAATAGTAGAAGGTGAAAGTTCTGCCTTGATCTCATGACCAAAAGCAAAACTAATTAGATCAGCCACACCCGCAACCTTAAAGAGTGCTTGAGTAGCCATTGCCCTAGCATTCACAAAGCCTCTTTCTTTAATGATGTAGTCAAATTCATACTTCCTGTATAACTCTTTTAACTTAGTTGCAATTTGATGGAGTCTGAATGCCTGTGACCTCTTTGCATACCTTTTGTTATTTATACTTCCTACCTCAATTAACTTGATTTCTCCACCTAACACAACACCCACTGCATAGCCTGTAGATGTGAGGGAAAGATCAAGAGCAAGGATAACCTTGCCCCTATCCATTCTGAGATACCTTTTTCAACTCTTGATCATGCTGATAGCTTGTACAATCATATTTGAAAGGACAGAAAATGCACTTTTCTAGTTCCTCTCTTGGTTCTTCCCCAATGGCTGCACATGCAGTAACATAAGCAAATTTATCTAGTAATTCCTGCCTCATTTCCTCAGTTACATGTAGATGAAATGACCTCATGTCAGGCTTTGCCTCTCCTCTTTTGAACCATCCATCTTTAGCTAAACTCTCATAGAAGATGATAAATTCATCAACCCCAAACAGTAGGGAGTATGCTACACACTGCAATTGATGGGACTCAGTAGGAGCTTTCATTTTGTAGTGACCAACTTGACCAATGGTATTGCTCTTAGTCTTAAACTCAAAGCCAATTGTTTTAGTGCCATCAGGTGACTTGTACTCCAACAATCCATCCATCATGCCATTGATAATGAACCTCTGCCCTTTATGGTTAAACTCTTTCCATGACAAGATGCTCTGTTCCCATGCAGGTAAACCCTCTGATGTTCTAACTACTGTGAATTTTGGATCAGGTAGCACTTGCTCACACAGCAGGAGGTCTTTCTGAATAGCTCCATGTACTGCTGTTGCATTCCTTGTCCACCTTCTGTGATAGGCATACACATCATCTTCATGAGGCTCAACACCTGTAACTTTCTTGTACAACTCTAGGTTGCATTTACTTGCTCCTGATGGGTTGAATTTGGGTATATCAGTTGGATATGTTGGCTCTGAATCAATCAGGCTGATTTCATGTTGATGCTGTTTTAACAGCAATTCCTCAACTTCCTTGATACTTTTAATCCTATCCAAGTTGTGCAACTGATTGAATTGGTCAACCAACTGTCTTGCCATCTTTTCACCTTGAGTATTTCTGTCTTTACCCAAAGTCTCTGCCCTCAGCTTCCTTGCTCCCTTTTTACTAAAATTAGCCATACTCATCCCCCTAAAATATTTATACATATCTATAATTAGAAAAGTCTTGACATTGTGTGACATCATGTGTTATATAGCTTTAGACATAAAAAAAGAGAGCATATCAGCTCTCAATTTTGGTTACTAAATTATTTACATCCTCTTCTGTAAGGGTATAAAAATCATAGGTGTCAACTAAGTGACCTTCCCATCTCCTAATAGATGCTTTAAGATTGTACAGTCTTTTGAAAAATACCTGCCCCTCATAGCTTGAGAAATACCTTCCATTAACCTTGTTAATTGCTACAAAGAAAGTCATTCACTCAGCCCCTTTTTCATCATCTGTTTATCTTTCTTCCTACTGTATTTCTTCTTACTGTCTTTGATCCTAGTTATGGGCTTGATCTCCCATTTAACTCTACTGTTAGCTTTCTGCCCTAAGTAGCTCAATGAACCTGCTCCTCTACAGTATGGAAGGCTTGATAAGCGGAAAGCCAGTGTGTTCCATCTAAGATGTAATAAACCATTCTGTCAGAAATTCCATATTTCTTAGCTATTTCCATAACTGAACTTTTGTTCACATGATATTCATGATGGATTGAGAAAGCAGCCTCATAAGTCAGCTTTTCATTGTGTTTGACCTTTTGAGCAGGAGGCTGCGTGTCTCCTTCTTCTTTGTAGAACTTCCCATTTTCATAAACATCAGCTAAGTTTTCCTTGCTTACAATTACATCCTCAAAATCATATAGAGATTTCATTTGGTATGTTCTGTGTGCTAGTCTAAGTTCAATATCTTTCTCCTTAGAAAGGATATACATTGCCGCATCAAAGCCAACTTCTACAAGGTTTGATCTTTCAATTAATGTGAATTTACTATGAATATGTTCATCAGTTACACTCACTGGCGCACCTAAATACCCTCCACCAACAACCCATCTGAGAACACCTGATTTCCATATCATTTTAAAACCACTTTCATTACTGAAAGTATCTCCATCTTTCACCTGACCACTACTGATGCCTTTGATAATATCTACAATGCTCAAAGCCATACTTTATCTACCTCCTCAAATAATTTCATCACTATCATTAGAAGTAAATTTTGAATTGTGACAAATAAAAAAAGAAAAGAGCCTTTCAGCTCTAATCTTCATCTTCTTCATCCCATCCCCAACAGTCGCAGCCACAGCAAGGACAGTAATACTGTCCACATAAACCACAGTAATTATCCTCATCATACATAAGAGATACCCCCCTACTTTTTGAATACATGACTACCAATTACAGCAGTAGTCTGTCTACCATCTAACCAATGGCTTGATGCAGTGTTTGGATTGTAGAAATATAGACTGTCTGATCTTCCTTCACCTGCTAGGGCATCATTTACAGCCTTAATAGATTCAGAGTCAGCAGGTCTGTTGATCATCCCATTTGACACAGGACTGAACTGACCACCTTGATTAATAACACCTGAGATAGTGTTTGGGAACTCAGAATCATTCACCCTGTTCAACACAACTTTAGCAACTGCCACCTTACCTAAGTATGGTTCAGATTCAGCCTCAGCCCTTACAAGCCTTGCAAGTAAATCCATCTCATAAGAGGATACACCTGATACTGATTCAGCCTTTTCCTTTACTGTGTGTTTCTTTTCTGTCTTTGTTAATACTGTATTGACCTGTTGTCCTACAAAAATAAGGTTAGGGTTCTTAATCTGTGGATTCATGGAAACAATATGATCCAAAGTCATTCCATTCTCACTAGCAATATCCCCTAAAGTGTCACCACTCTTAACCTCTTGAGCAAATACAGGAGAGGTAGTTAGTAATGATACCCCCAATGCAATTCCAGTCATTAGTTTTCTCATAGGTCTTACCCTCCTAAAATTAAAAAAATAGAGGAGCATTTCTGCTCCCCTTTATTAAATGTGTCCTAGTAAATCCTCATCAGTTGCTCCATCTTCTTCTATTGCTGTAGCAGATGAATCAGCTTCTTCCTCTTTCTGATCAGCACTATCCTCATTGATCTTGATATGAGGTAGATATTTTTCAGTGTCAAAACCTGCTTCTTTCAACAGTTTTGCAAGGAACTCATCTGACTTTGGCTCTAGGATAGACTCAAAGAACTCTAGCTCAACCTCTACATCATTGAACTTGTCAAAAGCCTCTTGTTGTTCAGGCTTCATCTTGAGAATTGGAGATAAAGAGTAGACAGTTGATGTATCAGAACCTGTCCTTTTTAAGTTGAAAGCAATATCAGCAATGTTATCCTCATATTCATCAAGAGATGAAAAGATTGTTTTTGCTTGGTTCTTACTTACTTGTAAAGCCATTAATTCACCTGTTTCTAGTGAAGCAAATACAAAGCAGTACCTTGCTTTTTTATACAGGTTTTTGAACTTTTCGCCACCATATTTATGGGCTACAAGCAGTGGTGAATCTTGACTAATTGCCTGAGTATAGATTCCTAGATTAAAATCACCTGTTGACGCATATTCAACATTGTCATCAACTGATAGAATCCTAACCGCATGAGTCTGATTCTCTTTCAGTTTGAACAGTACCTTTTTCATATCAGGTCTGCTCCTACTTGCATTTTCTTTAGCTTCTCTACCTTTAGCTGTAATTGCGGACATACCATTTCCCCCTGTTAGCTACATTAAGCTGTATTTTTGAGAGGTAGTCTTTTAATTAAGCTAGAAAAAGAATAGATTCAAACTATACCTTTTCAGGATAAAAATTTATGGCATGAGCTAAAGGACTTGAACCTTTCCTAACAGTTTTGGAGACTGTTGTGCTACCACTACACTAAGCTCACATGAGTACAGGAGAGGACTTGAACCCCTGACCTTCACCATTAAATCAGATGCTCTGTCACTGAGCTAAAGGTATTCGCTATACCCTACAGGAATCAAACCTGTGACCTTCTGCATGAATGTGAATGCTCTCCCAACTGAGCTACCTGTACATGGCATCCTAGACAGGACTTGAACCTGTGACCTACTGCTTAGGAGGCAGTTGCTCTATCCACTGAGCTACTAGGATATAAATAGTAAATTAACTTTAAAAAGAGTTTAAATAGTAAAAAGAACAGGCGTTCTCTTTATTTATTATTGTATTTGTAGTAATATTATCCATGCAACCCAATTACAGAATGATGTAATTACAGTTTTCTGTATTAATAGTGTATCTAAGTGTTTAAAGATAAAGTAATTAGGGTATTACATTTATATTAAAAGTTCAGGAGCTTTGGTATTTCTACCTAGCTCCCCTCTTTCACTTCTATAATTAGAACCTGTCTTAAAACTGTGACAGGTCAAATGATGGATAGCCTGAATTTACTGCAAAATCATTAAATCTTTTTACAGCTCTTGATTTCTTCTTTCTTATTGCATCAGCTTTGTGCTGAGGCAGGGAAGTTTCAATTGCTTGGTTTACAATTTTCTTTGAAGCATTATCTACAGTTAAAATAGTTGCAACCCAAGTTTTGATAATGATTGAATCATCAGAATTATTTTCAAATGCAAAATCATTTGCTAAACCTGTGAGGATTCCACCAAGATTCTGCTCATCTTGAAAACTTTCTAGGACAGCATTGAATACCTCCTCAATGTCTGTAGCATGTTGATGTTCAATTGCTTCAAGAAAATCTGTAGATTCATTTACAGGCTTGTCCAATGAAAGAGTAGCACTGTTGAATTGAGCAGAAAGAGTCTGAGATTTCTTGATAATTTCATCCTGAATTGTCCACTCTACCAACTGCTTGACCAATGATGTAAAGTCAGCACCCTTTTCAATGTCATACACCTTTGATGCTTTGTGGACAGCAATAAGAGCTGATGATACAAAGTCATCTGATGTGTGACCTGATTTTTCTGCAAGACCTTTGTACTTGTTGTATGCTTTGTAACCTAATTTTGTTGCCAAGCCTGAAACAGCATCAAAGATAAGATTGAACTGTGCATCTGTCTGTGTTTCCTTGTACTCCATCACTAAAGCATTGATCTCAGCGTTTGTAAGTTTGATAATTGAATTTGTCATTTTAAATTCCTCCAAGTTTTATGAATATGTCAGTATTGTGTAATTACAGTATCCTGTAATACCATAGGCGCACTGATGGTAGGACTTGACCTCTCCCCATTAACTAGGCAAAGACTGTTACACTTTTATGTAATTACAGTATCCTGTAACACAAAAGGCATCAATAAGCTAACCCCATGTAATTTCCCCCATGAGATTTATCCTTTATTTACAGCATTCTGATATTACAGTATCCTGTAATTCCACTGCTTTTTGAGTATACACAAATTACAGTATCCTGTATATAGGTTTTAGAAAAAAAGAGGTTTACAGGAATTTTGGCAGAAGTCTCTCTACCTGTCCTGTAGCCTCAATTAGTTGATCTGTTGGTATATCATTTACATCCTTACAATTAACAGGAATTTTCATGTGCCAAAGGTCTACCTTACCCATTAACCTCTTTTTCACATCTTCCATACATCTAATCCCTGCTTTATCATTATCAAAGGCAAGCACAAGGCTTTCTATAGGACTCATTAATATGAGCTTTTCCTGCTCTTTACTGAGGCTTGCTGACCCTAAAGCAATGGCAGGTATACCATGACTCCATAGATACAGAGCATCTGTCTCAGACTCTACCACATACACAGTCTTGAGGTTCATCTTATGAACAAAATGCATCCCATAGATATGCTGTTTGATTGGCTGTCCATCCTCCAAATACCAAAACCTTTTATCTCTGATGCTTCTGTATTTGAGGTTGATAACATTCCCTTTCCAATCATGCCAAGCGAATACAACAGACTGAGATTTTGCATCATACCCTATTTTGAAAGCCCTTTGTACTTTCTCTACTATCCCCCTGTTTGATAGATAAGGATTCCTAAAGGCAACTGCTTTCAGCTCCTCATCAGAGACAATTCTGTAAAACCCAACATCCGCAGCCAAAGTTACTTTTAATTCCCAATTGTCCATATCAGTATAAATTGTTCTGTATTTCTGCCATAAATACTCTTTAGCCTCATCATAGGTAACACCCATCAGGAAGGAAAGGAGCTTGATGAAATTCCCCTTTCTCCAATCCTCATCATATGCTCCTGAATCAATCCAAGTTCCATCCTCAAGATTGACAGCAAAGGATGGCGTTTTCTCATCCCTGAATGGTGAACAGCTTTGCAACTTTATCCCTCTTGGTTTCGCCTTTGGGAACATATCAATATAAGGCTCAAGTTCCTCAGAAATATCAACATCAATTTCCTGTCTGTCAATTACAACTGCCATTACTCATCCAACTCCTCAACACAATCCTCACACAGTAGCTTTCCATCAATAATCACTTGTGGCTCATCCCTGAATATCCTCATCCAACAAATATCACAATGCCCAACACCTGTAGCCTTTTTTCCTTCGCTGTGATAACCCATTAATACTGCACCTCTCCCATGATGATCAGCCCATCTCCCCATACAATCTGTCTGAGGTTTTTAGGTTGATGATCAAAATGAACTGTATACCTTGTACCTTCATCAAGAATCATTGCTCTTAAAATAGTTCCTATGAATCCAGTGTCTCTATGAATGATTCTCTTTCCCATCAGCTCTTTCTCTAAATTACATTTTTCTGCAATGTCAGGAATCTGTAACCTGCAAGGCATACGCTTAGATATAGTCAATGGCTTGGACCTGCCTTATATATCCATGATTAAAGTCGCAATGTAATGTCAAGTCTCTGCCTACATATGGTGTCCTTGCCTTAGCAAGTTTGATCTTACCTACACCCTCATACTGATCAAAGCTGATAACAGTACAGGCATCTTGAATAACTGCAATTGTTTCAGAATACTGATGAACCTCAGGAGGCTTTACAATTCTTGATCCAGTTTCATCATCATTCTGATTGTCTTTTTCTGCTGAGGTAGGAGTCTGATGGACATTGACACCCACCACACCATATCTAGCAAAAAGCTGTCTTAACTGTCTTGAAGTGTTTGACATGTTGTCTCTGTTACCATTTTTACCTTTATGTGTCATCAGGTTGAATCCATCAATAATAACCATTTTTATCTCAGGATTTTCATTTAAATCACTTTCAATGACATCAATGCTTAATCCCTGAGGCAGATGCTCCATAGTCTTTATGATGTATGGTACTTCTCCATCAGGTGAGAAATTGTCAAGATACTCCTTGTACTCATCCTCATTTGCAAGCTCCCCAACTTTCAGCTTTGCATTGTTGAAATGACCTATTAAAGTATCATTCCTTTGAGACTGCTGTACATATGAAAGCTCAGGAGAGTAGTGCAGGACTCCAAAATCATTCAGCCATGCTGTAGTTCCAATATGAGATGCGATCCATGATTTACCTCTGTTTGTGTAAGCCTGTACTAGAACATAATCACCTATTTCAAAACCACCACCTAGCCACTTTGTCAGGCTTTCATATGGTGTTGGAATGAATTTGAATGATCTGTTAACCTTACTTTCATTATAGGTGTTCCATCTTTCCTCTCCTGTGACAGCATAGTTTTCGCCTAGATAACTTGAGGCAGAGGTTCTATCCTTTAATATGGCTACCTCTGAGGCAAGCCAATTGATAAAGTCTGTACCTTGCATATCACTGAATTTCTTTCCTGCTTCTTTCTGTAATAACTCAACTGCTCCCCTTTTAGCTGTATCATTCTTTACAGCCTTTGCTAGATAGGCGAAACTATCAGCAACCTCAGGCATATAGTTGAATGATTCATAGTTTGCTACTACTGTTCTATAATCAGGTGTATGACCATGTTCCTTAGAATAATCTCTTACAAAACTGTATACATCAGGAATGGTGTAAAAATCTGATTCTTTAATGTTGAATTTATTTAAAATATGAAAGTTCTGTTCCTCAAGTACCTTTGAGAGTAACTGCTGTTCTATCATGCTCATCTTATTGCCTCCTATTTCAACAGTGCATCAATTCTGTTGTCTGCTCCTGTGAATCCTACTTTCACTGTCATACCTGCAATTCTTGAGGTTATTCTTTCACCAACATTCTTGCTCATTTCCTCAAGACTGACATTACTTGTAAAGATAGTTGTCAAACCATTTGTATTCCTTGAATCTAAGATTTCATAAAGCTCTTCCTCAAATGCCTCTGAGATTCTACTGCCTCTAGTCGCAATGTCATCAAAAACAACCAACTCACATTTTTTAAGTGAATTTTTTAGATTGTAGTATCTGATTGATGCAGTCTCTTTCATTTCTGTCTTGCCTCTAAACATTGCATTAAATGTATTCTGTAGCTCAGTGCTTTTTACAAATAGAGCAGGATTATCCTGTAGTTCCATTTCACCTTTTAAAAATGCCCTACATCTTTCAATTAGAAAGTGATTCAGAATTGTGACAGCAGATGTGGTCTTTCCTGTGCCTGTTCCCATTGGATTCTCTTTAGTAGGAACTGAATAGAAGAATAAGCCTGTGTTTCTCTCAAGAACAAAATCAAGGATGTTACCAACATATTTCTCTATGAGCGTGTATGGCTTTGGGTTATCTGTTTTGATTGGTAAGTTTGTGAACCTACAGTCTCTGTATTTCTTAGGCACTCCAAGAGTTGTCCACATTCCTTTACCTTCTGTTAGACCATGCATGAAAGTACAGGCGAAACAGGTATAATCACAGGTTCTTGCAGATTTATCAAAAGAGCATGTATGCTGAATAGTCATTGTGTTTCCTCCTAAACATTGAATAAGTCAAGTGCTTTATCTGTATCATCTTGAGCCTGAGCCTTCTGTAAGACTTCCTCAAAATGGCTTGTCTGATCTTTGTCCTGCTTGTAAATGGCATATGCCTGATTCGCTATCCAACTGCACAACATAGAAATAGTAGGTAAGGGATAATTAGCATTTGCCCATCTAGTGGTATACTGTTTGATTGAAATTTCAATAACAGCTTTTAAAGTTTCTTCATCATAGTTTGGGATGAGCTTATTCTTGATCATTGCCAATTCCCTCTGATAGTTGATGACATAACCCTCACCATAAGTTTCCTTGTAGGCATCTGCATAGAAATGGGCAAAGTCTCTAGCATTCATTTTCTTAGCTTGATGTGCTTCCTTTGCAGTCTCATCTACAGCGTCAGTATTTGTAACAGCACCACCACTGATATAGTAGATACTCTTTTTTCTTCTACCATTACCAACAAGCTCTCTCTTTAAAAGACTCTGACCATCAATCTCTGTCTCTAACAACTCATTGATCAGTTTGTTAATTGTGTTGGTTGATTGTCCTGTAAGCTCACCTAGCTTCCTTTGGGAAGGGAATGCCTTGCCCTCATCATTCATAAAGGAAACAATCGCAAGTAGTAACCCAAATTTACTAACACCAATCTCTTTTATTAATCCTGATTGGATAGAACCCATATCAACACAAACTCTATTACTCTGCCTGACTCCATCTGACAAATTGTCATACTCTTTCTTGAAGTCAACAGAAAGGATGGGATTTTTCTCTGTCATTACAATTCCTCCTTATTCTGTTTTCAATACTGTCATTAGAGAGTCATAATGGACTGTGACATATTTCAAATAAAAAGAGCAGAATTTCTCTGCCCTAGCTTTGATACAAAAAGTTGGTACATAACATTACTTAATAAATAAAAGAAAAGAGATTAATAATAAGTAATGATAGGTACAAATAATTGGTACAATAACTGCTATTTGATACAAGAAATTTGTACAAAAGAGAATCATGATTAATTGGTTATTTATTCATTATTTTGTATAGAGAATGCATAAAGATGGATCTTATATGATGTAATAAACTGGAACAAAACAGAAGGATTCAGATATGATGTGTATGAGTTTGTCAATATGTTTCATGCAAATAATTAAAAGTCAATAGGAAAACAAAAGAAAGCTCATAGAGAAGAGATAACAGGATACTGTATGTCTTTATAGCTGAATTACAGCATCCTGTAATATGACACCTTTAAATGCTTCTCAGACACTATTGACATTTAATTCTGTTTATGCATTAATGAAAAGAATACTTGACATGTAACTTTATTCATGAAACTTAAATTACAGCATCCTACAATGACAGTTTTGTGAATATTTCAGAAAATACTTGACAGAAATAAAAAAAGAGGAGGAGCATTTCTGCTCTCTCCACTGTTTGAATCTATTTAACTGAGACATACTTTGTATTAGCTGTAATGTATAAACCTGACTTCAACTGATACATTTTACTTCCACTTACTGTAATCTCCTTAGCAATTGTGAAAGCCTCACCCTTCTTTACAGACTGTCCTTTGTCATTCCAATTGGCAGATTTATAAGTGTAAAGCTCACTCACTTTTACAGTTACTGTCTTTTGTTTTGATGCTTTTGGTTTTGCAGCAGTCTTAACAGGTGATTCTTTTTTGACTGATGGAGAGAGTTTTTTCTTCACATCAGATTTAAAAGCTACAAACTTTTTAGGATCAGATACAAAAGGAGCAGGGCAATTCTTTCCTGAAACATCATAGTGTCTGTAGATGTCACTTTCTGAAAGTCCATATTTTTTGCAAAGATCAGCAACAACAGCAATTGTGTTTTCAAGTGTTTCAGAATGGATAGTACCATCTTTTTCAACACACATTTCTACACCAATTGAGGTAAGGTTTGCATTGCCACCCCTGTAATAGTCTGCTGTAGCTTTCAGCTTTGCCACTTTAGATGGTTTGTCATTGGCATGATAAGCAACCTCATTTAATGGAATGATCAACCTTGCTTCTTTTCTGTCAACAAAGATATGGGCAGAGGCAAATCTTTCCGCTGCAATTGCTGTTCCATTGAAATAGTTTCTTTCATTTTTTGCTGAGGCATTAGGAGTGGCTGTCCAATGGATAACAATTCCTTTGACACCTAACAGTTTCATCTTTGGTCTTGTGTACTTATTTACTTTCACATAATCTTTAATAAGGTTCATTTCATTTCCCTCCTTCTATTTGAAAAACAAAAAAGACTAAGAATCAACTCTTAGTCCTGTCTTTCTCATCCTGTAGCTGTGTTTTCGCTTCCACAACTTGAGATAATCTATCTTTGATCTGCTTAGGGATGCTAACTCCTAATGATTCAAAGTTTTCAATAATTGATAAAGCCTCATTACCAATAGCAAGCCATACCATCAATGTCCTAAAAACTGGCATACCATTATTCACAAGCAAATCAAGTAAGGATGCAAATACAATAGCAAGCAACATACCTGCTTTCTTAATAATCCCCATATGCATAATAGCTGACTTTAACCTTTTGTTTTTTGCCCCTTTTAAAAGACCTGTCACTACATCAATGATCATCATTACACACAGAATAAAGATAGCATTCTGATAATGTCCTGAGATAAATTCAACTAAAGAACCAACCAAGCCCACAATATAAACATACACATTATTCATGTAACCCACAGTAATCCCTCCCCTCATTATGAAATATTCCCATTGCAAGCGAAAAAAAGGAGAGGTACAGCATGGTTAATCTGTAGCCCCTCCCTTATATATATCTGTAGCTAAACAATCAATATTAAAGTGCTTACTCAGCCACAGAGCATTTTTCTTCTTGTGCTGCCTGATTCTGTAACTCCTGTAAATATGCCTTTGTCATAAACAGTTCATGTGTCAACCTTGCAACCTCTGCCTGATATTGTGCAATTACTAATTCAGCATTTATTTCCATTTTATTTACCTCCATTTTATAAGTAAGAGACAGGGTTTAAATCCCCGCCTCTAATTTTGACATTCTATCTTCCAATGAATTAATCTGATTTCTCTGCTCTTTTACAAGAGGGATTAGCATAGTCCAAAGCCTATCATATTCAATACCCTCAACCTGTCTTTCCCCTGTTTCATTGTCAGGCTCTCCCCAAATGACATACATTCCAAGTCCTGCCTCAACTAAGTCCTCAGCAATTAGACCATAATGCCTCTCAAGGTAAGGAAGATCAATGACATCAAGATTAATCTTCTCCCCTTTATTCTGAGCTGTTAGATACTCTGCATACATTTCAGTAGCATTTTTATCAAACCAAGACTTAGGGTTCAGCTCTAAGATTTTAGGAGCTAGATCATCTGTATCTACCTCTTTGATTTCCATTTTGTATTTACTAGCTGAGGTTGACCTACCAAATGTACCTGCACTTGTAATGTACATATTAGCCGCATTACTGTAAGTTCTGTCATACACATCCATTGACCAAATCCTAGCGCTACCATCAGTACCAACAAAAATACCACTACCTGTGTTACTAGCATCAGACCTTACAATGGTAGTTCCCTCAGAAGTGTAGTAAGTGTTTCCTGTACTCCTGCCATGAAATGATCCTGTTGACCATACACTCCCAGTTCCTGCCTCTATAGACAGTTTAGGTGTACTATTAATTGCAAACTGCAAATCTCCTTTAGAATTTGCCATGTTATAAGGAGCTTCAACAATCTTCCACCCACTGCCATTCAACCACTCAATCCCCTCTGCACTCCCAGGATCATTAAAGGTCAAGTGATTGATATTAGTAATGTCATTATTCTGCATATCAAGGGTGTTTTTAACTTTAAGAGCACTCATAGCACTACTGATGGAATCTGATTTTATATCACCCCACACCTCAAGACCCTTCCACATCTGAACAGCATTATTTACAACAAGATTCTGAGCAATACTAATAACAATCTTGTCAGCCATGAGGTTAAGAGTCCCATCATTTACAATGTTACCTAAACCAATTCCCATAGCTACCTTACCATCAGTAAAGCCTATACCATCTTGGTAAATCTTAGCGAAACTTTCAATCTGAGATGTATCTACTTTGGATGTGTCAGGATTAGTAACACCTGCTTTGTATCTGATGAACCTGAATTCCGCACCATCAAACCTAGCATTATTGATCTTGTTGTCAACAACCTTATTTGTTTCAATAACAGCACCTTTGACCATTCCACTGAATGTAGCAGAGCTACCCAACACAGCACCATCAAAATTAATTTTCTTTGCAGAAAGTGTGATTGACTCAGGTGATTGATTAATTGCTGAAATTACTCCATTCTTCTCTACTTTTGTGGAAATAGAATCAGCAGTCTGCTTGATAGATGAGTTCATTGAATTGAGGGATTTCTGTTCATTCACTAAAATAATAAAACCTTGATCTGTACAGTTATACAGACCATTCACCTTATAATCATAAAGGCTGATCCAGTTAACAGAATCCTCAGATACCTGAGCCTCATAATTGTACTGCCTTGAATCTAACCAATACATATATACATGTAAATAATCAATATTGTCATACACCTGTCCTAAATCAAGTTGAACCCATTGAGACCTAGTTCCTATAGTTGTAAATGGTGATGTTGTATTGAATATATCATCAGTCATAACAATTGGATTAGTTGGTGTTATTGAGAAAGTGGGTGTTATTCCTTTAGCAAGATTAACTCCTGATTGCATGACCCTTAATTCAACAACATGATTGGTTACATTGACACTGTTTCCATTCAGCAATAACCTCACATATCTAGCCTTTACAACATCAGCACCTGTTCTCCTAGCAATATCCTTTACCTCAGTTGCACTAACAGCACTCTGTACAGCCTCAGCAGTTGCGGTGATCTTTGTGTTATTGTCTTTCAACATACTAGACAGTTTGTCATAAGATGTCCCACTTAAAGATAAGGTTATTTCATCCTCAACCTGTTTGATTCTTGATTCAGCAGATTGAAACCTTTGCACCCTGCCTGTTTCATCAGTGTTATATTTAGTGGTAGCTACTCTACTATTTACAGCGTTATCTACCTCAGTCTTAGAGTAAACCTCTGTAGTATTAGCCTTGTTTTTCAACTCTCCACTTACATACACAAGGTCAGCCTTATCTGTAATAGAGGAATTGATGGTGGTCACAGCATTATTAAATGTAGTTAAAGGTACTTTCTGATCTAGCTTAACCTCTACTGATTGTTTAAAATTATCCAAATCCTCAAACGCTGTTACAACCTGAGTAACCTGCTTTTCTTGGGTTGAAATAATTGCAGAACTATTGACTGGAACAATAAAACCTGTAGCTGTCTCTTTATGGCTACCATGTTTTGTAGAGTTAAACAACCTAACCCACTGAACACCATCCTCTGAAACATCAACAAAATGACTGTTATAAGTCCTACCACCATCAAAATTATGCCAAACTTTGATATACTCAATATTCTCAACAAGCTCTCCCAAATCTAACTGAACATATTGCAGCCCACTCCCTGCCTTTACAGAAAGGGTGGAATCAGCTTTACCATCAGTAAGATATTCAGGATTGGTCAGAGTGCTTGATCCAGTTGGAACAATACCTTTAGCAATGTTGTTTCCTTCTTTAAATACCTGAATCTCAGACCATTCATTTGAATTGTTTACATCAGAACCATTAATGTAATCCCTCAAGTATCTGACTTTCATCCTTTGAGCCTGAGAGGAAAACAGTTCATCTCTTGTAGGTAGCTTACTAATCTCATCTTTCATGGATGGAATTTCTTTTGCATTATCCCATGTCAATTCTTTTTCAGAGATTCTATTCTGAATTTCATTGATTCTTGTATTGATTGGAGGAACAACAGGAATATAATCACCAAATTCAACTGCATCCTTTGTAGGATTGGTTAAGCTCCTAGACAGTTTCCTTACCCTAGCTTGTAGGTATAGTTCAGGCTGAACAGTTTTATCCTGTACAAGAATTGTATCACCAAGAGAAACTCTTTCATGTTCATAACCTGCTACTCTCTCAAGTAATACAACAGATGTTGAGTAGGTCATCTTTGGTCTGTCATTACCCTGCAAAGCCTTCAAAGTGTTTTCAAATAGCTCTTGAGGTGAGGTTGCTTGGTCATCTTTGTAGACACCAAAAATAGGCAGGTTGTTTGTACTGTAATTCTCCTGCGCTACAATGGAAGTGACATAATCACCAATAATCTTGTAACCCTCAGGAATGCCCTGTGTAACGCCTTGAGCATCTTTGAATGTAAGAGGTGTGCCTGATTCAGATGTCTTACCAACGCCAATCAAGGCTGTTACAAGACTGCTCCTGTCCTCAATCCTCTCAACACCAACCAAGTCCTTACCTCTCATGAAAGGCTTTCCTGTTACACTCCCAACCTGCTTAGAAATGTTGACTCTCTGCGCTGTAATAGTTGTGCCTGTAGTCACATATTCAAACTGGAACTCTCCTCCAAACTGTTTAACAGTAGAAATAAGAGCCTCTAGCTTGGTTGGATAATCATTGATTTCTACATCCTGTACACCTAAGTTCTCAACACTTCCAACCTCAAAAGGTGTGCCTGTCAAAATATGCGCTGCAACCTGTTCAACAGTGGATGATATGAATTTTGTTGGTCTTACAACATCCTTAATCAAATCATCTTGAGCAGATACCTCACAGTAAATCTCCTTAATGTTCTGACCACCTGATGTAGATTCCTTTGCCTCAATGATTTTATATAGCTTATTTCCACCTTCTAAACTAGGATATAAAATGAAATTCCCTGCAACAATCTTAGCAGCTTCCCCATGATTAGATGGAATTTTCATTGTCAGTGTATCTGTAAAATCATCTAGGTCAGATGTCTGTAAATCATCATAAAAAGGCAAAGAAAAAGGCATCCTATTAGATAGGACACCAATTGTAGTTTTGTCTGAATCAAGAATATATAAATTTTTCATTTCCATTTGAATAACTCCCCCTTACAATGTTCTCTCTGTGTATGATATTGAACCATTGACAAAAGCATCATATGGAGAAACCACTATACCACTTTCACCACTCCTCAATTTAATAAAGGTGCTTGCGGGATTAAGGTATTCATAAAAAGGTTGCCCATTCTTCAAAATTGCTCCTGTTTCATTATCAATATCTAGTGTATCTCCTGCCCTTAAAATTAAAGGTATATCAGTTGATTTAATTTGTTTATCCAAACTTTTCACTCTGATGTCCTTACAAGCCATGTAAGTAGCAGTGTTAGTCTTATATGCCATGACACCTATTTGAGCCTGTGAAACTGCTCTTTTATATGTCTCTGAGGTATCTGCCCACTTTGCATAAAGAATCCTTGTGTATCCACCTTTTTCATCATCATCATAAAGGCTTACCTGCCATACATTTTTTGACCTCTTAACAACCCAATAACCATCAAGATTGTTATGTTTACTTGGAATTGCTTTATTCAGAATGACCTTATTCTTGCTGCCATTGATCAACTTAACCTCAGCAGTAAGCGTTCTTGCTTTTGCAGTTGCATCTCTCACAGAGGCTACAAACAGAGGGAATCCATTGCTATCATTCAGCATGAATTGGTTTCTACCCATCTTATCAACTTTGTATGTTTCAGGTTGGAAGTCAACAAGACTTTTAGAGCCTTGAATATAATAACCATTTTCTAGCTTTAACCAACCATTGCTAGCTCTTTTTAGGACATTGTAAGTTTTACCTTTCACTACTACACCTTTATTTCTATACTTTGTTGACGCTCCTGTTCTCATCAAGATATTTCCTTTAGGAACAACCTTACCTGCAAATTTAACAGAGGCATCAGTATCAATCCTGAATGTGTATTGTGCTTCAAAGTCAGTAACAGCTTGAGCCAAAGGTTTTACAATGGAAGCACCATGCCACGCTGAACCAGTTCCATAATCTAACCCTGACTGCCTCACTTCTACATTTCCATATACCTCCATTGCTCCTGTGATAATTCCATTGGGTTGAGAGGCAGGAACAGTCCAACCATTAAGAGACTTTAAGTAATCTTTTAATACCCATCCCCCTGCATCTACTTTGTTATTGGTGTCATCATCCACACCAAATGGAGTGCCTAAATCAATAAAGTCATCACCCGCAACAACAGTGAAATTAGTTACATCTTGAGTCATTTCAAAGCTCAATTGTGGGTAAGTTTCTGACCTACCTGTATTTGTTAACTCAAGGATGTCGCCTGTATATGTTTCAGGGATCAAAAACTCCCTATCAAGTCCATAGATATAAGGATCAGAACAGGTGAAAGTGAGTGTTCCCTCACCAACAAGAAAAGACTCTTTGATATTAGATTCCCCTGTGAATTTTGCTTTATAGAATCTGTTAGGGTTATCACCTAAGATCAACTCTTTTTCTTCCTCATAGTATAGCCAATCTGCTAACTCCTCTAAAAGAAAAGGCAATGCATTTGGTTCAGATGCAATAATGGCAATATCAACTTCAATTTCCCTTGTGCCTATTGTATTTCCAAAATCATATGAACCTGCTTTACCATCAACTGTAATAGTGTTCTGACTGATTGTGGGTAAGATACTATGATTAATAGCTTTCACCCTGACAAAATCAGGCATTGGTATTTCATTAAAATAAATTCCTTGAAATTCTGCCATCCTATTTCCTCCTTTATATAAAAACAAAAAAGTCCAAAGGATTTACCTTTGAACTAATCTGTTAGGCAAAGCTGATTTTTCCTGAAGCTCTCACTTTTCTGTCTTGCAGCTTGTTAAGTTCTTGAGCTACTTTCTGAATATCTGCTTCCTCTCTTATAATCATCTGAGCTACATGAATGCTAGTATTACCACCTGATTTATTTCCATCAGGCATCATACTGGCAACAGCATGAGCAAATGGTTTCATCCTTCTCTGAGAAGATAGGGGAACAATAGCCTCAGCACCTGCCTCACCTGCTCCAATCAAAGTAGAACTGTCTAGGATTCCTCCATTCTTATGCCAAGCAATGTTAAGTTTTGGCATTCCCTTTGTAATCCAGTCTTTAGGATTCAATGAGGCATTAGAAATACTAAAATGTGGTACTTTAATTCCACTAAACAAATTAGAAAAAGCTGACCTGATCTTTCCTGCAATATTACTAGCTGTGCCCCAAATGCTTGAAATTTTTGATTTTATACTATTAATAACAGAGGACACTTTTGAACTAACAGCATTCCAAGCACTTGAAAAACCATTCCTTATCTTATTACCAACAGATGTAACTACATTGATAATACTTGAGATAATTGATTTAACTCTGTTAACAACAGAATTGACAACTGATGCTACAGCATTCCAAGCACTTTGAAAAAGGGATTTCACCTTGTTACTAACAGTGGTTACAATGTTAACAATGGTTTGTACAGTGCTTTTTATCCTGGCAATGACACTCTTGACAATTGATGCAACAGCATTCCATGCAGTAGAAAACAAGGATTTCACTTTAGAGCTTATCGCTGACACAATTCCAACTAATGTTTGAACAGTTGCTTTCACTCTTGAAATTGCAACTTTCACTATATTAGATACAACATTCCACGCTGAGCTAAATGCTGACTTAATAGATGCCATGATAGTAACTACTACTGCTACAAGAGTTTTAACTACTATCTTTATCTTACTAACCACAGGAGCAACAGCATTAGTGTACACATATTTCCAAACTGCCATAACTCCTGCCTTGTACACATTCCATGCATTAACAATGAATGTAATTCCTTTTTGCACAGCACTTTGTATCAAGTTCCATACAGTTTGAACAACAGTTACAAGACCATTCCATCCCATTTTCATGAGAGTAAATAGAGGGTTGAGGACAGTACCTAAAATAGCTACCGCCACAAGGATGATAGTCTTTATTACCTCCCAAGCAACCTTTATCACTGTAACAATTCCATTCCATATAGCCTGAGCAACTGTAACTAAAATGCTAAATGCTGTGGTGTAGTAAGCTACAATTCCTTTTACAGCTAAATTAAATATAGTAGCAATCCCTGCCCAAACTGAGGAGAAGAATGATGCAATCCCTGTCCACACAGAAACTATAACATTGACAATAGCATTCCATGCTGTAGCTGTGACAGATTTAATCTGATCCCAATGGGTAACAATCATTATGACCAAAATACCAATCCCACCAGTTAGGACACCAAGTATAACAATTCCCCACTCCCTGAAAAAGTTAGCAATACCATTAAAGATATTGACTGCCTGTTCTTTCATCCAGTTCCATGCTATAGAGCAGTATTTTGTGATTTTATCCCAGTTTTTGTACAACAGGACACCTACTGCAATCAGTCCTACAATTACTGCTGAGGCAATTAATACAGGTGCTGAAATAGCCGCTAAACCTGTGATCAATGGCATGATCATGACTGACAGAGCACTGAACATAGCTTGCATACCTGCAAACATCCCAATCCCTACTGCTAATGGTGATAGGATGAGTATTAAGGCAGGAATCAACATCAGGAATCCTTGAATCATCTTAGCTAGGACAGGATGCGCTTTGTTGAAACTGTTCACCATCTTACCAAGAGAAATAAGCATTGGTAGGATAGCCTTACCAACATCAGCAAAAGCCTGAACCATTGGCTGTAAAGCACCTGACCATACCTCTTTTAATGTCTCAACCATACTAGCAAACTCTTTATCTGTTTTCATAGCTCCCTTAGCTAAAGAGCCATATACAAGAGCAGAAAGGATACCTCCTGTCAAGGCTACTGAGTTTGCCCTCATAATACCTTGATTGATCATGCCAATCCTATCTGTAAGCTGTTTCATATTGGCATTTGGTCCTAATTGTTTCAGAGCTAAAACAGCCGCATTTCCTCTATTTGCCATTCTATTCAAACCATCAGCTACTCTTAAAGCAGGGTTTGACATCCTCTCAAAAACAGAACCTTGTGTTCTAAATGCCTCTGATACCTTACTAGCTTGAGTGCTAAGGTTCATCATTGTACCTGCCTGTTGCATGATGGATATTCTACCCATCTTATCTGCCTTCATCATGTCATCTTGAACAGCTTTTTGTTTCTTACCAAGCTCCTCAATAGATGACATCATTGCATCAGTATCTCCATTAAACTGATCAGTGTCTAACCCCATGTTTATCCACTGCTTTTGTATTTCTTTAGCTTTTAACTCAAGGGCGTGCATTGGTTTCATAGCCTCAACCATCTTCTTAGCTGTTTCAGAACCATATTGCCTAGTTGCTGATACTAGCAGAGAATACTCAGACCTCAAGGCTTTAAGTCTATGGAATGTCTCAGTATATGCCTGAGATGTTGCTGAGTCTGCATTTGATGTAGCTTGCTTAAAGTTCTCAATCTTGTTGGTGATATTGCTGATCTGATCCTCCATCCCCTCAATTGTAGTAGAGGTGTGGAACATAGAACTGTTTAAACCATTAATGCCATGACTTGAGTTACTGAAAGAGTTTCCCATTGCTGAAATATGTGAACCTGTTTGATTCATGGACTGACCTACTTGAGACAGTTGGGAACTAATCTCTTCTAATCCATCAAGAGTAATATGTGCGCTTAATTCTCCTACACTAGCCATTCATTTCCACCTACCTTCTCTGATAAAAAAAAGAGACTGCTGAAAAAGAAATAATATTCTCTTCCAACAGCCTCCATTTAAACCTATTTAATTTTGATCAAGACCAAATCTCTTGATGAGTCTAGCCTTTTCCTCATTAACATTCTTAATCTGCTCTGCTCTCTTTAATTCCTCAGATTTAGCTTCCTCCACATGATCCTCAATGGACACATAAAGACTCTTTTTGATTTCCATTGGGTTAGCACCCTTCTTGAAATTACCTGATGATAGCATGAGATTGGCTGTGTACCAAGCAAAGTTATTAAGAGTTTCATCTAATTGATGTTCATGCCATAAGAGCGCACCATTGACTCTATCAATAAATTCAAATAAATCCATTGACATCAAGGTTTCTCTATCTAATTTCAGTAAGCCATAGCCATATTTATGAATGCCCTCAATGGACATATCTGCTAGACTTACTCTTGTGAGTTTTTTTCCTCATTTAGCTCACCAAACACTTCTCCAAGTTTCTTAGAAATTTCAGGTAACTGAGAAAGATCAACCATGTATGCAACATCTTCAAAAGAAAGTTCTCTATCCTCATGGATTAATCCTGCCCAAATAATTGCAGTAATTACTTCCATGTCCTGAGCTTTTTCCTTGTCCTGTAGATCAGCAATTTGAACACCATGCTCTTTCTTTAACCTGATTAGTGACATCATAGGAAATGCTAGGTTTCTTTCTTTATCAATCATAACTTTTGCCTTTTTCATCTGTATCTCCCCTTAAATAGAATAATTGAGGAGCAAGGTATTTACCCTACTCCTCTTTATGTCTAACTGATATTCTCTTTTTAAAGTCTTAACTTGAAATTTCTGCACCTTTTACTCTATCAAGAGCAGAAGCACCTTCAATAGACAAGCTGTAAGTTACAGCATCATCTTGTTTGAATTCTAGTGGAAGGTCTACAATGTAGCCTGAACCAATATATGTTACTCCTGCTGTATTGTCAGAAGCACCAACCCTGATCTCTGCCTCTACAATTTTTCTACCAAGAAAAGCTGCCTCTACTATTTCAAGAGCCTCATCACCAAGAACAACAAACCCATCAGAATCAATTGACCAACTGATCAAACCTGCTAGACTTGATTTAAAACCATTGCTTGTCTTATCTGTAACATCAATAGTATCTGCTGATCTATTCAGTGTCGCTCCTGTTTGACCGCCTAAAACTACTTTTCCTGTTGGTGTACTGAATTTTAGTAAAACATCTACACCTGCAACTTTTGAACCTGCCATTATATTTCCCCCTTAAATTTCCCAAAATAAAAAGTCCTAGTCTGAGACTAGAACCTTGAAATTAACCATGTGATAATATGAACCCTCAGAGCTTTTCCCTAGAAAGTCAGGAATAAGCTGTTGTGACTTGATATAGATAATTTGATTTTCACCTAGAAGTAGGTCAGTCTTTCTGTCTAATAAGTCAATCAACCTTTTACCCATGCTTTCAGATTGGTTAGGATGTTCAGCTTTCATTGTGACTGTCCAAACAACATCATTGACTGATCCCCTTGATCCAAAGCCCTGACCTGTTTCCAACATATATGCTCTGTTAGGAGCATCAGCAGGAAAAGCTAGAGGGTACACAGGATCAATCCCCACACCTTTTAAATATTCAATTATCTCCTGTATTCCCATCTAACCTCCCCCTATCTAACAGCCTCATTGTATTTCTCCTGCAAATGTCTCAGGTATCCTTGTTCATTCATTTTCAATGCATTTGCTAAGTAATCCTTACCCACAGGAACAGTTCCACCACCAAAAGCTGACCTGCCACCCTGTTTCATTGCTGACTTTTCACCAAGATTGTAATTTTCATTGTGTGTCCACTCTGCATAATTGAAACCATTGTTCACAGCAGAAAAACCAACACTTCCCTTAATTACATTAGAGTTACTTGTTACCTCATAATGTGCATTTCTTTCTAAGAAACCTGTCTTATGAGGTGCTGATTCAGAAGCTACTCTTTTCATATCAAGAGTGACATCTAACATTCCACTTTCCATAGCTTCCTTGATTTTTCTTTTAATGGCTTTTGTATTATCTGTAAAGTTAATAGATGTGGATACATTCGCCATCAGACATATACCTTTACGCCAATGGTATTTCCTGAAAAATCATGCTTGTACCTGATGTTTAATGGATTCTTTTTAATGATATTATTCATATCATCTGTGAACTCAATTAAATCAGTGTACTCTAAAGTAGGTAAGCCAGTCAGAAGGATTGTAGCTGCATATACAATTTCCTCTCCTGATGCAAGAACAATGACATCTCTTTGTGTGTTATATGAAATTCTACATTTAATCTCAACAGCAGTGCTTTCATCAACCACATTGATTCCCCATGCATCCTGTTCAGAACTCTTTAGGATTTTTACAGTATGAGGCATTGGAATAAAATCAATCATAATCAATGACTTCACCTCCAATAGTTCTGCTTGTAGTTTACATTTCCCATCCTGTTTGTATCTTGGAGAGGAACTGCATAACTAGCAACCTTTCTTTTTCTTGTAGAAGTTCTACCATGTAAAGAGAGAATTTTTGGTGAGATAGTTCTATCCATATCCCTTAGCTGAATGGTCACGCCATCAACTGTAATCATGATAGCCCCCATCTCTGCTCTCTGCATGGAATCATCCATCTTGAGAAGCCATAGCACTTGTTCAGATAGTTCATCAAGTGGAATTTCTTCTACACTACTATAGACATCAGGCATGTACTTAACTAAAGTATTGGAAGCCTGATTTACAACTTTTAATTTTGTAACATCATCAGACTGATCATATAGTTTGGAATGCAGTACATTTTCATTCATAAATGCTGTAACTGCCTCCACCATATTACTCATCTTCTTTCTTTACAGTCTTTTTCTTTTTCTTCTTTGGTTTTTCTTCCTCAACAATTTCAGGTTCTTCTTGATCCTTTACAATCTCATAACCCAATGTATCAGCAATTTCTTTAGCTAGTTTTTCATCTTCAAAAATGCCTTCTCCATTAGCAAACTGAATACCTAAGAAAACCTCATTATATGATTTATTTGGAACAACAACTTTAACTGCCATTCTATCCCTCCTATTTTAGATAAAATAAAAAAGAGGACAAGACAGGAAACACCTGCCCTGCCCTCCTCTTAATCAATTAAACTTAAGCAGTTGCTTTCCTCATTGCTACTGCTTTATCATTGAATACTGCAAGACCTGCAAACCATTCAATCCTAGTTTTAAGCTGTGGAGATTCACCAAGCTCACCAAGAGGTTTCACCATGATACCTGATTTAGATTGTAGACCTGCAACAGCCTCACCTACACCAAACTTAACAGCAAGTACAATGTCATCAGCAAGTAAATCAGCCTCAACATCAATAACATCAATGTCTCCATACTGCATAACTTGTACACCAAAGTTATTTTTAACATAAGTGATCTGACCTGACCTAGCAGCAGCAGTTAAGCCCCTTCTAGTTTTCTTGTTCATGATAAGTGCATCAGCGCCACCAAGAACATTGTCAAGCATAACATCAAGGTCATCTACTAAGTTACCTTTAGCAATAACTTGAGCACCGCCAACAGCAGTAACCCTCTTAATCAATCCATTGAATGAGTTAGCATCAACAGCAGAATCACCATTCAAGAAAGTTTTCTCATATTTATGAGCAATTGCCTTAGATGTAAGAGCAACCTCAATAGCCATAAGGTCATTGATGTTTGAGTGTACTTCCATTTGGAAAGAGTCAACAACAGCCTCTCCACCTAGAATAGTAAGATACTCAGCCCTTCTCTCTGTAGTTGGTGCTACAGTATTGTAAGAATCATTTACTTTCCTGAACTCTACTCCTGCAAGTGATTTCTCAACATTGTAAGTGTAACCATGTCCTTCCACAGTCATGAAAGGTAATACCGCTAATAGTTTTGACTCTGTAGCCATAGTTTCAATGACACCTTTTTGAAGAGTATCAGTTGTAAGGTCTACAGTTTGTGCAAATGTTAAACCTGCCATTATATTTCCCCCTTAAATTTAGGCATTAAAAAAGGATTCAACTGAATCCCCACCTGTTTTTATTTGTTATAGAGATTACCAAAGTAATTAGCCATCTTTTGTTGTGGCGATAACTTGGCAACATCTTTAGCATTTTTTTGATTTAATTCCAAAGGCTTACCAATCTCAACATTTGGATTTTTTTCTTTCTCTTGTTTGTTGAAAATGCCTGATTGTTCTGCTTTGTTAATCCATTCAAGCCTACTCACCAAATCACCCTCAGGAATCAAACCATGTAACTCCTCAGGAACACCTTTCATCTTAGTGTCAAGAATTGTTTGAACAACAGATTCTAATGATTTCACCTGATCTTTCAAAGCATCAACTTTACCCTGTTCTTTTTTAATCTGACCTGTTAACTTGTCCTTTTCTTTAGCCTCATCTTGTAAAGGTTCAATTTCTTCCTCTTTTTCAGGCTCTTGCTCAGAATCAGTAACCTCAGAATTTTCCTCAGGTTCATTTTCAGGATCAACCTTTGTCTCAGGTGTCTCAGTAGTTTCAACAACTTTTTCCTCAGATTGAGTTTCTGTAGTAGAAGTTTCCTCCACAACAGATGTCTCAGGTTCAGCATTTGTTTCAACAACATTTTCCTCAACTAATGTTTCAGCATCCATATAATCTGTCCTCCCCTCCATAACTAGACAACCTGTCTAGCTCATATATATGTCTGTCTGTCAATACAAAAATAAAGTAATAATTATTTTTTCTTTACTTTTTTTCTTTTATATTCCCTTTTAGAGACATCCCCCAATGCTTTCATCTTCCTTTTATGCTTTTCAACATCTTCCTTAGGTAACATTTCCAAACTTCTGATAGAGTGTAGCCCATGTTCACAGTTGGGATGGAAAATTTCATTTGTGGCTCTTGCTTGCTCATAAGTCCAAAATCCCTCAGTTTTACCATTAAGGCTGATCACCACACCTTCCCACTTTGAACAAGGGTTGTCCTTTGATACGCCATGAGATGAAATGACTGCCAAATCTAAACCTGTCTGAGTTGCCTCATGTCTGATTCCTTCTGTAAATGCTTGATTCACTTTAGTTGTCATGACCATTTTTGAGTATGTTCTAAGATCCCATTTTCTTCCCATCCTATCAACTATTCCAACAAATCCCTCAGAAACAATTTTCTCTGACAATCCTTTTTTAGACAGCTCTTTCTTTAATTGGTCTGCTTGATTGGTGTAGTTAGTGTTCCTAATGGCATTGAATTGAGCGACCTTTTGAACAGTATTCCTGACAACTCCCTTAATTGCTTCCTCTGTGTTCTGTGTAGCAAGCAAGATGTCTCCATAAGTATCAGCAACTAAAGCCTCAACCTTATTATCTACAATCATATTGAAAGTAATAGCTGAAAGAGCTTCATCCATTGCTGTAGCCTCATTTATTGATAATAGATGATAGGCTTGCCCCTCTTTAAAAGCCTTCTTGATTGTCTTGTCAATGTGGGCTGCAACCGCAAAATCCAGTTTATTCAACCTTGAACTGATCTGCCTCATTATCTGAACTTCCATAATTACTCTTGGTTGGACAGGATTGAATACAAGCTGTAAGAGCAATTGATCTAGCATATCCTTGTAGGCAACTGCAAAATATTCAGCTAGTTTCTTCTTATCTCTAACATAAGTAGGAATAGGCATCCCATTTTTATTAGTTTTAGCCAATCAAATCACCTCTCTAAAATAAAAAAGAGAGGAACAGGTTAACCCTGTTCGCTCTCATCTGTTTCCTCATCTTCTTCCTGCTGATCTTCCTCAGTTGGTAAGTCATTAAAAATGCTTGGGCTTGAGTTCTCTTGAGGCGCATTTGCCTTCTGTTCCTCCTCAATCCTTTTCAATTCTTCTTCCGCTTGAGCCTCTGTCACTCCATCCATTAACATAATAGCCCTCTTTTGACTCATGGTAATTGCTCCACCTGTCCTGATAGCCATTCTGTTTGCAATTTCAGTTTCATCTTTATCAATACCATCAGTGAAGATAAGGTGAGGAACTGTGATTTCATAATCAGCTACACCAACAACTGTTTCTAGGTGCTGTGCAATGAGGAACACTCTTTTCAAAGCCTTCTCATAATATTTCCTTTTCCTCTTAATCTTACTGATAAGAGAGTTTAACCTGAACTTGATTGACAATCCTGATGCTCCTGATGTACCTGAATCAGATTTACCAAGTGCCACAGCAGGAATTTCAGCAGTCATCAGAATCATTTCAATAAGTCTATCAATTTCTGAATAACATTCCTGTAATTGCCCATTCCATGTAACATACTGAGGAATGATGTCATTTTTTCCATCAATCTCAAACACCTTACTATCAGCAACCCTGAACTTTGGTCTGCCATGCTCATCCTCAACTAAAATACCTGGAGGGATAGCAAGAGCAGGATTAGCATGAGCATCTAAAATCATTGCTATTTGACTCAATCTGTTATTTAATTCATCAAACAAAGGTTTTAACTCTGAAAGATCATCCATTCCCTCCCATGTATCATCAACACTGAAATTAGGGATATGAACAATTAATGGAATAGGAACGCCTGTAGCTACTACTTGAGGAGCTTCCATCATATCGCCAATTTTCCACTCTGTAGGATAACCCTCTACATCTGTGACAAGAACAGTCATTTTAAATTTCCTGTATTCAATCTTACCTGCATAATGACTCTCAACACTCAGAATCCACCCTTTAGGACTATCAACAGGCTCATAGTCATCAGCTTTTGTTGGAATTGCAATGTGATAAGCAGTGATTAGATTGTTGTTGTGCTTTGCTGTCTCAGGAAAAACATATTCTGCGCTTACTGACTCAATGATGACTCTTGGTTCATCAAATTCAGGAGGGTATAAACCTGCATACTCCTGACCATATCTAACCTTTAGGAAACTGTCTCCTCTATAAGCATTGGCAAGAGCTGACTCATAAAATAGAATATCAAGGTCAGAATCTTCTTTGATCCTGTCCAACGCTAACTGCTCAGGGGAATTATCTTCCTTACCTGCGGAAACATGAACACCATCACCAATTAAAAAATCTGCTGATTTCTTTGAGATAATTCCTGCTAAGTTAACAGAGACATACATTTTCCCTGACTTTGCAATATTATACCTTCTGAACAAATCATAGTGTTCACCTTTAAATAAGAGCTTATTGTCTCTATACCTTTTAATCCTGTTTTTATGCTCAACAGGAGGATAGAACTCACCCTTTCCAAACATCTGATCAAATACAACCATCTTTTCTCCTCCTTATTTATGGAAACAAAAAAAAGCCTAAGGTCATAGACCCTCAGGCTTTGTGTAAAATCCTCTTGGTTTAATTCTTACTAGAGATATTGCAGAAGCTAAACAGTCAGGCAGGTCATCATGATTGTGGTTGGGATACTGAATAAGTTGTTCCTTCAATAACCTTTGATGTTTCTTAACTCTGATCAATCCCTGTTCAAACAATGGCTCTAATGATTCAATTCTTTCTTCTTTCCTACTTCTAGGCATAACTGGTCTTATTCTTGTAAAGTACAGTGCTTGTGAATTTGCTTTTTCTTGCAACTGTCTGTAAATTTCATGTTGTGCTTGAATGGTTTCAACTCCAAAGATTTTAGGTCTGTAATGTGCGATAAAGTCCAATGCCTTGTCCATTGCTTTAGATGGAACACATTTTTCAGCCCATGCCTCAAGAATGTATATTGCACCTGTTCTGATTTCCCTACCATAGATGATAATGGCGTTGTAATCAGATCTTGAGTTTTTACCTAAAGCAATATCCCAAAACCCATATACATCTAACCTCAACCTATTACCATTGACATCAAATAAATCTTTGTCATCAAATTCAAGTAGATAATCTTCTTTGAAAATACAAGATTCATCATCAGATGGTTTATTCAGATACTCAGATGAAAAAGCCCTTGAACCAATTTCAACCTTTTTGACCATTAAATCAAAGTAGCTGAACCTGTCAGCCCAAAGAACCTCAATGCCCTCATCCATCTGCTCTCTATTCAACTCATAGAAGTCTCTTGCATCATTCAACCTGTTAGGATTCTCAACATCCCTAAGCATTGTGTCTAGCTGTGTCCACAGATTTTCATTGATTGGCTCTGAGATAACTGCTGAATACATTTTACTATCATAATCAGCCCTGTTCATGATGTTTGGCAGCAAGCCCTGACCATGTACAAGCGTTCCCATGTATACAATGGCGGTTCTTTGTGGATCACCCATAGGCACAATTACTGAGTTAAACCAATGAAGATTTTTCTCTCTCAATTCCTGTGTGTTTGTATTTTTACCTGATTCCAAGTCATCACAGATGATCAGATCAGGTCTACTACTTCTGAACCTTGATCCCCTCAACTGACCGCCAATAGATGAGGCTTGCACCTTAATATCAGTATGAGTAATGAAACCCTCTTTATTGTCCTGCTCATTCTTGGTACTGTTCAATGAAAGTATTTCCCCAAAGTCAGATATTAGCTTTGGATTTTCTTTCAGGTTCTGTGCAATAAATTCAACAAAGTTCTGAGACATTGAAATAGTTTCAGAAATAATAATGATGTATTTCCTAGTTCTGTATGTGACTGCATGTGTAGGTTCAATATTACTTAGGTAAGCAGATTTACCACTACCCCTGCTTGCTCCCCAACAAATGTTTTTAGTTTTGTCAACTGTATTCAGTTTATCTAGCTTTTCACACAGCTCCTTATGAAAATCAGGTGCTGATTCAATGGTCACACCTCTTGGAATAAGGTTGTTTTCATTTTCAGGGTTTCTCTCTTCTGAAAAATACTCATAGGTGTAAAACAGAATGTCATAATATCCCCTTGTAATTCTATACACTCTTTGATAATAAGGAATATCAGTTTCAATCAAGTGCCTTGCCTCTTCCAGTTCACCATTCCCAATACAATTCCTTGCATCTATTTTCAGTTCTTCAATTTTCCCCTCAAGTTTCCAAGCATACTCTTTCACTTTATCCAGTGGTGTGCTTTTCATCCATTTCAAAAGATCATCAATTAACATACTGCTCCCCCTTTATTCTTTGTCTCTGTCAGCGTTCATATATTCAGGTAGCTGAGAGGTAAAAAATAAAGGTGGTCGCTTTTTGTGAGGGCAGTTTTTCTGTGATAGCAGTTTTTTGCAGAAAAAAAAAGAGGAGATTAATTCTCCCCCTCATTCCTGTATTCTTTTAATCTTCTATAGAAAGTCGCTTTACTGATACCTGCCTCTTTTACTAAATCATTCACTGAAATACTATGATTAGAGATATATCTTTTAATTACTTCCTGTAGCTTATCCACTGGAAGTGATCTACTTAATCCTGCTTGGTTTATATAGTTATATGCAGTTGGTTTAGAGCATCCTACCTCATCCAATATTTCCTGAATAGGTTTGCCCTCCTGATACATCTTGATAACCTGTACTTTCTGTTCAGGAGTCAATCTGTTCACTGCCTCAGTTGACTTTTCTTTTGCTCCAAACCTAATTAAAACCCTATATATTGTAGAAGTGGAAACATCCATGACCTCAGATATTTCCTTGATTGACATTTCATTTTCCCATAAGTCAATAATTGCTTTGATCTTTTTATCACCAATTGATTTAGACATTCTGCGTTTCCTCCCTGACAATATTGTAAAAATGTGTTTTTGTGATTCCTGTCATCTTCTTAATGGCATCAGGTGTCATTTCTCCTTGTAGATAATGTGTGATAAGGCTCTTGATAACAGGAGCAGGGATTTTTCTTTCAGTGATATTTCTTGTGTGAAAATTAATGCTATCTATGCTCACTGACAGCCTCTCAGCAAGTTCTTTCTTAGGTAGTAATGTATTTGTATACATGCTTTTCATCTCCTCTATAACAGCCTGAGAGAGCCTTTTCCCTGTGTCTTGTTTTTCCCTTAATTCTGCCTTTAGTGTATTCCTTGTTACTGTTGATTTTGCTACTCCAAGCTGTCTAGCTATTTCAGCACTTGAAACACCCATTTTGTACAACCTGAGAATCTCATTTCTCTTGTCAGCAGTGATATTTTTAGCCATTACATTACCTCCTTGAGCTTTCTGTACAATGTCGCCTTACTAATTCCTGTAATATCGCTAATCTCTCTTACTGTTAATTTCCTAGAATGGTACAATTCCAATGCGTAATTTACTTTGTTTTTATTTGCTTTTGGTCTGCCAAATTTCACTCCTTTTTCTTGAGCAACCTGAACACCTTCCTTAACCCTTTGAATAGTCATTGCTCTTTCCATCTGACCTAATGCACCCATTACAGTAAGTAGAAATTCAGACATTGGGTTTTCAGATGTTGTGTCAAGCCAAGAGTCATTAATTGACTTGAGGGATGCGCCTTTAGCTTTAATTGTTTCCACAATTTCAAGTAAGTCTTTGGTTGATCTACTGAGCCTGTCAATGGCAACTATAAGGACTGTATCTCCTGCCTCCAAAGCTGTAAGCATTTCCTGTAGCTGCTGTCTGTTTTTCTTTGCGCCACTCATTCTGTCAAAATAAAGTTTATCAACCTTTCCCAAAAGTTGTGCCTCTTGTCTGTTAAAGGTCTGCTCATCCTTTTTGGTGCTTATTCGCATATACCCATATGTCCTGCCCATTTGTTACCTCCTGATTATTTAACCTTTGAGAGTATAATAGCACAATTACAGGATGGTGTAAATACAGAAAGGTGTAATTACAAATAGGTAATGTATTCAGAACAACAAAAAAGACAGAAGCTATGTAAGCTCTGCCTTAAACTGCTATTGGTACATATGTTTTCATCCAGTCATTAAAATGATTCAATTTACTATAAGGAACAGTTAAGCTCTCCCCAAAACTAACTGACATATCAGCAAGCTCAATCCTCCAAACAACAAACTCTGAATTAAAAAGAGGGAAACCATTGATTATCTTGGTTGAAACTGAGTCCTGATTGGTGTCATACTTCAAGACCAAATCTCCTGCAAAATCCCTGTTGTATGGAATGTACGCTTTCCCAACTCTGTAACCACCTCTTGACTCTTTCCTTTTCAGCATACTGATAGCCATAGGCGTATTAGATGTTACATGGATGTAATGCCTTTTTGTCTCAGTCTCAAGGATCATATCAATGCCCATTACACTATCAATCAGAGGATGGATGATCATTTTATACTGTGGCAGTTGCTCTCTGACTAAAGCCTCTAGGTGTAACTCAATCACCTTACTCATATAGGTTCTTGTTAATCTTAATTTACATGCCTCCACCATAATTGGCGTAACCTCTATTTCAGGCTTATGAGTTGCCAAATGACTGAGCATTTTATTCACCCCTGAATCAACAAAACATTTTTGTGTAGGCAATGTTTCTTTCAGGTCTAGCAGAAAATCAAACAGAGTAATGATGTCCTCCCCAAAAGATACAATTGATTCAATAGTGGTTACTTCCTGTCGCTGTTCATCTGTCAAATCTTTTTTCTTGATCCTTTTTATAGGTGCGTATTCTTCTTTTGCAAGCAAGTTTTCAATTTCTTTTGATGTCAACAATGTAAATGCCCCCTTTAAACCTGTAATTAGAGGCACTTGGTAAACTGTGACAAAACAAAAAAAGACAGGTCATTTAAGACCTGCCCAATTTACAGTAAACCCTCTTTCATTGAATAGTAATACTGTTTATATTTGTGCATAAAGTTCAGGCAATCTATTTTATACTGCGTGTGCAGCAGGTTGTCATTGATCCTCAGCTCTGAGTAAAAGTCATCATGAGCGTTGCCCAAAAGTCTCCATAGTAAGTATTCAGTTGCGTTCAGTGCGTCTGTCAAATTAATGTCTTTTTCAAAGTATCCCCAATCTGAAAGTAGATGTTTCACTACCAAAGGTAAATAACCTGTCCATTCATCAGCGTTGTCAATTTTAATTCCATTTTCCATCAGTTTACCTCCAAAAACAGAACAAATGTTTGTATAGATATAATAGCATGATTACAGTATCCTGTATAGAATTTTTTTCTGTAAGTGTCTGCAAATAGCTATACAAAAAAGACTGTAGCAATTACGCTACAGCCTGATAATATTCCTGCTCCATTTCTAGGAACAAGGGTAAAAATTTATCCTGAAAATTTCTGTCCTGTTTTTTCAAAAAAGCAAAAACACTTGTACGCTCTGTGCCATCCTGTAGAGTAGCTGAATAATCATGATGTCCAATCAGGTGAAAGACAGTTACCTTTTTACAATGCTGTAAGTATTTCCTTCTCATCCTTGTAGTATCTGCGTTAACTGACAACTTAGCATCTCCCCAATGGTCAGGACTAAAGATAAAATCAGGTTTTGAGTCTGCGTATCCTGAGTCATATTTAGAGAATTCCCTGCCCAATTCCTGTAGAAACTGACCCAGTAACTCCTCAAACCTATAACCTATTTCTGATGTAATAACTGACTTAACTTTGTTTCTCTCAATGTCAGGATTAAGTGTATGATTTCCTCTGATCGCTGAGTAATCAATCCCTGCTTCAAATATGAAAGCCTGATGACTACCAAAGAGTTTATTTATGACAGGAATAAAACGCTTTCCCCAATGATTTTCTATGTGTGAGTAGTTTACTGCATTGCCCTGTTGATACTCCTGCTGTACTTTTGTTATAAGTCTCTCTTTTGTCCAAACCGCAACTTCTTTTACTATCTGTTGGACATTTCCTGTACCTTTTCTATATTTACCTGCGATATAGTCATCTTTTATTCCTAAAGCCTCTATAAATTCTAAATGACCTCCAAAGCATTGTCTGATAAGAGCTTTCCTCTCTCCCCCCAAAGATTTTTGAGTCCATTCTTAATCCCTTAGCAATTCTGTTAGCTCCCCATTGTAATAGCTTATCTCTGCCCAAAACTGACCTCTCCTGTCATAACTTTTTAACTATGATTAGAGAGATGTATTTGTACTGTGACATGTAGATAAGCACTGGAATTAACTTCCATACTAAAGTATTTTTTATTGTGAGTATTTTCTGTACACAAGATGGATAGGATTTCCCCCCATGCCTCCCCTGTGGGCGGTATGACAAAGGAGTGGACAATATAATTCTGTTCATCATTCAGATTGTCTCAAGGAAAACAGTCTCAAAAAGACATCATTTTGATACAACATTTCATTGCTGATTAATAAAGGTTTTGTTTTGTCTCAATTGTTTGTATCAAAAGTGTTTAAACAAATAAAAAGAAAGAGAGACAACAGCACATGCCATCATCTCTCTGTGTGTTACATACTATCTAAGTCTGACAACAGATCAGTAAGACTCTTATCATCTACAGTTGTTGTTACTTCCTGAACATCCTTTAATCTGCCTTGATTCTTAAGCAGTATCTCAATAGCCTTTAGCTTATTAGCAGGGCTGACCTTAGGGTTATTGATGATCATCCTTAGCTGTGCATATCCATCAGGCAGGTAAGACCTCTGCACTTCCTCAGACTGCCTCAGTAATTCATCAATAAAGTATCCCTCTTTCTTCCATGCATATATGGTACTAGGATTAACACCTACCTCTTTAGCTATCTCCTCATTTGATAAACCATTGACATCCTTGTAAATCATGTGGGATATAGCTTTGTACTGCTCAGGCTTTAATACCCTCCTTTTGACATTCGCCATCTGTAAAACCTCCTTAAAATTAATATTTTTTGTACTGCGAACACTCTGCATTTCTTGTACAGTTCACCATAATTCACCTACAGAAAACCTCTGTTATTTCCACCTAGAAAAAAGGCTTGTCATCCCTTATAAATACTGGATTTTATCTGACATTTTAGAGGACATTTTCTGTTCATTTTCAGGCAAAATATCAGCTTCCCAATTTCCCAAGACTAAGCCTATATTCTCAGCTTGAAAAAGTACCCCTCCCCTGTTAAAAAGAGAGGGTGTATCTCTAGGAATCTTGGATATATAGGTAAATAAAAAAGAGGCTCAAGCTACATAAAGTAACTCAAACCTCAGATAAAAAGCAGATAAAAGAGACAGCCTTTCAGAAAACAGAACTTGAAATAGGAGACAGACAAAATGATAGAGGTGATTTTGTATCCTGTTCCTAAAAAGCTGTAGTCTCTCTTACACTATTATGTACTGCTGTTACATACAAAATAAAGTAACAAACTGAACATAATGGCTTCGCCATCAACTTTTTTAATTCTTAATACAATATTGTAAAAAGAAATAAACATTATAATCTTTTACACTATAGTGTATAACAGTAACATACTGTTTTAAAGTATGGAAAGACAAGTATTTATTTTATTGTCAAAATAACTGCTGAAAGCATTGGTATGACTACATTCTCTGTCAAAACATTTTTTAAGGATAGTACAGCCATGATCCTAAATTGTCACTGTAAAATGGCTTTGTGTTACTCTTAACGCAACATAAAAAGACAGGATTATGACCACCTTTCAAATAACTGAAACGCACTGCCTAGAAATGTTACTCTCACTGGTACAAAAATCAGATGAATTTGGGCAACTCTCTCACTAATCTGACAAAATATAGGCAGAACTACTGACAACTATCAGTGAATGACTGCAAAAAACTGCCTCACCACAAAAAAAGCTCCCCCTCCCTAAAATTTAACTATCTACCCTTTATCACTATCCAAATCTTATTATATTCTGTAAAATAACTGGTATAAATGGAAAAGGAGGTTATTTGAATGGAAAGTATTGCCTCAGTGGATGTAGCTAATACATTGAATAAATGGTATATCCACATCAAAAAGAGGGAAGTTTCTCAAGCAGTAGAGCTTAGAGATGAGATAAGAGACATGCTTGATGACATGGAGGAGGATCAAGATGTCCTCATATATTTCAACATACTGGATTATAGATTTAAAGTTTTGATGGAGGATTTAACTGGAAGGGCTACAATTACAGAATCTGAAAGGGTTAAAACTGATGATCTGTTGAGGTTTTATTTTTATCTTTTCAAAGGAATGTATGAGAGCGCACAGAATAATTATTCAGAGGCTCTAGCACTTTTCAGGGTAGCAGAAAGACAGCTTGACAAAGTTTATGATGAGATTGAAAAAGCAGAATTCCATTACAAATTAGGAACACTGTATTACTTTAATAAGGTCACACTGCTATCACATCATCACTTGACCACTGCTAAAGACATTTATAAGGGACATGGTGGTTATGCCATTCAGACAATAAACTGTACAATGCTGATAGCACTAAACTATATAGATGATGGTCAACTCCTCAAAGCTGAACAAATGTTATTAGATTGTGTAGACAAGCTGATAGAGAAAAATGATAAGAGACTGTTAGCTTTGGCATATTATAATCTAGGATTCCTTAAAATCCAAGATGACTCCCATCATGAAGCAATAGAGTTTTTTAGCAAAGCCATTTCCACAGATAACATAAAACAATCCGCTCCCATATCTTATCTACAATGCATTTATGAATTCGCAAGGTCTACATACAAAATTTCCAAAACAGATGAGGCTCTAAAGTGGGTAACAGAGGGCATCAATTTCTCAAAAGACCAAAACAATGTAAACTTTTCAATAAAATTCAAGCTACTTAGTGATAGCTATTCCACACCTATAGAATGCCTTGAGGATATTAAAAGCGGTTTTAAGCGGTTAGAACTGAGAAGTGCTTATGTAGACATAGAGGCATTAGCTCCTGATATAGCATCCATTTATAAAAAACACAATCTTTATAAGGAAGCCAACTATTTCTTGGAATTAACCCTAAAATCTAGTACACTTACAGGAAAGGAGGTTATTTAAAATGAAAAAGTTTATGATGATCATTACAACAGCTTTACTATTGGGTACTATTCTAAGTGTTCCAGTTGCCCAACATTCACAGCATGACGCACAAGGAAAAACAATGTTACTTTCTTCAAGAGGGGCAGGTTCTTAAAAAGAGGAGGCTTAACAGCCTTCTTTTTTTTATACAGACATAACCATCTCCCTCATAAAAAGAAGAAACAGACCTCTGATACAGTAAAAGGTCTGTTTCTATCTACTACCAAACTAGCGCATGTATGCCCTACTATGCCCTACTCAATTTGAGTCAAACCCCATGAAAGACTCAATTAATATCCTACCATTTTATTACCAATTTGTAAACAGTATTCTGTAATTATATAAAAAAGAGAGCCATTCAGCTCCCTTAACTAGCCTGATTATACTGATCAGTTTCAACCTCAACAAGTACAAGGCTTCCACCTTCTGTAAGCTGTTCTTTCAACTTATCAGCGGAGCTTGGCAAGGGTATTTCATCCCCATCCTCCTCCATAGCTGATAACATTGATCCTAATACCTCATGAGCATAATGGACAGCATTCTGCATACTTTCAGCGTCAGTAAACACATTTTCCAAATCAGGAAAGCTAACTGAATAAATATCAGAATGATTCCCTGATTCTTTTTCAATAAGAGCATAATATCTATACATAGTCATTAAATGTCCTCCCACTGTTTTTTCACAAATTATATCATATCAATCAAGGGAAAGCTCATAAGAGCTTAACCCCTGACTGTTTCTGAATTTTTCTAACTGTACCAAGTGGAATGTCTTTCCCTTTGTGATTCTGAATGGGGAACTTTTTTCCTGTAATTGGTGAGAACCAAATCTTATGAGAACCTGCTCCCTCTCTTACAAGATAACATCCATGTTTTGTTAGAATTTTTGTGATCTCCCTGTAGGACATTTTATCCTCCCCTCTACTTCTTAATTATACACTATCCTGTAATTACAGTAAAGTGTAATTTTATCAAAAGTTAAGTTTTCATTAAAAAAAAGTCAAAAAAAGAGACATCCCCTCAGCTCGTGGAAAAGTAAAAGGGAAAGTCTATCCTTTGAAAAATATCTAATTGATTAGCAAGTCCTCTTGATGGACTGAGGATGTTAGCGCATCCTACTGATAGTATACTAGATTTTTGGAAAATTCACAAACAGTCATACTCAGTCAACTTTCATTAAAGAGGTATTTATTTTTATAGAGTATTCAGCTTCTGCCTTATTTCTTCTGTACACAGAGTTTTCACTGGAAAGAACAGTCACATCAATTCTGTTAACCAATGTCATTAATATTCTGTTTGCTAGTGTGACATCTAAGGAATCAAAGGTGTTCAATGTAAGGATCAAGTCTTTAATCTTATCCACCTGCTTATTGACATCTAAACCCTCAATCTGCAACTCAATAGACCTGCTGTCATTCTCAAGGATTTTAATCTGCTCCTGTCTTTCCTTCTGCTTGGCTTGATATATGTCTTTTGAGATAATTCCATCAAGATAGCTGTCTAACAGTCTTGAGAGGACATTGTTATGTTTTTCTATCTCAGCCTTTAACATTTCACCTTTTGCGGTCAGTTCCTGTTTAATGGTGGATGTATCTGTTTTCAATAGCTGTTTAGCTTTCTTCTCAAGTTTGTTTCTGTAGGTCATCAGGTTGATCTTTAGAAAATCCTCAAGCTCTGCAACCTTAACAGATTTATTTGGGCACTTATTCCCCAAACCATCCATCTTGGAACAACCTTTGATATATAGCTCCCCTTTAATTGAGTTCAGCGATAATTTTCCACCACAACACCCACAATAGATCAAACCTTGAACAAAGCTCCTTACCTCAGTAGATGTCTTTCCTATATTTGTTCTCCTGTTTTGGATAAGCTGTTGTATCTCAAGCCAGTCTGATTCTGAGATTATTTCAGGATGGGCATTAGGAGTAATAGTAACCTCTCCCTCCTGTCCTTTTACTTTGCTTGCTTCTCTGTAAATAACATAGCCCACATACGCTCTGTTGGTCAGTATAGCCTTTATACTGTGGTTATCAAACATATTCCCTCTCCTAGTCTTAAAACCCCTTAGATTGAGATTAATGGCTATTTCCATGTAAGACATGTTCTTGAGAGCAAGTGAGAAAATTTCCTTAACAAGAGGGTACTCATCCTCATTGATAACCAGTTTCTTTGTTTCCTTATTGTAAGTGTATCCAAGTGGAGCGACACCATTCACCCAATGACCTCTCCTAGCTCCTTCAACCTTTCCAATCCTCATACGCTTTTTAATCATCTGATATTCAGCTTTAGCAACAACTGACTGAAAATCCAACATCATTTCCTGATTCATATTGGAAAGGTCAATTTCTTGGCTTGGTGTCAGTATCTTAACATCATGGTAAATAAATTGTTTCTTAATAGTGTCCATTGCGACTAAATCCCTTGCAAGCCTATCTATATCCATAACAAGAACATAGCTGTATTGATCCAGTTTACTTAGCATTTCATCATATTTCTCACGCCAGTCTAAATGAACAGATGAACCAATTTCCTCATAGATGTCATACTCAAAACCTCTGTTAGCAGCAAGCCTTACCAATACCGCTTTATGGTTAGCCAAAGCCTCAATAGGTTCATCAGCTCTTGATTTTCTTAGGTATATAGCAACTCTTATGTTATATAAAGTCATAAAAAAAATAGCCTCCCTTTATACTGTGATAATTACAGTATACTGGAATTACGCTATCCTGTAAACATTACTTTTGATAATACAATCTTTTAGGAATTTCCCTTTATGTAATCCAACACCTGATGTATCAAGTGTTAGAACCACTTTGTCTTTTAAAAGAGCAACCTCAATTTTGAATTCAGGTCCCGTTTCCTCTAGCCAATCTGATTGGATGTTGTACGCTGTTTTTAGCTTTTGGGCGACGGCTTTTTTGACGATGCGCTGACAGTCAGGCACACTTGCAAGCTGTGATTTCACCGACTTTCCAATGACAGGAAATTGGCTGTTTTCCGGAAGAAATGCAGCCCAATCTATGGCTTTTGTACGCTCAAACAGTTCATCAAATGTTTTTGCTGTAAATTCAGCAACTTGTACTTTCACCCTATCTGCTGTTCTTAGCCAAAGGTTCGCTCGACAAATAGCAAGCGCATCCCCTTGAAAAATCACTTTCCCATTATCTACTGTGCATTCGTAACCGAGGTCTTTCACTTCCTTTGCAACAACTGCTTCAATTCCCATAGGAGCTGTTGCGATGAGCGTGTAGGTTTTCATCTGTTTATCACCTGTTTTCTCTCACATTTTGCTATTTCAAGATAAAAGCTCTCCATATCAGGAGAGCTTTGGTTTCATCATGTTTATATAGCGGATTTAACGTTCTGTAAGCCATGTTTTGTTCCATCGTACTACAAACGGCTATTCGCCTCGTACTCAGGTGGTAATCATCTATCTACAGAATTCTCTGTCCTTCTCTCCGTTTGGTTCCTTTGAGAAAGTTCCCCTACCAAATTTGGGTTTCTCGCTCGAGGGGTTTACCGCGTTCCACTCTCACCATTTCTAGTGAGACTTCGTCACTGTGGCACTTTCAAGGGTACTTTGCCATATCCCAAAAGGGACGTAGGCATTTTTCCTGCCGTCAGCCTTTCCCAGACTGCCCTGGCTTATCTTTTCGCCAGGCACGAACACTACGGGCATCTCAGCACCGTGCGAGCATGGACTTTCCTCTGCAATGCTACAAGGCATTGCAGCGATTACCCGAACGTTAATCATCAATCGCTATTATAAACCACATTTTCATCTCGCACAAGTACCCTTCACATTAATCGTAAAGTTTACTACCAAATACGTGCTTTTCAAGATTAGATAATCTTTTTAAAATATCAGAGTTTGTTGTATTTGATTGTGCAGGTTGTCTTTTTCCTGCTTCAACCGCCTCTTCGAGTTGCTTTGTCAAGTGAAGGTTTTCTTGTTGAAGCTTTTCAATTTCTTGATGAAACGTCTCATAGTCTTTTATGACCATATCTAAAAATTTATCGACTTCTTCTTGCTTATAACCTCTTACACCTGTTTTAAATTCTTTTTCTAAAATTTCTTTAGCAGAAAGCTTTACTTTATCAGCAAGCATCTTTTTCACCTCATATCGTGAATTCATAGTATATTTTTTCAGAAATACGTGTCGTTGTCAAATTTTCTCTTGCCCCTTACTCTAAAAAGGTGTCCTCCGCCTCGACTTGTGCCCTTAAATCATCCATTGTGATATACATGATTGGGTAATTGTTGTAGCTCTGTGCTTCTTTGATCATATACTGAGGTGAACCTTCTTGTTCATGATCATACAAAACAAGGAGACCTTCAGTCTTTTCAATAAAGAAACGATTTTTTTGTTTGAATTGGGCAGGGCTTTCATATGGCCTATGTGTGAGGCTTTCAACATAGTCCGCTTGTGCGAGCACACCCTCATATAATTCTTTATTCTGCTCATTCCAACGCTCTTCTTGATGATAAAATGGCGTAATGACAGCCAATTTTAATTCTGGAAATTGTTCCTGAAGCTCAAATACAACTTCAGCCGCCCAAATTTCTGCACCAAGCTGTCCAGAAATGAGCACCCATTCTAAACCATTCTCGGCAAGCACTGTCAATCTTTTACTCAGTTCAGCTTTTATGTAATAAAGTGCTGGATCGTCCTGCTTGAAGATGCCAAGCTCAAAGGGCTTGTATCCTGTTACGGCAAGAATTTTCATTTCATCACCTGCTTTTTTTAAAAAAGGGACTTAAAAAAGTCCCATTCAGCATTATCTGTTACAACAAGGTCCACCGCAGTTAAAATGTTGATGTGTTGCTGGGTCCACTTGAGAATACGTATGTGGGAAGTAGTGAACATGTTTAAAATTTTGATGGTGTACATTTGTGACATGTTGTGGATGGATGTGTGGCACAATTGTTGTAGACCCACTATGCGTACAGCAATGATTTGTCGGGTGAACAATTGGCTGTGTAACATTTGGCTGACAATGATGATGATGGTACATGTAGCATTCCCCTCTCCTTAGCTTTTCTTACATTATTAATGTATGAAGTAAGAAGTGTACATGTACTAATGCATTAACCTATTTTAGAAGTTTGCAAGAAATATATCTTTATAATTTGAAAAAACAAAAGCAATCAAAACGACAACAAGAAAAAACAAGTAAAAAAGACCCTTATACATGCTAAACGCTCCTCATAAATTATCTAACGTTATTTTACAGGATTCGTGACTTTTCTACAATGAATGTGCTAAATATTTTTCATTTTCAACCGATAGCCGAACAATGTCATTTTTTGCGCTTTCCCAGGCAATAATTTCATTGCCCAGATTTCCGAAGTAGACGAGCTTTTTTTTTTCGAGTTCAGCATGTTCTCGTTCACTTAAGTTTGTCAATTCGATTACGTGCTGAACAATAAGAAGTGCCTTTTTACTTCCTTTTTGTGATGCTCATCATATTCCGAGAGGTCAATACCTGATTTTCACAATTCCTTGGACGCATATAACTCCTGCCAAATTTGAAGTGCCTCGCGCCAATTTTTCAACCGTTTGTATTGCAAGGATAACTCAGATTGGTGTGTTCAAAATCAGCCGTTCTGAGCTCTTTTAAATGCCTTGTTTCGCTTTCTTGATCCCGATGAGGCAAATGCATGGTTAATTATACGGGGGCTGAAAGCAGCACAGCGCAAAAAGGTTTTCCACCATCTATTACATACATGTAGCTCGCATTGTTCCTGTTGCTGTAGAGCAAATGAAGGATATGCTGTAATGCCTCTATTATATGGAGAGAGCTTCATTGGACGAGGCGAGATTAGCGCGGAGAGAAAAACTGGAACACTCGTTGTAAAAAAACATCTGGTTCTAGAACGGTATAAAACAAACAACACAATTGCGAACAGCTTTGAACAGTTGTTTCCAAAAGTTTGAACGAGTGTGAGACAATTTCGGCAAAGTCTATGAACTGATATTTCCTGTATTTGTATAAAAATCTACACTTATCGTGTAATTTTCTTTTCTGTCCGCCTACTCGTTCTTTTTGCCATATTTACATAAAAAAACCGTATTTAAGATCATTATTACCTTAAATACGGTTATACTCAAAGAACTTTATTATCCGAAAACAGAAGAATTCTTTCGGAAAATCCATTAAAGAGTTGACTTCTTTTATTGAAGTTTGCTCATCTCATTTTTAAGATCTGAGCTGGTGAAATCTGATTAATTCCTCTAATTTATCCGCGGTTACTGCCAACTGATCCGTACTGTTTGAAACGACTCCATTATATTGATCATATCGCATGATTAATTTACTTGTACTTCTGCTCCAAAGGCATCGTTCCAATGGTCTGTTATGATTTGGTTAGCATCAGCAGTAGGCGTGAAAAACACGTTAAGAGTTATGTTGATAGGTTACAATGTTAATTACACTAATTACATTTTTCATTGTTTAATACCCATGGAAATATATTTTTCCTCTAAGTATTCGTCCAGTCCTTGATGTCCGCCTTCACGCCCCATTCCACTCTCTTTAATTCCTCCAAATGGAGCTTGAGCAACTGCAGGAACTGCATCATTCATACCAATAATTCCGAATTCTAAAGCTTCAGAAACTCTGACGGAACGACTAATATTTTCTGTATAGAAATACGCAGCTAAACCATATTCTGTGGAATTTGCATATCGAACAACTTCTTCTTCTGTCTCAAATGGGATAATTGGAGCAACTGGCCCAAATGTTTCCTCACTCGTAATAAGCATGTTTGAATTTACTTCACCCAAAATGGTAGGTTCATAAAACAACCCCTCAGACAATTCACCTTTAAGGCGTTGTCCGCCATAAAGAATGCGAGCTCCTTTAGAAACAGCATCATTTACATGCTCTTCCACTTTCTCTAAACCTTCGGGACTTACCAGGGGTCCAACTTGTACACTTGGATCAATACTATTTCCAACTTTAAGAGCTTTCACTTTTTCTACAAAAAGTTCTGAAAACTTATCTATAACAGAGCTTTGGACATAGATTCGATTTGCACATACGCACGTTTGCCCTGTATTTCTAAATTTACTTTCAACCGCACCTGTAGCAGCAGCTTCTAAATCAGCATCTTCAAAAACAATAAATGGTGCATGTCCACCAAGTTCCAATGACAACCGCTTCAATTGTGCAGCCGACTTGGTCACTAATAACTTTCCAACCTCAGTAGATCCTGTAAATGAAATTTTTCTAACTGTTGGGTTTTCAAAAATTTCATCAGAAATTGGGCCTGAAGCACCTGTTACGATGTTTACAACTCCTTTTGGCACTCCTGCCATTTCTACCAATTTTCCAAATGCAATCGCACTAATAGGAGATTGTCCAGCTGGTTTCACAATAGATGTACATCCAGCTGCCATCGCAGGACCTACTTTTCTGGTCATCATGGCTAAAGGGAAATTCCAAGGTGTAATTGCTGCAACGACACCAATAGGCTGGCGGATAACCATTAACCTTTTGTTAACAGCAGAAGCAGGAATCGTTTCTCCATAAATCCTTCTTCCTTCTTCAGCAAACCATTGTAAATAACTAGCTGCAAAAGCTACTTCTCCTTTTGCCTCCGTAAAAGGTTTCCCCATTTCCAAACTGATGATTTCCGCTAATTGATCTTGATATTCATGCATCAGATCATGCAACTTCAGTAAATAGTTAGCACGTTCATTTGCCGTTAACTTGGACCAGGATTTAAACGCATGATCTGCAGCTTCAATCGCCAGCTTTGTCTCTTGATGCCCCCCTTTTGGAACCTGAGCAATCATTTGACCATTTGATGGGTTTGTTATTGGAAATGTTTTTCCATCTAATGCAGCTGTCCATTCACCATTGACATACATTTTTAATTTCTTTAATTCAACTAAAGAATTGACTTTTAACAAAAAAATTCCCCCTTAAATAAATAATCTTTTAATCACTGATATAAAATTTAAATTTTAGGTGTCTAGTCTGTAATGACACTTGCAATCTTTTACAGATTACATTTCATCTAACATACCATAGTATGCCTTTTCGATAATCAAGTGAATATCTTCAGCCTTTGTCAGTCTAGGGTTTCTTAGTACATTACCACTTCTCATCGAATCGGCTACTAATTTTGGTAAATAATCAAGTGAAACACCCAAATCTTTTATATTAAGAGGGATATTCATCGACTGATTCATTTGGATAACAATTTCAATTGCTTTTTCTGCAGCCAATCGAGTAGATAATCCGCTAACATCTACTCCTAAAGCAATTGCGATATCTTTATACTGTTCTGCACACGCTGGTAAATTATATTTCATTACGAACGGCAGTAATGCAGCATTTGCAATACCGTGAGGAATATTAAAAACTCCACCAAACGTATGAGATATTGCATGGACATTTCCCAAAAGTGATTGAGAAAATGCCACTCCTGCTATCATTGAGCCAACAAGCATTTTTTCCCTGCTTTCTATATCTGTTCCAACAAAATAAGTCTTAGTTAAATTTTCACCAATCATTTTTATAGCCTGTATAGCATATCCTTGACTAACAGGATTAGCAGACTTAGATGTATATGATTCTATCGCGTGTGTTAGCGCATCCATCCCTGTTGCTGCTGTAATCCCTTGTGGGAGATGCAGCGTAAGAGCTGGGTCTAATATGGCTAAAGTTGGAAATAATTTCGGACTAATTACTGCCAATTTAAATAATGTATCTTTATTCGTAACAACGGTCGAGGCTGTTACCTCGCTTCCTGTTCCTGCTGTAGTGGGAATAGCTATGATAGGAAGAGGAGGTATGCTGATTTTTCCTACCCCTTCATAATCAAAGATATGACCAGGATTAGTAGCCATTGCAGCTATTCCCTTCGCTGTATCGATGCTACTACCACCACCGACAGCTAATACAGCCTCACTTTTATGTTGCTTAAGATAGTTTGTTCCTTTATGAATCGTATCATCTGATGGATTTGGCTCTATCTCATCATATATTTCATATTCCAAATTAACAGCCTGGAGTGACTTCTCAACCCCTTCTAAAAGATTAGCTGAACGTATACCTTTATCTGTAACGATCAGTACCCTATTAATCCCTAATTCACTAATCATTTCTCCTGTTTTATTTGAAATTCCGTTGCCACATTCTACTCGTGTGGGCATAAAATATGTGTATGGCATTAAAGACATTGTTAACAACTCCCCCATCAGTAATCAATTTTGAGTTTAGTAATAATATTTCTTCAAATCTATTGAACTATAAAAACATGAATCAAACGAAAAGATTATTGATTTTTTGAGATATGTGAATTATCTTGTGAAACTTTTAATTGGCTTTTTCGCATTGCAAACAACAGAGCGCTAGCTACTAACAAAGATCCACTTAAGAAGAACAATGCAACGCTTACATTTCCTGTGGCATCTTGAATCATCCCAATACCATAAGGTCCAACGAATCCACTTAAATTTCCAATTGAATTAATTGCAGCAATTCCTACAGCAGCTGCTGAAGTACTTAAGAATTGAGTTGCCAAAGACCAAAAAGGACCATAGAAACTGTACATACCTGATACAGCTATAACCATAAATGCAATTGAAAGAAACGGATTTGAGGTCATTCCAGATGCAAACAGTCCTAAAGAGCCCACAATCAACGGAATAGCCGCATGAATACGTCTCTCTCCTGAACGGTCAGAACGACGAGACCAGATATTCATTACAATGGCGCCTGCGATATAAGGAATCATTGTAAGTAATCCAATTTGCACATTAGTTAGTACTTCTGAAAGAGCTTTAATAATTTGAGGTAGCCAAAAGCCTACACCATATATACCAATGTTAAACATAAAGTAAATTATTGCTAGATACCATACTCGTGGATTAGTTAAGGTTTGTTTGTGTCCAACTAGTTTTTTATCAGCATCTACCTTTGCTTTATCTACTTTTTCTTTCTCCAATTCAGATATTAACCACTGTTTCTCCTCGTTTGAAAGCCATTTCGCTTGTTCTGGTCTATTCGTTAAATAAAATAACGTAACAATCCCTAAAATAACAGCCGGTACACCTTCAAGAATGAACATCCAACGCCATCCATCAAACCCCATCCAGCTGATGTTATCCATAATCCATGTAGAAAGTGGAGCCCCAATAATGTACGAAATAGCAATAGCTGTCATAAACATAGCAATTGTTTTTGCTCTCTCTTTTGCTCTAAACCAATAAGTTAAATACAAAATAACTCCCGGAAAGAATCCCGCTTCTAATGCACCGAGTGTAAAACGTAAGATATACAAATGTGTAGCATTTTGAACGAATCCGGTCAGAACAACAACAATCCCCCAAGTTATAAGAATTCGTGCAATCCATTTTTTTGCTCCGAACTTCTCTAGCATTATATTACTTGGTACTTCACACAAAAAATAACTTATAAAGAAGATACCAGAAGCAATCCCAAACATCTGACTTGTTAGTCCTAATGCATCATTCATTTCTAAAGCAGCATAACCTAAATTTGCCCTATCAAGGAACGCAATAATATAGAGAATAATTAAAAATGGTACAAGTCGTCTAGTGACTTTTCGAGTTGTTTGCTTTTCTAACGAAACTGCATTGTTCATACCCATCCCCCTAATTAATAAAAGCATGTAATTTAAGATCCCTGAAATGATGAACTCAATATATATAAAGTGGAGTATTCCACGGAATTTAGAATACAGATTTGTAAGTGCTTTCATTTCAGTTCGAAAGCTTTGAAAGCAATGCTTGATTTGTCGTAATTTGCAAATTTGTATTACAACTATTGCAAAACTCAGTAAGTTTGTTTATCATTTTATACATAAATAAGCGTTTTGTAAATTTAAAATTTAAAATTTATCATACAAATAAAAATTTAATGGAGGATGGTTATCGTGTCTCAAAAAGAAAAAGTTTCACAGATAATTGCTCGTGAATTATTAACCATGATTGAAAATGGAAAGTTTCCTCCAGGTTCAAAGCTGCCAACCGAAATGGAACTAACTGCTCAATTTGGAGTAAGCAGAGTTCCAATCCGAGAAGCGCTAAGCATGCTCCGCGCTGCAGGTGTCATTTATTCACGTCAAGGTGGGGGAAGTTACGTAGAAGAATCTACCAACTCAACATTACTTCAAAGGATTCATATTGAAACTGATGATATTGACAATATTAAATATCTCTTTGAAATGAGAAAAGTGCTTGAGCCTGAAGTTGCTTACTTAGCTGCCCTCCGACGCACGCCAAAACAACTTGAAAACATGAAAAGAATTTTAGACGAATGGGAAAAGAAATCAATCGAAAATACTACAACTGCTAGAAAGGAAGATATAGATTTTCATAGTTCTATTACTTTAGCTACACAAAATCCTATTATGATTCAAACACAAAATAACCTAGCTACCCTTTATGAAAAAACATTACAAATTACTCTTCGTCCAAATATAGAATTAAAACTTAAGCGGAAAGCTGTCTACAAAGAACATCGAGATATTTTGCTTGCAATCGAAGCAGAAGAGCCTGAATTAGCTAAAATTCTGTCTATGATTCATCTGAGAAATGCAGAAGAGAAAATAAGCTTGTTTATAAAAGATTACACTTTATAGCAAAACGAAAGGATGAGGATTAAATGAAAGTAGTTACCGATTGGCATATAGAGAACATCGAAGCAATCATAAAAACGGGGAGAATACTTATAGATGAAAGTGATCGTTTTAGTTATTCATTCGACGGTTCGTTTGGAACCTATTTACCCGATATCGTCATTCAGACTAAAAGCGTAGACGAAATCGCCTCACTTGTGAAGTTTGCTAATTGTGAAAAGATCCCTATTTGCCCACGAGGTCAGGCAACTAGCCTAAGTGGAGGACCTCTTCCTGTTAAAGGAGGAATTGTCTTAGATTTATCTATTATGAACGATTTGCTTGAGATTCATACAGAAGATCTTATTGCCATTGTTTCTCCAGGTGTATTGACATCAGACATTCATAAGGCTGCTGAACAAAAAGGACTAATGTATCCACCGGATCCAAGCAGTTCTCACGTTTCTACGATTGCTGGTAATTTAGCAGAAAACTCTGGTGGCCCAAGAGGACTGAAGTACGGCGTGACAAAAGATTATGTCATTGGCCTTGAAATCATTACCCCGGAAGGAGAAATTATCAAAACCGGCGGTAAAACAGTTAAAAATGTTACCGGTTACGATTTAACGAAACTCATTGTGGGTTCAGAAGGAACACTTGGTATTATAACAAAAGCAATATTGAGACTCATTCCTAAACCACAGGCCAGTGGGACCATCATGGCCATTTTTGATAACCTTGTTGATGCTGGAAGTGCCATTTCCAAAATTCTTTCTTCCGGTATTTTCCCATCTAAAATGGAGCTAATGGATCAGTCTTCTATTGTGGCAGTCGAGAATTTTGAACCCCTTGGTTTACCAACTGACGCAGCAGCACTTATATTAATTGAACTTGACGGCCATCCGCTGTCTCTGAAAGAAGAAATGGAACAAGCGGCTGTATTATGCCGTACTGTAGGGGCGAGAGAAGTAACAATTCCAAAGAATAAAGCCGAGGAAACAGAGCTTTGGAAAGCTCGTAAGCTTGTATCACCAGCCATCGCGCGGATTAAGCCAACTAAAATCTCTGAGGATGCTACCGTCCCTCGAAGTAAAATACCTGAAATGTGTGAAAGATTACTGAACATACGTGATAAATACGGTATTCACCTTGTTGTATTTGGTCATGCTGGTGATGGTAATCTTCATCCGAATATTATTTGTGATAAAACAGATCAGGAAGAAATGATTCGTGTTGAACAAGCTGTTTCAGAAATTTTTACGGCTGCTGTAGAGCTTGGTGGGACACTTTCAGGTGAGCATGGGATTGGAACGATGAAAGCACCGTTTATGGAAATGGAACTCGGTGCAGCTGGACTTGATATGATGAAACGAATAAAAAAAGCATGGGACCCGAACAATATTATGAATCCTGGTAAAATATTTCCTGAGCCGGGACAAAAATTGGAGTTGAGATGACATGACGGTATCACTTAACGAATTAAGAGAAGAACTTCAGTATGACAAAACAAAAAATTGTGTTCAGTGTGGGTATTGTTTACCTGTATGCCCAACATATGTCACTTTTGGTACAGAAACTCACTCACCTCGTGGGCGGATTAATCTAGTAAAGATGGTTGGTGAAGGAAAGATTACAGATTTATCCGTTCTTGAAGAACCACTCAATTTATGTTTGGGCTGCCGAGCGTGTGAGACAGCTTGTCCCACAGGTGTAGAATATGGTTCGATCCTAGAAGCGGCGCGTGCAGCAATTGTAAAACGCAAAAAATTTTCCATACCAGTACGTCTATTGCGAAAAGTGATGCTAAAAAAAGTAATCCCGAACAAAAAGATGATGAATGTAGCTGGTCATTCTATCTGGCTATACAAAAAAAGTGGATTGCAAAAAGCAGCTCGGGCGTCTGGTATTATGAAAAATACCCCATATAACTTAGGCGAATTTGAGTCGATTATTCCTACTCCTATTTCCCCTATAGAGCGTAGTCGAGCATCAACCGAAGTGAAGGCAAAGCTGAAAGCAAAATATACTGTTGCCTTTTTTACTGGCTGTATTATGGACTCTATGTTCCACACTATCAATCAACTATCTATCAAGTTACTTTCAGAAGTAGGCTGTGATGTTGTGGTGGTTCCGAAACAAACCTGCTGCGGAGCACTACAAGCTCATACTGGAGAAATGGACGAAGCACGTCACCTAGCAAAGCAAAACATTCTCGCATTTGAACAAATAAATGCCGATTTTATCGTTAATAATGCAGGAGGGTGCGGCGCCCAGCTTTATGAGTACGGACATTTACTTTCGAATGACAAAGAGTGGGCCGAAAAAGCTGCTACTTTCTCTGCTAAATCAAGAGATATAAGCCAGGTACTTGTCGCTTGCGGTGGTTTGCCAGATTTACAGCCCCGCTATGGCGAAAGGGTGACCTATCAGCACTCCTGTCATATGACCAATGTTCAGAAAGTAAATCAAGAACCTTTGGAATTATTGAATAGTATCCCTGGAATACAATTTATCGAAATGGAGCAAGCAAATATGTGCTGCGGGTCAGCAGGTATTTATAATATCGTAAATTATGAGGCTTCCATGCAGATTCTTGATGAAAAAATGAAGCATACAAAAGCTACAAACGCAACCGTTGTTATCACAACCAATCCAGGTTGCCTATTGCAGATGAAACTTGGTATAGAACGTGAAGGACTCTCCGATTCTATGCGTGCCCTGCATCTGATTGAATATTTAGCTGAAGCCTCCGGAATCTCATGAGCTTCTCTCTCACTATTTTATACTGATCAATTTCAGAAACAAAAGAAGATTAAAATGATTTCATCCCGAGTCCCTTCTAAGTTCTTTCTTGTTTTAAAGAATGAACCTCTCTCTACTTTCTTGTAGTTTTACTTTGGTTTTTCTATCAATTACTGTATGAAACCCACTTTTTGTGGGTTTCATTTCAGAATAAAGCCATGACGAATTAACAAACACAGGATAGCTGGAGATTATTACATATAAATGCTTTCTAATGCCCCAACCCTACACTCATAGGCTTCTTTTTGATGAATATAGAGCTCACTCACACCCCTTTTTTCTAACGTGGTTTTTCGACCTGCTGCGGAATTGGCGATGTCTGTGCGGCTTTCTTATTTATATCATGCCAATGTACAACTTGTTCATCTGCTTTTAATTCCTCTATAAGATCAGTCATTGTTTTCCTTTTCATTACGTTCCACCTCTTAATTCTAATGTACCGAATATTTGTTTGCATGACTAGGCGGCAATTTTTGATGTGTTTTTTCTGAGCAGATCCTTTGTATGCATGTCACCATATCAATTACACTTCAGTTATGAAAACATTTCAAGAAAGAAGGAAATCGTATGAAAAAAGATTTTGAGCCATTATTTGAACCATTTACCTTTCCAGGGGGTGTGACAATCAATGGCCGAATTGTTGTGGCGCCGATGACGCATTTCGGCTCAAATGACGATGGAACCACCTCTGATGAAGAAATTGATTTTATTACAGCACGTTCTAGTGAAATGGGAATGGTGATCACCGCTTGTGCTAACGTAACACCGGATGGCAAGGCTTTTTCTGGTCAGCCATCCATAGCAAGGGATTATGACATGCCAGGTTTAAAAAAACTCGCTACTGCGATACAAACAAAAGGGACAAAAGCAATCGTACAAATTCATCACGGCGGATCACAGGCGATTCCTGTACTTATTCCAAATGGAGATGTAGTCGCGCCAAGTGATGTGTACAAAGACGGTGAAAAAGTAGCACGCGCACTGACTGAAGAAGAAATTATTCACATCATTCATTCCTTTAAAGATGCGACTAGACGTGCCATTGAAGCAGGTTTTGATGGGGTCGAAATCCATGGAGCAAACGGTTATTTATTGCAGCAATTCTACTCTCCTCACTCCAACCAACGAACAGATAAATGGGGCGGCACCGATGAAAAACGCCTAACCTTCCCTATTGCTGTTGTAGATGCAGTGAAAGAAGCCATCACAGAACATGCCTCAGAGCCTTTTATCTTCGGATATCGTCTTTCACCTGAAGAGCCAGAAACACCGGGTCTCACAATGGCTGAAACGTTTAAACTTGTTGATGCACTCAAAGAAAAGGGTCTAGATTACTTGCATGTCTCATTGATGGAGATTGATGCCAAAGCAAGACGTGGTGCAGATACAAATAAAACACGCATGGCATTACTCGCAGAACGTTGTGGAAATCAGCTACCATTGATTGGAGTGGGTCAAGTCATTACACCTCAAGATGCTTTAAATGCATACAAAAATGGCATCCCGCTTATCGCAATGGCACGTGAACTTTTAGTTGATCCCGATTGGGCTGTTAAAGTAAAAGAAGGACGCGAGGATGAAATTGAAACAGTCATTCAATTAAGCAAAAAAGACACCTACCGTATCCCTAATGGTTTATGGTCAGTTTTGGAAACAAGTAAAGGCTGGGTTTCAATAAAAGATAAATAAAGAAACTGTCCTCTTGGTAACAGAAAGACTGTCAAGATTCACTCGACAGTCTTTTTTTTAAAAAAAATGTAACTTTATTTCACCTTTATTGAAAAAAGTTTTGAAGTACTCTTTGCAACAGTACCTTTTGGTTCTTTTTTTATACTTTCCAATAGATCACCGTTCATGATGACAATGGGTGTAACTGTACTTGTTGCCTTCTCTTCAATTAGCTCCAGATCACATGTAATGAGAGGATCACCAATCTTTACTTTATCCCCTTCTTTCACATGTGCCTCAAAGCCCTCACCATTTAATCCAACCGTTTCAAGTCCGATATGAATGAGAAGCTCAAGCCCAGAGAGTGTTCGAATACCAATCGCGTGTTTCGTGTGGAAAAGCTGAATAATCTCACCTTCTGCTGGTGAAACAATTGTGCCATTGCTTGGTTTAACAGCCACCCCATCTCCCATCATCTTTTGTGAAAAAACTGGATCTGGTACGTCTGTCATATCCATCATTTCTCCATCAACAGGAGAGTAAATGGCCTCTTCTTTTACATTCTCCTGGTTTTTTCCGAAACCGAATAATTTTTTCAGCAATGTTCATTTGCTCCCTTCAAGCTTTTGCTTCTAGTTCCCTAGTCAGTGTCAAGCAATAGGTTTGTACACTTTCCTTTCATTCATCACTATTTAATCATAATTTTTTCCTTCCTTCAATTGATAACCGCCTGAGCCTCTTTTGCATAGGTTATTGAAGAAGAGGTGATACGTATGAAATCGGAAGAAGAAAAAAAATATGAACTTCTTGCAAATGAAGACTTTCTATATGAAGCGATTGAGCATTTTTTTGCTTCATCTCCATTTCACGAGATATTAAACAGTGCTGAAGAGCTTATGACCACTTCTCATTCTTTGGCTTCTATCGTGACAAATGTGACAGAAGATGAGGGGAACATCTATATTGAGATTCGATTCCCTGATCACTTTATTGAAGGCGATATCGCACTTGAAGTGAAGTCTCAATATCTTCATTTATCTGTACAAGAAAAAATAAAAACTGAAACATCCTCGACATATTCTAGTTTCACCAAAACCATTTTAATGCCGGCCAAAATAGACGAAACAAAGATGAAAAGTGCTTGGAAACAAAAATCGCTTCTAGTTTCAGCTCCAAAGCAACAACCCCAATAGAAAAGCCATCCTGTATGGCTTTTCTATTGGGGTTCATTATGCTTTAAAAATACTCGTAAAACCTTTCGCTAAAGAACCAACCTGATTCATGGTGCTCATCATCTGTCCAGCTGTATCGAACATTTTATTGAAGTCATACTGTCCGTTCGTCTTTTTAAATTGTGACAGCACACTTTTAAATTGAGATGGCTGTTGTTTCTGTGGTCTAGGCAATGGATATGGATTCATTGCCTGAGGTGGAAACATCCCTGGCGGCTGGATGGGTGGCTGCAACGATTCAGGCTGCTGAATGGCCTGCATATCTGGCGTGTATCCATATTGCTGTTGGTATTGAAAAGGCTGTTGCTGATTCATCGCTGGATAAGGAGGCGTTTGATGATCAGAAGCTTGGTGCACATCTGGATACGAAAATGGTCCTTGCTGAAATTGATTCATCTCATATGGATATCGATTAGAATAAGGGAACATCTTTTTTCGCTCCTCTCCGTTTTTAACAAAACATTCTTCACTGTCATATTATGATGCAATACATAAGTTGTGCCTACTCATATAACAAGAAAAAAGCGCATGCCTCATTTAGCTGCGCTTTTCATTCTTCACTTCTTCTATTAAAAGATTGAGTGTATATGTGACAGACTCCACTAAATTTTTCACACGGGTAGGCTGGAGCTTTCCAAAATATGATTGCAAGACAACCTCTTTCAAATTTTCCTCTACCGCCTTCAATTGTTCTTGATGTAAATATTTCGGCTTTCTATCTTTCACAAATAAAGAAGCAGTCTGAAGCCAATCGGTCATATGTGTCTCTAATCGTTCTACAGCGGGCTGAATGTCAGTGTAAAAATCGAAGGCAGGATATACTTCCTCCTCTTTCCCTTTTTGAAATCGGGTATATGCTTCATCTGTTAACGTTAATAACCATTCTGTCTGTTCAAGTAATGTCTCTATTTCTATCTTCACAGTAATTCACCTCTATAAACATCCTACCAGAGGTTAGCTATTCGCTCAATCAATGATGATTAACCTGTATGATATGCTGGTCTCGCCCGCAATGTATGCCGATATTCATCTGCAAAAGCTCGCGTTTGACATTCTTTCACATCCGATTCAAGGCGGTCCACCATCTTTTGTTCCTCACTTATTAAATTTGACGTTGTTTTTTCTACCGATAATGCTAACTGCTGTTCTACTGCTTCAATTTTATGTTCAATTTCCTCGAGCAATTGCATAATGGATTCTTTTGATACATATTCACTCATCATCAGATTCCCCCCTTTGTCATCTCTCGTTACATTCTCTTTTCTCTTGCCTCCTCCTTCACACATGACAAAACTAGAAGCAAATCGCCAATCTAAGTGAATAAGAACGATATTATGCCACTTTCGACACATGTTTGTCCTTCTTTGTATGATTGCGTCCCATTGTGTAAATTCTAAGTTTGAAGGAGGTAGAGTCCATGAAGAAAAAACCGACACAAAATGAGCAAAAGCCAAAAAATAAAGAAAACAGCACAGATCAGCTTGATAAAAAACTTGGTGGTCCAAATCGCCCCTCCACTTAAAAAAGCAGGTCCTCCCTGCTTTTTATTTATGCTTTATATAGTGTTCTAATGAAAAAAGAAATCGAAGCTGCCTTTTTTTATGAAAGTACCACTCTTTTACGTCAATTTGTTTTGGTAACTGTTCTGCCTCAAAAAGACCTTCCTTTATTTTCTCCTGAAACCAATCCTCTTTTTGATCGTCTAATGAATGTGTCATCACTGGATAAACCGTTCTTAAAAACGGAGTTGTCCTTTTCACAATGCCGAGATGCCTTTCAAAATCAAATCTGGAGCCGGTATGCGGAACAGTATTTAAAAAATAGTAAAAATCTGAAAATAAATCAGCACGAAATAAAAGTTGAGCAAGTTTTTTACCGAGTATAATTCGCTCTTTCACATGGGAAAATCGCTTAATGGATAAGCCATACAATCTACCGTCTATCGTTGGAAAAACGACTGTGTCGAAATGGCCCCATTCACTAAAAAGATACTGAATCGAGTGAAAAACATTCTTTTTCAGTAAAGGATTTTGTATAATAGGGGATTGTATAGTATATTGTTCATTTATAATGAGAGCATATAGCAATCGTTCTGTCTCGCGCTCAAGCCAGAATCTTTCCCATTCTATTCTCATAAAGCGCGACACACGAAAAAAAGAGAGCAAATGAAACAGTGGTTTTCCACACAACTTTGACCACTCATACAATAAGAGTTGAGGATAAGCATCTGAGAATATGAGCCAGTTAGCTCGTTCGTAAGCCGTAAAGAACAGATGACCATCATTGTCTGTAAGCCCAGGGTGAAACAACTCCCCTTTTAAATCGGTCATAGACCACCCAGCATTTCTGGATACAAATGAAGCAAGCAGTGACCATTTGATTTCTGGGTGACGGTCATAAAAACGTTTATAGGCATTCGTTCTCGATATATTGTCCTTATTCTTTTTGCTTGCTTCACTTGAGATGTGTGAAATGATGATTTGCTCTTCTTTTTCTGACAGCACGATGATCTCTCCAATTCAAATGCATTTAAAGGAGGCTGAAACTTGATGATTCGGTATCCAAACGGAAAATCGTATCAGCCAAAACAAGTAATGGGGACAAAAAAAAGGACAATCGGCGAATCCTCTTATAGTAATCGCGGGATGACACTTGAGGATGACTTAAATGAAACCAACCAGTACTATCTGGCAAATGGCATAGCCGTCATTCATAAAAAGCCGACCCCTGTACAAATCGTGAATGTGGATTATCCAAAGCGAAGTGCAGCAGTAATTAAAGAGGCTTATTTTAAACAGTCCTCAACAACCGATTATAATGGGGTTTATAAAGGCCGCTACATTGACTTTGAAGCAAAGGAAACGAAAAGTGCGACTTCTTTCCCACTGAAAAATTTCCACGATCACCAAATCGATCATATGAAGCAAGTCGTAGGACAAGGCGGCATTTGTTTTGTTATTATATCCGCGTTTGGCTTTATTTATTATTTATCAGCTTCCGATCTTTTTGTCTTTTGGGAGCGAAAAAATCAAAACGGGCGAAAATCCATCAGCAAAGAGGAGCTAAAAGAAGCTGGTCACCTCATGACACTTGGATATTCCCCGAGAATTGATTATATTAAAGTAGTGGAAACACTTCATTTTTCGGATGATAACAAATAGGAGGAAGCGTTCGAAAAAGGTTTAACACGAAAGGTTGAGATGTGATGTCTGATCAATTTAAAAGTCGTGAAGAACGACGAAAAGCGGCTCAAGGAAATACAAAAAATCGAAAAACAAAAAAGGGCAAAAAGAAAGCAGGTCTTTTCAAAAAAATATTCTTATCCTTACTTGTGATCGGGCTTCTTTGTTTAGTAGCTGGAATCACTACTTTTGCCATTTTTGCATCAAGTGCACCCTCTCTTGATGATAGCAAGTTAAAGACACCATATTCTTCGAAAATCTATGACAAAAACAAAAAAGTCTTCGCTGAATTAGGTGCAGAAAAAAGAACATATGTCTCAATTAAAGACATTCCTGATGTCGTTAAAGAAGCGTTTATCGCCACAGAAGATGCTCGTTTTTATAAGCACCATGGGATTGACCCGATTCGAATTGGGGGCGCACTTGTAGCGAACGTAGAAGATGGATTCGGTGCTGAAGGTGGTAGTACCATTACACAGCAAGTTGTCAAAAACACACTGTTAAATGACCATAAAACGTTAAAACGAAAAGTTCAAGAAGTGTGGCTTTCCTTGCAGCTAGAACAAAAATACTCTAAAGATGAAATTTTAGAAATGTATTTAAACCGTATCTTCTTCTCGCCCCAAGCATACGGGGTTGGAAAAGCGGCTGAACAATTTTTCGGTGTCACGGATTTAAATAAACTTTCCATTGCACAGGCTGCAATGCTTGCTGGTATGCCGCAGAGCCCTTCAGCTTATAACCCTGTCAAGCATCCAGAAACAGCGGAAAAACGACGCAACATTGTTTTAAGTTTAATGAAAAAACAAGGCTATATTACAGATAAAGAGTATGAGGAAGCAAAAGCAACGCCCGTTAGCAAAACTGTAGTATCTGCTGATAAATACAACAATCAAAACTCAAGTAAATACTCACCTTTCATTGAAGAAGTAATGGAAGAAGTGCAGAAAAAAGCAAAAGTGGATGTTTCAACAGATGGACTAAAAATCTACACAACGCTTGATACGGATGCCCAGGATCAATTAGATAGTGTGATGAATGGTGATTCTGTTGGTTTCACAAAAGGCATGCAATCCGGTGTGTCCTTGCTCGATACGAAAACCGGAGAAATTCGTGCAATTGGTGGTGGACGTGATGTTCCGGTCGGTGGATTTAACTATGCGATTGACGCAAAACGTCAACCTGGTTCGACGATTAAACCTATTTTAGACTACGGTCCAGTGATCGAAAATAAAAAGTGGTCTACTTATCAGCAAATTAACGATGCACCATATACGTACTCAGATGGTACACCTATTAACAACTTTGACCGTAGACATTTAGGGAAAATGTCTATGAGAAGCGCACTATCACAATCACGCAACATCCCTGCTTTAAAAGCGTTCCAAGAAGCCGGAACAGATCATGCTGTTCAGTTTGCAAACAACTTAGGAATGGACCTTCCAGCAGATATTCCTGAATCGTATTCTATTGGAGGATTTGATGATGGTGTATCCTCTTTGAAAATGGCAGGTGCATTCAGTGCATTTGGTAATAATGGCTATTACAATGAGCCTCATGCTGTGACATCAGTTGAATTCAATGATGGAACGAAGCTTGATCTTACACCTGACTCTAAACCAGCGATGAGTGATTACACAGCATTTATGATCACTGACATGCTAAAAACAGCTGTTCAGTCTGGTACTGGTCAGCTTGCACAGGTTTCAAATGTACAGGTCGCTGGGAAAACGGGAACAACCAACTTCCCTCAAGACGTCATCAATCAGAAGAACATTCCATCAGGCGCTGCAAAAGATTCATGGTTTGTCGGCTATACACCACAGTATACAGCCGCAGTGTGGACTGGAATGGGCAACTCTGATGATACAAACGGCAAAGTGTGGCTAACGACTGAAGAACAAAGAGTCGCAAAACTTGTCTTCCAACGCTTAATCTCACAAATTGATGATGGCAGTGGCTCTTTTGAAAAACCAGACAGTGTCGTGATGGCGACGATTGAAAAAGGATCGGACCCAGCAAAACTCGCTGGCCCTAATACACCTAGTGATAAGAAAACAACTGAGTATTTTGTCAAAGGTACTGTTCCAACAAAGGTATCTGACACTTATGAGAAAAAAGAAGCTGATAAACCTTCTGATCTAAAAGCAGTATACGATGAAGAGAAAAAATCGATTACACTCACTTGGAGCTATGCTGAAGATGATGCATCCTTCAATGTGAAGCAAGCCATTGATAATGGCGGATACAAAGAGATTCAAAATAGCTCTGCCACCGAAGCCGTTATTTCTGATGTAAAACCAGGATCTACTTATAAGTTCCAAGTAACAGCCACTGTGGATGATGTCACAAGTAAGGCTGCCTCTACCTTCCTGACCATTAAGGATGAGGAGGAAGAAGAAGAACAGGTAGACGACGAAACGAAAGAAGAGGAAACGCAACAACCTGATGATGAGCAAACAGATGAGACAGATAAAGATGAGAATCAAAACACTGATGATGGCCAAACAGACAATGACAATAAACAAAATCAGAATGGCAATCAGAATAATGGTAACGATTCTGGTAATGATAGCAGTAATTCAAATGGTAACACGGATAATTCAAGTGGAAACAGCAACTCGCAAAATGAAAGCAACAGCACGAACAAAAATAAAGATTCGAAAAAAACCGATTCGAAAACCAATTCTCAAAACTCAACCGCTCCGTCTGGCTCAACTATACGAAAAGAAAACGAATAAACAAAAAGCACTTGCCAAGCGGCAAGTGCTTTTTAACGGTTTTGCTTTAATTTTTTCATGGCGATGTGTTTTCCATACTGCTTTTTTAGTTCTGTGAACAGTTCATCTAATTGAATAAAGCAATGATATTGTGTTGGTTTCAACAAAATAAATTCTAATCGTTCTGTCCAATTAATTGGTGCAACAGGAAAGGATACCTGTTTTACTTTCTCCCACTCAAGGGTTACAACCGGTGTACCCTTTATCCAATGAAATGCAGCGAGTATACAGACGATCCCCTTCATCATATCTTCCTGCTCACAGCGAGACTTCCTCGTTTGAAAATATGGTAGCATCTTTTCTTTTGTTTCATTCCACATGTCAAAAAGCATAGGAACGAATATCTCTATCTGTTCCCATGGACGTTCTTGATTCGTCATGTCTTGATTGAAATCAAAATATAATGGGTTGTCACGTAGTTGATTAAAAGCTAAGTTTGATTTCGTGGCTTCTTTTCCTTTAAGCATTTGTTCGTATGAGGAAAGCAAAACTGGTCCACTCATGCTAGCTTCACCAGCCCTTTTTTGAGTCTTTTTTGTCCTTCTCTACACATGTCAAGCAGTGGACAAGTCTCACATTTAGGTCTTTGCGCTTTACAATGATACCTTCCAAAAAAGATGAGCCGATGATGTGTGACAGACCACTCTTCTTTAGGTACTTTCTTCATTAAGGTTTGCTCTACTTCAAGTACTGAATCCTTCCAACGACATATTCCAAGTCTTTTGCTCACTCGTTCTACATGGGTATCAACTGCAATGGCAGGAACACCAAATGCAACAGAAACAACGACATTCGCTGTTTTACGACCGACACCTGGAAATTTCACAAGCTCATCGCGATCTTTTGGCACCTCTCCGCCATACTCTTCGATCAGCATTTTACACAGCTTCTGAATGTTTTTAGCTTTGTTGCGATATAACCCAATAGAACGAATATCCTGCTGCAGTTCTTCAAGTGGTACACTTAAATAATCCTCAGGTGACTGATATTTTTGGAAAAGTGTCTTTGTCACTTTGTTGACTAGGACATCTGTACATTGAGCGGAAAGTGCCACAGCCACTACAAGCTCAAATGGATTGGAATGAACGAGCTCGCACTCCGCTTCAGGAAACATCTCCCCTATCGTTTGCAAACAATCGTTTATTTGTTTTTTTGATAACATGCCTTCACCTTTTTATTTTATTGTTCCAGCCAATTGTAAAAAGGAACTTGTCTTTTATACGTCGTTTGATCCTGCTTTGTTCCTTTTGATTGCGATTGCGATCGGAAGTGTTGACTGTGCTCTCTTGCTTCCTCCGCTGATTTCAGCCCTTTTTTCTTCCATTCAAATAAAATGCGGTCTATGTAGCGGAAGCTCAATTTTCCTGATAGCACTGCCTCTCTTAGTGCTAATCGAATCATCGCCGCATCATGATGATCTTGATCCATCCAAATGGAGAGAGTTTCCCCCTCTAATGGTGAGAGCGGTCTTCCAAATTCCTCTTCAAATAAGGCATATAATGATTTTTCAGCTTGTTGATTGTTTTGTTGTTTCGCCTTTGCTTGTTGTGTTTCTAAAAAATCATATATAATGCCCCAAAGCGGTTTAATTGAGTACTTGTCATGTTGTATGCCAGCCCGATCTTCAAAAGGCTGAATGGAAATAAACCCTTTTTGGATTAAAGTTTGTACAATATACGCACATTCTTGTGCAGTAATCGTCATACCATTTGAAAGCTCTTCAAATGTTTGGAAGAAAATTCCTTGTTCTTCATTCATCTTAATTTTAAGTAAGACAATCAAATGCGTTTCATTTAGTCCAAGCTGCTCATAATGAGCAATGAGCAAATTAGGCAAACTTGTGTCACCCATTTGCTGCAAATCAATAAATTGTTGCCTATTCATCGGATACACCTCTTCACATTAGTATATCACGTTTCAATTCACGTGCCCTCTAAAAGACGTTTGAAAAAGCCTCCACATATTGGAGGCTTTCGTTGTTTTTAAGGATATAGACGATTTAATAGTCTTGGGAACGGAATGGTTTCACGCACGTGAGGCGCTCCACTAATCCAAGCAACTGTGCGCTCAAGTCCGAGACCAAAGCCCGAATGAGGAACAGAGCCATATTGTCTTAATTCTGTATACCACTTGTAAGTTTCTTCATCAAGTCCGTGCTCTTTTAGTCTGCTTTCAAGCAACGCTAAGTCATGAACACGCTCTGAGCCGCCAATAATTTCACCATAGCCTTCTGGTGCAATTAAATCTGCACAAAGAACGACATCATCACGATCTGGTGCAGGTTGCATGTAAAACGGCTTAAGAGATGTCGGATAGCGCGTGATAAAGACTGGCATATCATAGCTTTCCGCAATTGCTGTTTCATGCGGCGCGCCAAAATCATCTCCCCACTCAATATCATCAAAGCCTTTTTCTTTCAAGAAAGTAATGGCTTCATCGTACGTAATACGCGGGAATGGGCCTTTGATTTTCTCTAATTTTTCTGTATCACGTCCAAGTGTTTGAAGCTCAATTTTGCAGTTTTCAAGGACACTTTGAACAACATGAGAAACATAATTTTCTTGGTATTCAAGATTTTCTTCAAATTCAACAAATGCCATTTCAGGCTCAATCATCCAAAACTCGATCAAATGACGTTTTGTTTTAGATTTTTCAGCTCTAAAGGTTGGACCGAATGAGAAAACCTTTCCTAGCGCCATCGCTGCAGCTTCCATATATAGCTGTCCACTTTGTGAAAGATATGCATCTTCATCGAAGTACTTTGTTGCAAAGAGTTCTGTTGTTCCTTCTGGTGCACTACCAGTTAAAATTGGTGGATCCACTTTGACAAAGCCTTCTTTATGGAAAAATTCATATGTAGCACGGATAATTTCGTTACGAATTTTCATGATGGCATGCTGTTTTCGAGAACGCAACCATAAATGGCGGTGATCCATTAAGAATTCTGTACCATGTTCTTTTGGTGTAATTGGATAATCTGTCGCTTCATGAATAACTTCAATGGATTTCACTTGTAATTCATAGCCAAGCGGAGAACGATCATCCCTGCTGACCAAGCCAGTTACATATACGGATGTTTCTTGTGTAACTGATTTTGCAAGCTTAAATACATCTTCATCTACCTCTGCTTTTACAACAACACCTTGAATAAAACCTGAGCCGTCGCGTAGTTGTAAGAAAGCAATTTTACCACTAGATCGTTTATTGGCAATCCATGCGCCGATTGTTACTTCTTCATCGACGTGCTTGTACACTTGATTAATCGTTGTTTTCAACATATTTCCCTCCAAAGCCAGAAAGAAATCCACCTTTATCTAAAAGGTGTGTTTCTTTTATCATACATTTTATTATAACCGTTCCAATTCAGCGTGGTCAATGTAAGACAGGACAACTACGGTGTTAAATTTTTCTCTACTTTTCCTGTCGTAAAATCGACATAACTGAAGCTATACTGATTATCTTCATTTAAGTAAGTGACTTCCCAAAGAAGAACATCACCTTCTCGCGCTAAACGAACATCTTTTAGCTTTGTGATACTGTTCTCTTTTTGTACAGCTTGCACTGCTTCATTGGCAGTGATGCCCTCTTTTGCAGTTTTTGATAAAACCTGTTCTTTTTTACTTGCTGGAACCCATACATAGGTGATTTCCTTTTTATTGTTTAATCCTTCAACAATATATTGCTTTTCTTTGCCAACAAATGTTTCGACATGATCCACTTCAACAAGCGTTGTTTTCTCTTTTGCACGCTCAATAGCAGCATCATGCCCCTTTTCTTTCTGTCCCATCGCAGATTGATAAATCAATGTAAAAATAACAATCGCTATGAGTAAAATGACAGCGATTATGGATGTAGAAATCATCACAATTTTTTTCATGTTAAGCTTCTCCTAAGTGCGATAAATCGTAAAAATCGCTTGATTTTGATCCTCTTGATCAAGAGCGAGCCCAAACATTAAATCCTCACGTTTCAGCGTACGGTTTAATACATCGACAATTTTATACAAGTCTTCTGAATGCTTGATTTGAACAGTTGAAAGTACCTCTATTTTACTTTCCACTTTCTTTTCCTCCTCGGTACGTAAATATTGTTAGTCATACTTTTGCGCATGTGAACCGATACTATTTTTACAACGGATTTTAAAAAAGGCCGTTTAGATAAATGACTCCGAACCCACACTAGCTAAAGGCCGCTTATGTAAGCGGCTTTTTGCTATTTAACGCTTCTATATATGCTTTTAATGCTTCTTTAGATGTCTCATGTACAGGTGCACCTGGAAGGGCTTCTAAAAACAATTTCCCATAAGAAGCCGTCTTTACTCTCCGGTCTAGAATGAGGAGCGTACCAATATCTCTTTCTGAACGAAGCAGTCTGCCAGCTCCTTGTTTAAAAGTGAGCACTGCCTCAGGTAAGGCAACTGCTTTAAAAGGATTCTTCCCTTGTTTTTTAACCGCTTCACATTTTGCCTCGACGAGTGGGGAATCAGGCGGTCTAAAAGGCAACCTTGCCATAATCACAGTCGTTAGTTCTGAACCAGGGAAGTCAACACCTTCCCAAAAACTACCGGTTCCCAGTAAAATCGCCTGTTTTGCCGTTTTAAAGGTTTTCATAAGCTTTACTGGACTGCCGCCAGTTACGCCTTGCGCAAGCAAAGTTGAATGTGAGCCCTGTGCCTTAAGCTCTTCATAAACGGTTTTTAACATTTCATGAGAGTTAAAAAGCACAAGAATTTTTGCATCCTTTTGCTGTTCCATAATTTGAATATAATTGGCAGCATGCTTAGCATATTCAAGTTCATCACGATCTTGAATATGTGGCATGTCAGTAGGGATCATGACGGATAACTGTTTTTCAAATGCGAAGGGAGATTCCAGTTTCACAAGTAATGGATAAAAGTCATGAAGTCCAAGTCGTTCCATGGAATAATCAAAGCGCTCATTGACTGTCAAAGTTCCTGACGTTAACACAACACTCTTTTTATTCATAAAGAAGCGATCGGCTAATAACTCTCCTGTATCAATTGGCTGTGCATGCATAAACACTGCATTTTTAGCGCCTTTTGCATCGATTTCAATCCATACTGTCTCCCCGTTTTGAGGTTCAAACATGAATCGATAAAGCGTATTGCAAAACGATTGAATAAATGCCATTACTTGATCATATTCCTCCGCCTCAAAAGCGACATTGCCAGCTAATTTTTCTTCACACTGCATGAGTTCTTCTTTTTGTTGTTCGTACAGCTTTTCACAAGAAATGAGTAATGAGCACAATTTGTTGGCTGTTTCATTGATGCGCTTCCATTGGTGCTTCCCTGAATCGTGTTTTACCCTGAAAATAAGACGGTTAATGTCTGCTTTCGGTTTTGTCTTTTTTACAAAAGAATGGATGGCACTAAAAAACGCGTCACTTTCCGTTTGCACGTCCATCAATTTTTCATCAAGTTCTACGAAGGTATCTGTCTTTAGACCAAAGGAGTGAAATCTCTTTTTCATCTTTTTTAACAGTCCACCTTGATGAAGACTGCCAAGCTGCGTGAGTTTGGCATGTAGCTGAATATATGAGGCGCTCATGCCAAGTGTTTCATTCGCTGTTTTCTCAAAGTGATGTGCTTCATCAATTACATAGACGTCAGCACCTTTTAGGACGGACGACGCTTCTGTCTGAGATAAAAGCAAACGGTGGTTCGTTATAATCAAGTCGGCTGTTTTCGCCTTCTCTTTTGCGCGTTCATAAAAGCAATATTCTCGAAAACGTCTCTTTTTCGCTGTAAATGGCATGTGCCCGCAAGAAATGCGATCTTTTATATAAGCAGCACCTGATGGTAAATTAATTTCAGACAAATCACCCGTTTTTGTCGTCATGAGCCACATTAAGATTTGAGCCTTTGTTAAGACAACGTCGTAATTATCATCTTCCTCATGTAAGACATGCTCAAACTTATCTATACAAATATAATGGGCTCTTCCTTTAAGAATGCAAGCATTAATATCAAAAGGGAACAAGCGATTTAAAATTGGAACATCCCGATTTAACATTTGTTGTTGCAGTACTATCGAGTATGTACTAATAATGACTGGTTGCCCCGATTCCTTTGCCTCTAGGACAGCCGGAATAAGATAGGCAAGTGTTTTTCCGATTCCTGGTGCAGCTTCAATGAGCGCATATTGCCGCTCGTTAAAGGCTACTCTTACCTTATCCATCATCGTTAATTGACCAGCTCTTACTTCATAGCCTGTTAATGATTGAGACAACTGCTTTTTCGCCTCTAAAAACAACTGATCAAAATCAACTCGTATTTGATCAGTCGAATGGCTAGATGATTTTGTCACATCTTGAATCGCAAAAGAAGCAATTTCGACATAATGATGCTCATATTGATGGTCAGCAATCATTCTTTCCAGAAGAAGTCCAATATCACTAATGAAAGATTGCGATAATCTGCGAAGCTGCTTTAATACTGGAGGAGGTGCTTGCTGTAATTTTTCCATCAACTTCAAAAACAGCATGGCAGTCACTTCCGCATCACTATCCGCCCTATGCGGATGGTCATGTGGAAGCATGAGCTCTTCACTTAATTCTGTTAGCTTGTAGCCTTCAAATTCTGGGTAGAGAATTCTAGAAATCTCCACTGTATCAATCACATGAACACTCAGCTCATTCATCCCACAAGCCTGTAGTTCACCATTTAAAAAGCCTAGGTCAAAATGAACATTATGTGCAACAAAATATGCATCCTTTAATAAATCAGACACCTCTTGAGCGATGTCTTCGAAAAAAACAGCATCGTCTACCATGTGTTGTTTGATCCCTGTAAGTTGTTCAATAAAACCAGGGATCGCTTTACCTGGATTTAGATACTTTGAAAACCGTTCAACAATTTGTCCATTTTTTATGACAACCGCTGCTATTTGGATTATCTTATCACCTTTTTTAGGTGAATTTCCGGTGGTTTCAATATCAACTACAACAAACTTTTGATCGGTCATAAAACGGACACCTCAATTCATACGTTCAATCCAAAGTGTAACAAGCTTCGATTCATGCATCTTTTCATTTGATGATGATGAAACACAGAACAGCTCCTATAGGTTGAAGCTGTTCCACTTGTTTAATCGAGCCTTATAAGATGGTTCTAGCCGGTTCTTGCCCGATTAACTGTTCGATTTGATTCTGCTTGTTTAAAATAACAACCTTTGGTGTGTGTGTTTTTGCTTCTTCTTCAGATAACAGCGCATAGGAAATAATAATTACTTCATCGCCAGGCTGTACAAGCCTAGCTGCGGCACCATTTAAACAAATGACACCACTGCCTCTATCACCAGGAATGATATAAGTTTCAAGTCTCGCCCCATTATGATTATTGACGATTTGAACTTTCTCATTCGCCATCATGCCACTTGCGTCAAGTAAGTCTTGATCAATGGTCACACTCCCGACATAATGGAGATTGGCTTCTGTGACTGTAGCCTTATGAAGTTTTCCTGTCATGAATGTTCTATACATGTTTTTCACCACTTTCATGTACATCGAAGATCACATTGTCAATGAGTCTTGCCTTTGAGAATTTCACCGCAACAGCTAAAATAACTTTTCCAGCCAATGTGTCTAATACTTCTAATGTTGGATACGAATATATCTCAATGTAATCAATCTCACCACTTGTTTGTAAAAGTTCCTCTTCAATGATCTTATGAATGTTGCTGGGATCAAAATCACCATTTCTCACGGCGCTTTGTCCTTTTTTCAGCGCATGATAAAGGACACTCGCTTCCTGCCTTTCCGAATCACTCAGATACACATTTCTTGAGCTTTTCGCCAAACCGTCTGTTTCTCGCACTGTTGGCACGGCAACAAGGTTGATATCAAAAAAGAAATCTTCAATCATAGCATCAATTACCGCAACTTGCTGTGCATCCTTTAAACCAAAGTATACGTTCGTCGGCATAACAAGATGAAACAGTTTTGTCAATACAGTTGCAACACCGTCAAAATGTCCAAGACGCTTTCTCGCACATAAGACATTTGTTCTCTTTTGCACTTTCACAGTGACTGATGGTTCTTGCTTGTACATTTCTTTTACATCAGGTGTAAATAAAATATCGACACCCGCTTGCTCTGCTAAACGCTTGTCACGTTCAATGTCTCTTGGATAGGAATCAAAATCTTCATTTGGACCAAATTGCAATGGGTTGACAAAAATACTCATGACAACAAGATCATTTTGTTTTCTTGCCTCTTTTACTAACGTTAAATGGCCCTCATGAAGAAAACCCATTGTCGGGACGAAGCCAATAGTATGCTTCTTTTGCTGAGTTGTTTTGATGAACGTCCTCAGCTCGCGAATGTTCGTCACTGTTCTCATTTTCTCGTTCCCCCATATAGTCCTTCAAGTACGTCTTCTTTCACATGAAAAGTATGAGATTCTTCAGGGAACTTACGGGATTTTACATCTTTTGTATAATGAACGAGCGCATCTTCAAGCGCTACATCAATTTGTGCATATTGTTTGACGAACTTTGGTGTTCTCAAAACACCGTATCCTACAACATCATGATACACGAGCACTTGTCCATCAGCTTCGTTACCTGCACCAATACCAATCACAGGAATACTCAATAATTCTGCAATTCGTTTTGTAATCTCTGCAGGAACACATTCTAGGACAAGTCCAATTGCACCAGCTTCTTCACATTTTATGCTGTCATCAATCAGTTTTTGTGCGCTTTTTTGATCTTTTCCTTGCACTTTATAGCCACCTAGCACACCAACCGATTGAGGTGTAAGTCCAAGATGACTAACAACAGGAATTCCTCCTCTTGTCATTGCTTGGATTGATTCAAATACACCGTCTCCACCTTCGAGCTTTAATGCATCTGCACCGCTTTCTTGCATGATACGCGCTGCGTTTTTCATCGTATCTGAAAGTGAATAGTGATAAGACATAAATGGCATGTCAGTCACAACAAATGTATTCTTCGCACCTCTTTTTACCGCTTTTGTGTGATGGATCATGTCTTCAATTGTTACTTGAACTGTTGAATCAAGCCCAAGAACCACCATTCCTAGTGAATCACCAACTAAAATCATGTCGACTTCCGCTTTTTCCGCAAGAAGTGCAGATGGATAGTCGTATGCGGTTAGCATCACAATAGGCTCATTTTCCTTTTTCATTCTAAGAAAATCTAATTTTGTCTTCATATGTTCCTCCTCATTCTCAGAGGAGATGGCTTGCCAACATCACATGTATTAACCATATCAACAGCCTAGAATCATGATGTACTGGCGAATCATCCCTCTGTCCAAGTCCCGTGCTAGGATCAAGGCAGAAATTGTGTGTATGTTTTTTGATCATAGGTACAGTTCTTTGAAAGATACTGTCCACACGAAGTATATCAAAATTGTGCCGGGTGTTCCACTTAAGTTGACTCTATCTCAATATCTGCTGAATAAATTTTCTGAATACCAGCTTCCGTTTCAAGTAGAAGCACACCTTCATCATTTATCCCCAATGCTTTTCCTGTATAATGCCCGTTTATGGTGCGTGCTGTGATCGTTTTGCCAAGAGTCATCGTATAGCTTTCCCATAAAAGTTTAATCGGCCGAAAGCCATGCTGCATATAATCGGCATATCTGTTTTCAAACATAAGCATTATTTGCTGTATAAGTGCCGCTCTGTCGACTTTTTTCTTTGACTCAATTTGAAGACTTGTGGCAATGTCTTGGAGGTGTGGCGGGAAATCAGCCTTTTCCTGATTGACATTAATGCCAGGGCCAATGATAACAGCGTGAACTTGGTCTGCCTCAGCCCTTAGTTCTGTCAGGATTCCGACCACTTTTTTCCCATTGATTAAAATATCATTAGGCCACTTAATGCTTGGCGTGAGCCCTGTCAATTGTTCAATCGCTTCTGTAATGGCAACAGATGCTAAAAGTGTCATTTGCGGTGTTTTTTGAACAGAAATATGTGGTTTTACAATGAGACTCATCCAAATGCCTGTACCGTGTGGTGAGTACCAGTCTCTTTGCATTCTCCCTTTCCCTTTCGTCTGTTTATCACTGACAACAAGAGTTCCGTGGGACGTGCCTTGACTGACAAGTTCATGCGCTATTTTCTGTGTTGATTCTACTTCTTCTTGAAAAAAGATGTGCCTACCGAACGTCGCCGTTTCAAGTCCAAAAAGAATTTCGTCTTCGCTGATTTTATCCGGTTTACTGATCAGCCTGTATCCTTTCCTTCTAACAGCTTCAAGCTCATAGCCTTCTTTTCTTAAATCCTCAATGTGCTTCCACACTGCTGTTCTTGAACAGCCTAACTCATCACAAATTTGCTGGCTTGATACAAAATCTTCTTTTGCATCTGTAAATAATTCGATTAATCGTTTTCTAATGGCTGATCGCATGCTGTTAGCCACTCCTCTATGGCTTCTTTTCGATTTTCAAGCTTCTTTTGTAAAACAGCTTTTGTAATTTGGTCAAGGTCGTCTGCAATCCACTTCCCTGATTTCTTTTGCCGAAGTGTCATTAAGTCTTTTCCTGACACAGCCAAATCCTTTAAACTTTTCATTGGCAAAGCATCGTATTCATGCTTCATCTTATCAAGCTCATCTAAAAAAATGCGCCTTTCTTGCTTCAACTGCAAAATTCTGAGGCTAGATAATAATATTTTTTCTCCCGCCGCAAACATCAATTCAGCATTCCAAGTGACATCAATGTATGTGCAAATCGCTAAAGCCTCTTTCATCAGCTTGGTTGATAACTTCCACTCTTTTAAGAAAAAGAACGCATCCTCTTGCTCTAGCTTTAGCAAATGAATCAATGCGCCCCATACCTCTTCAAAACTGTCCAGTAAATAAAAAGGAAATGATTGAAGTGCCTCAAGCTGGCTGCCTCGCTGTGTGAGTCCTGGTAGCTCTTCAAAGAGCTTCGTATCGATCAGGATTCGGATTGCTTTCGCGCAGTGTCTTCCTTTGAGAAGCTTTTCTATCTCCACTTTTTTACGCTCTACCGAAATATTTCCAAGCAAGTGCTTGTCCTTTTCAATCGCTTCTTTTGTCTCCTTAGACAAGACGAAACCGAGCTGACTCATAAAACGAACTGCTCGCATCATTCGGAGTGCATCCTCTTGAAACCGGGTAGTTGGGTCACCAACAGTTTGAATGAGCTGCCGTTCTAAATCCTGTCTACCCCCAACATGATCGATCACTTCTCCATTTACGTCCATAGCAATGGCATTGATGGTTAAATCTCGTCTTAATAGATCTTCCTTTAAAGATGAGATGAACTGAACCTCTTTTGGTCTTCTAAAATCTTCATATTCTGATTCTGTTCGGAAGGTCGTGACCTCATAACTGATACCATCATGAAGTACAATGACCGTCCCATGCTCTTTACCTACGTCAATCGTTTTGTGAAAAAGTGACTCTACTTGATCTGGTGTAGCATCTGTTGCGATGTCAATGTCACCAATTTCTCTTCCCATCAAAAAATCTCTAACAGCACCGCCAACAAAATAAGCCTGATAGCCGTGATGAAGCAACGTTTGCAGAATAGGAATTGCATGTGTGAATTGTTCATTCATTTTCATCAGCACCTTCGACCATTTGTTGATAGAGTTTTTCATATTCGCTAACAATTTTTTCTGAGGAAAAGTACCCATAGACACGAGCTTGTGCCTGCCTAGAAATTGTTTCATGCAGCGTCTTATCATTTAAGAGTGTCAGAGCATGTTGCACCGCACTTTCGATATCACCAAGTTCCACTAGAAATCCTGTTTCTCCATGTGTGATGACTTCAGGTATCCCCCCAACATTTGTGCCAATACAAGGGACACCACAAGCCATCGCTTCCAGTAACACAAGACCAAAGCTTTCCTTTTCAGATAGTAATAACTTTACATCACTAATAGAATAAAGTTCTTCCACCTTCTCCTGCTTCCCTAAGAATAGGACACGATCCATTAGACCGTATGTTTTCACTAGATCGCTGACGACCGTTTTCTCAGGACCATCCCCAATGAGCAATAGCTTTGCTTTCGTATGATCTGTTATACGTTTAAAGACATGGATGACATCTTCAACTCGCTTCACCTTTCGGAAATTAGAAACGTGGATGATCACCTTTTCTTCAGGTATGATTCCATACTGTTCTTTTAGAAGTTCGTGATTCTCTCTCATATAAACACGCTCATCAAGAAAGTTATGAATGGTTTCAATCTTTTTATTTGGGCTAATCAAATCATACGTTTGCGCTGCAAGTGAATGAGATACAGCCGTCACGCGATCTGATGATTCAATGGCAAATCGAATGACATCCTTTAATGATGGATCATAGCCTAAAATCGTAATATCGGTACCATGTAGGGTTGTTACCACCTTCACCTTCCCATTTACCATTTGTTTTGCTAAAAAGGCACACACGGCATGTGGAACGGCATAATGTGCATGAATAATATCAAGCTTCTCTTGTTTTGCGACTTCTGCTAGTTTACTTGCAAGTGCAAGATCATATGGCGGATATTGAAAGACCGCATATTGATTGATATCCACTTCATGGAAATAAATATTCGGATACACTTTATTCAGCCTAAATGGAATGCTTGAGGTAATAAAATGAACATCATGCCCTTTTTCAGCTAAAAGTTTTCCAAGTTCTGTGGCAATAATTCCTGATCCACCTACACTTGGATAACAAGTGATTCCGATCTTCAGCTTTTTCATGTTTACCCCCTTAGTAAGTCTTTATCAATCAGCAGCGGTTTTTTGGTGAAAAATCCTTCTGCATACGTTGTATGTACTTCTTTTCCATACATAGACTCTCTCATTTTGACAAAATCAATATAGCCATTTACAAGCGGTGTATCAACAGATTGATCCGTCTTGAGAAATTGACTTTGATACGCATTTAAGCTCTTTACTTTTTGATCCATCTCATCTGAGATATCGATGACAAAATCAGGTCGATGATTTCCGTTAATCAAGTAATAGTATATGTGACTTACTCTATGCGCAGGCTGCTTGTTTTTATCTTCAAATTTATGTATTCCTGCAGAAAAAACAGCTTCTTCAACAAGAGAGGCGGCATGACCATGATCTGGATGGCGATCTTGGTGATACGGGACAAAGATCATTTTCGGTTGATATGACCGAATAACTGTAACGACTTCTTTTATTGCTTCTTCAGTGATGAAAAGCCCTCTGTCAGATAGAGTTAATTGGATACGGTGCGACACACCTAAGATGGCTGCTGCTTGCTCTGCTTCTTGTTTTCGAGTTTCAACGGTTCCATTTGAAGATAATTCAGCTTGTGTTAGGTCGCAAATACCAACATGCGCCCCTTTTTTTACATATTTTGCGATCGAGCCACCCATACCGATTTCAACATCATCACTATGTGCACCGAAAGCAAGTATATCAAGTGGTTTCATGTGTTCCTCCGCTTTTTGCTATGTTTCGAAAATCAAATGTTCCTTTGTTTACATTTCTGACTAAAATTTCTGCTGTTCCCATATTCGTGGCAAGCGGGATTGAATAAACATCACACAGACGCATTAATGCGGACACATCTGGCTCATGCGGCTGTGCGGTGAGTGGGTCTCTAAAAAAGAGCACGAGATCCATTGCATTATCAGCAATCAGTGCACCTATTTGTTGATCTCCTCCGAGTGGTCCTGATTGAAAACGATGAATATCAAGGCCTGTCGCCTCTTTCACTCGTAGTCCAGTTGTACCTGTTGCATAAAGCGTGTGCTCAGCTAAAATGTCTTGATACGCAATCGCAAACTGAATCATATCGCTTTTTTTCTTATCGTGAGCAATTAATGCTATTTTCATCAGGAACCCGCTCCTTTTAGTCTATGATATTTTCAAGGCCATACACGAGCTGATCAATCTTCATGACTTGTTCTACAGCAAGCTTGACACCTGACATAAATGATGCGCGGTTATAGGAATCATGACGAAGCGTTAACGTCTGTCCATCCATTCCAAATAGAACTTCTTGATGAGCAATAAGTCCTGGTAGTCTCACACTATGCAGGCGAATACCATCGTAATCGGCACCTCTAGCACCTTGGATTAATTCTTTTTCTTCTGGATGCCCTTGTTTTTTACTTTCTCTCACTTCTGAGATCATTTCAGCTGTTTTTAAGCCTGTTCCGCTCGGCGCATCTAGCTTTTGATCATGATGAAGTTCAATGATTTCAACATCTTGAAAGTAGTTCGCTGCCATTTGGGCAAATTTCATCATTAAGATTGCGCCAACCGCAAAGTTTGGAGCAATAATACAGCCGATTTCCTTTTCTTCTGTTAAACGTTGAAGCTCTTTTAAATCCTCGTCAGAAAAGCCTGTCGTCCCTACAACTGGGCGCACGCCATGCTCAAGTGCTTTTTTTGTATGAACTTTGCCTATTTCTGGCGTTGTGAGGTCAATGAGAACATCTGGCTTTGTCTCTGAGAAACAAGCGTCAATGTCTGTGTAAATGCGAGCATTCGATGTTGTATGCATCACATCGGAAAGGGATTTCCCTTCATATGTATGATCAAGCGCGGCAACGAGCTCAAAATGATGTGTTTCTTCTGCTAATTTCACAGCTTCTACACCCATTCTTCCTCTTGCTCCAGCAATTACAACTTTAATGGTTTGCTTTGTCATCTTTTCTACTTCCCTTCTTTTCTCGTCCAGCGATCTTTGTCTCTCGTATTGAATTTATGCATCACTCGATCATGCGCTTCCTCAAGTGAAATATCTAGCGAATTAGCAAGGCACGTTAATACGAACAGCACATCACCTATTTCTTCTTCCATGCTTTTATCTTTTTCAGTTATTTTTTTTGGCTTTTCACCATAATAATGGTTTACTTCTCTTGCTAGCTCACCTAGTTCTTCGGTTAAGCGTGCCATCATTGCAAGCGGGCTAAAATAACCTTCTTTAAATTGTCCTATGTATTCATCTACTTCTTGCTGTACATTGCGTAGCGTTTTTTCGTTCGTCATTAGCCTGATCCTCCTATCCGTCTCTTACATGTTAGCGAAATCATAAATATTTGACAAATGTTTAAAACTCCGTTTGCTTGTTTCCTTCCCATACCATATAATATTATCGCTATCTAAGCAAAAAAAGGAGTGATCTTTTGCTAAAAGAAATTCGTCTTAAAAATATCGTTTTTATTTTGATTGGCTCAGCCATCTTTTCTTTCGGCCTTGTTCATTTTAATATGCAAAACAACCTGGCTGAAGGCGGATTTACAGGAATTACACTGCTTTTATATTTCCTATTTCAGATCGACCCTTCGATATCAAACCTTGTATTAAATATCCCTATATTTTTTATCGGTTGGAAGATGCTTGGTAGAACGATGTTTACATATACAATCGTCGGAACTGTTAGTTTGTCTGTATTTCTCAGTATTTTCCAACGGTTTCAAATACATATGCCACTTCAACATGATTTAGCCTTAGCAGCGCTATTCGCTGGCGTTTTTATTGGAACTGGTCTTGGAATCATTTTTAAATTCGGCGGAACAACTGGCGGCGTTGATATTATTGCTAGACTTATGAATAAACATTATCAAATTGCAATGGGAAGAACCATGTTTATTTTTGATGCAGCTGTCATCACCATTTCACTTACATACTTAAACTATAAGGAAGCCATGTATACGCTTGTCGCGGTATTTGTTGCCGCAAAGGTCATTGACTTTATGCAAGAAGGCGCTTACGCTGCCAAAGGTGCAATGATTATCTCGGAAAAGGATGACATCATCCAAATGAAGATCATGGAAGAGATGGAGCGAGGTGTGACCGTGCTAAAAGGAGTCGGTTCCTATACGAAGCAAGAACGCAATGTCCTTTATTGTGTCGTCCCTAAAAATGAACTGGTTCACTTAAAAAGTGTTGTGACTTCTGTTGACCCGCATGCATTTGTGTCCGTCAGTGACGTTCATGATGTCCTAGGAGAAGGCTTTACACTAGATGAGCACAAAAGACCTCTGAACCCGCATTAAACAAAAAAGAAGCCCCTTTGGCGCTTCTTTTTTTATGACTTCGGATAATCCGCCTGTCGTTTTCGTTTCTTTCCTTTTTCACCACGATATTTTCGAAACCCTACATACGTTAAGGTAAGCAAAATAATGCTACCTGTCGTCAAAATGACCCACAATAAAGAAGGATCTGCTTCGTCTTGATCGACCTGAGCAAACACACTGGACAAATCCTCTTCCAGCCTTGTCAAACGCTCTAGCTTTGTACCACTAGACGCTTTTAAAAATTCACCCTGTTCAATCACTTCTATATGTTGCTTGATCGTTTGAAGTCTTTCAAACGGAATATCAATGGTCAAACTAGGATAAATCATATCGTATAAAGAAACAAACTCATTCCATGTTTCATAAAAAGTGGCTGATTCTGGATCTTTCACTTCTTTCTTTAATACAGAAAATGAGCCCATAATCGGCTTTTCAAGAGATCCCCATAGCGGTTCAGAATCTGATTGAATCGCATCTAAAAGCATTCTAAATTGCGAAGCATAGCGAAGTTTCTCCTGCTCATTCAAGTCTTCCTGCGCTAAACCCTTCAAAATATCCTGATAGCCAAGCGTGATTTGTCTCACCTGAGTGTTCGTCAGCGTACCACGCCAATTCTCAGCTTTAAACATTTTCTCGAAATACGATACCACTTGAATCGCCTCATCATATTTAGCTTGTCTTGTAAGTTGAAAAATTGAATCTGACAACTCAGTCAGCTCATTGAGCTTTGCAACAACCGCCTCTTCACCTCTTGCAACATATGGGTGAAATATCAGGGAAAATAGTAGAATCATCACGATTGGCTTTCGTTTCATGCAAGTCCCTCCTAGCCCTTCTCAATAAAGCGTATGAAGAAAAGGACAAGGTTAGACCTACATTGTTAAGGGAGTTCTAGCTTAACTGCTTTTTTAGATAAAACAAGATAGTAAGATAGGAATAAGACAGCAACACTTAACCAAAACATCACATAACCGATTTCATTCGTATAGGCTGACAGCATTGAATAGCGCGGCATCATACCAAAAACGTAATCAATGACATCATTATGTAAAATCCATATTCCTGCGACGATTAAATGTCGCATACGAAAACGATAGTAAGGAGCAAATAGAACAGCTTGAACTGCCATTGCAAAGTGAGATGCGATCAGCATATAGCCTTCCCAAGGGAAATCATCAACTGAAAGTAGCACAAATACGTTCATTCCTACAGCCCATAAACCATATTTAATGAGCGTAACAAGTGCCAACGCTTCAAAAAAAGGTGTGTTTCGTTTCAGAATAAAAGCGAGTAGAACGAACAAAAAGAAAAAGCTTGCTGTTGGGCTATCTGGAACAAAAGGCAAAAAAATAGCAGGCGTCTCCTCAAGCTGTGGCACATACCAATAGTAGCCATACACAGTCCCAAGAAAGTTGACAATCAACAAGATCACCAATATCGATTTTTGGGCAAGAAGGTATTGAATCCATCTCATTTCTCTTCACTCACGATCTGTTAAAATCAGAAAAAAGCTGACAGCCGCCAGCTTTTTTCTACTTTGAGTATATCCTTGTAAGTCCAATTAAACAACTGAATTATTTTGATTTAATTTCAGATAAATATTTAGAAAGCTTCTCTAACTCTTCATCACTGCCCTTAAACACACCCTTAGGCATATTCCCTTTTCCTTCAACAGCAATCTTTGCAATCTCCTCTGGTGAAAGTCCATTATCGACAAGTGACGGACCTGCAGCACCGCCCTGCATATTGTCACCATGACAGGAAATACACGTCTGTTCTTGATAAATCTTGTACTCTTCAGTAGACGTATCAATTTCAGCTTCTTTCTGAATTTCTCCTTGCTTTGCAGCCGCCTCCCAATCATGAGTAGCAACTGATTCCCAAGTCAAATACACAGCAGCACTTACTGCAAGAAGCATCATCCCTACAGCAATTGGACGACGGTACGGTCTACGCTCAGAGCCAGTATCAAGGAATGGAGCAAGTAAAAGTGCACCAAACGCAATCCCTGGCATGATCATTGCACCAACAACAGTATAGCTTCCAGCTGCAAATTCATATTTCAGTAGCTGGTATAAAAATAAGAAATACCAGTCTGGTAATGGAATATACCCCGTATCTGTCGGATCAGCCATCCTCTCAAGTGGAGGTGCATGAACAACAGTTAGAACAAGAAATCCAATTAAAAACACTGCACCTACAAGCCATTCCTTTAATAGAAAGTTCGGCCAAAAGGCTTCTGTTTTACCAGGATATTCGGAATAGTCTTTAGGTATATTAGGTTTTCTCTCTGCCGGAATTCTAGAATCTCCGACAAACTTCATCCCTTTTCCCCTATGCAAAGTCATCCCCTCCTCTTTGAACATTCATCAAACGCATTTTATAGCGGCCCAGAAATTCCTTGCTTACGAATCATAATGAAATGGGCTGCCATCAACCCAAATAATGCCGCTGGCAAGAAAAAGACATGGATAGCAAAAAACCTTGTCAGCGTTTGCGCTCCTACAATATCAGGGTGACCTGCAAGCAGCGTCTTAATCTCTTTACCGATGAAAGGCGTTGCTTCTGCAATTTGAAGACCTACCTTTGTTGCAAACAAAGCTTTCATATCCCATGGTAAGAGGTAACCTGTGAAACCAAGACCAAGCATCACAAAGAAAATCAATACACCAACGATCCAGTTTAACTCTCTTGGTTTTTTATACGCACCTTGGAAAAATACCCTCAGCGTATGTAAAAACATCATGACAATTACAAGACTTGCACCCCAATGGTGCATCCCTCTAACAATCTGACCAAAAGCGACTTCATTTTGCAAATAATAGACAGATTCCCATGCATTTTTAATATCCGGCACGTAATACATTGTTAAAAACATACCTGATAGCACTTGAATAACTGTCACAAAAAATGTTAAACCGCCAAAACAATACACAAAAGCAGAAAAATGATGTGCAGGGTTTACATGCTCTGGCACTTCATGATCCGCAATATCTCTCCAAATTGGTGTAATGTCTAGACGCTCATCGACCCAATCATAGATCTTGTTAAGCATCGTTACCCTTCCCCTTTCGGCACAGCTTTTCCAAGATAGAGGTATCCGTCCTTCACTTGCTGCTTATAGTGATCAAGCGGTGCAAGCGGTGGAGTTCCGGGTACGTTTGTACCATCCTTGTCATATAGCCCATAGTGGCATGGACAAAAGAATTTGTTTGGATTTTTAGGATCACTATTCCAGTTCACAGTACACCCTAAATGTTTACAGATTGGCGACAAAGCGACAATCTCATCTCCATTTTTGTATACCCATGCCGATCTAGACTCTTTTGATTCATACCATGCATCTACTTGATCAATTTTAAAGTCAAAGCGCTTCGGTTCCTTTGTCAGCTCATCGACACTGACAACTTGAACCATATCTTGATCCTTTGTTGGCTTCAATACAGGATCAAGCGCAAAGCGAACCATAGGCATGAGCATACCAGCGGCCATAAATCCCCCTACGCCGGTCAACGTGTAATTCAAAAATTGACGCCTGGACACTCCATGTCTTTTCTCGCTCATTTTTTTCTCCCCCCCTCAGGTCGTCAGCTACTATATAACTGAATTAGAAAAAATTTCATAAAACTAGGACACCCTCATAATATATCAATCTATTCACTAGGTCAACCGCCTAAAAAACCATGTCCAATGCAAATGTAAGGGTTTTTATGAGGGGCTCCATTTTTGTAACAAAAAGTTCAAAATTTTCTCAACGCTATCTTGAACGACTTTTTGCTTTAACGAAACCTTTAGGTGCTCTAGTGGAACTGGCTGCAAAATATAAAGAGACTCACTCAGCTCACTTTGATTGGACCAAACTGCGTCTGAAGTAACAAAAATAACGTGCTGAAAATGTTCACTTAGTGCCTTCTTGATGGTATATAGCTCTGCTTGTTGCCTTTCATTTACTTCTAAATATGTATACGAAGGAAAAAGAAATACTCGTCCCCTGAGTTGCCTTTCTAATTCCTCTGTGACAAGCACTGTAAATTCTCCCAATGAAACAGTCTGCTTAAGCCCACCTATATTAATTCCAACTAATGGAATGATAGCGGTATCAATGTAATCTTTGGATTGTAAGTAGGCATCTGCATCCTCTGCTTTCCACCGCATAATATCCCCCCTTATTAAAATAAACAAGCCCTACCTGTGTAGGGCAAGGCTTGTTGTTTAACATGATGACAATAAACTTAATTCCTTTGCTAACTTATTAAAAGCTTCTTGATCATGACGATCAAGCGCATCATCAATTTCCTTCATCAGACGTTCCTTTTGAAAAGTAGCGATAGAATGCTCGAGGACTTTATCAGCTAGACCTTTATCTTGTTCATTTTCATAAAGATCTTTCGGGATATGAGGATTTGTCTCAAGTACTGCCGCATACTCAGGTGAATGATAAGAAGAACGGAAATTTAATTGTATAAATAAATCTTGTTGCTTGTTAAGCCGAATGTCATGAAAAGATTTCTCAGCATCGGTTGTCATGATATTTTCTTTATAAAATCTAAAGGGAACTTCGTCAATACAGTGCGTTGACATAATAATACCCCTTGGACAGAAGTCTGCTTGCTCTACGAAATGGACTTTTTCCATCAAAGAGTCATGGCTCATTAAATAATTTAAAATCCACACGCATTCTCTTCGTTTTAATTGATAGTGATTTAAAAACCACCGAATGAATTCTTTCTTTTCATTGACAGAAACAGGGGTCTGCATATAATTCCCTCCTCTATCGAAAATTAAATGGCTATACAACAATCATTCAACAAACCAGCCCATAATTCCTGCATACTAAAAGGAAATTTCATCTTCAATTCTTAAAATAATTTCTTCGATTTCCTCATTAGTACCATCTTTCATTCGTACTTTTCTTAATAATGGTAATGCTTCTTTTTGTCTGCCCTCTTCTAAAAGAAACGAAGCATATTCATATAAAAAGTCTCGCTCTTCTTCAAAATCAGGCAGTGCCACTTTAAAATATTCAGCTGCTTGTTGGTATTCTTCTAAACCAAGAGAGGCAGATGCTGCGTACCAATTAAATTTAGGATCATCCTCGCCATAGTTCTTGACCTCTTGAATTAAGTCGAGCATTTCTTCAAAAAGTTCCTCGTTCAAATAGACAGCAAGCAAAGTATGAACTGCTTCAATATAGCCCGGATCGAGCGCCAGTGCTTCTTGCAGAAGCTGTTTCGCTTCATTTGTTGCACCATTTTTCAGGTCAATCTTTGCTCCATACAGATAAAGTTCTTTATTGTATTCATCCATTTTAATACCTGCTTTTACAACTTCAAGCGCTTCATGATATAGTCCTTCTTCCTCATAGCTTTTTGCCAAAGGCATGTAAAGTGAAGAGTATGAAGGATCGATTTCTTTTAATTCTTCAAGCTGTTTTATCGCTGTCTTGGTTCTACCTGCTCTCATCGCTGTAAAGCCAAAGCCAAAAAGTGTATTTGGATCGGTATTCTCCTTAACAGCCTTCTCGTACCATTCTAGGGCATTTTCAAAATCTCCAGCGGTACTCAAAGACTCTGCGAGACGCTGATAAACATTTACGCCACCAATATCATTTTTTTGCTCTGCTACCACATGAAAATAGTCAATTGCTTTTTTAGATAGTCCCTGAGAAAAGTATAATTCCCCTAAAGCAAAATCAATAACAGGTTCATCAGGAAGAAGTTCTTTAGCTTTAAGAAGTTTTTGCTCACTTACTTCAAATAGTCCTTGCATCTGATACAAATCTGCCATAAGAAGAAGGCTTTCTGGATAAGCAGCATCATGCGCTGGAATAGTTTCTAATACTGAAATCGCTTTTTCTTCTTGATCGGCGTCAATCAAAAGCTCTGCATAAAAACATGTTAATCCTGATTCTTCTGGGTATAGATCGTGTAAATCACTAATGAGCTTTAAGGCTTTATCAATATCTCCCCAGTCATAATAAAGTTGTGCAGCTTGTGCTTTTTCTTCATCATGTAAATGCTTTTCAGCTTGAGCAAGTTTTTTGAGTCCTTTTTCAGTCTCACCTGCCTCAACTAATTTTATGGCTTCTTGTAATGAACTATTCAAATCAATCCGTTCCTTTCTGTCTCCACAAACATAAAACTATTGTTACTTCATATCATAATCCACGACTAGTCATCCAGCAAATATGTTGCTCTTTTTAAAATAGCAAAAAATGATGTTTTACTAGCTCTGTTCAGTTAAGTACTTTACAACTAAATCATTTTATAATCAAAAATTGAAACATAAAGCATTTTTAAGTCACAAGAAAGCTTTTTTCGCTTTTTCCACCTTGAGACAAGCTATGCTATATTATTTTTAAATATGCAAGCAAATAAGAAAGAAAAAGCCTGAGGAAACCCTCAGACTGTTTTCGTAAGATATTCAATATGATCAAAAAAGTTTGGATACGATACTCTTACTGCATCAGTATCTTCAATCTCTATTGCTTCATCAGTCACACAAGCCGCAATACCAAGCATCATGCCGATACGATGATCACCATAACTTGAGACAGTTTCTCCGCCCTTAAGCTTTGTTTTACCATGAATCAGCATACCATCATCTGTCGCTTCTATATTAGCACCCAGTTTTTTCAATTCTGAAACAACAGTATCAATTCGATTTGTCTCTTTGACTTTAAGCTCTGCTGCATCTTTAATAACAGTTGTTCCTTCTGCTTGAGTAGCGAGTAGAGCAATGATCGGAATTTCATCAATCAATCTTGAAATAATATCACCAGAAATCTCTATTCCTTTTAATGAAGACGTAGAGATTGTTAAATCACCATAAGGTTCTCCATCTGTACCTTCGACCTCAGTCATATCTAAATTCGCCCCCATTTGCTGTAGTACATCAATAATGCCTGTTCTAGTCTTATTTAAACCAACATTTTTAAGTACAATACGGCTATTCGGGACAATGGCACCTGCAACAAGGAAAAAAGCTGCAGAGGAAATGTCGCCAGGGACAAATATTTCAGCCGATTTAAGTGTTTGTCCACCCTTAACCGAAACACTTTTCTCGTCTTCATGCAGTTCAACACCAAACATAGAAAGCATTCTTTCGGTGTGATCTCTTGATTTATGAGGCTCTGTTAATGTTGTGGTTCCTTTTGCCTGAAGGCCAGCCAAAAGAACAGCAGATTTCACCTGTGCACTAGCAACTGGGGATTCGTAAGAAATTGCCTCAAGGTCTCCGCCACGAATTGAAAGAGGCGTGAATTCACCGTTGTCACGTCCGTCAATTTTAGCTCCAAATTTTCTTAAAGGTCCTGTCACACGTCTCATTGGTCTTTTTGCAATACTTTCATCACCAATTATTGTACTGTGAAACTCACAGCCCGCTAAAATACCCATCATTAAACGAATGGTTGTCCCTGAATTGCCGACATCTAGAACATCACTCGGCTCCTGAAGTAGTTTAAGCCCTTTGCCGTTGATGATAACGTCTGTTTTATTTTGCTGAATGTCGACACCCATTTTTCTAAAACAGTCGATTGTACTTAGGCAGTCAGCTCCAGGAAGGAAATTTTTCACGGTTGTCGTTCCTTCAGCTATTGAGCCAAACATAACAGACCTATGTGAAATTGATTTATCACCTGGTATATGAATTTCTCCAATCATTGGAGCATTTTTATGAAATTTCATTTATCGTCACCTCAGTCAGCGTAAAATGTATCGTAATTCGCTCTATTTTTTATACAGTTTTCTGCACGTTTTCGATCCTCATCTGATTGAAAGCTGATCCTTAAAATCCCATTAATATCTTCTCGCGTTTCAATAATACGAATGTTTGTAATACTGATATTCTCATTTGCTAAATAACCAGTAACTTGCGAGATCACACCTGGATGATCAGGTACATCAACATAAAGGTCGTAAAATGAAGGAATCGCTCCCTTTTTTCTAAGAGGTAGACCATCACGGTATTCCTTTGCATCTTGAAAATATGAAAATAAGCCTTCTGCATCTTCTTCTTTTACAATAGATTCAATGCGCTCAATTTCTTTTTTCCAGTCGCTAAATCGGTCTAAAATTTTGTTTTTATTGTGTATGAGAATATCTCGCCACATAGCTGGGTTACTCGATGCTATTCTTGTAATATCACGAAAGCCACCTGCAGCGAAACGTTTGACTAAAGGAAAATGATCTTCAAAGCGATGCGCCTGGTGAACAAGACTAGCTGCCACAATATGTGGAAAGTGACTAATGACACTTGTTACGGCATCGTGTTCCTCTGGACTCATTTCAATAAAATTTGCATTCGTTCCTTCTAATAATTTCTTCAAAAATGCAACAGCTTCTCTGCTTGCTGTTTTGGCAGGGGTCAGTATATAAAAGGCATTTTCAAATAAGAAATCCTTTGCTGCTATTACACCTGATTTATGAGAACCTGCCATAGGGTGACCACCAATAAAATCATATTGAGCTGGCAGGGTTTCTTCAGCAAAGTCAACTACCTTTTGTTTTGTACTACCAACGTCAGTAATGACTAATTTTCTTGTGATACCTGATGCAGCAATTACACCAAGCATTTTGACTGTTTGCTGTACAGGAGTTGCTAGGATAATTGTTGATGCCTGTTGCAATCCATCTTCAAATGAACTGGCAGATTGATCAATAATTCCAAGTTTTGTCGCAGCAATCATTTGTTCAGTTGACACGTCATAGCCAATAATGATTTTTTTAGGGTAATTTTTTTTAATCGACAACGCGATAGAGCCACCAATTAGGCCAAGTCCCGCTATCAGTATCGTTTCGCTTGTTTCGTTCATGTTCATCACCTGATTTTTATACAGTAGTTATTTGAGCGATTATAACACTCATTTATGTAAAAAGTTTATGCGCACCTAAAATGGAATGAAAGCCATATCCAAAAGTAGGATATGACTTCACTGTCATGTTACACACGAGCCTCTTGCAGCATATCTGCGAGAGTATTTAAAATCTCTTCATTTTGCTCTTTAGTTCCAACGGTAATACGTAAAGCTGTTGGGAAACCAAGTGCTTTTCCAGAACGAACAATATATCCCTTTTTCAGCAATGCATGAAATAACTCATCTGCATCACGATTAAAGTCAATCAACACGAAGTTCGTTTGAGACGGATAGATCAATAGACCAAAACGTTCTGCAAATTCATGGTATTGAGAAAGGCCGATCTCGTTTTTCTGTCTGCATTCGCGAATAAATCCTTGATCCTTTAATGATGCGCGAGCTGCGGCTTGAGCTATTCTGCTTGTATTAAATGGCTCTCTTGTCGGTTCAATCGCTGCAATGAGCTCTTCTGAAGCAACACCGTAACCAATTCGAAGTGCAGCAAGTCCGTATGCCTTTGAGAATGTACGGAGCACAATGACATTTTTGTATGTTTTTAACAACTCTAGACTGTTTGGAAAATCTTCTGCTCGCACATATTCAAAATAAGCCTCGTCAAGTACAACCAAAACATGGGCTGGTACTGCATCTAAAAATGACACAATCTCTTTTTCCGATAGATGATTACCTGTTGGATTATTTGGATTACACACCCAAATCACCTTAGTTTTCTCATCAATCGCTTCAAGCATAGCCTGTAAATCATGTGCTCCACTTTCTAAGAGTGGCACCTCTCGCACTTCAGTATTTTCAATGACTGCATTATGTTTATACTGAGGAAAAGAAGGTGACGGGACCACTGTATTTGAATGCATATCTAGGAATGCTCTGCTGATAATTTGTACAATTTCATCTGATCCATTCCCAAAAATCACTTGTTTTTCATTCACATTTAAAAAAGCAGCTAGCTCTTTTCTTAGCTCCGCACTGTATCCATCTGGATATATTGCAAGTTGTTCAATTTCTGTTTGGATCGCTTCTTTTGCATATGGTGAGCATCCAAAAGGGTTTTCATTTGAGGCTAGTTTGACAATTTTATCTAATTGGAATTCTCTTTTGACCTCTTCGATCGGCTTTCCAGGCTGATACGGTTTCAGTTGTTTTAATTGTTCCTTGATTTGCAAAATAGTTCACCTCATTTAGATATATGGAGGGCACTAAAGGTTTTGGCATATGTTTCAAATTCGTGTAAGGCTTCTTGGCGTTTATTTGTTGATAACAAATCTTCTTGAAGTTCTTCGATTTTTTTTACCAATGCACTGCCAACGACAACACCATCACTAATGTCATTCATGACCTCTACTTGATCTCTGTTAGAAATCCCAAAGCCTACTGCTACAGGAATTTTGCTCAAGTGCTTCACACTGCTAATAAAGTCAGAGATAGATGCATCAAATGATTGTCTAACTCCTGTTACACCTAATGAAGAAACACAATATAGAAAACCTTCAGCCTGCTCTATAATTTTTTTCAGTCTTGTTTGACTTGTTGGTGCAACGAGCGAAATATAAGAGATGTCATGTGATCGACAAAGTGTTTGTAACTCGCTACTTTCCTCAAGTGGTAAGTCGGGTGTTAAGAGTCCCGAAATATGATTTTCTCGCAGTAAAGCGAAAAAGTACTCTGTGTCTAATTGTAACACAGGATTATAATACGTGAATAGAATTAGAGGAATTTTTACACCATTTTTTTTCATCTCACCTGCTAATTGTATTGCTTTAACTATATTCATGCCATGATTCAAGGCTCTTTTGGATGCCCTTTGGATAACTGGTCCGTCAGCCAATGGATCAGAATAAGGAACGCCTATTTCAATCGCGTGTGCACCTGCTGACTGAAGCGCTTTTGCTATGTCGATCGTTAATTCTGGGGTTGGGTCTCCGGCAGTAATAAACGGGATAAATAGCTTTTCCTCTTGCTCTAAATGAAATGTTATCATTTTTCTTCACCATCACTTTCAAGCACGTTCATCAATGTATGCACATCTTTGTCTCCTCTACCTGACAAACAGACTAGTACAATTTCATCCTGTTTCATGTCACTGCTCATCTCAAAAGCTCTTGCAAGAGCATGTGCAGATTCAATAGCTGGAAGGATGCCTTCTTTTTCCGTTAATAATTTTAGTGCATCAATTGCCTCTTGATCTGTTGCACTTACATACTTAACGCGACCACTCGCATGTAAATATGCATGCTCTGGACCGATACCAGGATAATCGAGACCAGCTGATATTGAATATGGCTCAATGATTTGCCCAAATTCATCTTGAATTAAATATGTTAAAGAGCCATGAATGACCCCTTTTGTTCCTTTAGAAATCGTGGCAGCGTGAAGAGAGGTCTCAATTCCTTTTCCTGCTGCTTCAACACCCACTAAATCAACTTCTTCTTCTAAGAAAGCCCGAAACATACCAATTGCATTACTTCCGCCTCCAACACAAGCAACGATTCTGTCAGGTAGCCTGCCTTCTTTTTCAATGACCTGTGCTTTCGCCTCATCACCAATCATACGTTGAAATTCACTGACGATTTGAGGATAAGGATGGGGACCTACTACAGAACCTATCATGTAAAAATGATCGCTACAATGTTGTACCCAATAACGAATGGCTTCATTCGTGGCATCCTTTAGCGTTCCATTTCCACTAGTAACAGGTACAACCTTTGCTCCAAGCAGTTTCATTCGAAAGACATTTAATGATTGTCTCTGAACATCTTCTTCTCCCATAAAAACGATACATGATAAACCAAATTTTGCAGCAACTGTTGCAGCTGCCACACCATGCTGTCCCGCACCTGTTTCAGCGATTATTTTTGTTTTACCCATTTTTTTGGCAAGCAGTGCCTGACCAAGCGCATTATTGATTTTATGTGCACCTGTGTGATTCAAATCTTCTCTTTTTAAATAAATCTTTGCTCCACCAATATGTTTTGTGAGCTGGTCTGCATATGTCAAGGCTGTTGGTCTACCTGAATAATTTTGCAATAGCTCAATGTATTCTTTTTTAAATGCAGGATCTTCTTTTAATTCTAAAAATGCTGTTTCAATTTCTTCAAGAGGCTGCATAAGTGTTTCTGGGACAAACTTCCCTCCAAACTCTCCATATCTGCCAATCTCATTCGGATATGCGTACATGCTTTAACATCCTTTCTTCGAGCTGTTTCATCTTTTCTTTGCTTTTTCTTCCATGAACTTCAATTCCGCTCGCTAAATCGATTGCATCTGGCTGATATGTGAGCAGTTTATGAATTGAATCTGGTCCAATCCCGCCTGCAATGACACACGCTTTTCCTAGATTCCTAGCGTGCTGGACATATAACGGGACAGCTTCCCATGCAAAAGCAGTGCCTGACCCGCCTCGTATACCTTCTACTTTAGAATCAATGAGAAAGCCATCTACAAAGGGGGCATATAAATTCATTTGTTCTAAAGTTTTTGTCAGATCAGCTTGGTGATGAAAAGCCTTCCAAATTAATACTTTTGTTTTTTGTTTGATCGTCCATGCTTCATCAGGTGTTTCATCTCCGTGAAGCTGAACAATGTTTAAAGGAACGTACTTGGCAACCTTACACACTACTTCAATGTCTTCATTCACAAAAACACCCGTGACTTGTTTATCGCTATTTGTTTTTTCAAGCCAAGATTTCACATCTTTTGGGCTTACTCTTCTTTTACTCGGGGCAAATATAAATCCAATGGCATTTGCCATAGACTGCGAGACCAATTGAACATCTTCTAGAGATTGAACTCCACAATATTTCACAAATAGATCTTTCACGCTATTCACCAAAGAGTGCCATAACTGCATTTTTTTGCGAAGGCTGTTTCATTAATGATTCGCCTACAAGCACTGCATTTGCACCACACTTGTTAACAAATGTTAAATCGGTTGAGGTTTGGATGCCACTTTCGCTTACAATGATTGACTCACTTGGAATCAGTGGTGCGATTTCTTTGGTCTGTTCAACTGTTGTGATAAATGTATTTAAATTTCTATTATTGATCCCAATAATTTCAGGGGTAAATACCTTAAGAATTTGCTGTAACGTATCTGACGCATGCACTTCAACAAGTACGTCTAAACCCTTTTCATTTGCTTCCATGTATAGCTCATACAGCTTAGAAGGTTCAAGCACTTCACCGATAAGTAAAATGGCATCTGCCCCTATTCGTTTTGATTCTTCGACTTGCAGTGAGTCAATGATAAAATCTTTTCTCAGTACCGGAAGCGACACGGTCTGTTTAATGGCTGATAAATATTCGTTTTTCCCTTGGAAGAACGGTTCATCTGTTAATACAGATAAGCAATCAGCTCTTGCTTCTTCGTAAGACACAGCAGTTTGTACCGGGTTAAAATTCGGCTGAATAATACCCTTAGAAGGTGAGGCCTTTTTCACCTCTGCAATGAGCCCGATGGATCGCTGTGGCTGAATAAGTGCTTGTTTGAAAGAACGTCTTTCAAGCAATAAATCTTCAGGAAGTTCAAGTGTTTGAATATGTTCTTTTTTGCGTTGAATGATTTTTTTAAGCATAGATTTCTTCCTCTTTCTGTTTTAAACGGTCTAATTGTTTTTGAGCTAATCCACTTTTAATGGTCTCAATTGCTTTAAGTGTCCCAGCCATGATACTTTCAGCTTTTCCAGCTACATAGAGGGCTGCTCCTGCATTAAGCGCTGTAATATGAAGTGCCGCGCCTTCTATTTGATGATTCAATATATTCTGAATAAGTTTCGCACTCTCTTGCGGTGTTTCTACTTGAATCGTTGATAATTCACTTTTTGGCAGGCCAAAGTCTTCTGGGTTCAATGTGAATTCTTTGCGCTTCCCATCCTTTAATTCAATTACATACGAATCTGTTGTGATAGTCAATTCGTCTAAGCCATCGTTTCCGCATACAAACAATACATGTTTTGGTGCTAAAGGTGCTAGGGCTGAAGCCATTAATTGTGCTTTTTCCTTAGAATAAACACCGATAATTTGTTTCTTTGTTTGCATCGGATGACAAAGGGGTCCAAGCAAATTGAAGACTGTCCGAAAGCCAAGCTGCTTTCTAACTGTTGCAACATGCTTCATTGAGGCATGGTACAAGGGAGCAAATAAAAACCCCATATTCTTGTCTTGAATTTGCTGTTTTGTTTCATCAGGTGTGGATTGAATCGAAACACCAAGGCATTCTAGCACATCTGCACTGCCACTTTTCGATGAGACAGAACGATTTCCATGCTTGGCGATTTTCGCACCAGCAGCTGAGGCAACTATGGCCGCTGCTGTTGAAATATTAAATGTAGATAGCCCGTCACCACCTGTTCCACAAGTATCAATGACATCTTCAAACCCAACGATCGGTTTGGCGTGTTGTCTCATTGCCTTCACAAAGCCCGTCATTTCCTCTGGAGATTCTCCTCTATGAGCTAAGATTGATAGACTGGCCGCCACTTCAACATTTGATAAGGAACCGCTCATCATTTCATGCATCATCTGAGATGCTTCTTCCTCTGTCAGAAGGTGTCCACTAACGAGAGAAGATAGTCTGTGATTCATCTCGCTCCCCCCCCTTATCTGAGAAAATACTTTCCGCAAGCTGGATCGTTTTCAACAGAGCACCTGCTTTGTTACACGTTTCTTCCCATTCTTTTTCTGGAATGGAATCTGCTACAATGCCTGCACCTGCTTGAATGGATGCAGTGTTGTCTTTAACGCTCATGGTTCGGATGGTAATGCAGGAATCAATGTTTCCATCAAAGCCAATGTAAGCAATACATCCACCATAGGTTTCTCTTGGCTCTGGCTCCATCTCATTTAATATTTGCATCGCTCTAATTTTTGGTGCGCCTGTTAATGTGCCTGCTGGAAAGGCCGACATGAGTGCATCTACAGGATGCGTTCCTTTTTTTAACTTGCCAGTAACAATCGAAATGATGTGCATAACATGAGAGAAGTTCACCACTTTGATAAACTCAGGAACGGCCACACTGCCATACTCTGCAACACGCCCAACATCGTTTCTGGCGAGATCCACAAGCATATAGTGCTCTGCTTTTTCTTTTTCATCAGCAAGCAGTTCTTTTGCTAGTTTCTCGTCTTCTTTTTTTGTTGCGCCCCTTTTTCTTGTTCCTGCAATTGGATGAATTTCTAAATGACCATTTTTGGCATGTATGAGACGTTCTGGTGAGCTTCCTACTAATTCACGATCTTTCAGTTTCATAAAGTACATGTATGGAGAAGGATTCACAATTCGCAGGACTCTATACAGTTCAAATGAGCTAACCGTCACTGGGATGTCAAAACGCTGTGAGAGTACCCCTTGAAAGATGTCACCAGCTTTAATGTATTCTTTTATTTTTCCAACGTCTTTTAAAAATTGCTCTTTTTCATAAGTGGATGTGACTTGATGAAAGCTCGGTAGTTCATTTGTATCTCCTGATAACATGAGTTCTTTCATTTCTTTTTGAGTATGAAGTTGATCAATCATCCGTTTCAGCTCATGTTGATTTGCCTTGTACACTTGCTTCTTTTCTTCTTCCGATTCATCCCCATTCAGTTGAGCATATTGAATAAAGTGTACTTTATTCGTTTTATGGTCAAAGGCGATCATGGTTTGACAGACAAACAGGGTACAATTTTCGGCATTTGCTGCTTTCTTATGTGGCTTTACTGAAGGCTCTATACTTGGTATGAGGTCATAGCTCATGTAGCCAACAGCCCCTCCAGTAAAGGGGATAGTAAGGTCCGGCAATTTGATTTTGAATTGATCATTCATCCAGTCCAATAGATCCTTTAGCGCATTTTTTTTCATCACTTCTTCTCCATATACATCCACGGCAATGTATTGGTTGTTTTTTTCTTGAAGTGTTAAAAAAGGATTCAGACCAATGAAGGAATATCTAGACCAGCTTGATGATTCGTCCTTGCTTTCAAGAAGGTACACAATGTCTTGGTTTAGCTTCTCCACGATTTGAATGGGTGAAAGCGTATCTACTGTAAATGTCCCCACAATGGGAATGGTTTTGTAAGAAAGACTATCGTTTAAAAATTCGGAAAGATCAGATTGGATATTCATAGACACACTCCTTAATTGTATTAAGGAGAATGAGTGGAAGTGTGGGAGTATTCGTTCGAGTATACAAAACAAGCCTAAAAGAGGGTCTCTTTTAGGCAGAATAAACAAATAGATGTGTGGTGTAACTCTAAGCTCATCTCTACTCATCTCAACTACCCTAGTCTCATTCTCGTCTTTTACTATGCTAACTTTCGCCATTTACACCTCTGTGTAAATTTCAGCTGTTCATATCGTATTATAGATCGGTGTTTTTTGTCAACTGTAAATCAGGTCGTAACGTTACAGCTTTTTCTAAGTAAATATGTTTAATATCTTCCTGTTTGACATCCGTTTGAACCGTCATTAATACCCGAATACACTTTTTAAGTCCGCCTTCTATATCAAGCTCTTGCATACATGTCACCGGGACATATGTCCAACCATCGAATTGACGAAGGGCTTTAGCAGGAAAAACGGAGTGAATATCTGGTGTCGCTGAAATTAAAATCTGCACAACACGCTCGGGATCAATTTCATTTTGTGAGATCAATGCTTCAAGTAACTGTTTTGTTTTCGTCAGCACTTCTTCTTCTGTATCTTGTGTAACTGTCGTTGCACCTCGTATCCCACGAAACATCATAGACATCCCTCCTCCCTTTTCCATTGATCTAGCCACTTGTGAAGTTGTTCTTTTGAAAAGGATTGTAGTGTCACTTCCCCAATCTTCTTTAAAAGTACAAATTGAACGTGTCCCCCACGTGCTTTTTTGTCACCAATCATCCTGTCTACAAATACTGCTGTTTTGATCTCTTTTCTTATCTGGACAGGGAACCCTAGCGAACTCAACCACTGAATAAACCGAGGACGATCAAACGAAAAACCAAGATGTTGTTCACTCACGTACAAGGCAAACTGCATCCCAATTGCAATGGCATCTCCATGTGTAATCTCGCCATATCCATATTCCGCTTCGATTGCATGGCCTAAAGTATGACCAAGATTTAAAAAGGCACGAATCCCCTGCTCTTTTTCATCTTCTGCCACAATTGATGCTTTCACCTGGATACCTTTATACAGCATATCAGCAAGTTGCTCTTTTGATATCTCTTTTAATGAGCTGATTGTCATCAAATCTTGAAGAAAATGTTCACTTGAAATAAGTGCATGCTTGATTACTTCTGCAAAACCTGATCTCAGTTCAGTTTCAGTCAGTGTATCAAGCATACTTGTATCATAGATGACAGCTCTTGGCTGATGAAAAGCGCCAATTAAGTTTTTACCAAGTGGATGATTAATGCCCGTTTTTCCTCCGACTGCACTATCATGCGCAAGTAGAGTCGTTGGGACCTGAATAAAATCAATTCCTCTCATATAACTAGCAGCAACAAAGCCAGCCAAGTCCCCAATGACCCCTCCTCCAAGAGCAATGATGCAAGAGGAACGATCTAACTGAAACTGAATGGCTTCCGTTTGAATTTTTTCAAATTGAGAGAAAGATTTTGATTGTTCGCCACTTGGGACAACGATTTTTTTTACTTGCCATTTTGTTTCAAGCAAATCAATTATCTCTTTACCATAAAACGAATCAACAATAGAGTCCGTTACAATAAAGAGCTTTGTAAACGGACGTCCTAATGAAGAGATGAATGTTAGAATGTCACGTCTGATCCCATCTCCGATATAAACTGGATAGGTGGAAAAAGACGTTTTCACCTCAAGTGTTTTCATTAAAATTCCCTCTGAAGTTCACGCATTTTCTCAACATTTTCACGAATGCGATCGATTTGATCAAGACCAAATTGTTCAACTACTGCGTTGGCAATTTCCCATGCAACAACCGCTTCTGCTACAACACTTGCGGCAGGAACTGCACAGCTATCAGATCGTTCTATACTTGCAGAGAATGGTTCCTTTGTTTCAATATCAACGCTTTGAAGTGGTTTATAAAGCGTTGGAATTGGCTTCATGACACCTCTTACTACGATTGGCATTCCTGTTGACATACCACCTTCAAGACCACCTAAACGGTTTGTTTTGCGTGTGTAGCCCTTTTCTTCATCCCAAATAATTTCGTCATGAACTTCGCTTCCGTTTTTAGAAGCTGCTTCAAAACCAATTCCGAACTCAACACCTTTAAATGCATTGATGCTCAGTACTGCGCCTGCTAATTTACTGTCGAGCTTGCGGTCGTAATGAACATAGCTTCCGACTCCAACAGGTACGCCTTCAACAATTACTTCAACAATTCCACCGATGGAGTCACCGTTTTTCTTTGCTTCATCTATTGCGTCCATCATTTTTTGACCAGCTTCACTGTCATAACAGCGCACTGGTGATTCCTCGGTCACTTTTTGAAGGTCTTCAATTGATTCATAATTTGTATGGTTTGCCTTCACACCACCAATTTCAAGCACGTGCCCTGCTACTTTCATACCAAGCTGCGCTAAAATTTGCTTCGCCACTGCACCTGCAGCTACGCGAACTGTTGTTTCACGTGCTGAAGAGCGTTCTAAAACATTTCGCATATCACGATGGTCATATTTAATGGCTCCATTTAGATCCGCATGTCCAGGTCTTGGACGAGAAATTTGGCGTTTCATTTCACTTTCTTCTTCTTCTGTAATTGGCGCTGCCCCCATCACTTTTGTCCAGTGCTTCCAATCTTTATTCTCTACGGCAAGAGCGATTGGTGAACCAAGTGTTTTTCCATGTCGCACACCACTTAAAATCTGTGCTTGGTCTTTCTCAATTTGCATTCTCCGACCACGGCCATGCCCCTTTTGTCTTCTTGCTAGTTCATCATTAATATCTTCCTGCTTTATGTAAAGTCCTGCTGGAACTCCTTCAATAATGGTTGTTAGCTGTGGACCATGTGACTCACCTGCTGTTAAATACCTCATTACATGTACTCCCTTCATCGCATTAACGCTTTTAAGTAAAACTATAACACATTTGATAGTGAAAAGTCAGCTAAGATTACCTTTTTTGATAAAAGAAAGTGTCTGCAGACGTTAAGCCATACTTTTCAGGATGGAAGATTTGCTCTGTACTCCCAACAAACAATATGCCATTTTGTTTTAAGCTATTGCTCATTTTTAAGTAAAGCTCTTCTTTCGCTTCTTCTGTGAAATAGATAAATACGTTTCGACAAACAATTAAATCAAACTGTTTATCATATGGATCCGCAAGCAGGTTATGCTTTTTGAACTGAATGTTTTTGCGTATTTCATTTTTTACAGAATAATGTGAGTCGCCTTCCTTTGTAAAATACTTTTGTTTGACTCCATTTGGGACCTCTTGTAATGAGCGCTCATGATATACTCCCTTTTGAGCTGTCTCAAGCACCTTATCATCAATGTCAGTTGCAATGATTTGGAAATTTTCCACATGACTAAGGTTATGAAGCACCATAGAAAGTGTATATGGCTCTTGTCCTGTAGAGCAAGCTGCGCTCCAAATCTTCAAGTTTCCAGTACTCGGAAGCAAAGGCAAGATTTTTTTCTCTAGTACTTCCCATCGCTGATAGTTTCGATAAAATTCTGATACATTAATTGTCATCCGATCCATTGTTTCCTCAAGTAGGATTTTGTCCCTCTCGAGTGCCTCAGCAAAGGCTTCAAAATTTTTATATCCTTTTTTATCATATAAAGAGGTTAGCCTTCTTTTCATTTGTGCTTCTTTATATAAATTCAAGTCAACCCCAGTTAGTTTCTTCCATTTCCCCACAAATACTTGATAATCATCCATAAGTGTTCTCTCCTGTCTCAACTATCTTTGTCCTAGTATAGCTTTTTTTATCGAAAATTTGTATCATCTATTGCGAAATAAAATGCATTTCTATTTTTAATGTACGTATATATGCAAAAAAGCCGAAGTGTTCAGAGTATTGAACATCTCGGCTTTTTGATTGATTAGTAAATCCAACTCGCGATTGTTTGATCCCCTGTTGTCAATTCTTCAGACTGAAAGAAAAGCTGAATCTCTCTTTCTGCACTTTCAGGCGAATCAGATCCATGAATGATGTTTTTTCCGACAGTTAACCCAAAATCCCCTCTAATCGTGCCTGGTAACGCTTCTTTTGGATTGGTTTTTCCGATGATCTGTCTTGTCACTTCAACCACCTGCTCGCCTTGCCACACCATGGCAAAGACAGGACCAGATGTAATAAATGAAACAAGCTCACCGAAGAACGGTTTCTCTTTATGCTCACCGTAATGTGTTTCAGCTACTTCTTTTGGAATGTTCATCAGTTTTGCTCCAACGAGCTGCAGACCCTTTTTTTCGAATCTTGACACAATTTCGCCGATTAATTGACGCTGTACACCATCAGGTTTTACCATTAGAAATGTTTTGTCCATATGCGTTTTTCCACCCCGTCATTATCTATGTATAGGCTTACATTGTTACATGGTGATCGTATCACTTTTTTGTGCAATAATCAATTTTTGACAAAAAATTTCACAAAAAAACCAATCAACAATTGTTGATTAGAATTTTCGTTTGCCTATATATTTTGCAATGGATGCAAGAGACGTTTTCGCTCTGCCTCTAGGGAGATGATCAAGTTGTTCAAAGGCTTTTTTCAAATACATCTCACTCACCGCCATTGAACGACTGATCGCATCTGTTTGTTTAATGTTTTCAATCACTGGCATTAGCTGCTTTTCAGTTGTTTCGCTATTGATTAGTTTTAATTGTCCCTCAAGCGTTGGGTTTTTCAATGCATACAATACTGGAAGTGTGACATTCCCTTGCAAAAGGTCTCCACCGACAGGTTTTCCAAGCTCCTCTTCGGTTGATGTGAAATCGAGAACATCATCAATAATTTGATAAGACATCCCAACATAATAACCAAACCAGTAAAGGGCTTTATGGATTTTCTCATCAGTACCTGCTGCGATCGCACCAAGCTGACAGCTACCAGCGATAAGCAATGCGGTTTTACGCTTAATGCGTCTTAAGTACGTACGCAGATTTTGTTCCATGTTGTATTTGTCTTTGACTTGTTCAATTTCACCAAGACAAAGCTCTACAACCATTTTTGATAAAATCTCATGCGCCATAGGGTGATTGATTTTTGTCATATATTCTAACGATCGTGCAAATAAATAATCTCCTGTATACATAGCAATCCGATTATCCCATTTTGCCTTAATCGTCGGCTTTCCCCTTCTTAGTTCGGCATCATCAATCACATCATCATGAACAAGGGAAGCCATATGTATGAGCTCTAACGCAACAGCTACATACTTAATCTTATTGATGTCATAGTCACCAAACATTCCTGACAGCAGAACAAAAACGGGGCGGATTCGCTTTCCGCCCGCTTGCAGCAGATGAAGACCTGCCTCACTTAATAAAGCGTAATCGGAGCGAACGGTTAGCTCTAGCTCTTTTTCGATTACATCAATATCATGATTTAAAAAAGAAATCATCGTTTTTAGTTTCATTATCTTCACCCAAATATCGTTTATTCAAAGCTTTTTTCCGATATGTGTTGCTGCCACCCCACCTGTAAATGGATGATAGGAGACGTCAGACAATCCTGCTTCCTCGAAAAGAGCAGCTAGTTCTTTCATACCTGGGAATGATTTAGCAGACTCTTGAAGCCAAGAGTATTCTTGATAGCTTTTTGCAAACATCTTCCCAAATAACGGCATCAAATATTTGAAGTATAAATAATAGCCCTGTTTGAAACCAAACATCTCTGGCTGTGAAGTCTCAAGGCAAACAACCATACCCCCAGGCTTCACTACTCTGGTCATTTCTTTTAGCACTGTTAAATAATCAGGTACATTTCTTAGACCAAAACCAATGGTGACATAATCAAACGTATGATCTGGAAACGGGAGCTCCATTGCATTCCCGTGGAGAAGCTCAACTTGTTTGTATCCACCTGCTTTTACTTTCGTCTCACCAACGCTAAGCATGTTTTTACTAAAGTCAAGCCCTTTAATCTTGCCTTTCTCTCCAGCTGCTTCTGCCAGTGCAATCGTCCAATCAGCCGTACCACAACACACATCTAGCGCTGTAGCACCCTTTTGCACATTCATCAGCTTCATCGTTTTGTCACGCCATTTCTTATGTTGTTTAAAGCTAATGACAGAGTTCATTTGGTCGTAGTTTTTATATATTTTTTCAAATACACCGTGTACTCGCTGTTCTTTCGATTGCTGCATAGCTTACCCTTCTTCCACTTTCTGATGGTACGCAGGCTCATTTTTAATATGATCCAAGCGATTTAATAGCTCTTTTTGAACGACCGGAAAAGAAGCAAGATGTTGCTCAATCGGTGTTTTAGCTTGTTCATAGCCTTTATTTGCAAAATTGTCAAAGCATGTATAAGCATCCGTATAGCTATCGTTCAAAAAAAGTTTTAAATGTTTGTCGTCTTCTACTTGTTTCATGAAACGCTTGTAGACAAGGAAACGACTTGCGATCTCATTCCAGTGTGCTAATTGGAAATGCTCAGAAACTCTTTGAAACAATGCAGATTCAACCGTTGTCACACTTTTATAAAAGTTAGATGCCTCGTGAATGGATCGATCATATAGCCTAATTTTATGTTCATTGATTTCTTTAATGGCTGTTGCCAGTGTACGAATCATGTAAATATCTTTCATGTCAGAGAGTAGAGAATAATAGAGTCCGCTGAAATAGTCTCCTGCTAAGATTGTGAGTTGGCGGTTTTTGAACTCATCTTGTTTAATTGCAGCAGCAGTTGTGACTTCATCATGGGTATCAAGGGCAATTTGTACAAGCATCGCCGTTAAAACATAATTTTCTTTTTTTTCTGCATCAATTTGAGCCTCTTCAAACATCGCATGAAAAAGAAGGAGCTTATCTTCATCAATTAGCGGTGCTCTTAAATGTTTCGCCAAATAAGGATGAGACAACTTTTTGTTTAGTTTTATATTTAAGTTCGATAAAATTCCGTAGATGTCTTGCAAAGATATCACCCTTGTCCCCAAAATTACAGTTTCATATGTAGTGTCTCTATACAGTGTATAGAGAAATATTATACCACAACAGCTTCAACTTTTAAGCTGTTTAAGTGCCTTCTGTGGTTTTTATTTCTTTGCTTCGCTTTGAATTTCGCCAAACCTTGTTTGAATCACAGCGTCGCCTCTTATTTTAATTGCTGAAGTGTGCTCAGTGAACTGAGCAATGATGACCTCACCCTTGTCAAGCTTTTCGGAATGGTGAAATCTTGTATCAGAGCCTCTTGTTAAGCCGATCACATTCACACCATTATCAATTGCTTTAATCACTACAAAATCAGATGTTTTATTTTCACTCAACCTATTCACCTTCTATCACATATGATTAGTCATTTTTAATAAAGGAGAGCACTTCCGCTCTAGCTGCCGCATCATTCGCAAACGTACCTCGAACGGCTGAAGTCACCGTTTTAGCACCTGGTTTTTTGACGCCACGCATCGTCATGCACATATGTTCAGCTTCAACAACAATCATCACACCATGTGGATCTAACGTTTCCACAATGCTGTCTGCAATTGTGGATGTAATCCGCTCTTGCAACTGAGGACGCTTCGCTACAGCTTCAACTGCTCTTGCTAACTTACTTAATCCTGTCACTTTACCACCACGTGGAATATAAGCTACATGGGCTTTTCCATAGAAAGGAACAAGATGGTGCTCACACATGGAATAGAAGGAAATATCTTTTACAAGGACTAGTTCCTCGTGTTCTTCGCCAAAAATGGTTTTAAAATGCTCTTTAGGGTCCTCATTTAACCCTGAGAACACTTCTTCATACATTTTTGCCACACGTTTTGGGGTGTCAAGAAGTCCTTCACGATCTGGGTCTTCACCGATAGCTTTTAATATTTCACGTACAGCATGTTCAATTTGTTCTTTATTTATTTCACTCATGTATTATATCCTCCAAAGGCGATTACATTTCATTCAGATTCTAGCACACTTCAGATCCTAAAAGCAAAGAAGAGCGTTTTGAAAGAATCTTCTCATTCAAAAGGAAAAGCCCCTTAGTAAAGGGGCTTTTCTAGGGCAAGCATGAACCTGTATATGTATAACTCCTGCATGAGGATCATTACACATAACGATTATTTTCCTGCCACCGCGTCTTTAAGTGCTTTACCCGGTTTGAAAGCAGGTACTTTACTTGCAGGGATTTCGATCTCTGCACCTGTTTGTGGGTTACGTCCTTTACGAGCTGAGCGCTCACGTACTTCAAAGTTACCAAAACCAATTAGTTGGATTTTGTCACCATTTTTAAGTGCATCTAAAATTGTATCAAAAACAGAATCAACTGCTTTTGTAGCGTCTTTTTTAGATAGTTCGCTTGCTTCAGCAACCGCGTTAATAAGTTCTGTCTTATTCATGCCTTTCACCTCCTCCCAAAAGGAATCATTCAATAGTTTGTTATCATTACTTCACAATTCAACTTCTTTCTATACATTTCTTTGAAAAAAAGAGGAATAGAAAGCGTTATTCATGGTTTTTCATGCAGAAAATCACACGACGAAGGAATGTTTGTCCAACATAGTGAAGATTTTCTGTATGTAGATTAACACATATGAAATACCATATCAAGCATTTTAACGGGACGAAACCTTATTCGTCAAGGATTATAGCCACTTTTACGAACGGATATTCCTAATTTTAGATGAATATGACTAATCTTTATACAATTGGCTTTTTATAACTGATGCTGAAAACGCAAAAAAAGACCTCTTTATTACAGAGGTCTATCTTCTTACAGAATGATCGCAATTAAACCGCCAGATCCTTCATTTATGATTCTCTCAAGTGTTTCCTTCAACTTATATCTGGCATTCTCCGGCATGAGGGATAACTTTGCCTGTATCCCCTCTCTAACGAGTGAGCTAAGTGAACGTCCAAATATATCTGAGTTCCAAATAGAGAGTGGATCATCTTCAAAGTCTTGCATTAAATAACGGACAAGTTCTTCGCTCTGTTTCTCAGTACCAATTATCGGTGCGAATTCACTTTCAACATCCACTTTAATCATATGAATAGATGGCGCCACCGCTTTAAGCCTCACGCCAAATCTTGAGCCTTGGCGAATGATCTCTGGCTCATCTAAACTCATGTCAGACAGTGCTGGAGCTGCAATCCCATAACCTGTTTGTTTGACCATTTTTAATGCATCGGAGACTTGATCATATTCTGTCTTTGCATGAGCAAAATCCTGCATAAGCTCTAAGAGATGATCTTTTCCCCTAATTTCAACACCAACAACTTCTTTTAAAATATGGTCATAAAGGTCATCTGGCGCGTATAAATCAATTTCAGCAATCCCCTGACCCATTTCAATTCCTGCTAGACCTGCTCTTTCAATAAAATCAAATGCACTAAACTGACCAACAACCCGATCAACATCTCTTAGTCTTTTAATATCCTTGACTGTTTCTTTTACTGAATCCTGATAGCTTTCACGTAGCCAATGATCTTCCTTTAGCACCATCACCCAGCTAGGTAGGTTGACATTGACCTCAAGTACAGGAAATTCATAGAGTGCTTCTCTTAGAACACTAAGTACATCTTGTTCTCTCATGCTTTCGACACTCATTGCAAGAACAGGTATGTCATATTTTTGGCTGAGTTCCTGTCGAAGAGCCTCTGTTTCTGGATGGTATGGCCTTACCGAGTTAATGACCATGATAAATGGCTTACCGACTTCTTTCAGCTCATCAATCACTCGTTCTTCGGATTCGATATAGTCATACCTTGGTATTTCACCGATTGACCCGTCTGTTGTGATCACAACACCAATTGTCGAATGCTCTTGAATGACTTTGCGTGTACCTATTTCGGCTGCTTCATGGAATGGGATTGGTTCCTCATACCACGGTGTATTAATCATTCTCGGTCCATTTTCATCTTCATATCCTCTTGCACCAGGTACGGTATATCCTACACAATCAACAAGCCGAATGTTTACATCTAGTCCATCACTTACATGAATAGATGCAGCTTGATTTGGCACAAATTTGGGTTCTGTGGTCATAATGGTTTTACCAGCTGCGCTTTGCGGCAATTCATCTTGTGCTCTTGCACGATCTGCCTCATTATTGATATTCGGGAGCACCACAAGCTCCATAAACTTTTTAATAAACGTAGATTTCCCTGTACGAACAGCTCCAACGACTCCTAAATATATATCGCCTCCTGTTCGTTCAGCGATATCCTTGAAAATATCGACTTTTTCCAAGTGATCCCCTCCCGGACTTGCTATCCTCATTTTCAATTCATTACTCTATTCTTCTATTCTTCAATCAAACTGTGCTTGAAAGGTGTCAGGACACTATATGTGTATGACGTTGTCCTATTTGAATATGACACCTTTTTTGTTTTTGAGATTATTTTTAGCCATAAAAAAACCTTTCCCCTCATTTATATGCAAAGGAAAAAGGTTCATTCTTGTTTTATGATGTTATTTCTTCTTTTCTAAGAAAGTCGGTTCGCCCTTATCGTTCACTGTGTATTTGACTGAAAACGCAGGAACAAACGGTGTTTCCTTCCAAAAAAGATCTTGAATTTCTTCTCCAGCTTTTGGTTTATTCTTCACTTTTTGGAGAATACTCGTAAAGTCACTGCGATAGTCAACATAGATTTCACCATCTGATGAAATTAAAAGAGGGAGCGAATTCCCTGTCACAGGACTGATAACAGTTGCTGGTTCTTTTAAGCCTAGCTTTTTTTCATTGAATGTGTACAAGTCTTTTGCCACCACTTTACCATATGGCGGATATGTATGTTCATCTTGATATACTTTTAACCTTAGCCTCAGCTCACTAAGGGTTTGTGTCATTTTTACATCTATTAATTTGACAGTGGGCGTATCTTCTACATCAGTGAGGACATAAATGTATTCTCCTCCGCCCTCAAAAGATGTTGCCGGTACATCCTGTAGATACCTTGGAGACAATCGCTTAAAGTCGATGACATATTTTTGATAAATAGGTGTGTCTGCATCTTTTGTTTCAATCGGTAACAGGCCATTGGTTGCTTTTTGGAAGTCTTCAATGGCAGACTGGACACTTTGAAGTTGGTCACGATACGGGACACTGTTTTCAGTTTTACGATTTTCTGGATATAAGCAACCTGTCAATAAAGCGAGTATTAGAAGTGCCGCACTGATTTTTGCTTTTATCATCACATTCGTCCCTTTTCTTTATTCATTTACCGGCCCGCTAAATACAACTAAAAAAACAATGATGCCTGACACGAGCATGAAACCATAAGCAATGGTGGAAGCCGTTATTTTAAGAAACCGGTTTTTTAGTTTATATCTGCTCAAGTAAATGGCCACAACTGCTAAAAACATCAGACCCATTGAGCCAAGCGCAAACCACATTTTCATCAAAGCAAAACTCATACTGCTTGTCCTCCCTTAATAACGAACAAATTGTAAGCGTTTATATTTCATTCTAAACCAAAAATAAGTAAAATATCAATCATTTTTCCAATCGCTTGATGAAAACGACATAAAAAAACTGAAGCAAAGAGGGGGACTTCGCTTCAGTGATCGTTGACTATGTTTTTCCTCATTCTGTAGAGGCAAAGCTCTATTCAGACTTCAATACTAAGTTATGCAAGTCTTCCCCCTCTTGCATCCTCTACTTGCCTAGTTCAGCTTTTCGTTTATTTTGATTGGTTCTCAAACATGTTGACGAGGTCTTCCATCTCATGTGTTTTCACACGTGCCATTAATGATTCAACGGCATCGTCAACCTTCTTACCTTCAAAAAGGACTTGATATAAAGCTTCTGTAATCGGCATGCTGACTTGGTATTCCTTAGAAAGCTGATAGGCACCTTTTGTTGTACGAACACCTTCAACGACCATTCCCATTTTTTCAAGCACTTCTTCTAGCTTGTAGCCTTTACCAAGCAAGTTGCCACAGCGCCAGTTGCGGGAATGGACACTTGTACATGTAACGATCAGGTCACCAACACCTGTTAAACCAGCAAACGTAAGTGGATTGCCCCCCATTTTCGTTCCAAGGCGTGCAATCTCAGCAAGACCTCTCGTTATTAGTGCCGCCTTTGCATTGTCACCATAACCAAGTCCATCTGTAATCCCCGCCGCGAGTGCAATAATATTTTTTAGTGCTCCGCCAATTTCCACGCCAATGACATCTGGGTTTGTATACACACGGAAGTTATTGTTCATAAATAAATCTTGAACAAATTGAGCTGCTTCTATATTTTCAGAAGAAACTGTAACAGTTGTAGGGTGTCGAAGTCCCACTTCTTCGGCATGACTTGGTCCAGATAAAATAACGACTGCTTCTCTTAATGTGTCTGGTACTTCCTGTTCAATCATCTGAGAGATTCTAAGGAGCGTATCTGGTTCGATTCCTTTACTGACATGGACAAATGGAACCTTACCTGTTAGATGCTCATTGGCTTTCTTTAATACTTCTCGAATCGCTTTAGTTGGGACTGCAACAATAACTGCTTCAGTCTGCTCTAATGCCTCTTGGATGTTTGTTGTGGCTTTGATTGTCTCTGGAAGGCTTACATTAGGCAGATAATCAACATTTTCTTTTTTCTCATTGATTTGATCAATCAGCGCTTGTCTATGTCCCCATATATGCACATCATGATTATTATCAGCTAATACAAGAGCCAAAGCCGTTCCCCAGCTTCCCGCTCCAAGTACCGTAATCTTTTTCATTCTTTTCACCCTTTTTATTTTCTCGCTCTAGCAAATATTTTGATTGGAGTCCCTTCAAAACCAAATGCATCACGAATCCGGTTCTCAAGGAAACGTTCATAAGAAAAGTGCATGAGCTCTGGGTCATTCACAAACACGACAAATGTTGGCGGTTTGGTTGCAACCTGAGTGGCATAATAAATTTTAAGACGTTGGCCATTATGTGTTGGCGTTGGATTCATGGCAACAGCATCCATAATGACATCATTTAAAATATTCGTTTGGACACGCATCGCATGATTTTCACTTGCTGTAATGATTGAAGGCATCAGTGTATGAATTCTCTTTTTTGTCAGAGCTGACATGAAGAGAACTGGCGCATAGTCAAGGAATTGGAAGTGGTCACGAATCTTTTCTTCAAACTCTTTCATTGTTCGCTCGTCCTTCTCTACAGCGTCCCACTTGTTCACTACGATCACAACTGCTTTTCCTGCTTCATGGGCATAGCCCGCAATTCGTTTATCCTGTTCAATAATTCCTTCTTCTCCATCAAGGACAACCGCCACAACATCTGAACGGTCAATCGCTTTTAGTGCTCGAAGTACACTGTACTTTTCAGTTGTTTCATACACTTTTCCTTTTTTTCTCATACCTGCTGTATCTACAATGACAAAATCACGTTGATTATACGTTAACATCGTATCAACAGCATCTCTTGTTGTTCCAGCAATGTTGCTGACAATGACACGCTCTTCTCCAAGCATAGCATTCACAAGTGAAGACTTCCCTACATTCGGACGTCCAATCAGACAAAACTGAACGACCTCTTCATCATATTTCGTATCTGGCAAGTTTTTAAAGTGTTCTGCCACGGAATCTAACAGGTCACCCAAACCAAGTCCGTGTGTACCAGAAATCGGATATGGCTCCCCAAAACCTAGTGCATAAAAATCATACACATTCGTTCTCATTTCAGGGTTGTCCAATTTGTTCACTGCAAGAACAACTGGTTTTTTGGTCCGATATAAAATTTTTGCAACCTCTTCATCTGCAGATGTCACACCATCTCTTCCATTGACCATGAAAATAATGACATCTGCTTCATCCATTGCAATTTCAGCCTGATGGCGAATTTGTTCTAGAAATGGTTCATCTCCAATATCAATACCACCAGTATCTATTAAGTTAAAATCATAGTTTAGCCATTCAGCAGAACTGTAAATTCGATCTCGTGTAACACCAGGTGTGTCTTCAACGATCGAAATTCTTTCGCCTGCAATTCGATTAAAAATTGTAGACTTTCCAACGTTGGGCCTTCCAACAATGGCTACGACAGGTTTACCCATAGTACCCTTCCTTTCAATCCAGCCGCGATTCAATATGTTCAATTATCATCATGTTTCAACCGGGATTTTAAATTTTCATCAAGTTTGTTATGAAATAAACCCTTCAAACATGAAGGGTTCAACTTATATATTATATCAATTTTTAAACAGACCACAATGAATAACTTAAAAATGTTTCACAATCAAGTAAAGATCTTCTCCTATACCATGTGCTATACCGTCTAAAATCGCTTCTAAATTTTTTGCGTACATATCTAATTCTTCTTTGTTTTCACAGAAAAAAACAGCCGTCCCACCCATGACACGTTCTTTATTTGTCGTTGCGACAGCAAGAATAAATTGTTCAAGTGTATTCGCCATTTGGCTCTACCTCACTTTCTTTCGAACAAAATCTGTAGGCATTCTAATTGCATTTTCTAAAACCGGGACCTCCTCAAGCACTTTTATGGCTAAATCTTCACGATACCATTGAGGAAGAATAAACACACCTAGTGTACCTGTGTTTAAATCTCGCTTTGCTAATGGGCAAAGAGACGGCTCTCCTGAATCACGATAAACCCCGAGAACATTGGACAAGTCAAATAAAATTGCTTGTCTTTGTCCTAGATTCGCAATGGTTGTTGCGGCATTAAAATTTTTGGGTGTGAGAATAAAGCCCATTCCATGCTCTAAAATAAGTTTTTGTTTATCAGGCAATCCAATATTCATGATATAGATGTCATTTACAAACAAACCGGCACCATCAAATCGTAGTTCCCCTTTTTGAATATCAACGATGTCTTTCATCTGACTACCAGACATTAAAAATCTTGCCATCAAGAAACATATGATGCCAACGATCGTTCCAACAAGTAGTGAGAAAAAAATACATGCAGAGGTTGTGATTAGTGCCGTAAGAATAGCGATATAATTTCGGCTTTCGAATGCAATCGCAATGCCCTCGATGTATGTACTGCCTCTTGATACAAGTTCATAAGAATCCATTTGGGTTAATGTGTTCCTCTCCATATTGCGGACATCACGAAACTGTGTGGCAGCAAGTGTCAAAAAGGTAATGGCCGTAAACTCCTCTTGAATGAGTGCTGGCATAATGATGGCACCAAGCCCTGAAGCGATAAAACCAAGTGCAATATGAATGACTTGTCCATGTATATATGTGGGGTATTGTCGATAATCTGTTCTTAGCATATACAATCTCGCTGCCATACCAAAGATGACACCGATAATGACAGGAAAAGTGTAGTCGGTCACGATGATTTTACAGCCCCTTTCACAGGTTTTCTGGATGAGCGGTAGTTTTTTAAAAGCAGTTCAAGTTGGCTTACGCCTACTAGGAAGATGACTCCTTGCATAGCTTGCGCAAGCCATGGCATATCTCCAATTACGACAACACTTGTCAACATGTGAATCGAAAGAGCATAAAGCCCTTCACCAAGACACATTGCTAAAACAAACAAGGTTAGACGTGCTGTTAAGTTATATCCATATGCCATTGCCATAACCATTAATAATCCAAAAACAATCCATTCTGATTTGATTAGCGTAAACCAAATGGGGTCATATAATGCAAATATCATAAAAAAAGCATAGGCAAATACCATTGAAAATAATTGAAGCAATGTAATCAACGTATTTTTTTGTACCCTCTTTGCAAATGCAACACAGGCATATAAAAAAGTCAGAATAAAAGCACCATTCATTTCTAGCTGCATAATAGAAATGATGTGATGGCTGACAATGATATGGATGAACAAACACACAGCCAGTATCGTACGCAGCTGATTCTTTTCCATAATAAATGTGACAACGATCCAAATGAACCAGATTGACCAGTAGTAATACATTTCATCCACAGCCTTTTCACCTCTATTACATTATGGGAAAATCCCCAATTTTTAAACGTGTATACGCTTAAACAATTTCGTATGAAATGCGGTCGAATTTGAAACGATAAACAAAAGGAGGGATTTACTTTGGGTAAAGATAGGCAAGAGAAAAAATTAAAGGCATCCAGAAGAGTCGAGTCCGATCGTGACCAATCACTTCAGAACAAAGGAGCTACAACATTAGAAGGACCAGAAGCTGCAAGAAAAAGAAATCAATAAAAAAAGGCATGTAGCTCATACATGCCTTTTGAAGTGCTATCTTAAACTATAGTAGGATGTATCAATCCCTCGTTCTTTTAGCCAATGGCTCGTATCACCTGAGATCACGACTGCTGCTGAGTTGAGGTCATGGATCGTTCGAGCACCAACGACCGTCATGAGCATTCTTAAATCTTCTTGCAAGTCTATGATGTCTGCAACAAGCCCTTTTTCTCCTCGATCAACGAGTGACTTCAAGAAAAAACCTGCAAGTCCTGAAGCAGATGCCCCTAGCGCAATGGATTTAGCAACATCTAATGCACTTTGAATACCTCCTGAAGCAAGTATGGTTTTATCTTGAAACGCTGTATGAACTTCAGCAAGACTTGCTGCGGTTGAAATACCCCAATCATTAAAGAAACTTAATGCTTTTGTACGCCTGAGATTCTCAATTTTCGAGAAATTTGTCCCTCCGTATCCTCCAACATCAACTGCGGTTACACCAATATCGTAAAGTTTTTTGGCTGTGTCTTTACTCATGCCAAAGCCAACCTCTTTCACAGCAACTGGAACATGAAGCAACTCAGTGATCGTCGCTATCCGTTCAAGTGCACCACGAAAATCACGATCACCCTCTGGCATCACAATTTCCTGAATCACATTTAAATGGATTTGAAGGAGATCCGCTTGGAGCATTTCGACGGCTTCTTCAGCCTGTTTCACTGTCGCTTCACTACCTAAATTCGCAAACACCAAGCCATTCGGATTCTCCGTACGAACAATTTCATACGATTGTCTTTCTTTTTTGTCCTTTAATGCGGCCATTTGTGAACCGACTGCAATTGGAATGCCTGCTTCCTTCGCCGCCCTTGCTAATGAGCGATTAATGTCAAAGGTAGATGCACCACCGCCACCAGTCATTGCATTGATAAAAATTGGCGAACCGAGTTTCAGTCCGCCAATTGTGGTTGTTGTATCAATTTGTGAAGTGGCTATATCCGGTAGGCTGACGTGAACGAAGGAAACATCCTCAAAACCTGTTATCGCATGCTGGCCAGTAGACAAAGCATGCTCTATGTGTTGCCTCTTTCTTTCTGCTCGCGTCAACTTGATCACCAAATTATTTTAGTTTATTTAGCTTGTCGCCAATGAGATCACCAAGCTGGAATCCACTTGTGTTTTCTTCCTTCGCTTGATATTGACGATAGTTTTCTTCACTCTGTTTTTCAGGGTTTTCTTCTAAATCACGTATACTTAGTGAAATTCGCTCCTCTTCTTCATTTACATCAAGCACCTTTACTTTCACTGTTTGCCCTTCTTCAAGAACTTCATGTGGGGTTCCAATGTGCTTATGTGAAATTTGAGAAATGTGCACAAGTCCTTCTACAGCAGGTAGAATTTCAACAAATGCACCGAAGCTAACTAGACGTTGAACAGTCCCCTCTAGCACATCGCCTTGTTTTACCTTTTCACCGATTTGGCTCCAAGGTCCCGGCAATGTTTCTTTAATAGAGAGAGAAATGCGTTCATTGTCACGATCAACAGAAAGTATTTTCACTTTCACTTCCTGTCCTTCTTCAACAACATCAGACGGTTTTTCAACGTGTGCATGAGATAATTGAGAGATGTGGACTAATCCATCAATGCCACCGATGTCTACGAATGCACCGAAATCAGTCAGACGCTGTACTTTTCCGTCAATGACACTTCCTATTTCAAGCTTTTGTAAGAAATCTTGTTTTTGATCTAATTGCTCTTGCTCAACCACTGCACGATGCGAAAGAATCACACGATTTTTTTCACGGTCAAGTTCTACAACAACTAGTGTCAAAGTCTTGCCTTTATAGTCTGTAAAATCTTCAACGTAGTGTGCTTCTACAAGTGATGCTGGAATAAATCCACGCACACCAATATCTACCACTAGACCGCCTTTTACAACGTCTTTTACTTCAGCTTCAAACACTTCTTTTGTTTCAAACTTCTTTTCTAGGTCTTCCCAAGCGCGGTCTGCATCAACAGCACGTTTCGATAAAATCAAAGCATCGTCTTCTACCTTTGTCACTTTAAGCTCTAGCTCGTCGCCATCTTTTACGACATCTGATGCCTTTTCAACATGAAGACTTGATAATTCACTGATTGGGATGATTCCAGGTTGTTTTACGTTGATGATATCTACATTTACATGCTTGTCCTCAACTTTAGAAACAATCCCTTTCACTACATCCCCAACCTCTGGTACCTGAACATCAATTTGATTCATTTCCTCTGTCATTTCGATAACCTCCTTGGTCCAAACCTACACAGCTTAGTTAAAACGGCATAGCGAATATATGTCTTAAGCATGATGATTGCCTGCCGAATATGTATTATAGAAACATTCAAATCAATATAATTGCTTGAATGATCAATAAAAAAAGTGATTAGTATAAACTTCTAATAAAAGACCATGTTTGTCAAGTGATAAAGCTCTGTCTTGAAGAAATTTTCTAAAATTTCTTACTTTTTTTCTACATCATTTGCTGCATCTAAAATTTTTCCTGCTACCTCTTGAATAGACAGTGAAGTTGTATCTATTTCAAGCGCATCTTCTGCCTTTTTCAAAGGCGACACCTCACGTTCAGAGTCGAGTTTGTCGCGTCTAGCAATTTCTTCGATCAGCTGATCATAGTTTGCGTCAAAGCCTTTTTTCTTATTTTCTTCAAAGCGACGTTTTGCACGTTCTTCAACAGATGCAAGCAAAAAGATTTTCACCTCAGCATCAGGAAGAACATGTGTACCAATATCTCGACCATCCATGACCACACCGCCACGTTTTCCAAGTTCTTGTTGTCTGCGAACCAATTCTTCACGGACCGCTTTATGCTTGGCGACAACAGATACTTGATTACTGATACGATCTGTTCTGATCTCTTCTGTCACATCGTTCTGGTTGACATGAACTTTTTGCCCATCTTTTGACGAAACAAGATCAATGGTCGTACTTTTTAGAAGAGCGGCAAGTGCACGTTCATCTTCTAAATCAATGCCATGTTCAAGCGCTTCGTGAGTAATCGCTCGATACATTGCTCCTGTATCAATATAAATGTATGATTTTTTAGCAGCGACAATTTTTGCCACAGTGCTTTTTCCTGCTGCTGCAGGACCATCAATTGCAATAGATAATTTCTTTGTCATAATACCTCTCCTTGATAGTATCTCCCTCCTGAATTGTAACATGAACACTCGCAAAGCGGGGGATTTTTTGTATCATTCCTTCTGCTTAAAAGTCTCAATCCACTCCTCGATTGTTATTTTATTTACGCCCTCATATTGCACCACTTTGGATAAAAAAAGCTCTCCATTTGTGAGATGAAGCACCATTTGAACAACAATCAGCAAAACAAGTTGTAACATGACAACCTTTAACATCCATCGTTCTAAAGTTTTCATTGAAAAAAGCCTCCAAGCTAGATCTGATACCTCTAGTATGGAAGCTTCTTACATTGTTTATTCTTATGCTCTTTTTGCGCGTGTTAACAACTGTTGCTGAATACAATATTTCATAATATGCTGCTGTAATTCACTTGTAATTTCTGTAAATTCCAACATCGCTTTTACCTTTTTTGATGCTTCATCTTGATAGACTCTATTGATTTCTGCAACCGCTTTAATCATAACAGGCTCTTTTAAAGGTAGCACAAAGTCAACCTGTATGTCTCCTTCTTCTTTTAAGGAGACACCATCTGGAAAAACAATGGCAATACCACCTGCACTCATGTTCACTGTAAATGTTTCAAAGGTTGTCCCATCTTTTGATGTAATTTTTACTCGGACCATCGTATCCACTCTTAAGTATTCGCGTCGTTGCAAACGTATCATGTCTTCATTTGGTGGGAGTGATATGACGATCATAGGGATTTCCGCTTTCTTTTTTCCAACAACTTCGCTTTTAAATTTGTATGGAATTTGGTTTTCATCAAAAAAGAATACTGTGATTTCAGTCTTTTGATTTAAATAAATGGTTCTTCCTGTTTCTTTATCTGCTGGATAATTAATGAAAATATCATCGTTATTTTTTTCCAAAACTTTCGATTTCACTGTTTTTGTTTCTTTGTTCTCATTTACATATTCAATTGTAATCGAATTCCCAATTTGTAACATTCCCTATCACTCTTTTCTTTACAAAATCTTTATCCTCTCCTATATTAAACCATGTATAAACCAAAAGGAAAAGACTCATTAGCCTTTTCCTTGTTTTAATTTCTATAGGTCTTTGTATATAGGTTCTACATTTTTTAGTTTATCTATTCTTTCTTCTTTTCCAGTATCTGCATTAATGAACATTCGGTATGTGTCTTTTTTTATCGTTCCTAAAAACTCATAACAAAGAACTTCTTCTGACATGTCATTATTGATAATCGCTACATGCGTATCTTGAATCTGCACATTTTTATTTAACGTTTTCTCTGCTTCTTTTTTTGAGATTTTTGGTGCTTTGATTTCCCGGACTTTATGATTAGCTAAATAATCTTTTGCCGAAAAACCAATGACTTCTCCATCATCTAGTGCAATCTTCATCCGAATACTATCCGGATAAAGAAGAACATTTTTTTGAGTCGGTACAAAGGTGAATACGCCAATGTTGTCATATTGGGCACTTTCATCTAAATGAAAGGACTCTGTTTCGTATCCATGCTTTTTCAAAAATGCCAAAGCTTTTTTAGAAGCATCGTTTAAGCTGATTTTTTGTTTTTTGACATCTCTATTTTGAATGAGATATACCGGATAACCACCCTTTTCAGTCACATCAATATAGAAATTCGCATGACTGTCCGAATCTTTCATTGATACGCTATAAACATCACGGTTTGTTTTACTACCGCTCTTTCTGACCTTGAATTGTTTATTATGATCTGGTGCAAATTCTTGGGCGATTTTGATGGCATCTTGTTTTGTGATTTTTTTCCCTTTTAAATGACTGTACCCCTGAGCCTCTTTTTCTGTACTAACAGAAGTTGGACCTAAATCTACATCAGAGAAAGCATTTGCATTTTTTTCAACAGTTTTTAAGCCATCAATGATCGTATTGTCACTTTTATGATCGCCGTCTGCGAGCGCCATTTCGACGTCCATCCATTTCAAATTCTTATTTAGAACCAAATGTTGAACCTGCCTCAGCTCATTTTGAACATCTGCTGCTTGTTCATATAAAGTGGAAATGGTTCGATGTGTATCCTTGTTCAATGGCTCATCAGAAAGGGTCTTAACAGAAGACTTGTAACTAAAGTCACCGACACTTGCTAGAAACTCCTCTGTTTTGTTAAACGGCATTAAGGTAAGTGGTAGCTGACTTACATTATTATGAGCCTCTGATGACATTCTCCATACATCTGCTAAGGCTGGTGAGATGGATGACTGACTGTTCATCGCAAGGGTTGCGCCAAGCTTATCATGCAGTTGATCAATCTGATAAGTTAAATCATGAAAGGCACGCTGATAGTTATTCTCTGCGTGGAGCAGTACAGCATCTTTCTCTTGATGTTCTTTGTAGCCCCAGTAGCCTGTTGATATGACAGCAATTCCTAAAATAGCAATCAATATTCCTCTGATCATTTATATACACCTCTTTTTATTCACAGAAAATATGTTTTCCGATTCGTTTAATTTGTGGTCTTCCCCAAATCCATGGACTAGTTGCTGTATCTGGGTTAAAGTAATAAACTGCATTTTCAGAAGGATCCCAGCCATTGATGGCATCAAAAACTGCTTTTTTCGCTGTTTCATTCGGTGTCATATAAAACTGTCCATCGGCTACAGCTGTAAATGCTAGCGGTTCAAAAATGACCCCAGCTATTGTATTCGGGAAAGTCGGACTGTTTAATCGGTTTAAAATAACAGCAGCTATCGCCACCTGTCCTTCATATGGTTCTCCTCTCGCTTCGCTGTGTACAGCCTGAGAGAGTAGCTGGATATCATTGCTTGAAAAGCCTGCTGCCTTATTTGTTGCTGTTTGTTTTGGGGTATTATTTTGATTATTTCCAGTCTGTGCAGATGAATTGTTCCCTTTGCTACTTTGACTTTGCTTTGTCGTTTTTTTCGCACTTGTTTGTCTACTCGGTTTTATTTGTTGGTCAAGGGGTTTTCCGCCATAATGCGTAAATTGATTTCCTTTGCGGAGCTGTTCCTGAACATACTCTTTATAGTATTTTGTTTTTTGAACCAATAGGTTTTTTGTTTTTGCACCTACAAGCCCATCAATCGGTTTCATACCAAACTGATTCTGGAAATTCCGAACAGCCCAGTACGTTCCCCAGCCATAAACGCCATCAATCTTCCCGTTATAAAAGCTATTGTATTGAAGCCTTGCCTGAAGCTCGACAACATCTTCTCCTGTTGCTCCTCTTTGAATGATTTGATTTGTAAAAGCTTCAGTCCTTTCTGTCGTCACAACAGATGAACTAAGAAGGATAATCGAGAAGAGAAGGACTACTTGTTTCATAAAACGCACTTTGCACATGTTTGATCCTCCTGTACTTTTGATGTTTGAATATATATTTCTTCCGATCATTATTTTTATACATGATTCCAAGTTGGGAATTGGATGAAAAAGGACAAAAAAACGCTCCCTCATGAAAGGAGCGTTTTAAAGAAAAAATTAAATTTGAATCATTTTAACAGCACGGGCTTTTTTTGCTTTACGTAAGCCAAACCACCATAAAAATAACATAAACGGAAGCATAATAACTCCCCAATTTTTAATACCCATGAGAATATAATCATAGAGACCATGAAAAAGTGCTGGCAGCAATAATGATAACAATAGCCATTTTCGTTTCTGCTTTTGATCTGAAAATTTCGCTTTTCCTATATAAAAACCCATGACCACCCCAAATAGGGCATGGCTCGAAACTGGAAGAAGCGCTCTTGTAAAAGCATACTCTACGCCATGTCCAACAAGATAGAGAATATTTTCAAGTGTCGCAAAACCAAGTGATACACTTGTCCCATACACAATACCATCATAATGCTCATCGAATTGAACATGTGCGTACACACTAACCATTAAAATAAACCATTTGAGCGACTCTTCTAAAAACCCAGATGTGACAAATGAAACAACGATCGGGTTTGTTGCAATATTTTCCTCTTGAAGAACATACTGTATAAACATGGTTGGAAAAACAAGAATGACACCTAGCATAAAAGATCTGATGACCATATGAACCGGCTCGTTGTCGTATTGATCTTTTAAATAAAAATAACATAATAGTGCGATGCCGGGAGCTAAACCTGCTGAGATGATTGTGATCATAATCAGACCTCTTTCCCTACATTATCCTCATTTATCGTACCATGATTCACTTTTTTTTTATATGACTCTAGCCCATTTTTTCTAAATAAAAGAAAGAATGACATTTGGTTCTACGTAAATAGTATGAGAGTGATCCTCAAAAAAAAGACCGAACATATCTCTTATAAAGAGAATCTGTCCAGTCTTCAAACGAGTACCATGAAATCTTTAGTCATTTACACGTTTTTTTATCTCTTCCACAATAAGGCCGCCATGAAACCTACCATTTTCTATAAAGATTTCATTTGCGTTATTCCCAGCTGCAATCACACCTGCAATAAAGATGCCTTCCACATTTGTCTCCATTGTGTCCTCATTAAATGTTGGTCTGCCGGTTTCAGCATCCATCTGAACGCCCATTTTTTCTAGAAAAGAATGATCCGGATGATAGCCTGTCATAGCAAATACAAAATCACTTTTGATCGTTACATCTTGACCATCTTTATCGATAAAAATGACGTCTTGTTTCGTGATTTCTTTGACCTGTGCTTCAAATTCCATCCGAATGGTTCCATTTCGTACGAGCGCCTCAAACTCTGGCAAAATCCAAGGTTTAATGCTACTTGAATAGTCAGATCCTCTATATAAAACCGTCACCCTGCTTCCTGACTTAACGAGCTCAAGAGCAGCATCGACACTTGAATTTTTTCCACCTATGACTGTGACATCCTTATCGAAGTATGGATGGCCTTCTTTAAAGTAGTGAAAAACATGTGGCAAGTCTTCACCCGGTATGTTCATCAAGTTGGGATGGTCGTAGTATCCTGTCGCAATCACCACATATGAACAAATATATTCACCCTTCGATGTGCTGACTGTAAATCGTCCATTTGATTTCGAAACAGATTGTACCTTCTCAAATGCATGAATACGCAGGTGTTTTCTTTTCACTACTTCACGGTAATAAGAGAGAGCCTGAATACGGAATGGCTTTCGATTTTCAGTAATAAAAGCGACATCTCCGATTTCAAGCTTTTCACTTGAGCTGAAAAAAGTTTGGTGTGTCGGATAATGATAAATGCTATTGACTACATTTCCTTTTTCAATCACAAGCGCATCAATTCCGATCTGCTTGAATGCGATGGCAGCTGACAATCCACAAGGGCCGCCTCCAATAATAATCGCTTTTTCTTCTTTCATTTCGTTCCACTCCTGTCATTTCACCACAATACCAAACGTTGCAAATTCCATGTGTTTGTTAGATGATTCATTTCAAAGAAAAAATCTCCTATTTAAGAATAGGAGATTTTTCAGCATGATGCAAATGAATCGCTTAAATCCAACCTCTGAATCTTGAGGCTTCAGCCATTTTTCGTACGCCTACCATGTATGCAGCAAGACGCATATCAATACGGCGATTTTGCGCCATTTCATAAATATTATTAAATGATTTCACCATCATATCTTCCAATCGTTTCTCGACTTCTTCTTCTGTCCAATAAAACCCTTGGTTATTTTGAACCCATTCAAAGTAAGAAACTGTTACGCCACCTGCACTAGCAAGTACGTCTGGTACAAGCAATACGCCTCGATCTGAAAGAATTTTCGTTCCTTCAAGTGTTGTCGGGCCATTTGCTGCTTCTACAACAATTTTGGCTTTTATGTTTGCAGCATTCTCTTCAGTAATTTGATTTTCGATTGCTGCGGGTACTAATATATCACAGTCTAATTCAAGAAGTTCTTGGTTAGTAATAGTGTCGTTGAACAATTTTGTGACGGTTCCAAAGCTGTCCCGTCTATCAAGCAGGTAATCAATATCAAGACCATCTTCATCATATAAACCGCCATACGCATCAGAGATGCCTACAATTTTTGCACCGGCATCATACATGAATTTAGCCAAGTAACTTCCTGCGTTTCCAAAGCCTTGAACGACAACACGAGCCCCTTTGATGTCAATTCCTTTTTTCTTCGCGGCTTCTTTAATACAGATCGTGACACCCTTTGCTGTTGCGGTGTCTCGTCCATGTGATCCACCAAGTACAATTGGTTTTCCTGTAATAAATCCTGGTGAATTAAACTCATCAATTCTAGAGTATTCATCCATCATCCAAGCCATAATCTGAGAGTTTGTAAACACATCAGGTGCTGGAACGTCTTTTGTCGGTCCAACAATTTGACTAATTGCGCGGACATAGCCACGGCTTAGCTTTTCAAGCTCTCTAAAAGACATTTCTCTTGGATCACAGATAATACCGCCTTTTCCTCCGCCATAAGGAAGATCCACAATGCCACATTTTAAACTCATCCAAATTGAAAGCGCTTTTACTTCTTTTTCAGTTACATCAGGATGGAACCTGATTCCACCTTTTGTTGGACCAACAGCATCGTTATGCTGGGCACGATATCCAGTGAAAATTTTTACAGACCCATCATCCATACGTACTGGGATTTTAACTGTTAAAAGACGAATCGGTTCCTTTAGCAGTTCATACACTTCTTGCGGATATCCTAATTTGTCAAGCGCCTTATGTATGACTGTTTGAGTTGATTTTAGAACATCTAGCTTATCTTCTGCGTTATGAGCGGCGTTTTGATCGGCTGCCATTAAAATAAACCCCCTAGAAATCTTTCATGATCTACTGCTCCCTTTCAAGCATTAGTATACACCTTCATACTGGTAAAGCAAAGGTAAAAAGCGGTTTTTATCAAAATTAAATATCGGTTTTTATAAATATAAAAAATACATAAAAAAATACTGTTGTTTAGTTCAACAGTATTAAATATTATAGAAATAATTGTTTAAAAATACATTTGAATCGTTTTCACGGCATCGTCTTTCATAATCACTTTTCCATATTCCTGTAAACGATGAATCGTTAACGTCGTTGGTGAACCGAACTCAGCCAAAATGGAAATGACCGTATCAGATGATAGCTCTTCAAAATCATCTAAGCTCAAGAAATATTGGTCCGCATAATGGTATACTGTGCCGCCCAAAAGCCCAATTCGGCACAAACTGCTAGATAGCTGAATTAAATCTTCAAACGATGCAAATTGGTATAGCACATGATTGCTCTCGTCGAGCTTGACTTGCATTTCAATGTAATCTTCATCAAAATCATCTTCAGTATCTTCCTGCTGATTTTTGGTGACAATGACTACCATCCCTTGCGCCTGAAGAGAATATACTTCAACAGCAATCGGTCCATTTGCTTCAAAACCGAGCTCCTGATTTGCTTCGTTCATCATATCTTTAAATAGCTGATGAACTTTGAACGAATCTTTCCAAAGGTCATCTTTCGTAAGACCTCGGTCTGTCAGGTCATCTAGTGTGAGAAAAATTTTTATCTTATTATAATTCAGACGCTCAAGTCGCATAGCGTTCCCTCCTGCCTCTTCTAACACACATCATAATACTGTAGTATATGAGATGATGAGTCATAGGTTCTTAATTTTGTATTCAGTTTACACTGTGTCAAAGCTTAAAACAAGCATGAAGCAACCTTCTCAATCACTTTTATGGAAAATATTGAGTCTTGGTCAAATTAAAAGGTTTGACCTGGCATTAAATAAATGAAATGCGTTTCTGGCTCTGCACCGAGACGCATTGGAATCTTTGTGGTTCCGTAGCCATTACTGATCAGAAAAAACGCCCCTTTGACTTGTCCTGCTCTCCCCTTTTCATACGGGCCAAATTTCCCAATTCGAATTTGTCCTCCATGTGTGTGACCGCTCAGTACAAGGTCAATCCCTTCTGCCTCACTCATTAGTTGATGTACATCGGGGTTATGTGATAATAAAATATTGACATCCTCTTTCGAAAAGTCAGAACGAATAGCATCATAATCGGCTTTTTCCAAACGAATATCGTCAATTCCCCCAATTTTAATCGGCTGTCCTTCAAAATTCCAAATACATGACTCATTTTGAAGTGTGGTCACATCATAAAAGTGTAAAATATCCTTCAATTTTTGCTGGTTCAACTCATGATCATTGTTTCCCCACACAAAATAGACGGGTGCAATTGCCGCCAGGCGTTTTATATTTTCTTCTATTCGTGCATATGGTACACCTTTTTCCGCCAAGTCCCCACCAATCATAATCACGTCAGGCTTTTCACTTTTTACTTCATCTATTATTAAATCGCTAATCAGACGGCGATGAGTATCGGAAATGAAAAAAATGACAGCAGGTTTGTCGGTTTTTAATGCTTCAATCGTAAAGTAATGTCTTTTAATATGATTTTCTTTTGCGGTTTTTATCATTTTAGCCGTCACACACACTCCGGTTGTGACAGCGGCGATTGCTGCAGTCAATCCAATTGCATATTTCATTTTTAACGGCTCCTCACAAGTTTTCATTCATTAATAGGACGGTGAAATAAAAAAGACGTTTCATCTGATAAACGTCTTTTTATTTCTCATTATTTACTTTCGAAATAAAGATTAATATCATAATTCGTTTGCATAAAACGAAACACAGCTTCACGGTCTTTCCATGTATCAGATTGTGGCCATAAATCCGTGCTTTTTTGTATAATCTCACATCTGAGCTTATGATATTCATCTTCTGCCTTTTCTTCTTTTTTCTTATAAAAATAAGATGCATAAAACGCAAAAACTTCTGCCATAATCCAAAACAGAAACAGTTCATTGCCAAGAAGTGTTGCGATCATCCCTTCTGGCTGAAGCTGTCCATGCACATTTGCTGAGATGACTAAATAAAAAATTAGGATGGCAAGTGAAAGTAAGGCGGTCCATTGCCACCTTTTACACTGCCTGGCGAAAGCTTCATACTTTCTCTTTCGTTTAATGAGTGTCTCGATCATCTTTTTTGTAGGCTGATCCATGTATTGACTAATCCCCGTTAACGTCATCACATACACCCTGTCCCTTTTTAGTACATATGTATGTGTTTTCAGCACCATTCATGTCTATGAATTAGTTCTCTAATGGGATGTTTAGCACTTGACCACTGTAAACACTATTGTCTCGAAGGTTATTATACGCTCTGATTTTTTCTTCACCAGAACGATTTTGATAATATTTCATTGAAATACGGTAGAGTGTTTCTTTCGGACCAACTGTGTGTTTGACAACTCTCGTATATTTCTTCTCTTCTTCTTTTTTCTTTTCTGCTTGTTTTTGTTCTTCTTCTCTTTTTTTCAATGCAGCTAGACGGACTTCTTCTTGTTTTTTCTCAGCAGCTGCTTTTTCTCGTTGTTGTTTTTCTTTATCGGCTTTTTTTTGTTCAGCCTTTTCCTTTGCTCGCTTTTTTTCTTTCGCCTTTTCTTCAGCAGCCTGCTTTTTCTCGGCTTTTGCAATCTTCTTCTCAGAGACGGCCTCATTTTTCGTTTCAGCAAGTGCTGATTTCACTGGATCTGTATCAGCACTTGTTGAATGATCAATATACACACCTTGATTATTGTTATTGATCTCTTCGGTCGTATAATAAATCAAAATAAAGAAAACTCCGATGACGATAATAGGAAAAATAATAGCTAACGTAGTAAATAATGGATTTCGCACTTTTTTTGTTCGTTGTTTTTTATAATCGTGAAAATCTTCTCTTGACGGAAAGGTGGAGTCATCTGAAGTTTCCACTTCTTGTTCACGACGATTATCCTCAATATCATCATGGAGTTTTGTCAACTGTTGTTTTTTTCTCTTAATTCTCGACATTTCTTCCATGTTAATCCCTCCCCCTATATTTAAATCGAATTTGACAAGCAAAGACAAAGTCGATGATAAAATGCGTCATGACTGGAACTAATAAATTCCCTGTCCACTCATACAAAAGCCCTAAAAATATACTAATCGACACAACCAGTGTAAACAATAGAATTTTTGATAAATAGCGAAAGTGTAGTAATGCAAAGACAATACTAGCGATCTCAAGACCAAATTGCTGCTGGACTATACCTCGAAATAACATTTCTTCAGAGAATGCAATGAGGAGTGTTAGCCAAAGAATATGTGGCACACTTCGCTTTTTAAAAATTTTATCATTTAATCCTCCATCATCATACATATGAGGAGGAAACCACTTCATGACGGCTATATCGGTAATTATCACAATCATCGCCGCTCCGATGCCATATGTCAATATACGCACATCATGAAATTGCCACAATGCGATAAAATCTGCAAATTGATCAAACATGAAAAAACCAAGTATGGCAGAGATGATGAGCATCATGATTTGTGTAAAGTAGAGCTGTTCAAGTGCTTGCCGATCAGTCAGCTTTTGAATGATATCTCGATGTTTATCAATCAATGATGCTGCGCCTCATTTTTATAACAGAAAACGCTACCGAGCATCGTTCTCCAATGCTTCATTTCATTCATCTCTCTTTGCTCTCCTTTTTTTTCATAATACGAAAGCTCAAGTCCGCAGGTCGAGCAGCAGTTTTTGAATGTATCCATTTGATCTAGCCCACTTTGTTCATGAAAATATGATAGCAAAGAATCCCTAAAGCAGCCATTATCAGTCATTCGCTTTCTAAACTCCCAAATTTTCTTTAGCTTTTCTTGCTGTCTATCGAGCAATTTTTCTGACAAGTTTTGTTTGAGTTGCTTCGCTTCTTCATGCTGGTGCTGTAAATAAAAATGAATCAGCATTCGCGCTCGTGTTTCTGTTAGACCCACTTCTATTAACTGATCTCGTAGTTTCCGTTCATCCTGCAAAGTTTCGTTTCTTAGTTTATTTAGGAAAAAGTCAATTTCCGCATGATCAAAACCCTCTGCCTGGATGAGGTGACTTTGGATGTCAGCATCTTCTTCTGTATATAAAAGGATGCCAACGCTCTCTTTACCGTCACGTCCAGCTCTGCCGATTTCCTGCATAAACGCTTCAATTGATTGTGGAGGACTCATATGAATCACATAGCGAATATTTGATTTATCAATGCCCATTCCAAAAGCACTTGTGCAGCAGATCAAATCGAGTTGTCCGCTAATAAATTGCTGTTGTATCAGCATTCTATCGCCAGGCTCCATTCCCCCGTGATAAAATTCAACCCTCTGGTTTGTTTGCTGTTTTAAACGATGAGATAACTCCTCGGTCATTTGTCTTGTTGGACAATAAATAAGACCAGGACCTTGAAGAGTATGAACAAGACGGCTCGCTCTTTCTTCCTTTTCCTCTTTTGTCTCATGCATCTCTTTGACAAGCGCTATATTAGGTCTGTTCACAGAATAAATATGGAGCTCAGGATCAGTTAACCGTAAAATTTGTGCAGTATCTGACAACGTATGGTCTGTCGCTGTTGCTGTTAAAGCTAATACTGGTGGTGATCCGAGCGCTTGTTTCCACTCCCCAAGCTTAGAATATTCTGGGCGGAAATCATGCCCCCATTCTGAAATACAATGGGCTTCGTCAACAACGAAAAGTGAGATGTGAATCGACTTTAACTGATCAAAAAAGGTACCTGACATTAACGCTTCAGGCGCCACAAACAAAAATTTGAGCGCAGACAAGTTCCGAATAATATGTTGTTTTTCTTGAAAGGACAACGTACTATTTATTGCTGCTACTCGCTTCTCACCGCGCATTTTCATCCGCTCTACCTGATCTTCCATCAATGATAAGAGTGGCGATATAATGAGCACAGTCCCCTCTCGCATATAGCCAGGAATTTGATAACAAAGCGATTTTCCGCCGCCTGTTGGGAGCATAGCAATTGTGTCTTTTCTATTTAACACACTTTTAATAATATCCGCCTGTCCGATTTTAAATGAGCGGTGTCCGAAGTACTGATACAATGTCTGATGAAGCTTATCCATTCGCTTTCACCATCCTTGTAAGTGCTAGTCGTATTTGAAAATAACTATATTGATGATTGAGTCCTTCTTTTATTCGTTTCATTTTATTTGTACCAAGCTTTTTCGCAACATGAATAATTGCCTTTTGTTCATCTTCTCCAATATACGGTTCTATTGAAAAGCTTGGCTCCTGAATGGAGAGCTCAACAATATGATCTTCAATGGTAGCCTGTTTTAAAGAACGTATGGTAGCAATTTGATCAATGGTGGCACCCTTTTGTACAAGTTCAAGTGTTCTTCTTGTTGATACTGTTAACACCTGTTTGTTGGCAAAGTCTCCAATCAGACCACGAATGATAGGCGTCTCACCTTTTTGAGAGTACTGAATAAAATAATGGATGACATCCCAAAAAAGTGTATACACGTACCACCCATCTTCATTTATCCATTCAGCTAACTGATGATACGTTTGTCCGATTCGCTCATGTGAGGTTAAAGAGTACACAAAAATGAGCGCTTGTTTGTCATTTAGCCGCATGAGGAGTGTTTCTAGCTCTTGATGCAGCTCATGTGTCAGCTGAAACCTATTTGGATGATGCCTTAAATAATTTTTTACCCATAGTTGAACTGCATAATCTCTTTGTATCGGGACATATTGATGACAGTTGGCGGTATCATTTGACAATACTTGCACAAGTAAAGAAAGACGCATCCAAAGTATTTTCGCGATGTCTTGGTAGTGTGCACCATGATAATAGTTAGGCCACGGCTTTTCATTCAATTTACGCTCAAGCGTCGCCGCACCTTGCTCTGTTATTCGGTATGTATCTTCCACTGCATGAACAATACCGCTTTTTTCAAGCTTACGTATCGAGGCATTAAGCTGCTCACGGGTGAAGCGTGGATAAAAGCCAAAATATGCAGTTAAATTGAATAAGCTAGCATCCTGTATGGTTTGTGAAGATTTTTTCCCTCTAAATAAATGGTAAACCGCACTTATGGATCGCTCACCGTTTATCTTTTTCACACTGTCCATCATCATGACATCCAGAAAATGAACCGTCATCAATAAAGCACCTGTCTTCCTGACAAATTTCGAAGATTTTCTCTCTTTATTTTAACAGATTTCAAAGAAGAAAGAATGTTTAAAGTCAATTTATGAGGGAAAGTTATGAACAAACCCTTGTGTGATAAGTATTCTCAATTACTTTACAGTTGAAATGTGAAATTAAAATCATTACAATAAGGTTTGAGGAATTGGTTTTTATCGGTGAAAGTTCATAAAGTTAAACCATTTGTTCCATCGAACAATCTGGGAGGTATTTTTTTAACATGGCAAAATACACAATTGTAGACAAAGACACATGTATTGCTTGCGGCGCTTGCGGTGCAGCTGCTCCAGACATTTATGATTATGATGACGAAGGCATTGCATATGTCACACTTGATGACAACCAGGGTACAGTAGAAGTCCCTGAGGTGCTTGAAGAGGATATGCTCGATGCATTTGAAGGCTGTCCTACTGACTCAATTAAAGTTGCGGACGAAACCTTTGATGGTGACCCGCTTAAGCACGAATAGTATGAAAGCCCCTAAATAAATATTAGGGGCTTTTTTATATGATTAATTTTGTAGACTTCGTTTATTTTCAAACCAAGGACGCATTTTGACAAAAATCAAACTAAACACAATGGTAATCAAGATTCCTTTAATAAAGTTAAATGGTAAGATACCAGCAGTAATGGTTGCTTTCAGTGCACTATCTGATAGTTCAGGCGCATTTAGGAACCATGTATATGCAGGTAGGAATAGGAAGTAATTTAAAATGCTCATCATCACTGTCATCAGTAGCGTGCCTGTCACCATTGACCAAGCCATGCCTTTAGCCGATTTGATCTTTTTGAACATGAAGGCAACTGGAAGAATGAACAATGTTCCCGCAATAAAGTTTGCAACCTGCCCTACCGGAACCCCTGACATACTGCCTTGAATGATATAGTGGAGGACATTTTTTAATGCCTCAACTGCAATGCCTGCTCCTGGTCCATAAATCAGTATGGCAATTATCGCCGGAATATCACTAAAGTCAATTTTTAAATATGCTGGGAGTCCAGGAAATGGGAAATCCAATAAAATCAGTACAAATGAAATACTACTTAACATACTTGTTACCACTAACCGCTTTACTCTACTTTGATTCAATGCTGCTCTCTCCTTTTCGATCAGATCTTTCGAAAAGAGGATTGTTCACTTTTTAGCCACAAAAAAACCGCTCATGTAACATATACACGGAGCGGGAATTAAGGCTAGTCAAATAAACGTGTAAACATCAATGTTTTAAACGTTTATGAACCTCCATCTTCTCCCATCCAGACTATACTGTCGGCTTCGGAATCACACCGAATCCTGCCATAAAGGCTCGCGGGCTTAGAGCTTATGCTCATCACCGCCGGTAGGGAATCTCACCCTGCCCCGAAGATTGATCATTATTCAATTCGACATCATTATATATGATATATGAGCAAATGTACAGATAAAAATCCTGAGCAATTTAATCAGCTTTAAAAAGAAGCAAAAACAAAAAAATTATGGTGACAAACGGTTTAAAATTGTATATCTTTTGTTTAAAGGTGTTCATTCCTTAAGTCAACGTTTATAAATGTTCGTGTTTTCTTTTATGCTTTACTGCTTTAATTTGATTGACACAATGAAAAGGAATATGTTAAATTATCAGATATTTATGAAGTTTATTTAGGAGGAAATCTTACGATGTTTCGAGTATTAGTCTCAGATAAAATGAGCAATGTTGGTCTTTTACCTTTATTAGAATCAGATTTTGTTGAAATTGTTCAGAAAAATGTAACAGAAGCAGAAGACGAGCTCCATACGTTTGATGCTTTACTTGTCAGAAGTGCAACAAAAGTAACCAAAGAACTTTATGAAAAAATGACTTCATTAAAAATAGTTGGCCGTGCAGGTGTTGGCGTTGACAACATTGATATTGATGAAGCCACAAAACACGGTGTCATTGTGATCAATGCGCCAAACGGGAATACGATCTCAACAGCAGAGCACACATTTGCAATGATTTCGTCCTTGATGCGCCACATCCCCCAAGCCAACATCTCTGTAAAATCAAAGGAATGGAACAGAGGTGCTTTTGTTGGGGCTGAGCTTTACGGAAAATCTCTTGGTATTGTTGGTCTTGGTAGAATCGGGAGTGAAATCGCTCAGCGTGCAAGAGCCTTTGGTATGACAGTCAATGTATTTGATCCTTTCTTAACAAAAGAGCGTGCTGAAAAAATCGGTGTAAACTCTAAGACAGTTGAAGAAGTGCTTGAAGTATCCGATATTATCACGGTTCATACACCACTTACTAAGGAAACAAGAGGACTGCTAAATAAAGAAACGATTGCAAAAACGAAAAAAGGTGTAAGACTTATCAACTGCGCACGTGGTGGAATCATTGACGAAGCTGCTCTTCTTGAAGCGCTTGAAAGCGGACATGTAGCAGGAGCTGCTCTTGATGTATTCGAAGTAGAACCACCTGTTAACAACCCACTTGTCGATCATCCGAATGTCATTGCGACGCCTCACCTGGGTGCATCAACGACAGAAGCTCAGTTGAATGTAGCTGCTCAGGTTTCAGAAGAAGTTCTTCAATTTGCAAAAGGACTGCCTGTGATGTCATCCATTAACCTACCAGCTATGACAAAGGACGAATTCAAAAAAATTCAGCCTTACCATCAATTTGCAGGTAAACTTGGTCGCCTTGTATCTCAATCTATGAGAGAGCCTGTCAAGGAAGTCGGCATCTCATATGAAGGCTCTATTTCAAAACTCGAAACATCTTTTATTACAAAGAGCCTACTATCTGGATTCTTAAAAGAGCGTGTAGATTCAACAGTGAATGAAGTCAATGCAGGAATGGTTGCAAAAGAACGAGGCATTAGCTTCAGTGAAAAAATTTCCACAAGTGAATCTGGATATGAAAATTGCATTTCAATTGAAGTCAAAGGCGATCTTTCAACATTCACGCTAAAAGCGACATACATTCCTCATCTTGGAGAACGTGTCGTGTCCATTAATGGGTTCAATATTGATTTTTACCCTGACGGACATTTAGTCTACATTCAGCATACGGATGCACCTGGTGTGATCGGTCAGGTCGGAAGAATTCTCGGTGATCACGATGTGAATATTGCCACAATGCAAGTAGGACGTAAGGAAAAAGGCGGAGAAGCCATTATGATGCTTTCTTTTGACAAACATTTACAAGATGAAATCGTTCAGGAATTAACTCAAGTCAGCGATATTCTATCTGTACGCCTCATTGATCTTTAAAACATGTTTGCCTCATGCACTTATAGCATGAGGCTGTTTTTTATTATGAGATGGCTAAACGATCGCCAATATGAATGATATGTGTGGTTAATCCATTTATTTTTTTCAGCTTCTTTACACTTAATTGATAAGTCTTTGCTATCGACCAGAGTGTGTCGCCTCGTTTCACATATGTATAGCGACTCTTTTCTTTTCCGTCAACATGAAGCACAGGCTCTTCAAATCGATGAGCTGAGATGATGGTTAATGGATCAATTGCGTACTGCTTGTCCATCGTCCAATTCCCACGATGTACCTCAAAATGCAAATGAGTGCCTCTAGAAGCGCCAGTGTTGCCGATAATTCCTATTTGCTGTCCTGCCACTACCTGTTCGCCTTTTGTAACAAAGCGTTTATTTAAATGAGCATAGACAGTCTCATAGCCATTCGGATGTTTAATAAATATGACTTCACCATAGGTTGCAGAAACGTAAGATCGAGTCACCTCTCCGCTACTTGCTGCTATAATCGATTCCCCTTCTGGTGCCGCAATATCGACTCCTTTGTGCGCACCGTCTCTTGTACCAAATAAATCAGTCATTTCACCTTTCATTGGTTGAATCCATCTGGTTTCTTCAGCTTTCACATTTTGCATACAGATAATGGTCAAAAAACAGCTGGCAAATATCAAGCAATATCCTTTCATCTATGACTCCCCTTTTTTGAGGTTCTTTTCAAGACAGCTTAGTATACAGCCAGAATTATCATTTCTATACATGAAAAAAAAGACGCAAGGTGAGCGTCTTTTTTATTTATGGTTTACATTGACAGGGTTTGGTAAAGCAGGGACTGCAATCGGTTCTTCAAGTTTATATGGACCCACTTTTTCGGTACCTGCATTTTTTATGGTGACATCTGTATAGCCAAAATCCTTCGCCGTGAGCAATAGGCCTTCAATCAATAAAATATGAGAAATTGAGTCCGTTAAATGTGCCGTTGCTTTCAGCGTGACTGTTGCATGCTTTCCATTTGCAGTCACCGAATCAATTGGAACTTGTTGAATCAATGATTCAAGTCCTGAATGATTTGGGTTTTTCATTGCTTGAATCGCCTGTTCGTAAGATTGATAACTTTGTTCGGAAGGGACTAAAAACATCCCTTTCTCATTATCGAGTAAATAATAAGCTCGCTTCGTCTTTTTATCAATCGATACAATTCCTAAATTCCCATATGATCCTATATGAATGTTCGTGCCCTTCGATGATTTAAATTGGACCTGTTCATATTTGCTCCACTTCAATGTTTCCTTCACCATGTCTTTAAACTTATTCGCCTCTTTTAACGTGTCAACAGTGAGTTCATTTTTCAACTGTAACACCAGCATGTTTCCTTTTTCACTCATATCCACTTGATCAAAATATGGTTGCAAAGACAGTGACATCTCCGGTAATTCGATTTGCTCATATGTTCGCAGGAAATCCTCTACTGTATCGCTTTGATCTGCTTTTTTAATACTTATTGGAACAACTTGTGATGTGGATTCATCTATGTAGGCAATGGTCATATATTTTTTCCGTTCGGATGATTGAACAACAAATGTATGATCAGCACGTTTAGAGGTTTCTAATGTCAAAGAGTGACCTTCCTTGTCAGCATAACTGTCCATGTTCTTCATATCTTGGGCTGATTGCTGGAATAAATGAGGAGCAATGAAAAACACCATAAAAAGTACCACGACTGTTGCTACAGCAGGGCCGATCCATTTGATGTTTTTCTTTTTCATTTGACTGGCGACTAACAGTTTTTGATATATATGTTTAGATGAACGGCTGTCTTCCACCTTTGGAAGTTGGCTTAGTAACACTTTTATTCGTTCTTCGTTCCAATCTGACCTTTTCATTTTCATTTTCATTTTCTTGCTCCTCCTTCAAAAGCTCCATATGTTTTCGGAGCACTTTCAGGCCTCGGTGCTGTGTTGTTTTGACTTTGCTTTCCGAGAACTTTAACGCCTTTGCTGTCTCCATGATTGAGTAGCCTTGAATAAATCTTAAAATAATGACAGCTCTTTGATCAAGTGTACAGTGATCCAGTGCAGCGTATATTTCTTTTACATTTTCATTTTGAACGGCCAATTCATCAGGAAGTAAGTCATGATCTTTCACATCTTGTTTATCCCAATCAAATGTGCCGAGCACTCTTTGTCTAATCGTTTGCTGTTTTCTGAACCAGTCAATTGCTACGTGTCTTGCAATCGAAAACAACCAAGTTTTTTCACTGCTTCTTCCTTCAAAAGTTTTATATGAATGAAGTACCCTTATGTAAACCTCTTGAACGAGATCCTCTGCATGATTTTTATCTTTAACCATATAAAATAAAAACTGATACAAATCTTGATGGTACGAATCATATATTTTTTGAAAGGTTTCATGCATTGGAAACCCCTCCGTTCACTTATTTTTGTCGTGTTATCCTTACAAAACGTTACATTACAACTTTATTACAAATATATTACAACACTGACAGTTTGGAAAGGGTTTTTTATTTAACTTCTCCTTAAATTTACTGAAACAAAAAAACACCTCTATAAAAAGAAGTGTTTCTCATGTAACAAGATTCTTCGTCAAGATCAGACGGAATCCTGCTTTTTTCTCGGAATATAAAAAGTAAAGTGCGTGCCGCTTCCTGGTTTACTATGAACAGTTATAGAGCCTTTATGTGCTTCAATGATGTTTTTTACGATTGCTAACCCAAGTCCTGTACCAGATCGACCTCTTGTTCTTGCTTTATCAGCCTTATAAAAGCGCTCAAAAATAAATGGCAAATCTTCCTCAGGAATTCCACTACCAGAATCCTTCACATCCATTTTGAGGCCGTTCTCTACTGAATGAACAGAGAAGTGAACCTCTCCCCTTTCTGATGTGTGTCTGATTGCATTATCAATGAGATTCGTAAATACTTGTTCAACCTTATCAGGGTCGAACATAAAGTACGGGTCTTCTACTTGAAAATCGTATGTTAATTCAATTTGTTTTTCCTTTGCAATCCCAAGGAATTTACGGTAGATTTTCTCAATGAATTCTTCTGTATCTGTTGATTCGATGTTTAGTGTGATGTGACCTGCTTCCATCCTTGCTAAATCAAGGAGATCATTCACAAGACGTCCCATTCGCAGAGACTCATCATAGATGATTTGAGCGATTTCTTTTTTCTCATCCTCAGACCCTGCAATATCATCAACGATGGCTTCGCTATACCCTTGGAGCATCGCAATCGGTGTGCGTAGCTCATGGCTGACATTGGCAATAAAGTCTTTTCTCAGCTTATCAAGTCTGCGTTCTTCTGTCATATCACGAAGAACCGCAACCGCTCCTCTTACGTCTTGTTGATTATAAAGTGGTGTCATCAGCAGAACCCAAGTACGCCCTTGTAAGCTCACTTCAATGAATTGCTCTTTCTCTGTACTCACTGCTGTATGAAACAACTCCCGAGCCTCTGGCGGTAATTCGTCTCCATCTTTAATATTCATGTTTTGCTCGTAATACCATGCCTGAAGAAAACGTTCTGCTGGTGGATTAGTCATAAGGATGGTGCCATCGATGTTAATCGTAATCACACCGTCCGCCATACTACTGAGAATATTAGAAAGATGTTCTTTTTCTTGATTTAGTGCCGTAATATGATATTTGAGCTGTCTCCCCATTTGATTAAAAGCAATCGCAAGTTCTCCTATTTCATCCTGCGTGAGAATTGGAATTTTCGTGTCAAACTTTCCTTTTGCTAAATCCTGTGCGCCCTCTCGCATTTTTCGAAGGGGATACGTTACACGGGTTGACAAAAAGAAGGCAAAAACGGTTGTTAAAATGATGGCAATCCCTGCGGCTAAAAAGATATAGCGCGTCGTATGCTTTGTCGTTTGCTCGACAGCCAATAGCGATTGAGATAAAAACACCATGCCTTTTTCACCATTTGCAACATATGGAACACCGACAACAATCCGTTCATCTTTTTGATCATGTGAAACAGGATCAGCACGCTTGCTCACTTTTTTCTGATCAATTAAAGCTTTTTTAAGATCTTTGTCTTTTTCAATTTCTTCCTTCGTTATTGCTGGAAGCTTATCTCCATCATTAGGTGAGTACCACGCTGGCCCCACTTCCGGAATAATCGCGATACTTGTAAGCTTATCAGCTAACTCTGACGTGATCGATCTTGCAAGCGATTGGTCTTCATGTCTTTCTAAAATCACTGCTACTTTGTTTGCCATTTGTGTTAGATCAGATTTTGCTTCTTCTACATGATAGTTTTCAATGAACTCTAGAAGTAGCACAGTTAAAATAGATAAAACGATGAGCACGAGGAAAAGAATGGTTAACCAAAGCTTCCCTACGACACTTTTCCAAAGCTTCATTCAATGCCGACCTCAAACTTATAACCGACACCCCAAACAGTGACGATTTTTTTAGCTGCTTCTGGAGATACTTTATTCAGTTTCTCACGAAGACGTTTCACGTGAGTATCAACTGTTCGAAGATCGCCAAAGAATTCATATTGCCATACTTCTTTCAACAGTTTTTCTCTGTCGTATACTTTATCTGGTGTTTTGGCAAGGAAATATAAAAGTTCGTATTCCTTCGGCGTAAGGCTCACTTCTTTACCATCAGCTGTGACCCGATGTGCGTCGTGATCAATCGATAAATGCGAGAAGACAAGAACATCCTTCGCAGTGGTTCCTGTATTTAAATACGAAGTTTGTGATGATCTTCTTAGGAGAGCTTTCACACGCAAAACAACTTCTCTAGGACTAAATGGTTTCACAATATAGTCATCAGTCCCTGCTTCAAATCCTTGTACGCGGTTTGTTTCCTCTCCTTTTGCTGTGAGCATAATAATAGGTGTTGCCTTTTTATCTCTAATCTGTTTACATACTTCAATACCATCAGTGCCTGGCATCATCAAATCAAGCAGTATTAGGTCATAATCGGTTTGAAGTCCTTTTTGAATAGCGTCATCACCATTTTCCGCTTCATCAATTTCATAGTTTTCACGTTCAAGGTACATTTTTAAGAGGCGGCGAATTCTTGCCTCGTCGTCTACGACTAATATTTTTGTTTGTTGAGTTGAGTGTTCCATTGACATCCTCCTGCTTTCTCCGTTGTTACCTACATTTTATCAAAAAGCCGATATGAATCATAAAAGTTGGCTTTTCTCTCTTGTCATTATGCGTAAGAGTGAAGTCCTGCAATCACAAGATTCACAAAAATTAAATTAAACATGATGATGGCAAAACCAATTACTGCTAGCCAAGCTGATTTTTCTCCATGCCAGCCTCTCGATAGCCGTAGATGTAAGTAGGCAGCATAGAAAAGAAATGTGATGAGTGCCCACACTTCCTTCGGGTCCCACCCCCAAAATCTAGTCCATGCAAGCTGTGCCCAAATCATCGCAAAAATAAGTCCACCAAGTGTAAACACAGGGAAACCGATTGAAACCGCACGATAACCAATTTCATCGACCAAATCTAGGTTCACTTGCTTCACTAACGGCTGAAGGAGTGCACTTAACCGTTTCCGAATGATGAGACGTAAAAGACCGTACACAATCAGACCCACACCAAATGACCAGATCACTGTGTTTACCTTTCTCCCTGAAAAGACAGGCGGAAGGTCTACAAATGGCTCCAAGCGATCTTGTGTGATAAGTTCTCCTTTATTTGGTCCAACAAGCGCTGGAAGCTCATAAATCATGACACTTTCTTTTTCGCTTTTATCTATCCAATTAAACTTTGCCTCATAACCTGTCATTCTAAATATAGATGTCACTGCGATAAATGACAGAGTGACAACAATCATAAACATAACAAGCTCTAATCCGAATGTTTTTTTACCCGGCTTTGTTTGATCAACATTCTTTAAAAGGAAGATGACACCAGCTACAAAACTGATTGCTAAAATGGCTTGACCGAGTGCAGCAGTTGTCACATGAATGTAAAGCCATTTACTTTGCAGTGACGGAATTAAAGGTGAAATATCTGACGGAAACATGCTTGCATATGCGATGATTAAAAGCGCAATGGGCAGTGTAAATAAACCAAGAACAGATGCTTTATAGACAAAGTACAAAATGATAAACGCAAGAACAAGCATCATGCCAAACGCTGTCGTGAATTCAAATAAGTTACTTACCGGTGCATGACCTGAGGCGATCCATCTGGAGATGAAATAGCCTAGCTGACTGAGAAAGCCTAAAATCGTTAACACGAGCCCGATTGTTGCTGCCTTATTCTTTTGTGCTCCATCTGTTTTCTTTTTTCCTTTAATGGCACCACCAAAAAAAGGAACTGCTGCTAAATATAATAGAAAAGCTGCAAACAATAGATTTTCACTGACTGCTGCCATCTAATCCCTCCCCTTTGCTTTTGCTGATACTTGATGTATCAGGCAGTTCTTTTTGATCGACTGGTTGATGGATGCCCCTATCTTTTAATAACATGTTCAAATCTGACTTTAACCCAAACCAGTTCTTGTTCGTATGTCCTGCAACAAACACCTTTCCATCTTTTCTCGCGAACCAAATCCTTCTATGCTGCCAATACATGCCCTGAATAACACCAATCATAAAAATGATGCCGCCAACAATTAATACTCCTAGCGTTAAATCTTTTCTGACGGTGAGACCCGTTACGTTCTTCGTCTCAACATGATCAAATTTCATTTTATATAGGTTATTATCAGATCCCTCAACCGTCTCCTGAATGGCAACAAAGCTTTTTTCACCCTTTGGTTTTTCTGGAGAGATCATTTCAAAAACAAAGGCAGGGTTGTTTGGATTCCTTGTCTTTGTACTAGGCGTACCGTCATCATCAAAATAAAAATCTGGCAGGTAGCTAGCAACTCTCACTTTGTAACCGCTACCAAGATCATATTCTGACTTAGGCTCAAGCAAATTAATTTCAACCTGCCCGTATGTTTTTTCCGTATCTTTACGGATTAACTGAAACACCATTTGATCGAGTTCATTTTGTTTAAAGTCGACCTGATATAATGAAAAATGGTCAAATTTAAGGGGCTCGTTCACCTTAATATCATGCTCTGTGACCTTTTTTAATGTTGGTTTTTCACCAAAAACGATTTCTCCCTCGCGCTTGTATAAGGTCGCGTCTGTTTTATAGCTTTTGACGACCTGTCCATTTCCTGCTTTTTCAATCGCATCTTCAAATACTTTTTTTTCACTCTCTGATTGATACTTATCAATTGTAAATTGATTGTTTTTCAGAAAGTATTGTCCGTTTGTACCTGGGATTGGTGCTGTTTCTCCTTCTCTCACCCAAAGCGTTTCATCAATATACATTCCCGGAACAAAACGAAGCATTGTACCGATTAAAAAAATAATAAGACCGATATGATTGACGTATGGACCCCACCTTGAGAAGCGTCCTTTTTCAGCTAAGATATGTCCATTTTCTTCTCTTACGCGATAGCGTTTTTGTTTCATCGATTGAATCATGCTCTGATATGTATCCTCGTCTAAGGTTTGATTTGTTTCGCTAAAAAGACGCTGCCTTCTCATGAAACCTTCTGTTCTCACAATCCCTTGATTTTTCAGTGCCCGATAAAGCGGTATCACACGGTCAAGACTACAAATCACCAAAGAGATACCAATCGACGCAATAAGTATTAAAAACCACCAAGAGTTGTATAGCTGATGAAATCCAAGTATGTAAAAGAGTTTACCAAATGAGCCGTATTGTTCTTCATAGTATGTCGAGGCCTCTGATCCAGGCGGAATAAACTGCTCTTGTGGAAAAATCGTACCGAGGGATGATGCGAGCAATGTAATGATAATAAGCCATACCCCTACTTTGACGGAAGAAAAGAAATTCCACACTTTGTCAACAATGGTTTTATGATATGTTTGCGAACGCCTCGCACTGCCGTCATATCTCATATCCAGTAGCATAGATGAGTTTTGTACTTTGGCTGCAATTGGGTTGCCACATGATTCACATAGAAGTGTACCGATTGGATTGATGTGTCCGCACTCGCACTTAACCTCTTTCATTCTATGACCCCTTTGGTTTAATCAAATTCATATATTCATAGATATTGCTTTCGGTCATTGTCCCTTTTATGACCTTGATGACCTTTCCTTCTGGATTAATTAAAAACGTCGTTGGTAGTGGTGTAATATCATACGCCTCTGTCACTTGACGATCTTTATCCATTGCAACTGGAAAGTTGACACCATAGGCATCCATAAAATTTTTTACAGCAATATTTGATTCACCTACGTTGACCGCCACAATTTCAACCCCTAGATCTTTGAATTGCTTGTACTGATTGGCCATGTAGGGGAATTCTTGTTTGCAAGGTCCACACCATGTTCCCCAAAAGTTTAGGAATATCCCTTTTCCTTTTAGATCGTTTAATTCGATACGATCTCCTTTCACCGATTGGAGAACGAAATTAGGTGCTATTGAGCCTTCTTTCACTCGATCTTGCTTGGCAAATACTGAGCTGTACATTGTATAACCAAATGCAACAAGCATCATAAGGAGAATACCAGTCCGTATGAAAAATCGTTTTTTCTTCAATTGAAGTAACCCCTTCCCCGTAGACATTCAGGTAAATTATAGCATTCTCCTTCTTTTGATGCTTCGTCATTTTTTGAAGTTTATGTGAAAATTAGAAAGCACTCTTTCCATGATCAGCGATCGCTCTTAATCGCTTCACTTCATGAGGTGTTAGCTCTCTTCGATCTCCAGGTCTCAGCCCTTCAATATGAAGAAATGCGTATTGTTCTCTTTTTAGTTTTAATACATCATGTCCAATTGCTTCAAACATCCGTCTCACTTGTCTGTTTCTACCCTCATGGATAGTCAATTGCACGATGCAGGTTTGTTTTCTTTTATCAATAGATAATATCTTTGCTCTTGCTGGTGCGGTTTTTTTATGGTCTAACATGATGCCTCTTTCAAGTTTTCTGAGCAATTCTTTTGATGGAATTCCCTTTAGCTTCGCTGCGTAAGTTTTATCAATTTCATATTTGGGATGCATTAATTTATAAGCAAATTCGCCATCATTTGTAATCAATATTAATCCGCTTGTATCATAATCTAAACGGCCGATCGGATAAAGTCTTTTTGGAATATCGTCAAAAAAGTCTGTGACGACCTTCCTTCCTTTATCATCTTCTGCTGCTGAAATGACCCCACGTGGTTTATATAACATAAAATAAACCGGTTCTTCTCCTTCAAGCTTTAAGCCGTTGACTTCAATGATATCTGAAGAGCTGACTTTCACTCCTAGTTCAGTCACCTTTTGACCATTAACTGTTACTCGTCCTTCTTTTATTAATTCTTCAGCCTTTCGTCTTGATGCGACACCGGCATGTGCAATTACTTTCTGTAAACGTTCCATTTTGTCTTTCACCTCATGTACTATCTTACTTTGTTGACTAGCAACAAACAAGCATTCGTGAAAAAATAGGGAAATCAAGCCCTATTTTAGATTAAAAATGCCCATTTTTTGTTAAAACATGAAAAAACGCCTTTTAGGCGCTTCCAAATAATAACCCAACAATGATAATGGATGCAATCACTCCGATTAAATCTGCAAGAAGACCTACCTTTAGAGCATCTCCCATTTTTTTAATACCGACAGCTCCAAAATAAACGGTCAAAATGTACAGTGTCGTATCTGTTGAACCTTGCATCACCGCTGCAAGCTTTCCAATGAAGGAATCTGGTCCGTATGTCGAAATTAAATCAGTTGTCATTCCAAGTGCAGCTGTTCCAGAAATGGGCCGAATAAACGCAAGTGGCACTACTTCTGTAGGAACACCAATTGCTGTAAAAACAGGCTTTAATAGTCCCATGACAAAATCAAGCGCACCCGAAGCACGAAAAATGGTGATGGCAACAAGCATTCCTACTAAATATGGAATGATGGAGAACGCAATTTGAATGCCTTCTTTTCCGCCTTCAACAAATGTCTCATAGGTCGGAATCTTCTTGATCGTCCCGGCAATGAGAATCCCAGCAATAATCAGTGGGATGAGAGCAAGTGATAGCCAGTTAATAAATTCCAAAACGTCACCCCCGCCTGCTTCTACGATAGTGGAAATAGCGATCGATGATAATAGCCCCAATGCCAGAAATCAGCGTAGCTAAAATAGTCGGTCCGACAATATCTGTTGGGTGATCAGCACCATAGGTCATTCTAATCGCTATCACCGTTGTTGGAACGAGTGTAATAGAGGATGTGTTGACAGCAAGAAAGGTAATCATCGACCTGCTCGCCTCTTTTTTTCCATTGTTTAATATTTTCATTTGTTCCATCGCCTTGATTCCCAGTGGTGTTGCCGCATTACCTAGTCCAAAAAAATTCGCCATCAGGTTGGATAAAATATAGCCCATTGCTGGATGGTTAGGTGGTATATCAGGAAAGAGCTTAGAAATAAACGGACGACAAATATTGCTAAATAATCGCAAAAGCCCTGCTTCCTCTGCAATTTTCATTAATCCTAGCCAAAACACTAGTACACTAATTAATCCAATTGAAATGGTGACCGCTTCTTTCGATCCTTTAAAAACCGCTTCATTTACCTCCTGCATCGTGCCGTTAAACATGGCATATACGAGACCGATGACAGTCAGCATCACCCAAATTAGATTGACCATGAAAATCCGCCTATTGATGTCTGAAAGACAGATTTAAACATTTCTTGAAAGCTTTTATGGGGTATCGGGTTACGCTTATTCTCGTAATAAACAGGAACTTCCTCGATGATCTTCTCATCTAATAAAAACGTCATTTTTCCAACAACATCTGGTATGGCCGATTGCTTTTTCTTCCATTTTTTTTGAGGTGTCAACATTTTTGTTTCGATTTTGATTTGCTTTTTTTCATCATCATTTAGTAAATAATCTACATCTCGCTTAATAAAAGCTTTTTTTTCATAAAATGTTCCTTTTAATGAAGCTATTCTCCCTTTTTCAGCAAGAATGTAGGTTTTATAGTGATCAAACACGTACTCAAACATGGAAATGTGATCATTCCAATCATCTGGTGCATTGATTGTGACTGAGATCAGCTCCGCTCCATTCTTTGAAGCAGTGGATACAAGGGTTCGTTTAGCAAGCTTTGTATAGCCCGTTTTACCACCTGTTGTATATTGATACAGTCCTGTCAGCAGTTTGTTTTTGTTTTTCCAGTAACCTTCCATTGTTTTCGCTTTGTAAAATGTCGTACCTGCTATTTTTTGATATGTTTTATTTCCCATCGCATATTTTGTTAAAATCGCCATATCATAGGCAGTTGAGTAATGGTTTTTATGATCATCCAGCCCATGAGGATTTTGAAAGTTTGTATTTTCCATCCCAAGCTCAGAGGCTTTTTGATTCATCATAAAGATAAATCCTTCAAGGCTCCCACCAACATGCTCAGCAATCGCTACAGCTGCGTCATTTCCAGAGCGCAACATGAGACCGTAAGTAAGGTCTTCTAAACTCACCTTTTGTCCTTCTTTCAAATAGATGGACGATCCTTCTGCTTGAAGGACTCTAGGGGATACTTTAACCGGCTCCTTCATTTTACCTGACTCAATTGCTAAAATCGCAGTCATGATTTTGGTGATACTTGCGATTTTTCTTTTTTCATGCTCGTCCTTTCCAATGAGGACTCTTCCCGACTGACCATCTATTAAAATGGCACTCTTAGCACTCACTGAAAGCGAGTGCTCGGCTTTAGCAGGTGAAGATAATGGCAGTGAGAGTACTAATAGAAGAAGGACTGCTGTTCCAATTTTTAAATAGGGCATGTTCATTCACGTCCTTGTCCGTTTTATACAAGTGTATGCGGGCTTGTCAAAGTTATGATGCTTATGCCATAAAAAAAAGCGCCTCCTGCTGCTTAGAGACGCTTCCATTCGTTACCTCATATTCATTTGATAGTCAGATGCCTGATATTCAAGCTCTTCCCTCATCACAAGAAAGTCTTTTTCCAGTGATGAAAATAGCTGTTTCAGCTCTGCTGGTACTGCATGATGAAATACAATGCAACTTTTTCCTGTATAAGCTGAGCGACTGTCTTCATACCATGTTTCCTTTTTCGGTGTGAAAAATTCTTCAATGCATTGATGATAAATGCGGTAAAGTATTTGTTCTGCTGCTTGTTCTGGAAAAGTTTTTTGCTGCATTATTTTTTTGCATAACGCAGCTGCTTCCTCACAATAAACAGCTAGCTTTCGTAATGTACTCAGCATGTCACAATAATAGGCTTCCTCATTGGGGTTTGATTGTTTCAAGTTCGATAAGGTTGTTTCATTCAAGTAGTCACTCATTTCGATGACAACTTTTGATAAAAAAACGCCTGCTTGATCAACTTGAGCCTTCACATTGATATGTGCCATTTGTATCGTTTTTACCTTCCCCTCATGGCTTTGTCACCATTTTATCTCGCTGTAGAAGATTTTAGACCTAAAATCTTTTTAATATTTTATCATACATATTTCCTTATTTCGAACTACTTTATTTCTTCGAATGTTTGATTAAAGTTTTCAAAAAATAAGTCTGCTTCTTCCTGTACACCATCAGCTTCAACATGCTCTGGAAGTGGCGGAAGTTCATCAAGGGCTCTTAACCCAAACTGCTCTAAAAAGGTTGAAGTTGTTCCATATAATATGGCACGTCCTGGTCCATCTGCTCGTCCAACTTCACATAATAGCGCTTTTGCCACTAGACTATGGAGAACACGTTCTGATTTCACCCCGCGGATATCTTCAACTTCTGCACGGGTAATGGGCTGTTTATAGGATACAATCGCTAGGACCTCAAGTGCCGCTTGTGATAAGCCCTTTGATGGTGTTTCGATTAATTTCTTTAAATACACGCTATATTCTTTTTTTGTTAATAACATGTACGAATCTGCATATTCAATTAGTTCAATGCCTCGTTCTTCTTTTTGATATACTGCTTTAACTTGAGACATAATGTCTAGTAACACCGCTTCGTCTACTTCAAGCACAGACATAAGTTGTTTTTTTGTTAAGCCTTCATCTCCAGCTGCATAAAGCAGAGCTTCCAAAACGGCTTTCCAATTCACGATATCAAGCGTCATGAATCGTTTCACTCCCTATAATATAGATATCTTCAAAATTCCCTTCCTGTTCTAAGGTGATTTGATGATTTTTCATCAGTTCTAGAACAGCGAGAAACGTCACGACAAGGTGCTCCTTTTGATCATGCTGAAAAAGAGTCATGAAATTGGTTCGCTTTTTTGTTTTTCTTAATTGACTCATAATATCATTCATTTTTTCTTCAATCGGGATTTCTTGTCTCGTAATCTTGGAGGGCTTTGGTTTTGTTATTTTCTTTCGGTTTAATACTTTTTGAAATGCACCTAACATATCATACACTGTCACTTGCAAATTTGTGTCCTTTGTTTCTGCTTCTTTGGCAAATTCGCTTAAATCACTAGGTGGTTTAGTAAATGCATTTTGCCGATCTTCTTCTCGTTCTTTTAATTCTAGTGCTGCATTTTTATATTTTCGGTATTCAATCAGTTTTTCAATCAATTCTTCTCGTGGATCCTCTTCTTCTTCAAGGAGGCCTTCATCAAAAAGCTCTTCCTCTTGTTTAGGAAGAAGCATTCTACTCTTGATGCTAAGTAGCGTTGCTGCCATCACCAAATATTCACTGGCGACATCTAGTTCAAGCTCTCGCATCGTATGGACATATAATAAATACTGCTCCGTTATTTTTGCGACGGGAATATCATAAATATCAATTTCCAAACGATTGATTAAATGTAACAACAAGTCCAGAGGACCTTCAAACGAATCTATTTTCACCTGATATTCCAGCATTCTTTTTCTCACCATTTCTGTGTCTTCTAAGCGCTGTTTCACCAGCTAACCTTTAGTATAAGTCACGATAAAGCTCTCGTCCAATATAATTTCAGCCTTTTATCATTTGATAAAACATGAAAAACAGAGGAATCGCCCATACCAATTAGGTGACTCACACATAAAATACAACTGTAATACGAACTGATGAAAAAGGAGGCCGTATCATTATGGGAGATGGCTATTACTTCGGCGGAGGATTTGCGTTAATTGTCGTGCTTTTCATTCTGCTCATCATCGTTGGCGCGGCTTGGGTTTACTAATGAAATAGAGCGCCCTCTCAGGCAAAGGGGCGCTCTTTCTTCTTTTCTTTTTATTATGTTAGACTGAAAAAAGGAAAAGGAGATGACGTGACTTGTACCCTGATTCGTATCTTGCATTTTTACATGAATTTCATACGACGAGAGATTACTTTGAATGTCATGAAATTCTTGAAGAGTATTGGAAGGAAGATCCCCCAAGTGAACGCAAAGAGTACTGGGTTGGCTTCATCCAACTTGCCGTCGCTTTATATCACCAAAGACGTGGAAATTTCAGAGGAGCAAAACGGCTTATCTCTAACAGCCTCCATATTCTAGCAAGAGAAGCAACTGTCATCACAAAGCTCGGTCTTGATTTTGACAAATTGATTCTCCTTATTAGAGCTTTAAAAAAGAAAATAGAAGCAGAAACCCCCTATGAGAGTGTGTTGCTGCCAATCAATGATTCATCACTCCTTACTTTATGCCATACTGCTGCTGCGAGAGCTGGTCTTGTTTTTGGACAGAATAGTGATTTATCTAATACTTTTTTACTTGAAAAACACCGATTACGGGACCGAAGCGATGTACTGTTAGAACGCCAGAAACAAATTGAACGAAAACAAAGCAGAGATGTATAACCTCTGCTTCAGCCCGTAGACAAACCCCACTCTCACCTTCGAGAAACAGTGGGGTTTTCTCTTATTCTTAGACTGGTCATGGTTCTTTCTTTGTTTAGTTTGCTCGTTTTTTAGGATTTATAGCAACGAAAATATGCATTACCTGCATTGAAACTTTTGTTTGACCTCTGAGCTTTGTCCAACGCATACCATGCTTTTCTTTTGCATCCGCAAAAGCGCGTTCTATCGTTTCTTTGCGTTTTGCAAAGATGCTTCTATTCATGTGAGTGTGTCTGAGGTAATTGGTTTCATCAATAGTCCTGCCAAATATGATGATGACTTTGTGTACACTTCTCTAGAAAAGAGCAGGTTCTGTATGAAATTGTATCCCACTGCAGCAAATCGGTTTACATATCTAAATATCCACTAAAAAATACTTGTTCATTTTTCGAAAGAAAGTATTTTGAGTAGCAGTATACTAAGGCTTAACACATCAGAAAAGAGGGACACATATGGACCGCAAATCACAATTCATGCAATTACACGATCCAACAAGACCACTCATTCTACTGAATTGCTGGGATAAAGAAAGTGCACAAATTCTCGCTGAACATCATGTAGCTGTTATCGCAACTAGCAGCTATGCCGTCGCTGACTACTTAGGTTCAGAGGACGGTGAAAACATCCAATTTGATCAATTGATTCCATCTATTCAGCATGAGACCTCACCCTTTTTATCCGTTGATATTGAGTCAGGTTTTGCTTCTACGCTAGAAGAATTAAAAGAGCCTATCAACTTGCTGTTAAAGCGAAAAGTTGATGGCATCAATATAGAAGACCGTTATCCGCATATGGCTGATATAATGGATAAAGAAACATTTTGCGAACGATTACGATTCATTCAGTCTGTCGATACAAATAATCAGTTACTAGTAAACGCAAGAACGGACATGTTTTTTACTGGGGATATTGCTCAAAAAAATCAAGATCATGAACTGCTCTCAAACGCCGTTTATCTGACTCAGGCTTACGAACAAGCTGGAGCAGACTGTCTGTTTATTCCTGGTTTAAAAAATAAAGAATTTATCCAACACATTTGTGAACACACGTCACTTCCCATTAACATCATGCTTGATATCGAGAAAGATCGTCTAGAAGATTATCTGCACTTAGGTGTCTCTCGCATCAGTTACGGGCCAACGATATATAATGATTGGCAAAAGACCGGACAGTCCGTTCATGAATATTTGACAAACCTTATTGCGTTATTTCAAAAAAAATCGAAATCATATCCAATTCATCTGATGATTAAGGGGTAGATCATATGATGATGACCGAAGAAAAAAAACATGAGTTTTATCAAGCACTTATTGAGAAGAATCCACAATACGATGGCACATTTTTCGCCGGAATCAAAACAACCGGCATCTTCTGTCATGCGACCTGTACAGCTCGAAAACCTAAGTATGAAAACTGCGAGTTTTATTTTACAGCAGAAGAAGCCCTTCTTGCTGGATATCGACCGTGCAAGCGCTGCACGCCATTAACATATCCAAACAGCATCCCTGAAGAAGTAGAGGTACTCGTCACAGCAGTCGAACAGCAACCTGAAAAAAGATGGAAGGAAGAAGACTTCCGGCAATTAGGTATACACTCTGCAACAGCGAGGAGAAAGTTTAAAGACATCTATGGGATGACCTTTGTTCAATATGCTCGTTCACGTAGAATGGGCTTGGCCTTTAAAGAAATTCTTAATGGAAAAAAAGTCATTGAACAACAAGTCACCTTTGGCTATGAATCATCCAGCGCCTTTAATGATGCTTTCACAAAGATTATGGGGAACCCGCCCAAAAAGGCGCAAGTGAATATCCTCCATGCCAATTTTATTTCCACACCGATCGGACGCATGATCAGTATTTCAGATGCAACTCATGTGTATTTACTTGAATTTATGGACCGAAGGGGATTAGAGAGGGAAATTGAGACAATTAGAAAGAAACACCATGCCCGCATTTTAGTCGGAGAAACAACCGTTCATCAACAATTAGCACGAGAGCTGACCTTATATTTTGAAAAGAAATTAACGCAGTTTACGGTCCCGCTTTCCTTACACGGAACGCCATTTCAACGAAAGGTGTGGGATCTTCTATTGAACATCCCAGCAGGTGAAACCAGGTCTTACCTAGACATGGCAAAGATGCTTGGCGATCAGCATTTGGTAAGAGCCGTCGGCAACGCAAATGGGGTCAATCAAATCGCTATTGTCGTCCCTTGTCACAGGGTCATTCAAACGAGCGGTAAACTAGGAGGATATGGCGGCGGAATTGAACGAAAGAAATATTTACTTCAGTTAGAACAACGTGTGTAAAAAGAAAAAGCGGCACTGCTTATTGTTGATGCAAGCCGCTTTTCCCTTCACATGTGATGCTTTATACATCTACGAATTGATCCCATGATGAAGAAAAATACTTTAAAAATTAAAAAAGCTTGTAGAAAAACATGAGTTTCTCTACAAGCTGAAGCAGAGGTGTGTAATCTCTGCTTTCGATCATATGGAATATTAGTTTGTTTCACTATGACATTTCTTAAAGAAGCCTTGCGTTAATTCATTCGGAATGAGCAATTTTGACTTAAACATCTCTTCGATGGCTAAAACCATTTCCTTGCCAATCCCTTGATCACGATGCGATGGGTTGACACTAATATGCTCTATTTGTACTTGATCGTTTGTTTTAAAAACACCGATTGCGCCTACAATATCCTCTCCATCTTTCCAAAGGAAAAGCTGCCGATCTTCATCCGTTTCATACGACTTAATCGTCTGCTGAAGCTGTTTGACGTCTTTTTCACCCGGCATGAAGGACAGAAGTCCCATGGCAATCTTTTCGAAAGACCTCTTGTAACGAATTAACATACATACCCCTCAATATCGAAATTATCCTATTGTCCAGCAAATGTTAAGTTCGATTCATTTGCTCATCACACATTATAAACATTTTTATGCGATTTTTAAACTCTTTTTATCGAATTTAGCTAAAAGACCGATTCAAATTTGCCATTTCGATGGCGGCAGCAGCGGATTCACTGCCTTTATTACCAGCTTTGGTACCTGCTCTTTCAATTGCTTGTTCAATTGATTCAGTTGTCAGTACACCAAAGATTATAGGCACTCCTGTTGTAAGTGCGCTTTGTGCAATTCCTTTTGCCGCCTCGTTACATACATAGTCATAGTGAGTTGTCGCACCGCGAATCACTGTACCAAGCGTAATCACTGCATCGTATTTTTTTGTTTCTGCTAGTTTTTTTGCCATAAAAGAGATTTCAAATGCACCGGGCACCCACACGACATCAATGTCATCTCCATTTGCTCCATGTCTGAGCAGTGTATCTTCTGCTCCATCTAGCAGTTTGCTTGTGATAAAATCATTAAATCTTGCAACAACAATCGCAAATTTCAATCCTTCTGCAACTACATGACCTTGTATCGTATTCATATGACATTCATCCTTTTTCTGTGATTTTTATTTGGTTTCTAATGATTTTGTTTGGTTTTTTAGGTGTTCATAAAGTGTCTCAATCGTAATCATTTTTAATCCATATTTTTCTTGAATGTTCGTAAGCTCTGGAATTCTTGCCATCGAGCCGTCGATATTCATAATTTCACAGATGACTCCGGCAGGCTCAGATCCAGCGAGAAGCGCGAGATCAACCGCTGCTTCAGTATGCCCTTGACGCTCCAGCACCCCGCCCTCTTTTGCAATGAGTGGGAAGACGTGTCCTGGTCTTGCAAAGTCCTCTGATATTGATTGCTCATCAAGTAAAGAAAGAATGGTTGTTGAACGCTCAAATGCGCTAATTCCTGTTGTTGTAGAGCGGTGGTCGATACTAACTGTAAATGCTGTTTCATGGGTATCTGTATTTTTTTTCACCATTGGATGTAAATCTAGGCGCTTGGCAAGAGATGCTTGAATAGGTGTACAAATTAGCCCCCTGCCATACATTGCCATAAAGTTGATGACTTGTGGTGTTGCATGCTCAGCAAGTGCCACGAAATCTCCTTCATTTTCTCGATTTTCATCATCAACGACAATGATGACTTCTCCTTGCCTTAGCGCATTTACTGCCTCTTCTATAGTATGAAACATATCATCGCCTCCTAAAATCCATGCTCTCTTAAAAATGCGTGTGTCATGCGTGATGGATGACCTACTTTATTGCCTTTTGTCAGAAAACGATAAATATATTTACCAATCATATCGCATTCCACATTGACAATATCACCGATTGATTTAGTCGGAAAAATAGTTCCTTCAAGCGTATGTGGAATAATAGATACCGTCACTTTTCCGTCAGCTAAATCAAAGATAGTTAGGCTAACACCATCTAAAGCAATGGAGCCTTTTAATGTGAGCATGTCTGTTAGAGACTTGTCCATTTCCAAGCCATAATAAATGGCATTGCTCTTTTTTTTCATTTGGGTCATAACAGCCGTTCCGTCCACATGTCCAGAAACAAAATGTCCTCCGAATCGACCATTTGTTGACATGGCACGTTCTAGATTCACTTTACTTCCTGACGTTAATCCACGAAGTGATGTGGATTTGACTGTTTCTGGCATAACATCTGCTGTAAATTGTTCTTTTGTGAAACTTGTCACGGTTAGGCACACACCGTTGATAGCAATACTATCTCCGAGCGCAACATCTTCTAAAATCCGACTACACCCGACGAGAAGCTTCATCGCATCAGCCGATGCACTTAACATCTTAACCGTACCAATCTCTTCAATGATACCCGTAAACATGTGATCCTCCCTTTCTTCATAAGCTTTGAATTCGCTCATTGTATGTTAAAGCGATTTTAAGGGGACTGTCATCGATTGAGCACCTTCGTCGCTTTAAACAATCAATACAAATATGATAAGGGATCACCAATCAAACACTGCATGCATGAATGATATATAAACATGCAGAAAGCCCCGGAAAAATTTCCGGGGCCTGAGATTTTTAAGCATCAAGAAATAGAACTATGGTTGAAAAAAATTTTCAGTCATAGCTTTATTTTATCCTTCTCCCATCCAGACTTTCACTGTCGGCTTCAGCTTTTCACTGAATCAACCGTTAATAACAAATTAACGGGTCACGGGCTGTAAAGCATTTGCTTTATTACCGTCGGTCGGGATTTTCACCCTGCCCCGAAGGATACAATCGATATCTAGTTGTCCTTAGGAGATATTATAGCGATCATCTTTTATAAATGCAACAATGATAAATCTTGCTTTTCTCCATCAAAAAAAGCCTCCTTATAGGTAAGGAGACATGTCAATTAACGACTTTCACTACTTTTATGAGACCATCTATTCTTTTTTCATTGCTGAAATAGGCTTTTATACGGTCTCCTTTTTTCAAATCAGCGCCATCATCCTCAAATTTTTTCCCGCTAAAGATGATTTTTGTACCATTTTTTGCTTGACCATAATATTCATCGCCATCAATCTTCGTAATGGTATATTCATAAATTGTATAATCTTTATCATTATTCGTCAGGCTTTCTCCAATGGCCGTTGGAACGTCCTCAATTTTTATGCCATTCATATACAAATAGCCTACTCCTAAACAAAGCAACAAAACAAAAAGTATGGCAATCTTTAATTTAATTTTCCCCATAGTTAGAACCTCCATCATCTGTATCTCGCCTATTTGTATGTGCTATTTCGCTTTTTCATGAAACAAAACCAAAAAGCTCATTCACGGTTACTGATATAACGAATAAACTGTTATATTGGTTTCCAGCCTTTTATCATGACATACGATACGAATATCCGTTCTTCATTAAGGGGGTATTTTTCTTTCCTCTTTATCAGTTAGTAAAGCACACATCATAAAAATGTAAAAGAGGCTTTTTGATTATACTCTTTTTTCAAGTGCGAATAGGTCTTCTTCTAACAATTGTGATCGCTGAACAGCGATGTTGCGACTGTCACGAACCCCTTGATTATAATAGTAGCTTCCAAGGTTTTTTGTGATAAATTCTAGTATATTGATAGCAGCTAATTCACCAATCTCTTCTTCTCGTTCTTCGGAAAAGTAACGCTGAATAGCAATCATCATTTTATTTTTTTCTTCTTTTGTTAATGGTTTCAATATTATCTCCTGCTTTCTTTCAGCATGACCACATGCTTTCATGATTTGCAGATGTCAATCTTTTTTCATCTGTATGTGTATGACAACCACAAATGCGAATGTTTGTTCTATCATAATATCATATCACAAAAACGGATTCTGTGCATGGTCGTCCAGAAAGAAAAAGCGTGTTTTGAAAAAATTGAAATACGCTTTTAATATACTTAATGAAAACTGAAATTTTGATCAATTTAATAGCGATAATATCGTCGCTACAGAATGATCTACAAATGAACGCTCTGGACGAGATTTCATTAATACGGTAAGTCCGATTAATGAAACGACTAGTGTCTGAGCTAAAACTTTAGCATTCAGGTTGCTTTCGAACTCACCTGAGCGAATCCCTTGGACAATCTTTTCTTGAAAAATGACCGAAAGATACATCTGATGCTCTCTTGTAAGAATTTCAAATTTCTCTTCGTGAGGGGCAAGTTCCACTATTGTATTAATGCAAAAACATCCCTTGCTCGGACTTTCTTTATATTCCTCTTCCACTAAATCTTCAAAAAATGTGTGGAATGCTTCCTTTACAGATAGATTATTTTGAAGTTTTGTTCGAATATGGGCAGCATGTAGCTTTGTATATTTGCGTAATGCAGCTTCAAACAATTCCTCTTTGTCTCCAAAAGCTGAGTATAAGCTTGGTCGTTGTATCCCCATTTTGGTAGTCAAATCGCTTAATGTAGTCGCCTTGTAACCCTTCTCCCAAAAAAGCAACATTGCATCATCCAACGCTTTTTCCTCATCAAATTCACGTTGTCGAACCATAATAAATTCCTCATTTCAAAAATAAAATTTCTTCACTTGATAATTAATCTTGTGCTTGATTTATTTTTTATTTACTCATTGATTCCGAATGTGTCGATTTGAAACCAGTATTCAACTATTTTTCGATCCTCTATCTGACATGAACTTTTTGATTTTAAGAAATTAATTTTAAAATTTGAGTCATGGATATTTAATCCTCTCTTTAATTACCAATCGGTATATTATGATTTTATTTAATTCAAGTTATATTGTCAAACTGTGCTCTTTCTTTCAAATACAGCATTCAAATAACTGAATAACTTACTTGACACCAAAACGTTTTGTTGGTTATCCTTATCAGGAATCATTTTATACCGATCAGTATATTATACTTATAAGTACAAAAAGGGGATATAAGTAATGGAAAAAGTGAAAGAAAAAACAACAATGACAATTGAAGATCCTGATATGAAAACGAATCAATCACAAATAGGATTCGGATCAACCATGACTCGCTATATGCCACTATTGTTTGCAACAGCCTGTGGGATGGCTGTTGCAAACATATACTATGCACAACCGTTACTAGACTCACTGGCGACCGAGTTCAATATCACCCATTCATCCATCGGCATTGTCATCACTATTACTCAGCTTTGTTACGCGCTAGGGTTGCTACTGCTAGTACCACTCGGTGATCTATTGAATCGACGTCGGCTAATCCTCTGTCAGATGCTTTTATCCGTGTTGTCTCTGATTTTGGTTGGCATCGCCCCCATCATCACTGTGCTGTTCACCGGGTTAGCTGCGGTCGGCCTGCTTGCTGTGGTGACTCAGGTGCTCATAGCGTTCGTATCGACTTTGGCTGCCCCAGCTGAACGTGGCCGTATAGTTGGCTTGGTGCAAAGTGGAGTCGTGATTGGTATTCTGCTCGCACGAACATTCGCTGGTGTACTAACCGATCTCGCCGGTTGGCGTTCGGTCTATCTAGTTTCTGCTGTCATGATGCTCATCATGACTGGCATATTGTTGCGAGTACTACCGCGTGATGAAAGCGAAAGAGAGTCATTATCCTATCCGCAGCTACTTCGTTCAATGTTCACATTGTTCATGCAAGAACGAATCCTACGCATCCGTGGAATACTGGCTCTTCTGATTTTTACTGCGTTTAGTACATTGTGGACTTCGCTAGTGCTACCTCTCAGTGCTCCACCATACTCTCTTTCACATACCGCTATTGGAGCGTTTGGTCTTGCTGGAGTTGCCGGAGCTTTAGGTGCTGCTCGTGCTGGGGGTCTAGCTGATCGAGGTTTAGGGCAGTTAACAACCTGCATAGCCCTCATTATATTGCCAACATCATGGTTTCTAATCAGTTTTACCGAACATTCACTTATCGCATTAGTCATTGGCGTTATCTTTCTTGACTTAGCTGTGCAAGCAGTACATGTGACCAATCAGGGTATGATTTTCACAGTACGTCCTGAGGCGAGAAGCCGCCTTACTGCTGCTTACATGATTTTTTATTCCATCGGCAGTGCCATAGGTTCAATTGTTTCTACCAATATATACGCAAACTATGGATGGAGCGGAGTATGTCTATTTGGTGCCTCTGTCAGCGCCTTAGCCCTTTTGTATTGGATCATCACCTACCGTCAAATGGAACAAATCAGAGAAAATTAATACCGGTTTTTATCTATTTTTGAAATTCTCCAAGACATAAATGTGACAATAATTGAAGTATGGATTTTCTTCATGTGTACAGAATTTAAATATAACATCAGTAGAATAAGTCTTTTGCACATTAGGCTTTAAAAGATTGTCGTGTACACGTGCATATGGTTCCGCCTTCTTTTTTGTTTTGCTTGAATGCTTTGATGAATGTTCATTTTCATTCAATCATTTTGTTTTCTATTTGAAATTGTATAAAATACAAATAAATAAAAAAACACCGCGATTAAGCGGTGTTTTCAATTAAGCATCTGCAACTTCGACTTTTTCCATGCCTTGTCCCTGTTCCATGTCAAGAACAGCCTCAATACCAGAAGTGACTTTACCAAACACTGTGTGCACGCCATTTAAATGCGGCTGTTGGTCATGTACGATAAAGAATTGGCTTCCACCAGTATCTTTGCCAGCATGCGCCATAGAAAGGGAGCCTCTTTCATGCTTATGAGGGTTTCCTTCTGTTTCACATTTAATTGTGTAACCAGGGCCTCCTGTTCCATTACCGTTTGGATCTCCACCTTGACTCACAAAACCTGGGATGACGCGATGGAATTTTAATCCATCATAGAAACCTTCGTTTGCTAGCTTTTCAAAGTTTGCTACAGTACCAGGAGCAGCCTCTGGGTAAAGTTCAAACTCAATTTTTTTACCATTCGTTAATTGTATGTATCCTTTTTTTGCCATGATGATCAATCTCCTTTCAGGTTAAACAACGCTCATTATAGCACATTTTGGGTGATGATAAACATTATCTGTACTTACTTTTATGATTACTTTCCTCGTTTCGTCTTATTCACCTCGATGTTAAACATGGCTAGAATAAAGAAATCTATATGATGATGGAGGCTTTAAATGATTCTATACTTCCCGTATTTCATGACATTTCTCATCTGCTGTATATTATCGAGCGTATTCTTTTTATGGACGACAAAGAAAAAAATTCTTTCAGCACCATCCAACAGTATTGGTTATTTTCTATTGATGAGCCTCGCCTGATTCGCTTTATTTTTAATAGGTACTTTTCCGGGTGTGACCATTTTTCTTGTTGCACTGATGGTCAGTCATGTTTTTGAAGGATATGTCACATATCGTGCACTATCTGATTTATTTCTTCTTAGCTTTTACATAGGGATTGTTAGTTTTATGGTATGCTTGACTTTAGAACTTGTAGCGAAAGCAATTGGTGCTCTTTTCTCTTTAACAAAGTGGATCGTTACGTCACTCGAATTTATCGCTGCACTGATCGGTGTTTATTTTTCTATTACTCTATTAAGAAAAAGCGTACCGCATGTTGAAATTTTTGAGGAAGGGATGGTTCAGTTATCCTTTCTTATTGCAGTTCTTTTTTATCTTCTCGATCTGATATTGACTCGCTTAGAGCAAAAAAGACCAAGACAAGAAGGATCTTAAAAAAAGAATTTGAAACGAATTTGCTTTGTTGTTCGTCTAAATGTTTGAAATGCACTACTCACTGTGCATTCAGAGAACAGTCCCTTTGTATCATGAAAGGGCGCTTTCGACTTGAAGGAGGTCAACATGTTTAAAAAAACAATGGTTGGTATGATGGCTACACTTGTGCTTTTAATAGGTACGCCAAAAGTCAGCTTAGCAGATGCAGCTGTAGGTGATGTCATTGTCACACTCGGTCAGGACTTATCAGCGGCTGATCGCAAAAAAGTACTTGAAGAGTTAAATCCACCTGAAAATGCCACAACAATTGAAGTGACGAATAAAGAAGAACATGAATATTTAGGGAAGTATATTCCGAGTTCACAAATTGGCTCTAGAGCCCTATCTTCATCTTCCATTACAATTGAAAAATCAGGTAGCGGTCTCACAGTAGATACAAAAAATATTAAAACCATTACAGATGAAATGTATTTAAATGCTTTAATGACAGCGGGAGTAAAAGATGCAAAAGTCGTCATTACTGCCCCATTTGAAGTATCTGGTACTGCGGCATTAACGGGATTACTCAAAGCATACGAGGTATCTAGTGATAAAGCCATCCCAGAAGATGTAAAGCAAGTAGCAAATGAAGAGCTTGTCACAACTTCTGAATTAGGCGATAAAATTGGAAATGAGAATGCGTCAGCAATCATTGCAAAAATCAAAGATGATATTGCGAAAAATGGCGTACCGAAAACAACAAAAGAAGTGGAAGAAAGAGTGGATCAAGCAGCATCTGATCTTAACTTAAATTTAACCCAAGATCAAAAGGATCAGCTCGTTGCGCTTTTTGACAAAATGAAAAATATCAATATTGATTGGAAAGAAGTCGGTTCTCAAATCGACAAAGCCAAAGATAAGATTACAAACTTTATTGAATCAGATGAAGGAAAGAACTTCTTACAAAAAATTTGGGATTTCTTTGTCTCCATCTGGAACGCCGTTGTATCAGTCTTTACTGGTGGAAACAGCTCGTCTTCAACAGAGTAATCATATATGCAAAAAGCTGTTCTATTTAAACGAGATAGAACAGCTTTTTTTCATGCAAACATATTTACGTGTTTTTTGATCACAATATAGCTCTACCTAAGAGCGGGAGATATTACAGCTAAACCAAGTATTTCTCATGATGTCATTCATTTTTCTTTTTCTCGATCAATAAAAAAAGCTCATAGAATAAATCTACAAGCTTTTGTCACTTATGATTTTACTCTAGACTGATATGGCAAATCTAATTTGACAATATCTTCGTATGTTTCTCGTTGTACAACAAGCTGTGCTTCTCCGTCTTCTACAAACACAACGGCTGGTCGAGGGATGCGGTTATAATTGTTTGACATGCTATAGCCGTATGCACCTGTACAAAAGACTGCTAATAAATCCCCTTCTGTTAACTCAGGCAGCTCAATATCCCAAATAAGCATATCGCCACTTTCACAACACTTGCCTGCAATGGATACAACATGGTCATGCTTTTCACTAAATTTATTTGCACTTGCTGCTTCGTATTTTGCTTGATATAAAGCAGGTCTTATATTGTCACTCATGCCACCATCGACTGCTACATAATCACGAATACCTGGAACATGTTTAGATGAGCCAATCGTATAAAGTGTCGTCCCTGCATCTCCAACAAGGGAACGACCAGGCTCTATCCAAATTTCAGGCAAATCAAACTGATAGCGAGATGCATTCTCTTTTACAGCTTTAATAATTTTCTCGACATATTCAGTAGCCGGAAGAGGCTCGTCTTCCTCTGTATAACGAATGCCAAATCCTCCTCCGAGATTAAGAACCGTTGAATTAAATCCAAATAATTGTCTCCACTCGTCAAGCTTGATAAAAATTTTGTCTGCAGCGAGCACAAAACCTGCTGTATCAAAAATTTGTGAACCGATATGACAATGTACACCAAGTAATTCAAATGCATCCGAGGCAAGGACTTGTTTAACAGCCTCATCAGCTTGTCCATTGTGAAGATCAAAACCAAACTTTGAATCTTCTTGACCTGTCGTGATGTAATCATGGGTGTGTGCTTCAACACCTGGCGTGATTCTTAGAAGAATTTTCACCTTTTGCTCTAGCTTATTGCCAAGCTTCTCGATGAGCTTTATTTCATAGAAGTTATCAACAACAATACAGCCAATACCATGTTCAAGTGCCATTTTTAGTTCTTCGCTGCTTTTGTTGTTGCCATGAAAATGTATTTTATCTGCTGGAAAGCCTGCGCGAATGGCTGTATGAAGTTCTCCGCCTGATACAACGTCAAGAGAAAGCCCCTCTTCCTTTGCAAGCTGAAACATTGCAACAGAGGAAAAAGCTTTACTTGCGTAAGCCACTTGTGCCTTTAAATTTTCTTCTTTAAATGCTTTCTGAAAGTTTTTTGCACGTTCCCGTATTAAAGCTACATCATATACATAAAGAGGCGTTCCATAAGTCTCTGCTAAAGAAACTGCGTCAACACCACCAATTTCTAAATGACCCTTTTCATTTTGTCTGCAAGTGCCGTGTAAAAACAATTTCATTCCCTCTTTCTCCGCATCGGCTAAAAAAAGACAGCTGCGTTAGCTGCCTTTGCCGTTTCTCAAAGTTAAAGATACAATATCATAATCTTCAGCCAGTTTCAATTGGACTTAAGAATTTGGCGGAATTTTTGATCTGTTTTGGGGATGAACAATACTTGGTCTTACTTTTGAGCCTGGGACCGATGTTCGAACGAGAACCTGCCATAATGCCTTCCCATTAAAAGGAATGAACGGCCACATATATGGCGTTTGCAAAGAACGAATTGATGTTAAATAGATGATTAATAAGGTGAAGCCAATAATTAAACCATTCAGCTTGAATATTGCAACAAGAGCTAAAATCAATAAACGAGCCATTTTATTCGCAATACTTAATTCATAGCTTGGTGTTGTAAAGGTTCCAATCGCAGCTAATGATACATACAAAATGACCTCTGGTGTAAATAACCCAACATCAATGGCAATTTGTCCGATTAAAACAGCGGCGATCAAGCCCATGGCAGTGGATAGAGCAGTCGGTGTATGAATGGCTGCCATGCGCAAAAATTCCACTCCAAAGTCTGCAAGAAATACTTGTACAATGACAGGGATATGTGAAGGTTTGTTAAATCCAATATAATCTAGGTTCTTTGGAAGTAGGTCTGGTTCTAAAATGAATAAAAACCAAATGGGCAAAAGAAAAGTAGAACAAAGAATCCCAAAAAAGCGCACCCATCTCAAAAACGTACCAACAGCAGGTGTTTGTCTATATTCTTCCGCATGTTGTACATGGTGAAAAATCGTTGTTGGTGTAATGATGACACTAGGAGATGTATCTGTAATGATGATAACATGCCCTTCTAAAATGTGATTCGCCGCCACATCTGGACGCTCTGTATAACGAACTAGCGGAAAAGGGTTATAGCCTTGCTTGATGATAAATTCTTCTAATGTTTTATCAGACATTGTCATTCCATCAACTTGAATTGATTCTAGTTTCTTTTCAATCGCCTCCACTAAATCATGGTCTGCAATGTCTTCTATATAACATACACATACATCTGTTTTTGAACGTTCTCCTACTTTTAATAGCTTGAAGCGCAGTTTTTCATCTCGAATACGTCTTCTAATTAGGGATGTATTGACAATAATATTTTCTACAAACCCGTCTCTTGCCCCTCTGACGACCTTTTCCGTATCGGGCTCTTCTGGCGTTCTGCCTGGGTAGCTTCTGACATCAATAATAAAGGCGTAATTTTCACCTTCTATTACAACAGCTACAAGACCAGATAACACTTGATCTACTACTTCATCCAGTGTTTCAACTTTTGCAACTTGCTGGTTGACAAGTCTATTCTCAACAACATCTGCGATTTCATCTGTTTCAGGCTCGTTATCATTGATTTCAACGAGTTCTTTTAATAAATAAATCACATACTGTGTGTCACATAAGCCATTTACATAGTAAAGCTGAACTTCTTGATCATGTATATATATTTTGCGTACTCCGAGATCAAAGCTGAGCCCCATCCCGACCTTTTCCTTGAAGTAGTCCTCATTTTTTCTCGGATCTTGGTACACGTGCACCTTCTCTTTGCCCATGAAAACCGCTCCTTTCTAAAATTAATTCAACTGCCTTCATTGTGATGGGAGAGCCTTTACTCAAATCATCTTTTCGCCCCATTTTACCTATATCCCCGATTCCTACAACGAGCGGAATGTTAAGAGAATCTAGGCAATAAACGGTATCTCCACTCATTTTATGAAGTTCTAGTTCTGGCAGTCCGTATTTGTCGACTCCATATTCTGTGAGTTCGCCATCTCGGTCGATTGAGACATCTACCTTTGTCCATTCTGCTTGATGTGTTTTAGAAGCAACAGCAATCGCTCCGAGTACCTCTATCTCAGGATGATGTGCCACATGTTTCATTGCCAACTCTCCAGTCCCCTCACCTGTTAAGCCAGAATCATCAAACATGACAAATACTGGATCATAGGGCGTCTTTAAGATTAACTTGACCAGCTCAGGGCCTGTTCGTTTACTTGGATTACCTTTTGAGCTTGATATACATCTCCCACCAAAGGTACGTGCGGCAAGTTCAATTGTTTTGGCAGCATAAATATCGCCATCTGTCACTAAAATAACCTTTCGTTTTTGCCCCATATATGATTATCCTTTCGGTTTGAAGATCAGTGCGACAAGAAACGAGAATAAAATCGCGGCTGAAATACCAGCAGAGGTCAATTCAAAAATTCCAATTCCAATTCCAATAAATCCATGTACATCAGCTTGGTGCATAGCCCCGTGGAGCAAACTATGACCAAAACTGACGATTGGCACTGTTGCGCCCGCTCCTGCGAATTCAATAAATTTATCATAAATACCAAAACCGTCCAAGACCGTTCCAACCACAACAAATGTAGTCATTACATGTGCCGGTGTGAGTTTGAAAACATCTAACAAAATTTGTCCCACGACACAAATGAGTCCGCCCGCAACAAAAGCAATGAGGTATTCCATTATTCATTCCCTCCCACGCGTTCAAATACAACACCATGTGCAATGGTTGGAATGGTTTCTTTTTGCTGAACCATCATCGGGCTAAGTAATGCCCCCGTTGCTACGACAAAGACTCGCTGCAAATTCCCAGCCCTCATCTCATTAAAAATATGGCTAAACGTCACAATTGCTGAGCAGGCACAACCACTTCCGCCTGCAAACACATTTTGATCAGGTGTGTAAATGATCAAGCCACAGTCATCATGTTTTTTTCCTAATTGAATGCCCTCTTCCTTTAATAAATCCTTTAATATCGGGGAACCAATGCCAGATAAATCGCCTGTAAGGATGAGATCATAATCATCAACGGTTCTACCCATATCCTCAAGGTGCTGTTTAATGGTATCTGCAGCAGCTGGTGCCATTGCAGATCCCATGTCGAAAGGATCTGTAATTCCTAAATCCATCACTCGTCCAACGGTCGCACTTGTTATTTGAATAGCCGAGGCTTCCTCACTAATAATGACAGCGCCACTACCTGTTACGGTACTTGTTGCAGTATCTGGCTTTTGGCCACCATATTCTGTAGGATTACGAAATTGTCGTTCTGCCGTTGCATTATGACTGCTCGTTGCTGCAACCGCTCTTTTAGCAAATCCACCATCCACTAGAGCTGAGGCAAGGGCGATCGATTCCATTGAAGTGGAGCATGCGCCAAACAAACAGAGAAATGGGATTTTTAGTTCTCTTGCCACGTAGTTAGCTGTGACGTTTTGATTTAATAAATCTCCTGCTAATAGCAGATCAATATCGCTTTTTTGTAGATTTGCTTTCGATAGTGCCTTCGAAATCGCATCTTCCATAAGTTGCCGTTCTGCCATTTCCCAGTTTTTTTGGTCACAGTGCATTTCATCATACGTTTTATCGATTAAATGGCCAATCGGCCCCTCTTTTTCTTTTGGTCCGGCTGCCGTTCCTTCTGCATTGATATAGAGTTTATGTTCAAAAACCCATGATTGTTTTCCTGTTAATTTCACTTTCCTTCCCTCCTACGAAAACAACTTTTCCAGTGTATAGCGGATGATGCCGACAACGTAAGCTGAGACAACACCAAAGACAATAACGTTTCCTGCTAGTTTGAACATATTTGTGGCAACACCTAAAACAAGCCCTTCACTTTTATGTTCAAGGGCAGCACTCGTCATACTGTTAGCAAAACCAGTAACGGGTACAGCTGATCCTGCACCGGCAAACTGTCCAATCTTATCATAAATACCAATTCCGGTTAAAAGAGCTGAAATGAGAATGAGTGTAGCAACAGTTGGATTCCCAGCTGTTTTTTCGTTGAAATCAAAAAAATGAATATAAAAGTTTTGCAAGACTTCCCCTATGGCACAGATGAATCCTCCGACAATAAATGCTTTTAAGCAGTTCAGCACATAAGGCGGTTTGGGTTGATACGTTTTTACTTTTGATGGGTAATTCTCTTTTAAGCTCGACACGTGTTTTCCCTCCAACTTGTCATTAAATATAAATGAGCCAATGAAACAGTGACCCGAATACTTTTCCTAAGACAATTGCCATGAGCAATAAAATGATTTTCCCGTCCATTCCAATTCGTTTCGTTAAGATTGGAAGCACATTTAATACTTCTGTCAGTGCGGCTGCAAGCATTCCCACAAAAATACCTGCAAGCATTCCAATCGGAAACACAAGCCATTTTGTTAAATGCAAATGAACGTCATCTAGTGTTGCCCATCCTCCGATCACAGCACCACATATCACAGCGGCTTCATAGCCTTGTATAAACCGCTGCGTTTTTGTCAGTTGCATCAGCCTTGGAATGATGCCGAGCACAGTCAAAAACGCAACAAATCCTGCACCAACTGTCAAACCACCGCCAAATCCGACAAACATGACAAAAAGCCATTTACCGATCATGGATATCTTTCATGGTTTCTTTGTTTTCATTCAGCGCTACATACTGATCTAGATCGAGCTGGTACTTAAACATCTCAACTTCAAGTGGACTGGGTTCTTCATTTAATCGTTTTTTAAACACGTGATTGAAAAAAAGAACCATGCCAAGACCTAAACCAAGGCTGTACGGCACCTGCAATAAATAAGGGTGCTCTTCAGTTTGACCTGTAATCATTTCATACAGCCTCATATGGACAAGTCGCATGCTGACATCCTCATGAAAGTTCATAATCGCAAGCGCTGCACCAACAAACAAAAGTAACCATACAAACACGAATAAAACTGGGGATAAATGACGGCGACCCGTATCAATTTCGACAATGGCTTCAGATCCCCCAACTGTTTGGATGTCTACTTTCGGACATGTTTTTTTGATGATATTCACAACATACATGACATCAAGTACAACGATGTGACGATCCTTTTGACTCACATGATATACAGGCATGGATTTTAGCTGCTGTACAAGTGTTTCATCTCCTGTCAGCTGTGCAACGTCCCCTAATAAAATGAGCTGATCATTTCCAGTTTTTAACCGATGACGAAGTCTAATAAAAATTTGCCCGTCCATCCATGTCACTTCCTATACGATGGGTTAAAAATAGTATGTGGTGAAAAATGGTTCTCATACTGAACGCTCTACAATTACCGGTAATTACCACACAAAAAAAAGCCAGCCTCTTTGGGCTAGCTGTCTTTTTGGTCCATTTGAAATTGAATTTGTTTTAAAATCTTTTTTTCAAGCCGTGACACTTGTACTTGCGAGATCCCTAACCGCTCTGCAACTTCTGACTGCGTTTGATCCTTATAATAACGAAGATAGACAATTAGTTTTTCTCGTTCCTCTAATTCTTTGATCGCTTCTTTTAGCGCAATTTTTTCAAACCATCTTTCCTCAGAATTGTCTGCGATTTGATCAAGCAATGTAATGGGGTCACCATCGTTTTCATAAACCGTTTCATGAATAGAAGATGGTGTTCTTACTGCCTCTTGTGCCAATACGACATCCTCTGGTGTGATCTCCAAATAATCAGCAATTTCTTGCACAGTCGGTATTTTCCCATTCGATTTAGACAATTCATCTTTCGCCCGCCTGATTTTATTTCCGAGTTCTTTTAATGAACGACTAACCTTTACAGTGCCATCATCACGAATGAAGCGTTGAATTTCACCAATAATCATTGGAACGGCGTAGGTTGAAAATTTGACATCATAAGACAAATCAAATTTATCGACTGATTTTAACAAACCGATACATCCAATCTGAAACAGATCATCCGGCTCGTAGCCTCTATTGATAAATCGCTGAACAACGGACCAAACAAGACGCATGTTTTTTTCTACGAGGAGGTCTCTTGCTTGTTGATCTCCGTCTTGGCTTTTTTTGATCAGGCTTTTGACTTCATCATTTGACAGCTGCACATGTTTCGCTTGCTTTTTTACCTCCACATCCATACGAGCAGCTCCTTAATTGCAAAGTGCTTTGCTTTTTGATAAGTGCTTTGTCAACCGGATCGTCGTACCCATCTCAGGAGATGAATCAATCATGACATCATCCATAAAATTCTCCATAATTGTAAAGCCCATTCCTGATCGTTCTAGGTCTGGCTTTGTTGTAAATAAGGGCTGTCTTGCTTCTTCAAGATCAGTGATTCCCATTCCTTCATCACGAATGGTTAAATAAACAATATGATCTTCTAGCGTTACTGAAATATGAACTTTTCCATCTGGATTCCCATCATATCCATGAATAATAGAGTTAGTCACGGCTTCAGAAACAACTGTTTTAATCTCTGTTAATTCATCTAAGGTCGGGTCAAGCTGCGCAATAAATGCAGCAACTGTCACCCTTGCAAACGATTCATTTTGACTGAGTGCTGAGAATGTTAAGTTCATTTCATTGGTCATGATGCCACCCCCAATGTTTGAAGTGCCGTTTGTTCTGAAGGCTCCATTCGAATAATTTTAAATAGCCCAGACATATCAAAAAGTCGATTGACAGATGAGGATATTGCACAAACGACCATCTCACCGCCTAGCTGTTTAATCTGCTTGTATCTGCCTAATATCACACCAAGTCCAGAGCTATCCATAAATGTCAAATCAGCCAAATTTAATACAATATGGCGAATGTCTTCCTTGTCTAAATAATCCGTCACCTTTTGTCTCAGTGTTTCAGCAGAATGATGATCAAGTTCTCCAGTCAATCGAATGCAAAGCACGCTCTCTTTTACACGAAAATCAATACTAAGGCTCATGTCTTTTATTCCTCCTTGCCTTATTCGGATAAAGAGTGTTTCTCTTTTTCATGGATGAATTCCTTCACCATGACAAAACTAGTGGCCATTCGTCAGTTTTTGATTTATTTTTATCCATTCTTTTCATATTTCTCTCTCATTAAACATCACCATAGAAAAAAGACTGCTTAACTTAGCAGTCTCAGATCATCATTTCCATTTTACAAATTCAGCCATAGATCTTTTAAAGAACGTCCATAATCCCGCTCTTTCCATACTTTCTTTTGCTTCTACTGGGCTTTCATGAAGAACTTTACCATCTTTTTTTAGAACCATTAAGCCGAGTTCTGTTCCCTTTGAGAATGGAGCAGCTACATTATGTGTCAGCTTAATTTCTTTTTGAATGTTATCTACATTAGCGCCTTTTTTCGTCAAAAGTGAAATTGGCTCAGATGTGACAAGCTTGACCATTTTTTTCTTTCCTTTATTGACTTTGATTTCTGCTACTTCTTGTCCTCTTTTGTATAATGGGTGTGTTTCATATTGACTAAATGCATAGTCTAGCATTTTGACGACTTGTGCATTTCTTTCTTTTGGTGTACTTGCGCCAAAAACAACAGCAATGACCCGCATATTTCCTTTTTTCGCAGAAGCAGTTAAACAATATTTGGCTTCACTTGTGAATCCAGTCTTCACTCCGTCAACACCAGGATAAAATTTGATCAAACGGTTCGTATTGACAAGCCAGAACTTTTTGTCTGTGTTTTGACGAAGATAGTCTTCATATACCCCTGTAAACTTCGTGATTCGTTCATACTTTAATAGCTCTTTCGCCATCATAGCCATATCATGGGCTGTGCTATAATGCTCTTTTTCAGGAAGACCTGTTGTATTTTGAAAGGATGTCGATTTGAGGCCGAGTTGTTTTGCTTTTTTGTTCATTTCTTCTACAAATTTTTCCTCAGAGCCTGAAATGTGCTCCGCCATCGCAACAGATGCATCGTTCCCTGATGCAATGGCAATACCTTTTAACATTTCTTCAACAGTCATTTCTTCTCCCGGCTCTAGGAAAATTTGTGATCCTCCCATTGATGCCGCGTATTCGCTTGTTCTGACCTTATCTTTCATTTTGATCTTACCTTGGTCGATGGCTTCCATAATTAAAAGCATCGTCATGATTTTGGTCATGCTGGCTGGCGCAAGCTTTTCATCACTGTTTTTGTTGTATAAAACCTTTCCGGTATCACGTTCAATCAGAATGGCAGATTTTGCTTCATGGGCTAATTCAGATGATTGTTTTATTGGTTCTTTCGCCATCGCTGATGGTGAAACAATTGAAATGATCATCATGAATATAAGCAATGCAGATACATGACGTTTCAAGTGGCAGACCTCCATTATCGTAATCCTTTACATTTTTTCCTGGTAAAGGCTGTTTTATTCAGAGATCCAGATTGTTTGCTTAAAAAAAGCCCTCTGTCTCTTAGACAAAAGGGCTCACTACGTCATCACGACTATTTCAATTGATGTAAAATATTTTTCACTAAATCAAGGAAGCTTGCTTTTACTTTTTCAGTGACTTCCATCACTTCATCATGAGAAAGTGGTTGATCCAGTATACCGGATGCCGCATTTGAGATACATGAAATGCCAAGTACACGCATACCTGCATGTTTTGCCACAATCACTTCTGGCACAGTAGACATACCGACTGCATCAGAACCGATCGTTCTCAGGAAACGTACCTCTGCTGGTGTTTCGTAGGAAGGTCCCGTGACAGCTGTATACACACCTTTCTGTACAGGAATTCCAAGCGTTTTTGCCGTTTGATCGGCAAGCTCAAGAAACTCAGTATCATATGGTGCAGACATGTCAGGAAAACGTACACCTTGCTTGTCATTTGGACCAATCAAAGGATTGGTTCCCATCATATTGATATGGTCTGTTATGAGCATGAGGTCTCCTGGTTTAAAGGCAGTGTTGACCCCACCAGCAGCATTTGTCACGATCATTGTATCAATACCGATCTCTTTCATGACACGAACAGGGAAAGTGACCTGTTTCATATCGTATCCTTCATAAAAATGGAAACGCCCTTGCATCGCACAGACGACAGTCCCTTTTAATGTACCGATAACAAGCTGTCCAGCATGTCCCTCTACTGTCGAAACTGGAAATCCAGGAATATCTTCATATTTAATTTTAACTGGATTTTCAATTTCATCAGCTAAGATACCGAGACCTGATCCTAAAATAAGCCCAACTGTTGGTACAATTTCTGATGTTTGCTTAATATATGACGCCGCTTCTGAAAACTGTAGTCCCACGCTCTTTTCCCCCTATTTGAGTTTAGATAAAAAGCTTGTTCCGTATTTAGGAAGTGTTGATTTGAAGTTATCTGCAACAGTTGCACCTATATCAGCAAATGTTTTAGATGTTGAAAGTTGATGTGCCTCTTGATGCTTTTTGCTATACACAATGAGCGGCACATATTCTCTCGTATGATCTGTCCCATGATGAACTGGATCGTTTCCATGATCAGCTGTAATGATCAACAAATCATCCTCTTTTAATAAATCAAACACTTCTTGAAGACGTGCATCATACTCTTCAAGTGCCTTGCCATAGCCTTTAGGATCTCTTCTATGCCCATACAGCGCATCAAAGTCAACGAGATTTAAAAAGCTTAGCCCTGTAAAATCTGTGTTAAGCGTATCAATCAGCTTGTCCATTCCATCCATGTTGGATGTTGTTCTTAAAGACGAAGTAATTCCTTCTCCATCGTAAATATCAGAAATTTTACCGATTGCAATGACATCGAGGCCTTCATCTTTAAGCTCATTCATGACAGTACGGTCAAATGGCTTTAAGGCATAATCATGTCGATTTGGTGTACGAACAAACGCTCCTGGTTCCCCAACAAATGGACGCGCAATGATGCGACCAACCATATATTTCTCATCTAAAGTGAGCTCTCTCGCAATTTCACAAATGCGATATAACTCCTCTAGTGGCACGACCTCTTCATGTGCAGCAATTTGCAAAACAGAGTCAGCAGATGTATAGACGATGAGATCGCCCGTTTTCATATGTTCTTCGCCTAGTTCATCAAGAATTTCTGTACCAGAAGCTGGTTTATTACCAATCATGCCACGACCTGTTTTCGCTTTTAATTCATTTAATAGTTCATCTGGAAAACCCTCTGGGAACACCTTAAAAGGTTTTTCGATGTGAAGACCCATGATTTCCCAATGTCCAGTCATTGTATCTTTTCCGTTCGAAGCTTCTTGCATTTTTCCATAGTATGCGAGTGGATGTTCTGCCGCAGGAATTCCTTTGATCGGCCTAATATGACTTAGTCCTAGTTTTCCCATGTTCGGCATATTTAGCCCGTTCATTTTTTCTGCAATATGTCCAAGTGTATCTGCGCCCACGTCATTAAAATCAGCGGCATCTGGCGCCTCGCCAATGCCTACCGAATCCATAACAATGAGGAAGATGCGTTTATACTGATAATCAGGCATAAAAAGCGCCTCCTTCAACATTCTCGTATTGTGTCCTCTACAAAGAGGTCAGACATCTCAAGTATAAACCGTTTTCAAGTGAGTTGACAACCTTAAACGGTACAAACATAAAAAAGCATGCTGCACTTCAGATATGTGCCCATGCTGTTCTTATGCCCTCGGATGGTATCTGTGATACACATCCTTTAGTCTTGTTTTGGTGACATGTGTATAAATTTGTGTTGTTGAGATATCGGCATGACCAAGCATCTCTTGAACTGCCCTTAGATCTGCACCATTTTCAAGTAAATGTGTTGCAAAGGAATGTCGCAGTGTATGTGGTGTGAGTTCCTTTCTAATCCCTGCTTCAAGCGCAAGCTTCTTTAAATTTTTCCAAAAGCCTTGTCGTGACATCTTTTTTCCGTGATGATTGAGGAATAAGGCATCTGCTGGTTGTTTTTTGAGCAGTTTCCCTCTTCCTTTCTGTAAATATGCCTCTATAGCGAAAGCCGCAGCTTCACCGATCGGAACAATCCGTTCCTTTCTTCCTTTCCCAAAGCAACGGACAAAACCCATCGTTAAGTGCACATCAGAAAGCGTTAAATCAAGCATTTCACTTACCCGAATCCCGGTTGCATATAAAAGCTCTAGCATGGCCTTATCTCGGTAATCAAATGGGGTCTTTTGTTTTGGTGTATCTAGTAGTTGTTCTACTTCTTCTAATGAAAGAACCTTTGGAAGTTTACGCTCAGTTTTTTGTGCTTCAATGTTCCAAGACGGGTCATTTTCTGTGACTTTCTCCCGCAATAAAAATTGATGAAATGAGCGAATCGACGATAGATGACGCACGGACGTTTTACTTGATTTTCCTTCATCCATTAAATGCTTTACATAATGGATAATGTGTATTCGTGTGACATCTTTTATGTTGGTTAGTTGTTCATTTGTGGTAAGAAACGATAGATAACTCTTTAAATCTCTTTTATAAGATACAATTGTATTTTGAGAGAGCCCTCTCTCTACTGTTAAAAAATGAATAAAATCATCTAATTGATCTTTCAATGGTTTCTACTCCCCGTTTTGATAAAAGTAGATCAAGCGGTCTTGCCAATTGCTCGGCTCCTGTTGATCCATTTCTATCACTTTAATCGCAGCACCTTCTGGTTTATCGTAGCGATGATAGCTTTCATATTCTGAATTTATCCATATCATAGCATAATAGAACAAGACGGTAAAACCAGTGAACAGAATAAACACTTTGATTACTTCTCCAGTTGTTTTGAGCCATTTCCACATCATACCCATGTCCTTTCTCCATCTTTTCATTACTTCAGCATATGCCAGGTAGGACAAGGAATATACGGTGGAAACGCAAAAAACCCTTTCATGATGAATGAAAAGGTTCCAATTCGGATTATTTGCCGGCTTCATCGTCATGACAGCGATGGCAAATGCCATGGAATGTCAATCTATGATCCTTAATTTTAAATTTCCAGTCGCGTTCAATAATTTCTTCAACATCTTCTAGCAAATCTTCTTCAATTTCATCAACTGTCCCGCACTCCATGCAGACAAGGTGATGATGGAAGTGAGCAGCTCCTTCTTTACGAAGGTCATATCTTGAGACACCGTCTCCAAAATTAATTTTATCAACAACTTTCAATTCAGTCAGTAATTCTAGCGTCCGATAAACAGTAGCAAGACCAATTTCAGGAGACTTCTCTTTTACGAGGAGGTATACGTCTTCTGCACTTAAATGGTCTTCTTCGTTCTCAAGCAGCACCCTTACTGTTGCTTCACGCTGTGGTGTGAGCTTATAGCTGGAAGAATGTAGCTGCTTTTTAATTCGATCAATACGGTTTTCCATTGACTTTCCCTCCTACGCCACATTACTTGATCATTATATCAAATGATGTGCAGAGAGCCAACTATAATCATTTTAAATTGATAAATAAAATGTTTATCAATTAATAATCATTATAATAATTGTGTTAAAAAAGGGTGCCTGCTAGCTTTTTCATTAGCAATAATGAGATGTAGGATTCAAAAAAAGAAGAGAGTGCTGCAAGCACTAAAATCATGAGCAAGATGGATGCATACCGTCCAAACCATTGAATGGGGGCTTGGCTGATTGTTTTCTTTAAAAAGAGCTGTCCAATCAGCCGAATGGAAAAGGCAATTGCCGCAGTACCAATGACTAAATAAGCAGGTATCAATAAGATGTTTTGCGGAAGCACCGAGATAAATGATAAGAAAAATCCACTTAGCCCCATTTGGTTGACGAGAAAGCCGACTGTAAAGCCAACAACAATCCCTTTTAGAAAAATCATGAGAAAAATAAGCGGCAAGCCAATGATTGAAATACCCAGTATCCACATCAGTCCTAAGTATTTCATATGATGCAGAAAGCTTTGAAAAAACATTTCCTTTGATTCAGCTGTCTTTTCATTTGTTAGTTGTCCAAAAAATTGATTTAAATAATAGAACAAATCCTCTTTTTGGGACATCGTCATGCTATTTACAATAATGGCTCCAAAAATAACACCCATTAAAAAGAGAACAGATACAAATAAATAAATAGAGAGATGATCTTTTACGTGCTGTAGCAGATGTTCCTTCCAAGACTTTTTCCGCATATGACTTCCTCCCAAATAGTAAAGGTTACTAGATTCTATGAGAGAGAATGCGAAACATGACCATTTTTATAGAAAGAAAAAGAGAAAGCCTACACTTTCTCCTTCTCTTGACCATCCATTATTTGGCTGCTTTTTGTAAGTTGATAAGACCTGATCCATAATAAAAAGGATCTCCTAATTTTGTCGCTGTCTGACTCAGCCTTTTTCGTACTTCTTCATTTGTTAAGCCTGGATATTTTGATAGAATAACGGCTGCTGCACCTGCGACATGTGGGGATGCCATTGATGTTCCGCTTTTGTAACCATAATCATTGCCTGGAATTGTACTTAAAGTTGCTACTCCTGGCGCTGAAATTTCAACCTCTTCACCAACTGAAGAATCAAAGGCTCTTTGTGTCTTATTATCAACAGAAGCCACCGCGATCACAGAGCTGTATTTTGCTGGGTAGTCAATTGTATTGAGTGACCCGTAGCTACCCGCATTACCAGCTGAAGCTACAATGAGAATACCCTTTTCATAAGCAGTATCTACTGCTTCTTTTAGCGCTGCTGACTCGCTGGCACCACCCATGCTAATATTGATGACATCTATATCATTTTCAATTGCCCATTCAATTCCTTTGATGATCCAGCTATAATAGCCGTCTCCATCTTGATCCGCTACTTTAACCGCATAAATCGAAGCTTTCGGTGCCACACCGACGACACCTACTTTATTGTCTAGTGCTGCGATCGTTCCTGATACGTGTGTTCCATGCTGATGTGGATCAACAAACGGGTCTGCCTCAGTAGGTACAAAACTCACGCCTCCCGCCACTTCTAAATCTTGATGCGTACGGTCAATCCCGCTATCAAGCACTGCGACTTTGACATTTTGACCGGCATAGCCTTGTTTATGTACTTTCTTTGTTTTGATATTCTTAATGCCATAGGGAATCGTTTGACCACTTGTTTTCGCCTTTTGGTCTTCTTCAATAAATGTAATGTCTTTTGATTGCTCCAGCTTTTTTTTAGATGCCTCATTCAATGATACCTTCATCATATCAACTTGTTGAATGGTTTCTTTTACATGACCGCCAGCTTCTTGTACAAGTTGTTCTTTTTTATGGACAGAAGAAGAAAAACCAATTAAATACTCTTTTTTGGTCTGATTCTTTGCCGAAGCGGTAGAGCCTCCAAAAGTCACAGTTGCGAAGATCATGCTTGCCATACAAAGCCCAATTCCAAGTGTCCTCATTTTCATGATTACTCACTCTCCCTATTTATATCTTTTTTGTCATTTAACTACATTTTTAGACAAAAAGAATCCTCCGTTTGTCCTGTTTTTTCGTTTTTACCATTTTATTTACATATAAATCGTAAAAAAGACAAAATAAAAATGCTTATGATCATTCATCCTGTGATCATAAGCATTCCTGTCTTTATGTTTATTTGCGAGCCTTTGTAATGCTTCCCGTTTTGTTTTTGTAGTCCTTGTATGTGTGCTAAACACCGGTGCAATTCCTCTTGATTGTTCAGGATTTCGGTTTTGTTGTCTGTGTAAATGATCTCGTTTTTTCTTCGCTTTACTTTTTGCCATCTCTCAAAACCCCTTTCATTTTCGTTATCATACATGAACAAATAGAAAAAAGATAGACGGAATTCGCCTATCTTTCTTTTTTGACCATATCAATATGAGGAATTCCGTCTTCATCATAAACATCTGATATCGTATCAAAGCCAAATGATTGATAAAATGTCTCTAAATAAGCTTGAGCTTGTATTTTCACTTGATGCTCTTGCAGTTCATTGAGCTTTTGTAAAGCTTTTTTCATCAATCTTTCACCGTAGCCTTTCCCACGTGCAGTACTGGAAACAAGCACCCTACCGATTGATGCTTCTTCATAGACAATCCCGCTCCGAAAAATCCGGCAATATGCGACAATGTCATCGTCTTCTTTCGCTATTAAGTGAAATGCTTTTTGATCTTTTTCATCCATTTCAGGGTATGGACATTTTTGTTCAACAACAAATACATCGACCCTTGCTTTTAAAAGGGCGTACAGATCTTCTTTTGACAATTGCTCAAATGTTTGGCACGTCCATTCCATGTATTTATCCCCCACTTACATCGACTTTACCGTATATGCCGCCTCCACCTGCGATGAGATTGACCTCACCTTTTCTTGCTCTCACAATGAGTCCGGCTGTTTTCTGCGGGAGCACTGCTTGCAATTCTTGTTCTGTTACTTGATGCAAAATATTCATTTCGGTTTTGAATGCTGCTTTTAACTTTTGCAGTGTCTTTGCACCAACCCCAGGAATAAATTGTAGCGGTAGTTGATGGATATACGGAGGACGACGATTCGACTGATTTTTTTGATCAGCTAGTTCTTTTAAACGTTCACTGACCCCTTTGGTAAAGCGTGAATGTCCACACGATAGACAGCTCTCTGCTCCATGAGCAGGTGTTGTTCCACATTTTTCACATGTAGTGTGATAATATTTTCCAAGGCGAGGAGCCAGGCCATAATTTCCTGTAATCTTTCTTCCCTCTTTTTCTTGCAGGGCTAGCTGAAATTCAGTAAATGATGCATGTTGCATGCGAATTTTGGTGTATTCTCTAGCAATTTTCCCAAGGGAATGCGCATCCGAATTCGTTAAAAACGGATAGCGATTAAGCTCACTTAGCTGGGATGCCATGGATGTATCACAACTAAGTCCAAGCTCAACTGCATCAATTAAATCTGGGTCAAATACTTCCGTCAAGGATGTTTTTACACCTTTTCCATATAGGCTTTTATGCGGTGTGAAAATATGTGCTGGAATAAATAAACCTCCCAGCTCCTTTACTTTATACTGAAGCGTTTTGCCATCGACGTAAAGACGCTGTGAACTAAGATGTACATTTTTCATATGAAGTGAAAGCCATGATGAAAAAGTAGCCATTTTTCGTAGTGTTGGCATAAAGGCTAACACATGAATCGGCCCACTTGAGCATTCATCGTTGATTTCAAGCTCACTTCCAAGAAGCAGAACCGTTTTTCCAAACGATAAGCCACCATCTGCAAGCTCCACATAACGTCCTTCATTCACACCATCCATTAGTTCCTCTAGTACTTCAGGTGATTGGGCATCAATTACACCAATCATCCCCATGCCTTTGCTTTCTGATGCTTCAATTAAAATTTGATCAATCGTCAAAGTCTTTGCGCCTGTGATTTTGACTGCTCTGCCAGTTCTCGTTCTGCCAATATGGATATGAACATCTGCGAAAAAGTCTTTCATTTTGATGATGCTTGCGCCTCTTTAAGCTGTAAATATTGAATGGCATAAACGGTTTTCGCATCATATATGTGCTGCTTTTCTACTAGGCGTAATGCTTCTTCTAAAGAAACCTCCATGACTTCGACAAATTCATCCTCATCAAGTTCTCGTTTTTCTTCAAGAGGTAGTAATTGATTTGCTTCATACACGTGTACAATCTCATCTGCAAATCCAGGTGATGTATAAAAAGCCGTCAGTTTTTCTAAGTGATTCGTCGTATATCCTGTTTCTTCTTCTAATTCTCTCAGTGCAGTATGCTGTGGCTCCTCGCCTGGTTCCAATTTTCCCGCTGGAATTTCAACGATTGCTCGTTCCAATGCTTTGCGGTATTGTTTCACGAGAATGATTTTTTTGTCTGCTGTTCGTGCAATAACGGCAACAGCTCCTGGATGTTTGATCAGTTCTCGTTTGCCGCTCTTTCCATTCGGCAGTTCAACATCTTCAACTATTAAATCAATAATTTTCCCTTTGTAAATCTCCTTGGAGGCAATTGTTTTTTCTTCAAAATCCTTCAAATGATGTCATCTCCTCATTTTGCTTTAGCCATTTTCTTTATACATTTTATCATAGATCATTTATAGGAAGCGAAGGATGACTAGGCTTCACAAATCCTCGCAACATCACTCAATCGCTTGAATTCCTTGTTTATTTGTCATAATGTGAAAGAGATAGGAGTGTGAATTGGATGAAGAAAAGAAAAATTGGAGCATCTGAATTACTTGTCAGTGAAGTTGCTTTAGGCTGTATGTCAATCGGCACAGATAAGAAGAAGGCTCTTTCAATACTAGATGAAGCGATTGACCTTGGTATTAACTATTTTGATACAGCTGATTTATATAATTTTGGAACTAATGAAGAAATTGTAGGAGAAGCGATTAAGAATAGACGACACGATATTATTTTGGCAACAAAAGCAGGAAACCGCTTTGAAAAAGGAAAACCAGGCTGGAATTGGGACCCTTCAAAAACGTACATAAAGGAAGCTGTCAAAAGCAGTCTCAAAAGACTACAAACGGACTATATTGATTTATACCAGCTTCATGGCGGTACCATTCAAGATCCAATTGATGAAACAATTGAAGCATTTGAAGAACTTGTGAAAGAAGGTGTTATTCGATATTACGGTATTTCTTCTATTCGCCCGAATGTGATAAAAGAGTACGCAAAAAAATCAAACATTGTTAGTGTGATGATGCAATTTAGTTTACTTGATCGCCGGCCAGAAGAGTGGTTTCCACTTCTTGATGAACAAGGCATTAGTGTTGTAGCAAGGGGACCGCTTGCTTCAGGACTCTTAACGGAGAGACCGCTTACCGCTGCAAAAAGCACCATCAAACAGAATGGTTATCTCTCCTATTCATTTGAAGAATTAAAAGAAATAATTCCTACGCTGACAAACGTAGCTTATGATTTAACGCTAACAGAACTTGCTGTTCAATATATTTTAAAACATTCTACTGTCAGCTCTGTTGTCTTTGGGGCTAGTTCACTTAAACAGTTAAAAGAGAATGCAAACGTAGCCGATGCACGTTCGTTAAATGATCAAGAATGGAAAGCCTTAAAATTTTTCGCGAAACAACATTTATATGAAACTCATCGCACGTAATCATCATACAAAAAGAGAGATCATCGCGTCATGATCTCTCTTTTAATGTTTATATTTTGTCCAGTCCAATTTGCTTTCATCTAGCAATTCGGCAAAACTTTTATTTTTTTCTCTTTCTTTCTGCCTTTGAATCGCTTCTTTTCGTTTTGCTTCTTCCTTTTTCTCTGTTTCTTCGGTTAACTCTTGTTTCATATGTAGAAGCTTGCTTTTTAAATCTTCATCTAGACCATCCTTCAGCTTTGCGTGATCTTGGTTTGTTTTCTTCATCTTACCCCGCTCCTTTTTTACTAGTGTATCATCAGCTACTTTTATTGAGCAAGGGAGGTAGTCTCTTTCCTAATATGTGGTATGATAAACCAAAGCATCCAACTCGAAAGGAAGAACACGATTGATGAAGAAATGGATTGTTGCATTCGCTATACTGCTATTTCCACTTGCGGCACTGGGCATATTTTTCACCAATAAAATCATGTATATTCGCAAATTGACAACTGATGAGCTAGTAAAACGTGAAACGGATGAAGGTCATTATGACCATCAAGCTTTCACACGCCTCAAAAAAGAAAAGGTACGTATTCCTTCTCAATACGGGTATGATCTACACGGTTTTTTTGTTGGACCACATGATACGAAACGCACGATAATTCTTTGTCACGGGGTGACCGTCAGCTTAATTAATTCCGTTAAATATATGAAATTATTTCATGGATTAGGTTGGAATGTTCTGTTATACGATCATAGAAGACATGGAATGAGCGGAGGAAAAACCACGAGTTACGGTTTTTATGAAAAGGAAGATTTAGCGCAAGTCGTCAAATGGCTCAGGAAAAAAACAGGACAAGATACCATGATTGGTATACACGGAGAATCGATGGGAGCTGTGACAACCCTGCTGTACGCTGCCGAACAAGAGGCAAAAGCGGACTTTTATATAGCTGACTGCCCATTTGCAACGTTTGAAGATCAGCTAATTTATCGATTAAAGACTGACTTTAAGTTATCGAGCCGATGGATTGTACCGGTGGCTGATCGCTTTTTGAAATGGAGAGACGGTTATAGCATTCACCAAGTAGCTCCTCTTGACGTCATTGATCAAGTAGAGAAGCCCATTTTGTTTATTCATAGCCGGCACGACGACTATATTCCTTGTGAACAAAGTGAAAAACTATATGAGCGAAAAAAAGGCGACAAGAAATTATTTATCGCTCCATATGGTGCTCATGCTATGTCATACAGTGAAAATAAAGAGCTCTACGAAGAAGTTGTTGATCATTTTTTAACGAATACAGTCTTGATAAATGAACAAAAAGGAGAATGAACCACCGGTTCCTTCTCCTTTTTTATGGTTTATTAGCTTATGCGGTAGTCACCACTGTGGTATGATGTCTGCCCGCTAGCTCCTTGTGGCTCTCTTCCGATTGTTGCTGACTCATGACCGATAACCCTGCAGTTGCTACCAATAAAAGAACTATCAAACTCATTTTCATATAAATGACCTCCATTTTTAATTTTTGAAATCGCTTGGATTTTTCTTTCATAAAAACGAGTAGATGCCTCAAATAAGCCAAGCTCATTGTAATAATGAGCGGCATCAAGTGCCAATTCCTCAATGTCTGGGTATAAGCGCTTGTCCTCCAACAGGTCCAATGTATCGTCTATGATTTTACTTTCAACATCAATATATAAGGCTTTTAAAAACTGGAATTTGCAAATATACACTTCATCTTCCAGTTCACAAGCTTTTATAATACCTTTTTGATAGAGAGCTAATGACTCATCTATCCGTTTCTGTTTGAATAGGATTTGTGTAAGCATAAATAGTGGGTCTAAAGAGCGATTCAGATGGGTTAAATTTTCCTTTTCAAAAACATCGAGAGAATCCTGTAAATAACGACTTGCAGTTACAAGGTCGTTCATTTGATAATAACAGTTGCCTAAGTTGAAAAGGGCCGAACCTATCACTCGAGGGTTTCCGATTGAACGTGCTCTTTGAAGAGCATTCTTGAAGTAGGGCAATGCATGATCATAGCATTTTAAATCATCGTAGTTTGCGCCAATCACAAATTCACAATGGATGATTCTAAGCGAATACGTTGTATAGGCAGAATACATATCAAGCGCTTGCATAGCATAGTGCATCGAAAAGTGGGTTTGTTTCATGTGGTAGTAGATTTCTGCTAATTTAAAATAAAATTCGGCTCTTTCAATATCATCTGATATGAGATTGAGCTTTTTTTCTGCTGAACGGTAATAAGCAATCGCGCTCAAATAATCTCTTTGTTCAAATTCAAACATTCCTCTGAAAAAATGAACATAGTATTCAAGCATATCCGTCAATTTCGTTTGGGAATTCTCAATCATTCCAAGCATTTTCTTGATTTCGCCATCATTCGAGGCTTTTTTAACAGGCTCAAAATATTCAAGCATGACTTTGTGTCTAAAGTCCATCAGCTGATAATAGAGAAGTAAGTTTTGATCCTGCTCCATATCAAGGATTTCCTGCTCAATTTCAGCCTTCAGTTTCTCTGCTGCAATGACATGAAACCCGCAAATATGCTTATACCATTCGTTTATTTTTATTCCAACCCGCGGCGATGACAGCTTGAGCTTCAATTCACTTTAGCACCTCCCTTCCCATATACGATACATGTTGTATTCTATCATATTTCCTCGAATGGAAGAAATATGAAAAGTCGTTTTTTGCAAAGTTTTCGGTATCCCGCAATTGACGACTTATATACCTTATTTTTGAGGCATTCATGGATCAACCATAGACATGTGAAATCACTTCATTTTGGCGATTTCAGATACATATAATGGGATGTTTCTTTTAGAAAACGAATTTTTATAGATTGGACAAGATCGTCATTTTATTAGATGATGATCCCAATAAAAAAAGCCCTCTGCAATTAGGGCTCTTTTACAAAACATCTGTTACATGCTCCATATTCTGTTTAATCCAATCAATTGCCACTTCAAGACTTGAAAACTCTTCCGTTTCAAATGTCACTTCATCCTGAAGCAACCATACATCTTTTTTGACTGAATCCATTCCGCCTATCGACCAATGTAAAAGACTATATGGATGATTTTGGTTTAAAAACGACACCCATGTTTTATTTTGTGCCGTGTTTTGTATCACTTTAAGCTTCTGATCCACTACGTTTCCACCTTACTTTACAAGTATGCCCATTCTTGGACTGAGTATTTGCTGAGGACTTTTCAGCATCAATGTATTGGCTTTTTCATTAAAATCAATGGTCATTTCCTCATCAAAGAATACCTTTTGTGCAATGTGTATATATAGTTTTAAATGTTGGCTATTATCAAGCTGTTCCCATTCACCTGTTCTTTCACTTGTTAACCAAAGCATTGGTACGCCACTCACTGCACAGCCACAACCTTCTGAATCGTAGCGAAGCAGTAATTCCTTAGTCTCGTTTCCTGTTTGCTGTTTTTCTATATATGTTTTAGCCAGTTCTGTGATGTGAATATACATGGCGAACATCCTTTTTAAATTGATGCTTACATTGTAACACATAAAACACCACAAAACATGACACACGACTAAAGCCGAAAGTCATATTCTTTGAAATACACGCTCTTCTCACTAGGATTATATCTATCTATTGACTCTTTCTGCTTCTTGTTTTTTAGAATTATACTGATGACGCTACCATTTAAAAAGAACAAACAGGAGGTTTTATGATCATGAAAAAGAGATTATCTCTCTGCTTCATCGGGGCATTGATATTGATGTTGAGTTTCGCTGTGCCAAACATGAAAGCGGCATCTATTCTTGATGAAGTACGAGAAAGCTATGCGACTTATACGGGATCTGGTTACTCAGGGGGAGCCGCATTATTAGATCCTATTCCATCTGACATGAAAATTACGGCTTTAAATCCCCATGATTATAACTATAAAGGGGTAAATGCGGCACTTGCAGGGGCCTACCTTGAAGTAAAGGGTCCAAAAGGAAAAACCGTTGTGTATGTGACCGATAAATATCCAGAAGGAGCAAAAGGAGCACTTGATCTTTCTCATAATGCCTTTGCCAAAATCGGTAATATGGCAGATGGAAAAATCCTAATTAGTTGGAAAATTATAAAAGCACCGATTAGCGGAAATGTAGCTTACAGAATAAAAGAAGGTAGCAGTGAGTGGTGGGCAGCGATTCAAGTGCGCAATCATAAATATCCGATTATGAAAATGGACTATTACAAAGATGGGAAATGGGTGAACATGGAAAAGACAGACTACAATCATTTCCTTGGCTTTAACATGGGATCTGAATCTCTTCCTGTTCGAATCACAGATATCCGAGGGGTCATAGTAAAGGATAAATTACCCGCTCTTCCATCTACTGCTGCTTCACAGGCCTATATTGTAAAAGGCAATGTTCAGCTTCCTAATTAACGAGGAAAAGAGGTAGCTTATTTAAGAGCTTCCTCTCTTCCTTCTCTATCCCAGCGATATGCCTCATTTTCTATTTCTTTTATGATTTCATTCTTTCCTGCCATATAGCTTTGTATATCTTCCGGATACTGATTTGCTAATTGTTCCTTGACAGACGCATACGCTACAGCTCGTTCTGGATGGGCCCTTAAGTAATCTCGAAACAATAAATGCCTTTTCACATCAGGATGATTTCTCTCATAAACATGGACATGATGCGTACGATTCAAGCCACCCTTTTGAAAAAAACGTCTCCCTTTTATGCCATTTTCACCTAGCGCTTGATACCCAAGATGTTCAAAGCTCTCTCTTTTTCTATCGATCTCTTTTATATGACTTACTTCCATTAAGATATCAATAATTGGTTTGGCAACAAGTCCTTCAACTGACGTACTACCAATATGATGTCCTTCTATCCAGCTCTTTTGAATGATTTGCTTGAGTCGCTGCTTTTCCCGATGGAATTCTTCATGCCATTCTTTTTTGAATTCAACAACCTCAACCTTTCGCCTCGGTGTCCATTTCATTTTTGATAAGGTGAGCTCTTTTGCAACATGAATCACATTTGTTTCAAGAAATCCTAACTTTTCATATAGCCTTTTTGCAGGGGTGTTTTTTTGCCCTGTGGTCAGTTCTATAGGGACATTTTTCTCCATAATTGTAGACATAAGTCTTGTTCCAATACCCTGTTTTAGCGCTTTTGGATGCACAGCCAATCGACTCATGATCAAATAATCTTTCTGCTCTTCATAAGAGGCAACACCTAGTAAGATTCCCTTTTGCTCAAAACCAATAAATTGCTCTTTTGCTTTCATTACATCTTGAATGGTCTCTTTTAATGGTGGAAGATCGGCATAGCCAATTTGTTCAGCTTCTTGTTGGTATGCAGCTAGTTGGATATGTAAGATCTGCTTTGCTACATCTCCTATTGTTTGATCTAAATTGACAATCATGACATCGCCTCTAACTTTTTCACAAATAAAACACGGTCTTCATTTATTCCATCATAGTCTGAAAACACGGAGATTCCTTCTACAGTTTTATCCCCTTTTTCAATTTGAAAGCCCAATTTTGCATGATAGGCAATTGATACTTTATTTACAGGTGCTGTTACCGCTTTAATGGTTGTTCTCCCTTCCTGTTTTGCCACATCATAAAAGGCTTGATACAGGATTTTTCCTATCTTTAATTTCCGATGATCTGGATGTACACCTACAAAATGAATGTAGGCTTCATCTGAATGAGATTGTGATAGAAAGCCGACTAAAAAACCAATGAGTTCCCCTTTCTCTACTACAACAAAACTTGTTTGCTGGAAATGTTCAAAAAATAGTTTTGGCAGTTTAGCACGAATATCTCGACCGCCCCACCAACTTTTTATGACTGATGTAACGGCATAAAAATCCGATGGCTCCACTTGACGTATCATCATGGCCCCGCTCCTTTTTATTCAACCGATTCATTGGCTTTTTTAGCTAATGGACTTTAATATTTACTTTTAATTAGTGTACCTGCCTCATGCATTACTTGTAAAGCAAGCGCCTCGTGCTCTACACTTCTCCTTGTTAGACGTAGAGCTAAAAGTTTCACACTTATTTCAAAAAGTTCTTTGCTCATGCAAAAAATCAATTGTTATCTTGTGTTAGTATAGGTATAGAAAGCTTTAGAATGTCTATTGGAGATGATGTATTTTGATGTGGGCAATCATTTCACTTGTTATTTTTAGCCTTTTGAAAATTTTGGTCACTTCTTTGCCGTCTGGTGTTGTTGAACGGTTGCTTGGTCGTTTTGAAGTGCATGCAAAAGTGAAGAACGATCACGCAAACATTACACTTGATGGTCAAAGTCTTGATGATCATGAAAAATCCCAAGTGATTCGTGACTTTAACGAAGCGATCTTTATCGAGCGCTATTATATTTATCCTGGAGATGAGGAGCGTTTCCTTCATCCGAAGGAAGGTCCAACTCCGCTTGTCATTCAAACAAAATTAGGAAAAGAGGATATCACACTTTACCTCTTTAATTATGATGATCATGTCGATGTTGTTCGTCAGTTTACACATAAGCCTAAGAAAAAGGTAACGGCTTATCGCCTGCGTTCTGAACATCTTCAAACTCTCCAAACTGTGGCTCACATTTAAGTTATCCACATGCTTTACTCAGACGAAATGTACCTGCATTTCGTCTTTTTTGTTTTAACATAGGATTCTTCTTCTCCCCCTCCCTTGCTTATCTCTTTCTTTCATGAAATGAATGATTTACCAGTATCTATTTACATTCACTTTGGTTACAATAAAAACAGAACATACGTTCTAGAGGTGAAGACAAATGGTGAAAAAAACAATTCTTTTGGTCGATATGCAGTCATTTTATGCATCTGTTGAAAAGGTTGAATCCCCGCACTTAGCAAATATACCACTCATTGTCTCTGGTGATCCGGAGCGACGAAGTGGCGTTGTTTTAGCGGCATGCCCGCTTGCAAAAAAATGTGGTGTGCAAAATGCATCAAGGTTATGGGAAGCCCAAATTAAGTGCCCAGAAGCTGTTGTTGTACGCCCACGTATGCAACGTTACCTCGATGTATCGGTCATGATTACCGAGTTACTTGAACAATATACCGACCTTGTCGAACCGTACTCGATTGATGAGCAGTTTCTTGATATTACAGGCAGTATGAAGCTATTCGGATCATCTCATGTGATAGCAGAAAAAATACAGACAGCTATTATGAATAAAACTGGTATTTATGCTCGGGTGGGTATTGGTCCCAATAAAGTGCTTGCTAAAATGGCTTGTGATCATTTTGCTAAGAAAAATGACTCAGGTATTTATGAGTTAAGCTCAGATCGTATTGCTCTTGATTTATGGCCACTTCCGATTGGAAAGCTGTTTGGCGTCGGCAAACGGATGGAGCATCATTTGAAACGAATGGGAATTAGCACGATTGGTACTCTTGCCACCTATCCACCAGACCTCTTAAAGAAGCGCTGGGGAATAAATGGTGAAGTACTTCAGCGAACAGCATTAGGGTGCGATCCGTCACCTGTCACTGTTGACACTCATGACCAACAAAAGGCGATTGGTCACCATATGACACTCCCCCATGACTATGAATCATTTGACGATATTAAAGTTGCGTTACTTGAACTGAGTGAGGAAGTAGCAAGGCGTGCTCGATTTAAACATTATATCGGTCAAACAGTCTCAGTTGGAGTCAGAGGGGCTGACTTCTCACACCCGACAGGATTTCATCGTCAAATCAAACTTCATTCACCCACACAGTTTGGATCAGATATTTCTGAGGCGGCGATGAAGTTATGCAAACAGCACTGGGATGGTCAGCCTATTCGCAGTGTCGGTATTACCCTTTCTCAATTGCAATCTGACAGGCAGTATCAATTAACATTGTTTGACGCTCATCAAAAAAAAGAACAACTAAGCCAAGTATTTGATGCCATTCATCTAAAATATGGTCCTGCCGCTTTGCTACATGCTTCTTCTCTTACAGCTGCGGGCCAAGCCTACCATCGGGCCAAAAAAATTGGTGGTCATTATAAATAACTGAGGTGAAACAACGTGAATCCCAATAAACTAACACCAGGATATAACATCATGTGGGAATCAAGCCGAATGATGTTGCCAGAACACCGCGAGCAACTGCTAGATCAAAAACGTAGAGAAAAAGAATATGCTCCTCCGATCCCTAGTTATGATCAGCTTGAGGAAATGAACCTATTGATTACTCAATCCATTGCCGAGGATCAAGCCATTTTGATAACCTATGTATCATTAGGCAAGAAACAGCAATTTTGGGGATGGATCAAAACCATTCATTATGAAAATCAATGTCTCAAAATGGTGAATGATGAAGATATCCTATTTCTCTCTTTCGAACAAATTGTTGCTGTTGAGCAGAAAGCAGACTGTTTTGATCTTTAGAAGAGTAGTAGAATAAAGATAAAACTGAAATGGAGAAACCACTATGGATGCAAGACTACTCGAAAAAATGCTCGGACAAAGCTTGCGACAATACGGGCGAAATGTTGCAAATCATCCCCTTAGTCCCCTTGAAACATCAGCACTCATAGAAGCACTAAGAACTAGGCAGGAAGACGAGCCAGAAGAAGATTTACATATTCATATCGAAGATGTCATTTACGACTATGTCACAAATCAAGGGCTCTTTTCTTAATCAAACACGCTACCTCTACATCCAATTGTGTATTTAATTCACACAATTTTTCATGTATGATTGGAACATCTTACAAACTCAAGGAGAAGCAGCATGAAAAAAAACCTACGCACTTTACATCCTTTGAGCTGGACCATTATTATCGGAACCATTTTTGGTCGAATGGCCACTTCAATGAGCATTCCATTTTTAGCTGTTTATTTGACACAAGCAAAAGGAGCCACAGCTTCTTCCGCAGGATTAATTATTGCGGTCAGCTCGCTTATCGGAATCGTCGCAAGCTTTTATGGTGGCTATATTTCAGATCGAATTGGCAGAAAAAAGGTCATGCTGATTTCAATCTTTGGCTGGACATTGGTGTTTGCAGGCTTTGCATTCGCTGATGCAATCTGGGTATTCTTTCTCATGAATGCCTTAAACGGATTATGTAGAGCATTATTCGAACCAACATCCAAAGCCTTATTGTCTGATGTCACACCTCCAAGCATTCGATTATTTGTCTTTAACATGAGGTATACAGCCATTAATATCGGTGTCGTATTTGGACCGCTGCTCGGTCTATACCTAGGTTCTTCTAAAACAACGATCCCTTTTCTTGTCGCTGCCTTTATTTACTTCCTTTACGGGATAATCCTGACACTGCAATTCAAGCGCCATCCTGTCACAAATCCAGAAAACATGAAGAAAGTCAGTGTTAAAAAAGCACTCATGATCATCCAAAAGGATACTGTGTTTACGATCATTTTAGTCGGGGTCACCTTATGTTCGTTTGGCTATTCGCACCTAAGCTCGACACTTCCGCAATATTTATCGGCTTCTCCCCTGATTGAAGATGGTCCGAAGCTATTTGGATATCTTTTATCCTTAAATGCGGTGGTGGTCATTGTCACACAGTACCCGATCATATTTGTTGCCAAGCGGTATTCCACTGTTTTATCTTTAACCGTTGGAAATGTTCTCATTGCAGGGAGCCTATTTGCCATCGCATTTTCACAAAGTCTCGGCTCTCTCGCTTTCATCATTGTCGTCTTTACTATAGGTGAAGTGTTGCTGTTTGCCATGATGGATCTATTTGTGGACAATATCGCAAAACCAGATGTCAAAGGTTCTTATTTCGGAGCAATAGGGTTTTCACAGCTTGGAAATGTACTTGGGCCTTGGGTAGGTGGAATGTGCCTTGATTTCTTTGGTGCAGAGCATCCCCTTTCCATTTTCACTGTCATTTCGTGCATTACATTGGCTGGTGTACCATTCTTAACCATTGGCTACTATCGACTGAAAAAAAGAACAGCAGCAAACATCGAAATGAATATGAAAGCAGATCAATAAAAAAACCGCTCATCCATCCTGAGCGGTTTTCCACGTTAAACTCTGCGAATCGCAATTTCTTTCACCTTGTGCCTCTCTCCTTTTTTCAAAATGAGATCCGCTCTATATTTCGTAGGTAAAATGTTTTCATATAAATTTGGACGGTTCACTGTATTCCAAATAGAAGTTGCCATCTGATCTGCCTGTTCATCTGTCAAATCCTTAAATTGATGAAAGAATGATGCAGGGTCTTGGAAGGCGGTCTCCCGCAAAAGTCGGAAACGCTCCTTATACCATGATTGGATTTGCTTTTCAGCCGCATCAACATAAATAGAAAAATCAAAGAAATCGGACACAAACACGCGTGGCTCATCTTTTAGATCATCAAGCGCAGGCGATTGAAGCACATTAATGCCTTCAATGATGACAATGTCAGCATCCTCCACTGTCTCATATACATTATCAAGCCGATCATATGTTAAATGAGAATATACTGGCGCTCGAACCGTCTGTTTACCAGATTTCAGTTCATTTAGAAATGAGAGCAGTGCCTTCACGTCATAGCTTTCAGGGAACCCCTTCTTCTCCATCAGCCCTCTATCTTTTAGTTCTTTTTGTGGATACAAAAAACCATCGGTTGTAATGAGACTAACCTTCAGCCCATCTTCAAGTCTTGATAAAAGCGTTTGAATAATACGAGCTGTTGTACTTTTACCAACTGCCACACTTCCAGCAATTCCAATTAAAAAGGGGATTTTCGCATTATGAGGATAGTTTAAAAATGCATTCACATGCTGATTCTTCTGTTTTTCAGCAAACACATGTAGTGTTAAAAAGCGAATGAGTGGTATGTAAATATCCTGCACTTCTTCAAGTGACAGATAATCGTTTAATCCTTGCAGTGCTCTTGCCTCTTCTTCTGAAACAGAGACGGGCATATGTTCACCAAGAGCTGCCCATGCCTCTCTTGTATGGCGTGTATAAAGTGTATTAAAATTCAATCGATCCTGATTCAAGTCTTTCCCACCTATCCTTATCCAACTGACGCAAAAAAAAGACGTTAACCAGATTGTAGCTTAAAATGAAGGCGCTGTCTTTATTTTTTATGTAAAATTTACTTCTATTTGCATAAAAAAGAGGCATTAAAAACAGGAAAAAGAGGGTAAATAAGAGAATGAAGTTGGGTAAAAAGAAGGGAGCACTTGCAATGAAATACGTCATCATAGGTGGAGATGCAGCTGGAATGAGCTGTGCCATGCAAATATACAGGGAGGATCCCAAAGCTCAAATTGTTGCACTTGAAAAAGGAGACATTTTTTCATATGGACAATGCGGTCTTCCTTATTTAATTGGAGGTCTGATTGATCATCACGACAAGCTGATTGCCAGAAGTGTTCAAACGTTCCGCGAAAAATATGGAATTGATGCAAGACCATTGCATGAAGTGACACATATTGATGCCGATGAAAAGATCGTATCAGGCATTCATATGAAAACAAAGCGTCCCTTTACAGAAGCATATGATCAATTATTGATTGCTACAGGAGCTCGTCCCATTACTGGTCAATTTAGTGATAGCACACTAAAACAAGTTCATGTTCTCAAAACGATTCCAGATGCCCTTGCCATTTTAGATGATTTGAATGAAAAAGTGAAACACATTACTATAATAGGTGGCGGTTATATTGGATTAGAAATGGCTGAAAACATGAAAGTGTTAGGCAAAAACGTTCACCTTATTCAACGTGGGTCAAAGCTCGGACCAGGCTTTGATCAGGACATGGCTACGCTCATCAAGGAAGAAGCGATTGCAAAAGGGATTGAAGTCGTGTTAAACGAAACAGTCCAAGGCTTGATAGGTGAAACGAAAGTCACTGCTGTTCAAACAGATCGCCAAACAATTCAAACAGATATGGTCATTATCGCCATAGGGGTTACACCACAAACATCATTTCTACAAAATACAAACATCAAACGTCTAGACAATGGTGCAATTGTCGTAGATGAGTATTTACAAACAAGCTTGAACGATATTTATGCTGCTGGCGACTGTGCCGCAACCTATCATCGGCTGAAAAAAAAACATGACTATATCCCGTTAGGTACAACTGCGAACAAACAAGGAAGAATTGCTGGATTCAATATGACAGGAAAGAAACGAAGGTTTCAAGGTGTCACAGGCACTTCTATCATGAAATTCATGGATATAACAGCTGGACGAACAGGACTTTCGGCGGCAGAAGCAAAAGAAGAAGGACTTCCCTTCTCTGTTATCACGATTGACAGTACTGATCATGCAGGATATTATCCAGACGCGAAAGAAATGAAAATAAAACTGATTTACAGAAGTGACCATGGCACATTACTTGGTGTTCAAGCCATTGGGAAAAGCGGTGTCGATAAAAGAATTGATGTAGCGGCAACTGCATTATACCAAGGTCTCACCGTAACCGATCTTGAGGATTTAGATTTAAGCTACGCACCGCCATTTAACAGTGTGTGGGACCCGCTTCAACAAGCGACAAGAAGAGTGAAGAAAGGATGAAACCAATCTTGCAAATACAAAGTGTTGCGACAATTGAAATTCCAGTGAAAGATATCGCTAGAGCCAGCTCTTGGTATCAAAAGCATTTAGGGATGAACGTCATGCATCAATCTGACGAAGATGCCATGCTCAACTTTCAAACTGATACGGCTCCATCATTTTATCTCGTGAAAACAGAGGATGATAAACGGCTTCACTTCTTAAATACATCAAAGGGCATTCGCCATGGAGTAATTGACGTATATGTTGAGGATCTAAAAGGCTTTCATCAATTTTTAGCCGAGCACGGTGTCCAAACGACTGACATCCACATTTTAGCTGCGCCAGATATGGGTGGATTTGGCTTTGAAGATATAGACGGAAACGCTTTAGGTGCAACAAATATGAAATAACCTTGTCAATAAAAGAAAAGAAAAGACAGTCCTTTAGCAAAGGGCTGCCTGCCTGAAAAACCGGTATGCACCGGTTCTTTTTATTTTTTCATCATCGCTTTTTTAGCAACTTTTTCAAATAAAAATGGGAAGAGTTGATACAGTTTACTGCCAGCGTTCATCCACCTTGGCAAATTGATCTCCCTTTTTTTCGTCAGCATAGAAGAAACGACCTTTTGCGCAACTTTGTCGGCACTAAGCATGATAAAATCAACATTTTTCACATATTCACCACTTCGATCAGCGATTGAAAAGAAATCTGTTTTGATCGGTCCGGGGTTAACGGTTGTGACATGGATGCCACTATCAGCAAGCTCCATTCTTAAACTATTTGAAAAACCGAGCACTGCATGTTTTGAAGCTGCGTAAATGGCTGATTTAGGGGTGCCTATTTTCTCAGCCTGTGAGGCAATATTGATAATCTGGCCAACTCCCTTCTTCTTCATATCTGGGATGACCTTTTTTGTACAGGCAATCAGTCCAAATACATTCACCTCAAACATGGAAACCATCTCATCAAAGGGCGTATCCTCAACAAGATCAAACACACCAAACCCAGCGTTATTCACCAAGATATCTACTTCTCCAACTTGTGCATACGCATGATCCATTTGATCTAGTTGGCTCACATCAAGCTCAACAATTTGACACGTGCCGTTCGCTTTTTCGATCGCATCTCTGACATCCACTAATCTGTCTTTTCGTCTTGCAGAAATGATGACCTCCGCTCCTTGCTTTGCGGCAATATACGCCATCTTTTCCCCTATTCCTCCTGATGCACCTGTAATCCACACCCTTTTACCCGTTAACCGGCTCATTCCATTCACTCCTTATTTCGCTACGTAATACAATATACCGTTTTTTTCAACCTCTTGAATAAGACCACTTTCTAATAGAACATCTAGTTGTCCAACCGTTTCAGACATCGTAAGAAATAGGGCTTCTTCATATAAGATAGGAAACAGCGTGCGGCAAAGGTGAAATGCTGTCATTTCTTGTTTTTTTAGTAACTGATATATCGTATCTGCTCGTTTTTGTTGTTTGATGAACCGCTCTTGGATCAATTGATCATGTGAAGTAATGAGCTGACCATGTCCTGGAAAAATAGTCTGCACTGGTAGAGTTAACAACCTAGATAATGACTGTTTATATTGAATGAGTGATTTCGCTCGTGCTTCCCCTTCAACAGGCGCCTCCATTAAAGGATTCGATGAAATCGTTGCAAGAAGCAAATCACCTCCGATGAGCACTCCTGAAGATTCATCTATGAATGAAATGTGAGATTGTGCATGTCCAGGTGTCTCAAGAACCTTAAAATGCTCATGCCCTCTCATACGGTCGCCTTCTTTTAACACTTCATCTAAATGCGCAGTACACGAGTATGTATATGACTGCTTGACGATCCTCTCGCATTCACCTTTATGCAGTGGAACGCCTAGCAGTTTGAAATAATCATTCATAAACTCAATTTGTCGACTCTGAAAATGTGGATCTCGGCTAATGTACCGTTCATTTAACAGATGTCCTGCGACATGGACAGTTGGCTTCATCATATCTAAGAGACCAACATGATCTGCATGATGATGGGTGAGAACGACTTGATCAATATCCTGCAAAGTCAATTGATGCTCCTTTAATTGTTTCACAAGTGCCATTTTCGCCTCATCCGTCAAAGGACCACAATCCACAAGGGTTAATACATCACCTTTGATTAAATACGAATGCACATCTCCAACAGCATATGGTGTTGGGATTGATATTTGAATGATTTCATCTTTCATGTTCATCAGTCATCTCCTGCAAATTGGCTCACTCTTCTTTCATCTGATTCTCTTTGTTTATTGTATCCTGCTTCGTACATACTGTCATGATTTTTGAACGATCACCTTTTTTTCATCTACCTATTGACATAAGCTTATCCCCCGTTGCATAATGAACAACAAATATAAGATGTGCGATGATGAGGAAGAGTAAACAGTGAATGACGAAAGAGAGTGAAGCCCTTGGCTGCGAGGCTTCATCGTCCTCTTATCTGTTGAACCTGCCCTTAGAGCTGTTAGGTAAACCTAAACGTTTCCCGCGTTAAGGGACTTAGAGCTGAGTATGCAATGGCATGCTAAATAGGGTGGTACCGCGAAAAACTTTTCGTCCTTTGTTGACGAAAGGTTTTTTTATTTTCTACAAGGAGGAATAACATATGAGTAAAATTGGATTCATCGGCGCAGGTTCAATGGCGGAGTCCATGATCAAAGGGCTACTCAAAAGTGGTCTCATGTCAAATGAGGATATCATTGTGACGAATAAAACAAATGAAAAGCGATTAGAAGAATTAAAGGTGCGTTATGGGGTCAAAACGGATTTCTCTCGTTCATTTATATATGAAGAAGCGGATATTCTCGTATTTGCTTTAAAACCGAAAGATGCAGAAAGCGGGATCTCTGATGTACGACCTCACTTAAATGGACAGCTGATCATTTCTATTTTAGCGGGTATCTCCATTGAAACGATTCAACACTATGCTGGCGGGAAAACTGCGGTAGTTCGCGCGATGCCAAATACATCAGCGGCGATTCAGCAATCAGCAACAGGGATTGCCGTAAGTGATGAAGTCACAGATGAGCAACAGAAAAAGGCGGTCGAGCTGTTTGAAACGATCGGTCATGTGACGGTATTAGATGAATCACAGCTGAATGCTGTCACAGCCATCGCAGGTAGTGGCCCGGCCTTCATTTATCATTTGATCGAAGGAATGGAGCGAGGTGCTTCAGAACTTGGGATGGACCAAACAACAGCGAAATTGCTCATTTGCCAGATGATTGCAGGTGCCGCCAATATGCTTCAGGATAGCGAAAAAGAACCTGCTGAACTGCGCAAAGAAATCACAAGCGAAGGCGGAACGACAGAAGCCGGCCTGAACACACTCGCTTCCTATCAATTTGAAGAAGCAATTGTCGATTGTGTAAAAACAGCGACAAAACGCGCAGAAGAATTAAACGAAATGTTTTCAGCGAGCACATATAAGTGACATAGAAAAGCACCTGTTTTGATGACAGGTGCTTTTTCACATATGTCCATCTATTTTTTCTCACCAGTGACTGGATGTGAACTGTGTGATTCACACTTTGGTTCTTTCTGTTCTTTATTAGAAGGCTTGTTCTAATAAAGAATCACGTGCCTGATAAAAATTCACATCAATTAACAATTCTTGATGCTTCACTTTTTAGCACCTCCTCATGTAGATGATTTACTCATTGACACGATGGCTTTGATTTGAGCCAGATGATGGTTTTCATGTAAAGCGATGGTTTCAGCTAATATTTGGACTGTCATCACACCTTCTTCCGGATGCAAACCCGATTGATCCCATGTATCCTTTTCTAATAGCTGAAGTGTTTTGCTTCTTCTATCTTTCAATCGATTGATCAGCGATTTGATCTCCTGCACAGAATATAATTCATAACCTCTTTCCTTCACATAAATTTCAGGATCGTACGATTGAAAAGGCGTGTGATCATTTGTTATCGCCTGCTCTATCCGCTTTGACCAGACTTCTTCTGTATCATACAAATGCCCGGCGATTTGTTTGATCGACCACTTTCCCTCTCCCATAGATTGATCGAATGTGTGCTCATCACATGTCTGCACTAGCTTCTCTAGTTCACAAATACTCTCCTGAAGCGATGTGATAATTTCTACTTTTGTTAATTTTCCAGTTTCCATTTTATTCTCACAATCCCCCTTTAAATAAATGTAAGTCTTATTCAATATCATACTCTATGTATTTAGACTGAAGGAAGATTGATTTAAAAACCAAAAGCCCAATCACCATGATAGGGCCCTTCATCACATATGCTTAACTTTTCTCTAATAACGTGTGAATCGTTGATTCTAGTAACGATGGTAAAATGCCGAAAGAGAACGGGACATGCAGCCGTTCTGTCCATTTGTGCGGGTCCTTTCCTAATGGACCAACGTTGATGACCGGAACGTAAAGTGCCTCTTTTGCTCCTTGAGGTAATGAATAACCTTTTTGGTAAAGCGGCATATTCGTCGTGTAATCGCCTACGTCCTGTTTTTCGAGCTGTAAGTAGCTCAAATCAGACAATCCAGGGAAATATTTCACTTCTTCTACTTCAAGTCCATAGACCTCCTTTGCCTCTTTTTGAATTTTCTTTAAGGTCATCTGGATATGCGGATCATCCGTTGAGGACACAGAAGGGTAAAATGGCGGACTATAAAACAGAACAATCAGCGGGCCATCTTCCTTACAAAGCGTCGTCAGCTCTGATACAATTTTTGTTGAAAAGTCACGATCTCCAAGGTCTCCTCGGTTGGCGAATGCATAGTTGACAATGCGCTCAACCTCCTGAGCGCCTGAACGTTCAGCGGCTTTTTGATACAGCTCTTGATACGTAAGAACTGTGATACTTGTGTCAATCGGTGTAAAATGTTTGAAGCGCTGAAATTCAGTTGTTTTCTGTTTGAGATCGGCCACGATTTGGATTGCTGCTTGTTTCGCAGTCTCATAGAGAAGCCCGTGCAGTTCTTCACTTGAGCGCTTCATCATGAGTACATTAAATAAGGAAACCGCCGTGTGAGGCGTTTGAACGGAATAGGCTTCTTTCAAATCCTTTTGCATTAAATTGGTCGGAGGCGGCGTCACTTCACCGTCTACTTCCTCACAATAATCATTATTCAGCTCCAACAACCGGTTTAATGCAGACACCATAAAATTCGCATTTAAGCCTGAAAATGGCTCTCCTACGTGCGTTTCTATCCCTTTGCAGAAAAATCCGGCAAGCACCTTCCCTATACTGCCTGTATAGATATATTGGTGCTCATCACCTGGATGCTTTTCAAACATCGGCTCACTGTTTAAACACGAGGTATACTCAAGACCATATTGCTCCTTGAGCTCCTTTAGTTTCGGGACAGCCTCTAGCATTCCTTGTGAATTCACCTCTTCATCTGGCACTGTGATTAGAAGAACATTCCCTTCAAATACACCAGTCATCGCTCTTTCAAGCATGGATAATTGAACAGCTAGACCTGCTTTCATATCCATAGACCCTCTCCCAAACAACCAATCTCCTGATTCAAGATCTTCTCTTGCCCGCGTAGGAAGAAGCGCACTTTTTTGCAAAAATGAAGCCATCAGCTCTTGGGGTTTACATGCCATGTTCTGAAATTCACCATAATCCTCTGTATCAACCACATCAAAATGACTTAATAAAAGCACTGTGTTGACGTGCGAGTTGTTCTGCACAAGTGCTGTTAAGAAATACCGACCATCCTTCATTGGATGAAGCGCAAGATGATCTGGATTTTTTTCAAAATAAGGTCGATCCTTTAATAAATAATATAAGTATTCAGCAAGTGCCACTTCACCTGTTGTGCCAGATATACTTTCATACTGCATAAGTGCTGTGATGAGTTCCGTCAGTTCATCTTTCGTTTGCCATTTCATCCTGTCTTCCCCCTCTGATCGCTTTTCGGTTGGTTGGTTTCTTTCATTATACAAAACCTTATATAAAAGACGTATTCCTTCAGCAACTTTTATGACAAGCAGGTTGTATCATTGCTAAAATCGAATATACATTTGAAGACTAAATTCTTTTCACCTTGGACCTTAAAAGGAGTCACACTAAAAAATCGAGTTGTTATGTCTCCCATGTGTATGTATTCAGCTTATGATCAAGATGGAAAATTGCAGCCTTTCCATTTTACTCACTATGTTTCGCGTGCACAGGGACAAGCGGGCTTAATTATGGTTGAAGGGAGTGCTGTATCACCACAAGGGCGTATTAGCCATCAAGACCTTGGAATTTGGAGTGATGAGCATATTGATGGGTTTGCGGTATTAAATGAGCAAATCAAAGCATACGGTACCAAAACAGCGATTCAACTTGCACATGCAGGCAGAAAGGCAGAAATTGACTGTGAGATGATTGCGCAATCAAACATCCCATTTGATGAGCATTCAAAAATTCCAGTTGAAATGACCATTGCTCACATTAAAGAAACCATTCAAGCCTTTCAAGATGCGACTATCCGTGCAAAGAAAGCAGACTTTTATATCATTGAAATTCATGCTGCGCATGGCTATTTAATCAATGAATTCCTTTCACCATTAGCGAATAAAAGGACAGATGACTATGGCGGTTCTCCTTAAAATCGCTACCGTTTCTTAAAAGAAATCGTTGATGCTGTCAATGAAGTGTGGGATGGTCCATTATTTGTTCGTGTATCAGCCTCAGATTATACAACAAAAGGATTTGATATTGCAGACTATATTGGCATTGCCAAATGGTTAAAAGAACAAGGCGTCGATTTAATTAATGTGAGTTCAGGTGCAGTAGTACCTGCTCAAATTCATACATTTCCTGGCTACCAAGTCCGCTTCGCTGAAAAAATGAAGGAAGAAGCCGTCGGCCTTATTACAACAGGTATTCAAGCAGAGGAAATTTTGCAAAATCAGCGTGCTGACTTAATCTTTGTCGCACGCGAATTTTTACGAAACCCGTATTTCTCAAAAACAGCGGCAGAAGAACTTGGTGAAACTATTGTTGAACCAATACAGTACTTTAGCGATCGGTAAACGATTTGAACAAAAGATGTCTATTTTTTGAAATAGGCATCTTTTTTTGTTTTTAGAGAAACATATTTGACAGTTGCTCCGTCTTTTAGCTAAAGAATCACTTAGAGGAGATGGAACGATGAATTCGGTAATGATTGAACGAACGTATCATATACAAGGACACGATTTCTATACAACATATCGCAAAGGTTACGGGGGAGCGACCATTATTTTCGAAGCTGGCTATGGGACATCAAGCGCCACATGGAATCAAGTCATACATGATATAGATAAAGAACTAGGTGTCTTTCTTTATGATCGTCTTGGAAACGGCAAAAGCAGTCAAGACAGTATCAATAGAGATCCACATGACTTAGCAGATGATTTAGATCACTTGCTTGCTGAAGCTGGTATACAGCCGCCCTTCCTCATCGTAGCACATTCATTCGGTGCACTTGTCAGCCGCCTATGGGCAAGCCGTCGACCACAAGATGTCATTGGCATGGTGCTTTTAGATCCAGCAAGTGAGGAGCAAGAAAAGATCGTCCTCCCGCTTTTATCAAAACATGAACGTGATGTATATATGAATCAATTTACCACTGAGTTTACGCATAAAGACTTTCAAAGCATACTAGAGACTGTTAAACGGGAACAAAAGCACTTCGGGATGATGCCACTACTTGTTATTTCTTCTGGCAAGAGCCGGTTGTTCTATCCAGCACATGACGCGTGGCTAAGGCTTCATAAACGATTGCTCTCCCTCTCATCTCAAAGTGGTTGGATTCAAGCACAGAACAGCTCACATTTCATTCATCATGACGAACCGCATATTGTCCAGCTTGCGATTTATGATGTGTGGTGTGCTGCCAAACAGCCAGAAGCATTGTATCAAACCGCCAACTAAAAAAGATCCTTGAACATAATTGTTCAAGGATCTTTTCATGTTAGACAGTAGGCGCAGATTGATGTTTTTCTGCGAGCAGTTTTTCAATGCTGACAAGTTGTACACAAAGTGTAAAGATTTCAATGGCCATCTTCAGTTCATCAAGCGTTGGGAATGTTGGTGCAATACGAATGTTGCGATCATGTGGATCTTTTCCGTAAGGGAACGTCGCACCCGCACCAGTCATTGTCACACCAGCTTCTTTCGCTTTTTGAACGACTGCTTTCGCGCAAAGATCCAGTGTGTTTAAGCTGATGAAATAGCCACCATTTGGTTTATGCCAATCTGCAATGCCTGTTCCTTGTAGTTTTTCATCAAGAATAGACAGGACAAGATCAAATTTCGGCTTAATAATCTCTGCGTGTTTTTTCATATGTTCAGTGAGACCGTCTGGATTCTTAAAGAAGTGAAGGTGTCTCAGTTGATTGATTTTATCTGGACCAATAGTTTGAACAGATAATTGCTTTTGAGTAAAGCTAACATTTGCCTCACTTGATGCCATCAGTGCGACACCAGATCCTGGGAAAGTAATCTTAGACGTAGAAGCAAACATAAACACTCTGTTTGGATGTCCTGCTGCTTCAATTGCTTTGAAAATATCCTTTAATGGATCAGGTGTATCTGTTAAATGATGCACCGCGTAAGCATCGTCCCAGAAAATACGGAAATCGGCTGCTTTTGTTTCCATAGAAGCAAGACGATCTACGACTTCATCAGAATACGTAATACCATCTGGGTTGCTGTATTTAGGTACACACCAAATCCCTTTAATGGCTTCGTCTTCTGCAACTAGCTTTTCTACTTGATCCATATCAGGCCCATCTGCTTTCATTTCCACTGGGATCATCTCTATGTTAAAAAGCTCACAAATAGCAAAATGGCGATCATATCCTGGGCTTGGTGCAAGGAACTTCACTTTTGGCAGTTTTCCCCACGGAGTCGTGCTACCATATACACCGTGAGCCATTGCTCGAGCAATCGTATCATGCATCATATTCAAGCTTGAATTGCCCCCGATAATGATCTGCTCTGGCTTTAAGTTCAATACTTCTGCAAAAAGTCGCTTCGTTTCAGGAAGGCCTGTCAAGCCGCCATAGTTGCGCACATCTGTGCCATCTTCTGCTGTCATGACATCCTTTGAAGTCACAACATCAAGCATGCCCATTGACAAATCGAGCTGTTTCGGCGAAGGCTTACCTCTAGACATGTCTAAATGTAAGTTTTTACTTTTGTACGCTTCGTACTCTTTTTGTCGTGTCGAATAAAGTTCATTCAATTCTGCTTCACTTAACGCTGTAAAACCGCTCATATTTGATTTTGCCTCCCGTGTCCTTAATAATTTAGTGAATGAATAAAAGTTGTTTAAATTTTCTTAACCATTTTACCACTTTTCGAAAAGAGCGTAATGAAAAATATCAAAAAATTGCACAGCTTTTTTTGACCATAAAACCATTATTTTCAAGGTTTACACGCGATCAATGGTAAAGGCTGAAAAATCATTTGCAACTTCTGTCTGCGGAAAAATGTCACGTGCTTCTGCGAGCAATTGTTTTAGCGCTTCAATCCCTTGATATCTTGCACTAATATGGGTCAAAATTAATCGTTTTGCGTTCGCTTCCTGTGCAGTTTTTGCCGCTTGTTCAGTTGTGCTATGGTAATAATTGTAGGCTAATTCTGCATCTTCTTTGCCAAACGTCGCTTCATGGACAAGCACATCCGCATTTTTTGCAAGCCTTTTTACATTCTCGCATAAGCGGGTATCTCCTGAAAATGCAACAATTCTCCCTTTTTTAGGAGGTTCTAAATAATCGTTTCCGCTCACTTCTCTACCATCTTCAAGTGTAACAGTCTCACCTTTTTTCAGTTTTTGATACAAAGGTCCGGGCTTTACGCCGATTTCTTTCAGCGCATCTGCTCTTAATGACCCAGGTAAATCTTTTTCAATGACGCGGTAACCAAATGCAGGTATCCCATGGGTAACAGGCACTGCTTCTACTCTGAATGTTTCATCTTCAAAAACTGTTCCTTCTTCAATCTCTATCATATGCAGTGGGTATGTGAGATGCGTTTGAGTTGCGGTAAGAGAGGCGGTGACGTATGCCTTTATTCCGCTTGGTCCATAGACCGTTAGTTCCCCTTCCCCACCTTGAAAGGATCGACTGCCTAAGAGTCCCGGAAGCCCATATACATGATCTCCGTGCATGTGAGTGATGAAGATTTTTTCGATTTTTCTCGGTTTAATATTCGTATGTAAGATTTGATGTTGCGTTGCTTCTCCGCAATCAAAAAGCCAAACTGCTTTTCTCTCCTCTAGAAGCTTTAACGCCGTACATGTTACATTTCTCGTTTTTGCAGGAATGCCTGCACCTGTTCCTAAAAAAAGCAGTTCCATCACTTATCCTCCTACCGTACGTATACAAAATCCTCATTTATATAGAATACATGAAGAATAGCCAAAAGTGAATTCACCCTATTTTTTAAAAAGAATGTAGTTTGCTTAGAAAAAGTCGAATCAAATGTTTGCTTTACGAACAATGAACCATTAAAATAAAGAAAATGTACATACATTCTTTCGATTTTTACTACTATGCTACGATATAAAGTGAGGTACTTTTCGTGAATATAGAAACTATCCAACCTAAAGCAGTAATTGTCATTTTTGGCGCAACAGGGGATCTTGCAAAGCGTAAACTATATCCTTCTATACATAGACTTTACAACAGCGGAAAACTTGGCGATCAATTTGCAGTTGTCGGAGTCGGTAGACGTCCTTGGTCTAATGAAGATTTAAGAAAAGTCGTAAAAGAATCTGTATCACCAGATGATCATGAAGCGAAAACAGATGAATTCATTTCACACTTCTACTACCATGATTTTGATGTCGCAAGTCCAGCTTCTTACCAAGCATTAAATACGCTTCTTGTGGATCTTGAGGGAACATACAATATTCCAAACAATCGGATGTTCTATCTTGCAATGGCGCCAGAGTTTTTCGGTACGATTGCGAAATTCCTGAAAAGTGAAGGCGTATCTGAAACAACTGGTTGGTCAAGACTTGTCATTGAAAAACCATTTGGTCACGATCTTCCAAGTGCAAAGACATTAAATGAGGAGATTCGCAGTGCGTTCTCAGAGGAACAAATCTATCGAATTGATCATTATCTCGGAAAACAAATGGTTCAAAATATCGAAGTCATCCGCTTTGCCAATGCCATATTTGAACCACTTTGGACAAACCGTTATATTTCTAACATTCAGATCACTTCAAGTGAATCGTTAGGTGTTGAAGACAGAGCGAGGTATTATGAAAATTCGGGTGCACTCCGTGATATGGTCCAAAACCATATGCTTCAAATGGTTGCGCTTCTTGCAATGGAGCCGCCAATTAAGCTAAACACAGAAGAGATTCGCAGTGAAAAACGCAAAGTCCTTCGTGCACTTCGTCCCATTTCAAAAGAAGAAATCGATCAATATTTCGTCCGTGGTCAATATGAATCAGGTTCAATGGCTGGTAAAATGGTTCCTTCTTATCTTGAGGAACAAAATGTCGATCCAAACTCAAATACTGAAACATTTGTTGCAGGAAAGCTTTTGATTGATAACTTTAGATGGGCAGGCGTACCGTTTTACATTCGTACTGGAAAACGTCTTGAAAAGAAATCCACCCAAATCATTGTCCAATTTAAAGATATTCCAATGAATCTTTACTATGGAAATGGAAATGCCATGCATCCGAACTTACTTGTGATCCACATTCAACCAGATGAAGGGATCACCCTTCATTTAAATGCACGTAAGCTAGATGGCGGCACATATGCCCAGCCAATTAGATTGGATTATCAAACGAACTACAACGATATCATGAATACACCAGAAGCTTATGAAAAGCTGATTCATGATTGCCTGCTTGGAGATGCTACAAACTTCGCGCATTGGGATGAAGTCGCTCTCTCATGGAACTTCGTAGATCCGATTTCAACACACTGGTCAGAAAACAAAACCCTTTCACCAAACTATCCTGCTGGTTCAATGGGACCAAAAATGGCTGATCAGCTACTTGAAAAAGACGGCTATCACTGGTGGAATATTTAAAGAACATGAACAAAAGCACCTAATGACGCCTGCGTCAAGGTGCTTTTGTTTATTCTGTCAAGATCCTATTCTCTTTTCAAATGGATACCTTCATTCAGCAGCTCAGCGAAAAAAAGATAGGCTTGATCAGATAGTTGCGGAAGATGCTCATGTCCGTACTCGTGGTAAACAAGCAACTCTTTCGATGATTGTATCTTGTTATAGACTGCAAATTGTGTAGACGGTGGACAAATTGGGTCTTCTAGTGTAGTGACAAACAGAACATCAGCTTTGATTCGGCGAGCGACATGCTGAATATCTATGTAGCCAAGTCTAGTGAAATATTCTGCCTCTTTCTCATGAAAAGGATCAAAACGTCTAAAAAAATAATGAAGTTCTTCATATGCCGATTGCTTCACATCTAATGAGAATGCCCGTCTATAGTCGGCTAAAAATGGATAAACAGGTAGAACCTTTGCAATAGACGGCTCAAGCGCTGCACAAGCCACAGCCAATGCTCCACCCTGCGAAGCACCAAACGCCCCTAATTTTGTTTCATCGACCCATGCAAACGAAGCCAAAATTCGTGCAGTCCGCACTGTATCTAAAAAGACATGTCTGTAATAGAGCTTATTAGGATCTTCTTCCTCTAATCCACGAATAATGTGTCCTCTTAGTGTTGTTCCCTTCACTTGCAGATTGTCTTCTGATTTTCCGCCCTGTCCTCTACAATCCATTGCAAGCACAGTAAAACCTTCTGCTGCGTAGGAAACTTTATCAAACCAATCTCCACTTGAACCATGATAGCCATGAAACATAGCGATACCAGGCGATTTCTTTCCTTTAGGAAGATTTTTTGGCTTGAGCAACTGACAATAAACTAGCGCACCACCAACACCTTCAAAATAAAGATCATAACATTCTACATGCTTTGTTTGAAAGGAGGCTGGCTTCATCTCGTAGTTCAGTGGCATTTGATTAAGTTTTTTTACATTTTCATCCCAAAAATCATCAAAATCAACTGGTTTTTCATTTAAGCCTTTATACTGTTTTAATTCAGGTAACGATAAATCAAACTTCATTTAAACGCTCCACTCCTTTGCCCTTCATTTGTCTGTTTAAAATGAATGTATATGATACTTTCAGCCATATATACGTGAGCAATTGAAACGAACGCCCTCTGCTACTTCGTCAAAAATTCAAAGACCTGATTTTGTTATTTCAACTGTTGAGAACACAAACTTATCATAGCGGTGTCTACTAAAAGAATATTCAAATGGTCTGCCTGTATTTAAATAAGCCACTTGTTCTACTTCTAACACCGGGTCACTGACCGCGCATCCTAAGTATATCTGGTCGAGCCCATCCGACTTAGCAGCCCTTATTTTCTTATGGGCTCCGGCAATTTTTAACTTGAGTGTATTTGATATATAATCATAAACAGAGCCTTGCAAAACTCTCTCATCAATATCTGAGATAACATTGATTGGCATAAAGGTTTTCTCTAATACATATGGCTCATCTTCGACAAGACGAAGACGAATAATATCGTATACTGGCACACTTTGATCTATTGATAAATGTGCCGCTACTTCTTCTTTTGGAAAACGAACATCAAAACGAATGATTTGGCTTGATACCTTCTTGTCTGCAAGTACCTTTGTTAGCCCTTTGTTTTCCTGACCAGACACATTCACTGCATCGTGATTCAAGACGGTTTTGACAATGAATGTACCGTGACCTCTTTTCCGAAATAAAAGCCCTTCAGCAACAAGAATGTCTAATGCACGCTTCATCGTCATACGACTGCACTTAAATTCAGCGGCAAGCGAGTTTTCATCGGGAATTGGTTGATTTTCAGGATAGTATTGGTTTAATATTCTTTTTCTAACTTCTTCAGAAATAAGTTCATACTTTTTCATCTCACACCACCAACTGACATGTTTTATTCCGCACGTCCTTCTTTTTCTAAAAATGAACCTTACTTGCATCCGCATAGATCCACCTCTGTGATATCAGGCGTTTGTTTTCGAATCCGCTTCATTCTGTCTCGGAGAACACCCTTTCACACACTAATTCCACCACCATTGAATAGTTTCTCTGGGGCAAGTGCATGAGCAATGTGACTAAATGAATATTCATTGATTACCTCATGAAGCTGTTCATGGTAAGAAAATGTTGACAAGCCTTTGCATGTCCCTTCCACTTCTCAGCTAGTGTGGCACAATTGACATCATTCTCTAATTCTACACGAAGCCCGAGATGCTTAAAAGCTTCCTTCACATTTTGATGCATCAAGTTGGTCAGCCCCAGCAAAATGAACATATCGTGATTCTATATCTAGGCGCCTGAGACACTTCATGCAATCCTTCAATTTCTGTATAACTAAACACAATCTCATCAATCACCTGAAACGTTTTCCCCATCCCTCTTCTATGATGACATAAGAAAAATACTTGCTCTTCGTAAGAAGAAGAGCAAGTATAGACAATTAAAACCCGTTTGACTTTGAAACTTGTTTAAACCAATGACCGCTCTTTTTGATGGTTCTTTTTCCATTTTCACTAAGATTGACAGAAACAAAGCCATATCGGTTTTTATAAGCATTCGTCCAAGACCAATTATCCATAAATGTCCATAAATGATAGCCTTTCACTTGACTTCCCTCTTGAATCGCTCGATGAACCCACTTTAAATGGTCTGAAATAAATTCAATTCGGTAATCGTCATGAATGACTCCTTCTTCATCCATAAAACGTTCTTCACCTTCTACACCCATACCATTTTCAGAAATAAAGCATTCAATATTTCCATAGTCGGTTTGAACCTTCTTTAAAATATCGTAGATGCCTTTCTCATATATTTCCCAACCGCGATATACATTCATTTTTCGACCTGGCATCTCAAAATTATCGAAATAATGATCAGGCATAAATGGTGTGTTTGGATGTGGAAGATGTTCCTTTGCTTTCACCCTTCTAGGTTGATAATAATTGATCCCTAATAAATCGACAGTGTTTTCTTTGATGAGATCTAAATCACCATCTTCTATTTCTGGCATATATCCTTCCTTATTTAAGATATCAATAAGTTTTTGCGGAAATTCTCCATTCACAGCAGGGTCTAAGAATGATCGGTTAAAGAAAACATCTGCAATCTCAGCAGCTTCTAAATCTTGTGGATGTTGACTTCTTGGATAGGACGGAGTCAAATTTAAAATGATGCCGATCTGTCCCTCCTGCTTTAACTGTCTATAGGCCTTGATTGCCATTGCATTTGAAAGAATTTCATGAAAGCCTACCTGGACAGCCTTTTGAAAATCAACCTCATTTGGATAGTGAAAGCTATACAGATAACCGCCTTCTACTGGCACAATAGGTTCATTATGTGTAAACCACTTTTTCACTCGATCTCCAAACAATTTGAAACAGGTGTTGGCATATACGACGTAATCTTCGACAACCTGTCTGTTCGTCCATCCACCGATTTCTTGTAGTTTCATCGGCATATCAAAGTGATATAGATTCACAAACGGTTCAATGTCGTGTGCAAGCAGTTCATTAATTACATCATTGTAGAACTGAACAGCCTGCTCATTGACCGCTCCTCTCCCCTCTGGTATTAGCCTTGACCAAGAGATTGATAATCTAAAAGAATTGTGACCAATTTCTTTCATTAAACGAATATCTTCTTTATATTTTTGATAAAATTGGGACGTTTCTCCAGGGCCTACGCCATGAAAAAAGCGAGTTGGTTCTTGTTCAAACCAATAGTCCCAAATATTTCTCCCTTTTCCATCACCAGGAATCATCCCTTCCGTTTGTGTGGCAGATGCAGAAGATCCCCACCAGAATTCATCTGGGAATTGGTAGTTTATGTTGCTAGTTTCCGTCGACATTGATTGAATCTCCTTCTCCTTGAATTTTGGCAGACTTTTTCTTTTCTGCTCCTGCTACTTTTTCATTTTTCACGTACATTCTGTCAATAAATTTGAGGAATGGGAACCAGATGACAAAGACAATCATCAAGTTGAAGAGCTGCAAGAGTCCACCTGCTAGCGAGTTGGTCGCCATAATACCACTTATAAAGATCGGTACTGTCCATGGGATGTTAACACCGGTAGGCGGTGGTACTATTCCTGCTGCCATCGCAAAATAAGAAACACATGTGACGATCATCGGCGCTAATATCCATGGGATTAGAATTAATGGGTTCATCACAATCGGCAAACCGAAAATAATCGGCTCATTGACGTTAAATAGACCTGGACCAAGTCCTAACTTTGCTACTTGCTTTAACTGCTTACTGCGAAGAAATAGTAAGATCGCAAATACAACAGCGAGTGTCATTCCAGTACCACCCATTCCAACAGTGTATACTTCAATGAACTGCTTACTAATAATATTTGGCACCTCTCCTGTCTTTGTATAGCTTTCAAGGTTTTGAATGGAGAGGGTGTTCCAAATCGGGTCCATGACAGAGTTGATAATGATTTGTCCGTGTAACCCAAAGAACCAAAGAATCTGGATAAAGAAGACGGCAACGAGCGTTGGAATAATGCCGCTCCCAAGTCCTACAAGTGGCGCTTGAATTGCATTGTATATCAAATCATGCATATTTGTGTTAAACACTTGTGTGATCAAGATATTGATTAGCAAAAAGGTCGTCAGTGTTAATGTTGCAGGAATAAGTGCTGCAAAGGATTTAGAAACAGCAGGTGGCACGCCAGCTGGCATACTGATGACAAATTTTCGCTTTACGAAATATTTATATATTTCAGCTGATGTGAAGGCAGTAATCATCCCGAGAAACATTCCTTTTGCACCTAAACGATCAACTGGAATCACGCCAGCAATTGCTTGCCCTCCTTCTTGTTCCAGTAAAAATGGCGTCAGTAATAAAAATGATGCAAGTGCAATGACACCGCCAAATACAGCTTCTACCTCATAGCTTTTTGATAAATAATAACCGATCCCAAAGACAACAAAAACCGTCATAATGCTTATCGTTGCACTTGGCGCAATACTAAGTGCCGATTGAAATGTCTCAAGTGCAGACTGACTCATGATTTTATTTAAGAATGGCAAATTCATCAATACAACCATAATTGAACCAAAGATGGTCAGTGGAAATGCGAGCATAAATGCATCACGCAGCACACCAAGATAGCGATTGTTATTTAATTTACCAGCAATCGGAATTAAAATTGCACTTATTTTATCAAACATTGGTTTCCCCCCTTGTTTACACCCTTTATTGTTTCATTGCTTGAAAAATCAGTAAAAGCTCTCCCACAAGCTCTTTCATCGTCATTGTTGACATTAAGTGATCCTCAGCATGCATGAGCAGTAAAGAAAAAGCTGTTTTTTCTCCGCCCGCTTCCTTCTGAATCATCTGAAAATGAATCCCATGCGCAAGACTTAAATCATCTTCTGCTTGCTTAAACAGTTCAAATGCTTCTTCCGTTTGATGCTCCCTGAATACCTTGAGTGATTGAATGATCTTACTTCTTGCATTTCCACTATGCAAAATCAGTTGAAAGCTTATCTGTTCATCTGTCAACTCTTGAAGCGCTTTCTTTTCCATCAAGATTCCCCCATCAATTGAACCGCTTGTTCATATGCCTTTTGACCATCGGCAAGTCCATAAGCCTGCATATTAATCACATCTACTTGAATGCCATATTTTTGTGCTTCTTTTTGAAGTTCCCCTTTTAAAAAGCTCATTTGTGGCCCAATGAGAACAACATCTGCATTCGCCATATCCTTACGTGCTTGATCCTGACCTACTGCCCAAATCTCAGCTTCTTCCCCTATTGATTCTGCATGTGCTTTCATTTTCGTCACTAGCAAACTAGTAGACATCCCTGAACTACAAGCCAACAAAATACGTTTCATTTCTCTCACCTCTAAAATATTTAATTAAGCGCTTTCAAATAATATTATATACGTTTGGTTTTAAATGTCTAGACATTTAATTATAAATGTATGTATTTTTAAATAAAGAAACAGCGATTTTTTAATATTTACGCTGCTTTTATCACATGATTTATTCTTTTTCAGCTTGAAAACAAGGTTTCCATTCTATATTTATTTTAGCCAATGATTTCACAGACAAAAAGTATGTTAAATGACCATAAAATATCACAAACAAAAAAACCTTACAGGAGGTAAGGTTTTTTAGGGTTTACTGTTTATTTCATCCATTCTGTATGGAAGACGCCTTCTTTGTCAGTACGTTCATACGTATGTGCACCGAAGTAGTCACGTTGTGCTTGGATAAGGTTAGCTGGAAGTACAGCTGTACGATAGCTATCAAAGTATGCAAGGGCACTTGAGAAAGATGGTACTGGTACACCTTGTTCAATCGCTAGAGCGATCACTTTACGAAGTGATGATTGATAGCTTTCCACAATATCTTTGAAATATGGATCAAGCAATAAGTTTTTAAGCTCAGGATTTCGATCATAAGCTTCTTTGATCTGTTGCAGGAATGCTGCACGAATGATACATCCGCCACGGAAGATCATTGCAATTTCACCATATTTTAAATCCCAGTTGTACTCTTCAGACGCTGCTTTCATTTGGGCAAAGCCTTGTGCATATGAGCAAATTTTACTCATAAACAATGCTTTTCTCACAGCTTCGATTAATACTTGTTTTTCCTCAGTTGATTGTTTTAATTCCGGCCCTTTAATGAGTTTGCTTGCTTCTACACGCTCATCCTTCATTGCAGAAATAAAACGAGCAAACACAGACTCAGTAATGATTGGCAGTGGGACGCCTAAATCAAGTGAACTTTGGCTTGTCCATTTACCTGTTCCTTTTTGACCTGCTTTATCTAAAATGACATCAACTAGTGGTTGATTTGTCTCTTCATCCATTTTTGTGAAGATATCTGCAGTGATTTCGATTAAGTAACTATCAAGCTCACCTTTATTCCATTCTGAAAAGACTTCATGAAGCTCCTCAGCAGAAAGTCCTACAACGTGCTTCAAAATAAAGTAAGACTCAGAAATAAGCTGCATATCCCCATATTCAATGCCGTTGTGAACCATTTTTACATAGTGTCCAGCACCATCTGGTCCGATATATGTTGTACAAGACTCGCCATCCACTTTCGCAGAGATGGCTTCTAAGATCGGCTTCACAAGCTCGTGCGCCTCTTTTTGACCACCAGGCATGATAGATGGTCCTTTTAGTGCACCTTCTTCTCCACCAGATACACCAGTTCCGATGAAATGGATACCACTTTCGGCAAGCTCCTGGTTTCTTCTTTGTGTATCCTTGTAATATGTATTTCCACCATCAATTAAAATATCGCCCTTTTCTAAATGAGGGAGAAGTGATTGAATGGTTGCATCTGTTGCAGCACCAGCTTTTACCATAAGAAGAATTTTACGCGGTGTTTCAAGTGACTGTACGAATTCTTCAATGCTGTATGCCCCGACAACATTCTTTCCTTTTGACTCTTGAAGAAACTCCTCTGTTTTGCTGCTAGATCTGTTAAAAACGGAAACGGAAAAACCGCGACTTTCAATATTTAGGGCAAGGTTTTTACCCATGACGGCTAATCCAATGACACCGATTTGTTGTTTTGACATATTTCTGACGTCCCTTCTAACACGCTTTATTAATTACTGCTGAAATGATGTACACTCTGAAATTACCACAACATCCCCTCTTTTATCAAGTTTTCAGGCTAGTCATTTTCCTTTTTCGTTTGAAAAAAATCCTTATTAAAGCTTGTTCCGCTAGTTTTACTTTCCTTTTCCTTGACTGGAATACCACGCTGAATAATAGATTTACCGTACTTTTCTTTTAATCCGTCTAAAAGGGATTGGATTGGCTCTTCTTTCGCATCTTCGATATAAGAAAACAAATCCAACTGTTTGACCGCTTCTTTTTTTTCAACAAGGTCTGCTCCAGTAATACCAAGCAATCTCACAGGCTTTTCATTCCAGTGCTTTAAAAATAATTGCTTCGCCTGCTCATATATCTCTTCTTTTTGATCGGTCGGATTCGTTAGCATCATACTTCTCGTGATGTTTTTCCAATCGGCGTAGCGAATCATCATCAATAATCGGTTTGCCACGACTTCTTTTCTTCTCAATCTAATGCTGACAGATTGAGCAAGCTTGTCAAGCAGTGCTGTTAGTTCTTGTTCATCATCAGAGTCGTGAGGAAGTGTTGAAGAGTTGCCCACCGATTTAAATTCGTATATACGATCTGGATCTACCTGGCTATGATGCTCACCGTTTGCCTTATGTTTTAGCCTTGGCCCATTTATACCCAAAAGCTCTTTCAGCTCAAACTCATTTGCCTTTGCTAAATCTTCAATGGTTTGTATGTCGATTGTCTGAAGCTTTTCTGCTGTTTTTTTGCCGACTCCGTGCATGTCTCCTGCTGGGAGCGGCCATAGCATGTTCGGCACATCCCGCTTTCGTAAAATGGTGATTCCCATAGGTTTTTTCCAATTAGAAGCCATTTTGGCTAAAAATTTATTTGGCGCAATGCCTATACTTGACGGAAGCATCAGTTCTTCAACAAGACGAGACTGAATTTCCTCTGCTGTCTTAACAGCATTCATTGCATAGGGCGTAGATGTTATATCCATATAGCCTTCATCAATTGAGACTGGTTCGACTAAATCAGTATATTGTCTTAATAACGCAAACATCTCTTGTGATGAGCTGCGATACCGATCAAAGTTTGGTGTTCTTACAATCAGGTTTGGACAAAGTCGCTTTGCTTCCCAAAGCGGCATAGGCGGTTTAACCCCCAATGCTCTTGCTTCATAGCTGCAAGTCACAACAATTCCTTTTCGCTCTTTGGCATTTCCACTAATCGCTACTGGTTTTCCCCGTAATGAGGGATCATAAGCCATTTCGACATTGGCATAAAAGGCATTCATGTCTATATGAAAGATAATATTTGACATTGGCATCACCTCATTTCCGTGTCTAAGTATGTCATACACTCATTCTTTTTGTTTGCTCCAAATGAATCAACCATTTACACATAACCTTCTATGCTCCATTATACCTTTATTTGACTCACCTTTCCTCAAAAAGCCTCCTCTATAAAAGAGAAGGCTCCTCAAATCTATTTATACTTTTTCCTCAAGGACTCCAAATTGATATTGAATATCCTCGTATGTCAGCACTTCATTTTTACTCGGATGTATGTTTTTAACAACTGGTGTAGGCTGTTGATTAAAATTCATGCTCAAACTTTGATTTGAATAGTGACCAGCCGGATCAATATAATATTTGAAATCAATGACTCTCTCCACATCAATATCAGCATAAGCAATTCCTTCAGTTTCTGGAGGAATCATGTCGCTGATCGGTTCTCCATCTGGACCATAAATGCATGTATGCCCACTTTTAAATGTATCAAAGTAATCTCTTTGCTCCTGTGATAAGCAGATCATTTCTTTCATTTCCTCAGTATATATAGATGATGTCATCAGAACAAATGTCTGTGTAGCGATGGCATAATATCTGCTTGAGATTTCATCATCAAAATAGCCTGGCCAGGATGCGACATGCACCTGCTCATTTTGGGCGTTCATTGCCAAAAGATCTAGTGGCACTTGATGCTCCCAGCACATCAATCCACCAAGATTGCCAATTTCTGTTTTGAAAACTGGCATCATACTTCCGCTTCCATCACCCCAAATCAGCCTTTCAGCTACAGAAGCTCTCATTTTTCGATGCTTCCCTATTAAATCTCCATTTGGGTTAAACCAAAGCTGAGCTAAATAGAGAGAGCCACCATCTTTTTCACTACATGATATACAAACGTAAGTTTCGTTTCTTTTCGCTGCCTCACTTATTTTCTGAATCGCTAAGCTAGGAATTTCAACTGCATTTTTGTACAGTTCATGATAAAACTTTCTTGTATATTCTGGATGACCAATAAAAGCGAACCAAGGATAACCTGGCAGAAAGGCTTCTGGAAATGCCACAAGCTTTGCTCCATTTGAGGCTGCCTCACCAATGAGTTTGCATGATTTCTCGACCGTTGCTTCCAAATTTAAATAGATGGGTGCTGCTTGTACCGCAGCTGCTCGAAACTTAGGGTAAATACTTGTCATATTTAAAACCTCCATTTCTTTTCCTCTATTCCATTATAAGTAAATAAATGTTAAGTTTGGATGAATATTCCTATCAATAAAACAAATGCTATCAATATGGGTGATTGAGGTGAAGATATATGGTCCCAATAGACATTTCATATTGTGTATAGTACACTGTGGGTAATGAAATGGATGTGATATTCATGATTCTCGACACGTTCAATGAGCTATTTTTCCTTGTTGAATTTTTCACGATTATTCTACCAGCGCTTACGGCAATCGGTATTGCATTTTTATTAAAAGATTGCCGTATAAAAGAGCATTGGGATGCAAATCGCCTAAATGAAACGAACGCGTCTACACTTAATCGAACTGACTTTCTGTTTATTATATATGACCGCATTACAACTTGGATTAGTAAGATCATTCGAATGAAAAGATCATCAAATGATGACGAAGACCATTCGTTCCTTCTTTCACATTAGACTTTCTATTTTGAAGGAGGAAACGAATTGAAACGTTTATTTACTACATGTTTTACGTTGTTTATGTTGATGATGGTCCATCCTGCTTTAGCAGCAAGTGGACAATCTAGTACGAGTTCGGATGGATTTTTCCATCATTATTTTGTTCAGCCTTTCTCAGAGCTGATCATTTGGCTTGCGAATTTTTTTCACGAGGATTATGGATTATCCATTATGTTTGTGACACTGATCGTGCGTATTCTTATATTCCCTTTATTCGCCAATCAATTTAAGAAGCAAAAAGTGATGCAGGAAAAGATGGCACTGATCAAACCAAAAATTGACCAAATTCAAAGTAAAATGAAAAAAATCAAAGAGCCTGAAAAACAAAAAGAATTACAACTTGAAATGATGCAAGTATATAAAGAGAACAATGTCAATCCGCTTGCGATGGGCTGCCTGCCAATGCTGATCCAAATACCGATTGTCCTTGGTTTCTATTCAGCCATTCGCTCGACACCTGAGATTGCCACCCATTCTTTTTTATGGTTTAACCTTGGTCAAGCAGATTTGCTGGTCGCCATTTGTGCATGCGCTATGTATTTTCTGCAATTCTATGTCACGCAAAGATTCGCCCAACAAACAGGTGGGCAATCAGAAGCCGCATTGAAACAAGCAAAAATCATGGGAATGATTTTTCCAGTGATGATGTTATTTCTCTCTATTAATGCACCTGCGGCACTTCCTTTATACTGGATGACAAGTGGATTTTTACTCACAATTCAAACGATCATTTTAAATGTGATGTACCAAAAGGCTAAAGTAAAACAGACAGCAAGTGAGCAATCAGAAGCCGCTACTGATTAAAAAAATCCCCCTGATGATATCGTCAGGGGGATTTCCTCTATGCCATTTCTTCTTTAATTAAACCCGGCAGTTTATCTAGATCATCGATTTTCCCGAGAAATTTAACAGGATCGACTTGTAAAATCATCTTATTCTCTCTTTCAACAACACCAAAGAAATATTCCGATGCTTTTGTATTCATATGGAATGGTTTGATGTCATCTTGATGAATATCAATGATATCCTTTGCATCTGAGACAAGGCAACCAATTAAGTGCTCGTTTTGTTCAAATAAAAGAATCTTTGACTGCTCATTTACTTCTAATGGCTGACCGTAAAGCATTATCCCTGTATCACTGATTGGAATAACATCACCTCTTAGAGACATCAGCCCTTTGATTTCTTTTGGAAGGTTAGAAACCTCTTGTAAATAAGGTACTTTTTCAATAGAACGAATATGATCTACACTGATTCCGAATTCCTCTTTTCCTACTTGGAAGATAATGATCTTTTGTGTGCTCACTGTTTCTCCTGCCTTTACGATGGATTTGTCGTTTCTTCAATGATGGCGAGAACCATTTCAGCTGTTTTGACTAATTCTTCAATCGGCATTTTTTCATTTTTGGTATGAATGTCTTCATATCCGACAGCCAGGTTTACAGTTGGAACGCCGTTACCTGCGATGACATTCGCATCGCTTCCGCCTCCGCTTGTTTGCAATTCGGGTGGGCGCCCAATTTTAGCTGCTGCCTTTTTCGCAATTTCAACAACTTGATCGCCATGAGAAAATTTGAAGCCTGGATACATGATGTCAATTTGTACATCGGCACTTCCGCTCATTTCTTTAGCCGCTTGTTCAAATGCTTCTTTCATTTTCGTTACTTGTGCCTTCATTTTTTCAGGCTCTAACGAACGTGCTTCCGCTAAAATATCCACTTGATCGCAAACGATATTTGTTTGTGTTCCGCCTTCAAAACGTCCGATATTTGCGGTTGTTTCCTCATCAATACGTCCAAGCGGCATTTTTGCGATGGCTTTTGATGCAATAGTAATAGCAGAGACACCTTTTTCTGGGGCTACTCCTGCATGGGCTGTTTTCCCATAAATCGTTGCTTTGACTTTCGCCTGAGTCGGTGCAGCGACGATAATTGTGCCTACCTTACCGTCTGAATCGAGCGCGTAGCCATATTTAGCAGTCATCAGCTTAGGGTCAAGTGCCTTCGCACCTACAAGTCCAGACTCCTCTCCTGCTGTGATGACAAATTCAATTTGACCATGTCGGATATTTTTTTCCTTTAGCACCTTGATGGCTTCAAACATAGCTGCAAGACCTGTTTTATCATCTGCACCAAGAATGGTCGTGCCATCGGTTTTTACATAACCGTTCTCTATAACAGGTTTGACCCCATTTCCAGGTACAACAGTATCCATATGAGACGTGAAGTAAATGGTGTCTGCTTCTGTATTTCCTTCAAGCGTACATATGAGGTTTCCTGCGCCATGACCAGTTATTTGTTTAGAATCGTCCTCTACTACGTGTAAGCCTAAAGCAGTGAATTTCTCTTTCAACACCTTTGAAATCTTTTCTTCGTGCTTTGTTTCAGAATCGATTTGAACAAGCTCCAAAAATTCTTCTAATAAACGTTTTTCATTGACCATGTTTATGATCCTCCTCTTATAGCGGCATGTTGCCATGCTTTTTCAACGGTCTATCTTCCTGTTTGTTGCAAAGCAGTTGAAATGATTGGATCAACCGCCTCCTTGTTTCAGCTGGTGAAATGATGTCATCAATGATTCCTTTTTTTGCGGCTTTTAAAACACTCGGTTCATCATCCAACTCAGTGCTCCCATGTTTCACGATTGAGTCTGCAAACCTTTTCCCCATGACAGCGATTTCAGCAGTAGGCCACGCATACACAAAATCTGCACCAAGTCCCTTGCTGTTCATCGCAACATACGCGCCGCCAAATGCTTTTCTTAAAATGACAGTCACTTTTGGTATTGTGGCTTCGGCATATGCATATAACAGCTTGGCACCGTGACGAATAATTCCGGCATGCTCTTCCTTTTCACCAGGTAAAAAACCTGGCACATCCACTAGTGTTAAAAGAGGGATACAAAAGGCATCGCAAAAACGGATAAATCTTGCGGCTTTGTCCGATGCATCAAGATCAAGGCTACCTGCAAGCACCTTCGGCTGATTTGCGACAATCCCAATTGGACAGCCTTGTAATCTCGCAAATCCAATGACAATATTTTTTGAAAAACAGGGCTGCATTTCAAAGAATGAATCAGGGTCCATTATGACAGAAATAATGTGTTTCACATCATAAGGTCTTGCCTGATCTTTTGGCAAAAAAACGGCAGGATCCTCGGCTGTATCTTGCTTCATTTTTGTCGCAAAAGAGACAGGACTTTGTTTGTTTGGTATGTAAGTTAAAAGCGTTCGTACTGCCTGTAACACGTCCGCCTCATTTTTTCCTGTATAATGCACATTGCCACTTGAGCTATGCTGGACAGTGGCTCCGCCAAGTTGCTCTGGGCAGACCAGTTCTCCAGTTGCTTTTTCTATGACTTTAGGACCGGTTAAAAACATATGTGCCGTCTGCTCTGTCATGAACACAAAATCCGTCAATGCTGGAGAGTAAACCGCTCCGCCAGCACAAGAGCCGAGAATGACTGATATTTGCGGAATCACACCAGAGTAAAGAACGTTTCGTTTAAAAATCTGACCGTATCCTTCTAATGATACCACACCCTCTTGAATCCTCGCACCACCTGAGTCTTTTAGACCGATGACTGGTAGTTGGTTTTTTGCTGAAAGGTCCATTAAATGGACAATTTTTTTAGCATGCATTTCTCCTAGTGAACCACCATATACGGTAGCATCCTGTGAATAGATACAAACAGGCTGTCCATGTATACATCCTGTTCCTATAATCACACCATCTCCCGCTTTATTTGAAGAACCTCCTTCTGCAAATGACTGGATTTCCATAAAGCTTTGCTCATCTAAGAGTAGTTCAATCCGTTTTCGAGCGGACAACTTCCCCTTTGCTTCTTGTCGCTTTAAACGTTTTTCTCCACCGCCTTGTATGGCCTTTTCCCGCCACTTTTTTAATGACTCAATCGAGTCTTCCATGTACATTTCTCCTTTCTTCAACCGGTTCACACAATTCAATTAAAACGCCTGATGTTTCATGTGGAGAGATAAACGCAATTTGCTTTCCTTCCGCTCCAGCTTCTGGGGTCTGCTGTAAAAGTTGTACACCTTTTTGCCCTAATTGTAAGAGCTGCTCGTTGAGGTTGATCGTTTTTAGTGCAATGTGATGTAAGCCTTCTCCTCTTTTTTCAAGAAAGGTTTGAATCTTACTTTGGTCAGATAGCGGTTCAAGCAGTTCAATTTTGACCTGTCCTATTCTTGCAAAAGAAGTTTTCACCTCCTGATTTGGAACCTCTTGAACAGAAGAAAAGGACCAGCCTAAAAGGCGCTCTAACTGTCTGACTGTCGCTTGAATGGATGTTACAGCAATTGCAATATGATCAATTTCATTCACGATATGAGCTCACTTCCTTTTTTGATCACTTGTCCATTCATAAAAAACCAGATAAAATAAATGAAAGTACGCATTGGCGTGTTAATCAATGATTTATAGGGGTGCGATATGTCTCAGAAATTCATGAAATTTATGGTTATTTTTATGATTAGCTTGCTTTTAATTTCATCACTTTTAGCAGGTGCTGCAACGTTTTTATAAGTCAAGCAAGCCTGCTATTGTGAGGTGATCGCTTGCTTGTCTTTCGCAAGCTTCGCAAATGAATCGTTTGACTTTGTGATCCACACTTTTGTACCTACGGGAATCTGATCAAATAGATGCTCTACATCTTGATTGTGCAATCGAACGCAGCCGGCTGTGACGTATTTCCCAATTGATGTTTCTTCATTTGTTCCATGAATCCCGTAGGTTCTTCCATCTGTTCCTCTTGCATCAAATCCAATCCATCTTCGTCCAAGCGGGTTATTCTTTGCCCCGCCTTCAATATTTTTTCTCCTGTAATAAGGGTCCTTCGCTTTAACAATGATTGAGAATTCTCCCTCGGGTGTGAGGTCGGTTGTTTTGCCAGTTGAGACAGGATAGACTGCTTGAATTGAGCCGTGATGAATGTATGCCAGCTCATTTGTTTGCTTATTAATGATGATATATGGATCTCCAGGAAGCGGGTTTTGACCAAGTGGCCAAATCGGTGAAAGAGACATTGATAAGATCATGACAATAAAAAAACGCATAAGCTCCTCCTTTTTCATTAGATTGACCAATGAAGGAGTAACTCATGCGTCACTATTCTTTGATTCCTTTAAAATAGCTTTTAATGACTAAATATTGCTCCATCTCACCGAGGAAATGAAAAAGTGCAGCCCTTGCTTCAAATTCTTCGCGCGTCTCAGGAAGGGGGAGTGCATCAAATTCTATTTTCATGTCAATGAGTCTTCGTAAAAACTTATGGGCCGTATTGCCAGGATGAATATGCTTACGTAAATCTCTTACGTATTCTGCAATGATTTGCCCATGCTCTGTTGTGATAGAGATAGACGTAATTTTAGGTAGCACTCGCTCGATAATCTCAAATTGCTTTTGTCTCATATTAAAATAATGATAATACACATTTTCATGACGTAACACGTGATTTTCAACATCGCGATATGCAAGTGCCTTCGCTTCAGCGATCAACTTGTGTGTCTCTGGTATTTCTCTTCCCGTCCAGTCTTGTTTGCCAGTGATTAAATATTGCTCAATTTCTTCAAAGATTTTTGCGAAATTTGCTTCAATTTGTTCACTGTACCGTTTTAGTTTTTTATCGACGCTAGGCATGTACAAGTTCATAACAAGTGCAACACCGACGCCAATTGTAATTAACAAAAGCTCATTCCAAATCAAATCAAGTGTCATCCCATTTGACATATATAAATGCAAAATGATAACAGAACTTGTGACAATACCCTCTTTGATTTTAAGAAAAACGGTCGTTGGAATAAAAACAAGCAACATCAAGCCTATGACAAATGGATGATAACCAATGAAATCGAAGAATAGGTAAGAAAATAAAATGGCAAGGCTGCATGCTGCAAAACGTGCACTTGATGCTTGAAGTGAGCGTTTTTTGGTGACTTGGATACAAAGGATAGTAATAATGCCGGCAGCTGAATAGTTCTCCAAGCTAAGCAGCTGAGCAATATAAATGGCGATAGTGGTACCAAGTGCTGTTTTCAGCGTTCGATAGCCGATTTTAAACATGTTGTTTTTCACTCATTTCCATTTCGTTTCCACCACTTTTTGTGAAGTGATGAACTTTTTTTAACATACCCATTATAATCAAAAAAAGAAGAAGATGTTAAGTCTTCTTCCCTTTTTTCTTTATAATATTTTTTGTAGAAAATCTTGTGCACGCTTCGATGATGGCGATTCAAAAAATTGCTTCGGTACCGCATCTTCCACAATTTTCCCATCATCCATAAAGATGACACGGTCTGCTACTTCTTTTGCAAAGCCCATCTCATGCGTGACGATCATGAGGGTCATTCCTGATTGTGCAAGTTCTTTCATAACTTCTAATACCTCTTTGACCATTTCTGGATCAAGGGCAGAGGTTGGCTCGTCAAAGAGCATAATCTCTGGATTCATCGCTAGTGCACGTGCAATCGCAACCCGTTGCTTTTGTCCACCAGACAAACGATTTGGGTAATCATTTCTCTTCTCTAATAGGCCAACCTTTTTTAAAAGTGCCTCCGCCTGCTGAATACTTTCTTCTTTTGATTGCTTCTTTACGTTCATCGGAGCATAAATAATGTTTTCCAAAACGGTTTTATGTGGAAATAAATGAAAATGCTGAAATACCATTCCGATATTTTCACGTACCTTCAATGCATTTGTTTTTGGGTTTGTGATTTCGGTATCTTTGATTGAAACGATACCAGATGAAGGCTTTTCCAATAAATTAATGCAGCGTAGGAACGTCGATTTCCCAGAGCCAGAAGGTCCAATAACAGCTACGACTTCGCCCTCTTCGATTGTTGTATCAATTCCTTTTAGCACTTCATTTTTTCCAAACGATTTGGTCAGTTTCTCAATTTTAATCATTTGATTTTAACTTCCTTTCCACCGATTTGCCAACAAATGTTAAGACGAGGACGATGACGTAGTAAATGAGACCAGCAAAGATGAGCGGTTCCAAATAACTATAGGTCGTTGCCCCTACTTGATAGCTTCGTCTCATGACATCTCCTAAACCAATGACTGTTACAATGGCAGATTCTTTCGTTAATGTAATTGTTTCATTGACTAGCGCTGGAGAAATGTTTTTGAATGCTTGAGGAAGCAATAAGTCCTTCATCATTTTACTATAAGGAACGCCAAGAGCGATTGCCGCCTCTTTCTGTCCTTTATCAATCGCATTAATTCCTGCTCGAATAATTTCAGATACATATGCAGCTGAGTTTAATGAGAATGCAGCAACTGCTGCCCAGTATTGATCAATCTGAAAACCTAATAATTGAGGTAATCCAAAATAAATAATTAACAATTGAAGGACAAGTGGTGTTCCTCTAAAAATAGATGTATAAAAATCCGCAATCCAAATGAGCGGCTTAAAGACACTGATTTTACATAGTGTTAAAAGTACGCCGAGAAGAAAACCGATCAGAAGAGACACTACCACAATAGAGAGTGTTACCTTTAATCCTTCCAGTATAAACGGCATTTGGGGAATGACATTTGTGAAGTTCATTTTTAAATCTCCTTTTTGCAATCGTTAGAGATGCAAGTTTTAATAAAAAGGAAAAAAGTTCAACACAAGTTGAACTTTTCAGCGTTTTTCTTACATGAATTTATCAAACGACGCTGACCTCTTGTAAAGACTTATTTGTCTTCACTAGGGAACCATTTTTCGAGCAATTGATCAAGCTCACCGTTCTTTTTCATTTCTTGTAAAGACTTATTAAATTTCGCTGTTAAGTCACTATTTTTTTTGAATGCGATTGCTGAGCCTTTGTCAGAGTTCTTTAGATCAAAAGCTTGCAGATTTTTCTCTGCTTTTAAGTAACCAGCAGCTACTTTGTCTTCAATAATCGCTGCGTCAAAACGACCAGCTTTGATCTCTTGCACAAGGTCAGAGATTTTATTACGGTCTTCGACTGTTAGGTTGTACTTATCTTTCAGTTCGTTTGCATCATCAAGCTGGATAGAACCTAGCTGCGCACCAACTGTTTTGTTTTTGAGGTCTGTTTCCGATTGAATGCCACTATCTTTCGTTGAAACAACCATGTTGATTGCATTGTAGTAAACATCAGAAAAGTCTACTTGTTTTTTTCGTTTTTCAGTTGGTGTCATCCCTGCAAGAACAATATCTGCTTTGTTTGTTTTAAGCGCTGTGACTAGACTAGAGAAATCCATATCTTGCACTTCTACTTTATACCCATTCTTTTTCGCAAGTGCTTTTGCGAGATCAACATCAAAGCCGACAATTTTATCTCCTTCTTTTGACTCAAATGGCGGATAGTCTGCTGATGTTGCCATGATAAGTGTTTTGTCATCTCCTGATGCATTTGAATTATTTGAAGAAGTTCCGCAAGCCGCTAAGGCAGCCGCTAGACTAGCTGTCATAAGCAGTAATAACCACTTTTTCATAAGTTAAAAGCCTCCTAAAATCAATATCATGTTGTTCTGTTTGAATATTTATTCACTATAGTGTATTTTAAACACTTTCTATTTGTTATGCAATAGTATTTTGCTAAAATTGCTAGATCCCATTTTATGGAACAAAAGAAGCCCGACCTAAAGGCCAGACTTCTTATCGCCATATGATCACAAAGACGTGTTTAAATCTCTTCACAATGCTCATCGAAAGCAGTTTGAAGTTTTGAGACTACTTCCATTGGTTCATGCCCTTCAATTTCATGGCGCTCAACCATTTTAATGATCTTTCCATCTTTTAATAGAGCGAATGATGGAGATGATGGCGGATAGCCTTCAAAATATTCTCGTGCTCTTGCTGTCGCTTCTTTATCTTGACCAGCAAAGACCGTTAACAAATGTTCTGGACGCTTATCATAATGAACAGAATAGCCAGCAGCTGGTCTTGCGATACCACCTGCACAACCACATACAGAGTTGATCATGACAAGAGCTGTTCCTTTTTTTGATAATGCCTCATCTACTTCTTCAGCTGTTGTGAGTTCTGAATAACCCGCTTGTCGAATTTCTTCACGAGCCTGTTTCACAATATCATTCATAAATAAATTAAAATCAATATTCAAATGGGATCACTCCTTCTAAGTACACTTAACAATTTTAACTCCATCATATCAAGGAAACTCTCTTCCGGCAAATGGGTTGCCTCCAGAACAATCATTTTCTTTATACACTTTTCTTTCCATCGTTTATGTCCTGTTAAAAAGGGGAACAGTGAGATATAAAAAGATGTAAGGGGGATACGATCATGGCAGAATTCTCGAAAGCAATGTTCATCTATAATGGCAATGCAGGACAAAAAAATATTGAAAAAACTCTTGTTCAGACAGTGCCTCTCCTCTCACAACATATTGATGAACTCATTTTAAAACCGACGAAACAACCTGAAGATGCTTATCATTTTTGCAAATCAATGGATGAAAGCATTGAGCTGTTAATTATTTTAGGTGGAGATGGAACTGTTCATGAATGTATAAACGGCGTTGGCGGTTTAACGAAAAGACCGGCTATTGCGATCTTACCAGGGGGGACATGTAACGACTTTTCAAGAACACTTGGCATCCCTCAGCAAATACAAAAAGCGGCTCAAACGATAGTAGACGGTGCTGAAAAGAAAGTTGACCTTATACAAGCTGGGGATCGATATATTTTAAACTTCTGGGGAATTGGGCTAATTGCTGAAACCTCTAATAATATTAACGATAAAGAAAAAGCGGTATTAGGAAAAATCAGTTACTTCACGAGTGCCTTACGAACGATCCAGCAAACAGAGCCTTTTTTCGTCCGTATTGAAACAGAGGAAGAAAATTGGGAAGAAGAAGCCGTCATTGTCCTTGTTCTAAATGGCCAATTTATCGGAACAAACAAACTTGATCTGCCGAATGTGGCGATTGATGATGGAAAAGCTGAAATTCTCATTTGCAGAAATACAAGCTTCTCCGCTTTAAAAGAGATTTTCTCAATGAACCGAGAAGAATTAGAAGATTTCAAAGGCGATCTATCTCTTATACAAGCATCCAATATCAAAATAGTGACAAAGGAGAAGATGGATGTGGATACAGATGGTGAAGTGTATATGGAGGCACCAGCCCATCTCAACATACTGAAACAACATTTAACATTTATTGTCCCAGCAGAATAATAAAATTCTTTTGGAGGCAGCGGCTACGGCATGAATTCGGTAGTATACTGGAGGCATGCCTTTATTCATTGTCTCCACCTTGCTTGTTTCGTCAAAAACAAGCACCTCCAACTTATTAGACCGTGTCTTAAAGTGGAGGTGCTTCTCAATATTATTTTGATTCAGGCTTTTTTTTGATATAGCGTCTGTATACATATTCAAGTGCATAACCAAACAATGAGCCAACAAGCAATGATAGCCCTAGAAAACTGTTGGCAACGCCTTTAAAGCCTCCTAATATGAGCAGGCAATACAAGATTTGAATGACAGCGACAATGATGAGTAACCATAAAAGCTTTTCTGGATGCTTGTTCCCTTTCGAAATAAAACGAAGAAAGGCAAAAGCAATCGCCGTTATAAACATGAGACCGATTGCAATAAAGACAAAAAAATCAAGTCCGGACATCCTGCCTCTCCCTCCTTTATAGATGTAGCAGGAAATCCCCCTCTACTCGGAAGGGGATTTCATTCATTAATAGACAGATGTACGCTCGTCAATTTCTTCAAGAATTTGCTTAATTCTTTGAAGGAATCTGCCACAAATGACGCCATCTAACACTCTATGATCAAGTGATAAGCACAGGTTCACCATATCTCGAACAGCGATCATGCCGTCTATGACAACAGGACGCTGAACAATGGATTCCACCTGTAAAATGGCTGCTTGTGGGTGGTTGATGATTCCCATAGACTGAATAGAGCCGAAAGAGCCTGTATTGTTCACTGTGAACGTACCGCCCTCCATATCACTCTGTTTCAGCTGACCGGAGCGAACTTTACCTGCAAGCTCATGAATTTCTTTCGCAATACCTTTAATCGTTTTTTCATCAGCATTTTTAATGACAGGTACAAAGAGTGCATCATCAGTTGCTACGGCAATTGATAAGTTAATCGCTTGTTTTTGAATAATTTTATCGCCTGCCCACATGCTGTTCATTTGTGGGAATTCCTTTAATGCCTGTGCTACAGCTTTGACAAAGAAAGCAAAGAACGTGAGGTTAAAGCCCTCTTTCGCCTTAAACTGATCTTTTAGCTGCTTTCTTCTTGTCACAAGATTTGTCACATCAACCTCCATCATCGTCCATGCATGCGGAATTTCATGCTTACTTTTCAGCATATTCGTTGCGATGGCTTGGCGGATTGGTGTGATAGGCACCTCCACATCTCCTGGCAAAGAAGCGTGAATTGAAGCTGATGCTGGCACTGTACTCGGTGTTTGTGTGTGTGCTTTTGTGTTCGTCTCAGCCTTTGGCTCTGGTTGCTTTTGAACAGCTCCACCATTTTCAATGATGCTCACCATGTCTTTTCGTGTAATTCTACCGCCTGCACCAGTTCCTTCTACAAGAGAAAGATCGATTCCATGTTCATCCGCTAAACGAAGCACGGCTGGTGAGTAACGTTTCTTTTGGCTTTGATCTGTTTCTTTGTCAGCTACTACTTGCTCCTCTTTCTTCTCTGGAACTGTCGGAGTTGTTTTGCTTTTCGTATCAGTTTGTGAGGTGCCTTCTACCTCAATTTCACAAAATACTTCTCCTACTTGAAGTGTGTCACCCTCATTTGCAGTGAGATTGGTGATTGTGCCAGTGAATGAGGATGGCACTTCAGCATTGACTTTATCTGTCATGACTTCTGCAATAGGATCGTATTTATTTACTTTATCACCAGGTGAGACGAGCCATTTACTAATTGTTCCCTCTGTTACACTTTCGCCTAACTGAGGCATTTTCATTTGTTCAATTGCCACTTTACACCCTCCTCTTTCTTAAAACGCGGCAAGCTTTCTCATTTCCGCTTCTACCTTATCAGGATTCATCATGAAATATTTTTCCATTGCTGGTGCATAAGGCATCGCTGGAATTTCAGGTCCAGCTAAACGTTTAATTGGTGCATCTAGATCAAATAAGCAATGCTCTGAGATGATTGCGGCTACTTCACTCATAATACTTCCTTCTTTTGTATCCTCTGTTACTAGAAGCACCTTACCTGTTTTTGATGCAGCTTCAATGATCGCTTCCTGATCGAGAGGATAAACTGTTCTCAAATCTAATATGTGTGCTGAAATCCCATCCTTTGCAAGTCGATCCGCGGCTTGAAGTGCAAAATGCACACATAAACCGTAAGTGATAACGGTGATGTCATCTCCTTCACGCTTGACATCAGCTTTACCAATTGGAAGGACATAATCTTCCACTGGCACTTCACCTTTAATCAATCTGTACGCACGTTTGTGTTCAAAGAACAATACAGGATCAGGATCACGTACAGCCGCCTTTAATAAGCCCTTCACATCATAAGGTGTGGATGGCATGACGATTTTCAAACCAGGCTGATTGGCAAAAATCGCTTCAACCGACTGGGAATGATAAAGCGCACCATGGACACCGCCTCCATATGGCGCACGAATGACAATTGGACAGGTCCAATCGTTATTTGAACGGTATCTAATTTTGGCTGCCTCAGAAACAATCTGGTTAATAGCTGGCATAATGAAGTCGGCAAATTGCATTTCAGCAATTGGACGCATGCCGTACATCGCAGCACCAATGCCGACACCAGCGATCGCTGATTCAGCAAGCGGTGCATCCATCACACGCGCCTCGCCAAATTGCTCATAAAGTCCGGCTGTCGCTTTAAACACTCCGCCTTTTTTCCCGACATCCTCTCCGAGCACAAACACTTTCGAATCTCGTTCCATTTCTTCTTTCATTGCCAAAGTAATGGCATCTATATATGACATAACAGGCACTTTTTATTCCCCCTTACTCCGCATACACATAACGAAGCGCGCTTTCAGCATCTGCATATGCCGCATTTTCCGCTTCATCAGTGGCTTCATTTACTGTGTGCATGACTTCTTTTAAGATGGCTTCTTGCATTTCATCTGTCATGACATCCGCTTCCTTAAGATACGTTTCATATTTGACAAGCGGATCTTTTTTCTTTGCTTCCAGCACTTCTTCTTTTTCTCTGTAGCTAGAGTCATCATCATCACTTGAATGAGCTGTAAAACGATAGGAAATTGCTTCAATGAGCGTTGGTCCTTCGCCTTTGGTTGCTCTTTCTCTTGCTTCTTTAACTGCTTGATACACTTCAAGCAGGTCATTTCCGTCAACTGTCACGCCAGGCATTCCGTAACCAATCGCTCGATCTGAAATGCGCTCACAAGCCACTTGTTTGTCATAAGGAACAGAGATAGCATATTTGTTATTTTCACACATAAATATAACTGGCAATTTGTGAACTGCCGCAAAGTTTGCCCCTTCATGGAAATCTCCTTGGTTTGATGATCCTTCTCCAAATGTCACAAAGCTCACGAAATTCTTTTGATCAAGTCTGCCAGCAAGAGCAATTCCCACCGCATGAGGAACCTGTGTGGTAACAGGAGATGACCCCGTCACAATGCGATTTGATTTTTGCCCAAAGTGCCCAGGCATTTGTCTTCCACCAGAGCTTGGATCGTCCTCTTTTGCAAAGCCAGACATCATTAAATCTTTTGCTGTCATTCCAAATGCAAGGACAACACCCATGTCACGGTAATAAGGCAATACATAATCATTTTCTCGGTCTAATGCAAAGGCGGCACCGACCTGTTGCGCCTCCTGACCTTGACAAGAAATGACAAAGGGGATTTTACCAGAACGGTTGAGAAGCCACATCCGTTCATCAATTTTCCTTGCAAGAAGCATCGTTTTATACATTTCAATTGCTTGTTCATCTGATAATCCTAATTCCTGATGACGCTTTTTACTCATCACAGTTCCCTCCTTGAACATTAAAAATGGATTGCCTTTCCGTCAACGGCAAGTGCTGCTTCTCCAATTGCCTCAGACAAGGTTGGATGTGGATGAATGGTTTGCCCCACTTCCCACGGCGTCGCATCAAGCACCTTGGCTAATCCAGCTTCAGATATCATATCTGTCACATGTGGACCAATCATATGAATACCTAAAATATCATCTGTTTGTTGATCTGCGATGATTTTCACAAAACCATCTGACTCTCCAAACACGAGCGCTTTTCCAATTGCCGCAAAAGGAAATTTGCCTATTTTTACTTCATGTCCTTGTTCTTTAGCTACTGTTTCCGTTAGTCCTACACTAGCAGTTTCAGGATGTGAGTACACACATTTTGATACAAGTGTCTCATCCAGTGGCTTTGGCTGTTTTCCAGCGATATGCTCAACAGCAATAATGCCTTCATGTGATGCCACATGCGCAAGTTGAAGCCCACCGATGACATCACCAATTGCATAAATATGTGATTCTTTCGTTTGGTAATATTCATTCACAAAAATGCCGTTTTGATCTGTTTGAATATCTGTATTCTCAAGTCCAATTCCCTCAATGTTCGGCTTGCGTCCAACCGATAGCAATAGCTTTTCTGCTTCAAAGGTTTGTAATTCAGATTCCTTTTCAGCTTGAATCGACACATGTTCGTTGTGCTTTTGAACTGTTTCAGGAAGCACTTTCGCATTTGTGACAATCGTAATTCCCTTTTTCGAAAGAAGCTTTTCCATTTCTTTAGAAATGTCTTCATCCTCTGTCGGTAAAATACGATTTGAATATTCAAGAACTGTCACCTTTACACCAAAGTCGTTCATCATTGATGCCCATTCAATACCGATAACTCCTCCACCCACAATCAACATTGAAGTTGGAAGGACTTCAAGCTCAAGTGCATCGTCAGACGTTAAAATGTGTGTACCATCTGCTTCAAGTCCAGGTAAGACGCGTGGTCTAGAACCGGTTGCAATCAACACTTGATTAGGGATGAGCATTTCATTTTCTTCACCATTTGCCATTTCAACAGATATTGTTCCAGGCATCGGTGAAAAGATAGATGGACCTAAAATCCGTCCAATACCTTCATACACATCAATTTCCCCTTGTTTCATTAAGTGCTTAACGCCACCTGCAAGCTTGTCGACAATTTGTTGTTTTCGCTTTTGCACGTTTGCAAATTTCAATGTCGTTTCACTTGTTTCTACTCCAAAATCGGTAGCATGTTTGACCGTTTGATACACTTCTGCACTTCTTAAAAGAGCTTTTGAGGGAATACAGCCTTTATGAAGACAGGTACCACCTAATTTTGCTTTTTCTACAACGGCTGTTTTCAGTCCAAGTTGAGAGGCACGGATGGCAGCTACATAGCCGCCTGTGCCTCCACCAAGAATGACGAGGTCATATTCAGTTGCCATGACTTGTCACTCCTTTCTTCTTACTTTCATCATTTGGATAATCTTTCGGTAATTCTTCTTCTTTTAAAATGCGGAGCGCACCATCTGCTAATGATTGCAGCTCATTTTCACCTGGATAGACGACAACATCAGAAATCCAATCAATATAGCTTCTGATACTTGACGTGATTTTTTTGCTATATGCCAACCCACCTGTTAAAACAATGACATCAACAGATCCTTTTAGAATTGCACTTGCAGCTCCTATCTCTTTCGCAATTTGATAGCACATGGCTTCATAGATGAGTGCTGCCCTGCCATCACCATCTTCAATCATCTTTTCGACCTTCACTGCATCTGTAGTGCCTAAATAGCCTGCAAGTCCACCTTCTCCAATAATACGTTTTAGCATTTCACCCTGTGTGAATTCTCCTGAAAAGCAAAGGTTCACAAGATCACCGGTTGGGATCGTACCTGCACGCTCTGGACTAAATGGCCCTTCTCCGTGAAGCCCATTATTGACATCAATCACTTTCCCTTTTTCATGGACACCAATTGTAATGCCGCCTCCCATATGGGTAATGATCATGTTTAGTTCTTCATAACGCTTGCCCAAGGAGGATGCTGTTCTTCTTGCTACTGCCTTTTGATTAAGTGCGTGGAAAATGCTTTTTCGTTCAATAGTCGGTAGACCTGAAATTCTTGCGATAGGCTTTAGCTCATCGACAACAACAGGATCAACGATAAACGCGGGGATGTTCAGCCCAAGAGCAATTTCTCTTGCAATGATTCCCCCTAAATTGGAAGCATGCTGCCCAGCGTAACCATTTTTCAAATCCTCAACCATTTGCTCGTTAACCTCATACGTCCCACCTTCAATCGGTCTTAGAAGACCGCCTCGCGCGCAGACGGCATCAAACTTTGAGATGTTCATCCCTTGTTCATGAAGCGTTTCAAGGATTTTCTCCTTACGAAAGGGGAATTGGTCGATAATATGTTCAAAACGTTTGAGTTCTTCATCAGTATGCCTAAGCGTTGTTTCAAAAATGGAACGTTCGCTATGAAACACACCAATCTTCGTTGATGTAGAGCCTGGATTTATTGTAAGAATACGCCATTCTTTTGTTTGCAAAAACAAAACCTCCGTTTCAACTCATTCATCCAATTAGCGGCGACTTAAAATGTGGTGACCGTTTTGTAAGAATTGACTTCTAGACTGACGCATTCTTTCAATACGTTCTTCAGCTAAACGGTCTGCTGCTTTATACGTTGGAATGGCGTCACGTTTAGAGATTTCAATCACGCGTTCAATATTGCTATAAATCCCTTCAACCTTTTTCATCGCACGATCAGCATTATATCCATAAAGCTCATCTGCAACATTAATGACACCACCAGCATTGATGACGTAATCTGGTGCATAGACAATGCCCATTTCATGAATCAAATCACCATGATGTGTTTCTCTCAGCTGGTTATTTGCTGCCCCTGCAATCACTTTTGCTTTTAATTTTGGGATGGTTATGTCATTAATGGTTGCCCCAAGTGCACATGGCGCATAAATATCACAATCTTGTTCATAAATATCATCAGGATCTACTGCTTTCGCACCAAAATCTTCAACCGCACGCTGAACAGATTGTTTATTGATATCTGTCACAATCAGCTGTGCGCCTTCTTCATGAAGATGTTTACATAGGTTGTATGCTACATTTCCAACGCCTTGAACAGCAATTGTTTTACCTTCAAGAGAATCGGTACCAAATGCAGCCTTTGCCGCTGCCTTCATGCCTTTATATACACCGTAAGCAGTCACTGGTGAAGGATTACCTGAAGAACCGAAGGCAGGTGAAATACCTGTTACAAAATCAGTTTCCTCATGAATTAAATCCATATCTTCAACCGTTGTACCAACATCTTCTGCAGTAATATAACGACCATTTAGCCCTTGGATATAACGACCAAATGCACGGAACATCTCTTCATTTTTATCTTTTCGAGGGTCACCAATGATCACCGTTTTTCCGCCCCCAAGATTCAGACCAGCTGCTGCGTTTTTATAGGTCATCCCTCTTGCTAATCGAAGTGCATCTTCAATCGCCGCTTCCTCATTTTCATATGTCCACATTCTTGTACCACCTAGTGCTGGCCCAAGCGTTGTATCGTGAATGGCAATGATCGCCTTTAGTCCTGACTGTTTATCTTGGCAAAAAACAAGCTGTTCATAATCGTATCTTTCCATATATTTAAAAAGTTCCATTGTTTACATCCTCCTATAAGTAAGCTTAATTTGACGTGCAGATGGCAAGAGCAATTGAGTAAAGCTTGCTTTCTGCTGAGTCTGATCTACTTGTTAAAGCAATTGGCGCTTTCGCTCCAGCGATAATTGCACCGACCTTTGCTTGAGCAAAGTAAATCAGGGATTTGTATAAAATGTTGCCTGCCTCAATTGTAGGAACAAGCAAAATATCCGCTTCTCCTGCCACATCGCCTGTTACATTTTTATGAGTGGCGGCAGTATGGGAAATCGCATTATCTAACGCAAGTGGTCCGTCTACGAGACAACCTGAAATTTGACCTCTTCTGTTCATTTGGGTAAGGCTAGCTGCCGTTATGCTTGAATCCATCGCTGGATTTACGATTTCTACCGCAGATAAAACAGCTACTTTCGGAAGCGGATTTCCAACTGCATGTGCTACATGAACAGCATTGGTTGTGATTTCTTTTAACATGTTTAAATCAGGTGAGATGTTCATTGCTGAATCTGTAACATAAATAAATCGATCAAACCGAGGCACTTCAAAGACTGCAACATGTGACAGTACGTTTGCTGTGCGGAGACCATATTCTTTATTTAATACCGCTTTTAAGAGAATCGCTGTTGTCACATGCCCTTTCATCAAAATATCAGCATGCTTTTCACTGACTGCCTGAACTGCAATTTTGGCAGATTCCTCTGGTGAATCTGAATGAATAATGTCTATCCAGCTTTCATTTATTTCATGCTGTTTGACCATTTCCTGCAAGTTTCGTTTATTGCCTACAAGCAAAAAACGAGCGACTTTTCGTTCAATTGCCATTTTGATGGCATGAAGCACTTCTTCATCTTCTGCATGAGCCACAGCCGCTGTTTTATTTTGAAGCTGTGAGGCTTTGATAATTAGATCGTCAAGCTTCATACATGCCCACCTTTCTTTTGCTCGATTCCTCTTTTCTTATGCAATTTCTGTGCCAACATTGAAAATCAGAATACAAAGGACTTCCAGCTCTATAATCATGCAATTTCTTGCAGGTTGCACGCATGTTATTGCATGCTATCTTTTGCAAGATGATATTTATCCATTTTATAGTAAAGGTTACGGATGCTAATCCCTAACGTTTTTGCCGTTTTGGTACGGTTGAATTGATGGGTTTCAAGTGTTCGTTTAATTAATTGCGCTTCAAAGGCTTCAACGGCATTAGACAACGTTTCTCCTTCGTATTGATTAGTCGAAAGTGTATCTTTTTCTCCTTCTTGATGTTTCTCCACATCCATAAAGGAAATATGCGCGTCATCTATCCATTCTTCCTGAGGATTCAAAAAGATCATAGCTCGTCCTAATACATTCTCAAGCTCTCTGACATTGCCAGGCCACTGATACGAACGCAATCTTAGCAGTGCTTTTTCAGTTAAACCTTTTACATTCCGTCCATAATCTTGATTGATTTTTTGAATGAGCCGTTTACTTAAAGAGTCAATGTCCTCAAGGCGGTGTCTTAGCGGAGGGATTGAAATCGGATAGCGATTCATCCGGTAATATAAATCCTCTCTGAACTTCCCTTCCGACATTGCCTTTTCTATATTAACGTTCGTTGCTGTGATCACGCGTACGTCTACTTGTATCGCCTTTGTCCCGCCAACTCTCACAATTTCTTTCTCCTGCATCACGCGTAGTAATTTTGCCTGTGTGCTAGGTGTCATTTCGCCGATCTCATCAAGAAAAATACTGCCATGATTCGCTTCCTCAAAAAGACCCTTTTTGCCACCGCGCTTTGCACCTGAGAACGCCCCTTCCTCATATCCAAACAGTTCTGATTCTAGGAGAGATTCAGAAAGCGCTGCACAATTCACCCTTACAAAACGGTTGTATTTCCGATCACTTTCATTATGAATTGCATGCGCAAACAGTTCCTTTCCAGTCCCTGATTCACCACGAAGTAAAATTGTTGCGGGCGTTTTCGCACCAAGCTTTGCTTGTTCAAGCGCCACAAGCATTTGCTCGCTTTCGCCGATAATATCCTCGAAGGTGTATTTCGCTTCAAGTGTTCGAATGAGCTGTCTCGCTTTGTTTAATTCTTGTGTTAGCGATTGAATCTCAGATACATCATGAATGACTCCGACACTGCCTTTAAGGATGCCATCCACAATGACAGGGGCAACATTGACAACAACATCTTTTTTATTCGGTCCGACCTTCATCCTCGCACCTCTGACCGGCCTTCTTGTTTCAAGTACTTTGAGGTGCATGCTTTCGCCCTCTGATATATCTGCGCCTGCAGGTTTTCCTACGACTTCTTTATCCGTAAGACCCGTCATTTTTGTATAAGCCCGATTAATCAAGATTCCCTTCCCTTTTTCGTCCACGACAGAAATCGCTTCATCAGAAGATTGTATAATGGCTTCTAGCATCGTTCGAACTTCTTTTAAGTTCGTGACTTCCTCCGCAAGCTCAACTGCGTCAGTGATATCCTTAAAAATAGACAATGCACCAAGCAATGTCCCCGCATCATCAATGATCGGTAGTCGCGTTGTGACAATTTGTATCTTTGTATTTAAAAATTGTTTTTGATTAAATTCAGGCTCTCGCGTTTTTAATATGTCAGGAAGCTTTGTATTTGGAATGACCTCTTGAATGCGTCTTCCGATGGCATCTTTTCTCGATCGCCCGACCATTTTTTCTGCTGAGCGATTAAATAACACGATTCGTTCTTCCATGTTAATAAAAATCATTCCGTCATTGGTTGCATTAAATATTCGGTCATGTTTATATGTTTGTTCTTTCAGCATTTGGATGAGCTGTTGTTTTTCTTCCATCAATTGAGAAATGACATACCCCATTGAACTCGGTACAATGACCGTATGTTCTGTTTTTTCTTTCATCATCTTTTTTAAAACGGCTGAATCTCCCGTTGTCTCAATGATGATATCGATGTCATCTTTTATGTATTCTTTCCAATCTGTTGATGTCTCAATTCCGTTATTTTTCGCCACTATCATACCTGGTGCATGAATATCTAGATCGGCGATTGCAACAATCTGAATCATATTCGTTTTCAGCAATGTTTGTAGCAGTGCTGACCCACCCTGCCCTGCACCGACAATCAAGACTCTTTGCATCCCTTTACCCCTTTATATGAAAAATTTTGCACACCATTATTTTCCGTTGCAAAAAATTGCACAACTCCTATATTACCACGTTTTCCTTTCTTGACAAAATATTTTTTGAATTAGACAATGGAAGTAAATGATGTATAAGGGGACTTTTCATGGAAAGATTGCTTGCTTTGTTGATTATCTTAATACCTGGTGCCTTTGCTGCACTTGGCATCAAACTGCTTCGTGATACAGTTTTCGGTGTCATCATTGCACCTTTCCCATTTTTATGGCTGCAAGGAATTGCAGGATTATTCTTTTTATCTGCTGGTCTGTATGTTGTCGCTGGATTTATTTTATATAGGGATCGCAAACGAAACAAAGTCTCAAACCGTTTTAGACAAAAAAAAACTGTCAAAAAAGACCTGCATTAATCTGCAGGTCTCTTTTATTCCATTTCTTTTTTTATGTCAGCAGCACGGTCTGGAAAATCTGTAAAGATCCCGTCCACATTCAAAGATAACATGTCCTTTATTTGTTTTTCACTGTTCACCGTAAATGGTCTGATGACTTGATTGTTTTGGTGCAATGTAGAAACCAGCTCTTTTGTCACGCCTGCTCCTTTGATATAAGGGTGATATCCTTTTGCAGGTACCATGCTAATGTATGTCTCAGGCTTATGAAGAACATCCATCGTTAGAACGCTTAGTTCAATCTCAGGCTTAAGCGTGTGAAAGTAAGCAAGACTTCCATGATGAAATGAAGACACGAGAACTCGCTCTTCAATTTGGAAATCTTCAATTTGTTGAATGACTTTCTCTTCAATGCCTTTATATCGAAGTATAGAATTTTTCAGCTCTATATTGATAATAAGTGAGGTTTTTGCCTTTAAAAGCTCCAACACATCCTCTAATAACGGAATGGCAACAGCTCCTGTTTTCTCATAAAAGGCGTGACTAGCATCCGCTTGCTTTAATTCTTTGTATGTAAAGTCTTTAACAAACCCTTTTAAATTCGTTGTGCGATTGAGTTTTTCATCATGAATGACAGCAAGTTTTCCATCCTTCGTCAGCTGAACATCCAGTTCAACACCATCCGCCCCTGATGTGATTGCTTTTTCAAAAGCAATCATCGTATTTTCCGGGTAAGCTCCTTTAAAGCCTCTATGTGCAAAAATTTTCGTCATATGTCACCTCTTTACGTGATCCTTGCTTCTATTATGACGTGTCTAGACCTTTTTTTCCAGCTTGAAGGCATACAAAAAAACCTCTCCTACCAGACAGAAGAGGTTACATTTGAGCGTATTCTGATCATGTAATCGCTCTAATGGCTTGCTCTGTCGTCTCTGCGTCAAGAGCAAAAAGGGAAGAAACAACTGCGACTGCTGTAACGATTGTTACACCTAACAACAACTTTTTCATAGAATAACCTCCACTTTCTTTTGAAGTATTTGTGCATTGAACTTCTTTTCGAGGAAGCGAATGGCATTTTGGTAATCGTCTCGTTCCTTGAAATATTTCGATATGAGTTCAGACAGATCCTCAAGCTCTACATATAATTTGTTTTTTTCTATGTAGTCTAATTTTTCAGAGAATACATCTGCCGCGTCACTATTGTCGCACATCAGCTCCAAAATTTCAAATTTTACTATATATTCATTATTTTGGATGTTTTTGCTGTAGGAGAGCCCTTTTTCGATCTGCTCTCTCGCTTCACTTAACTGTAGGTGAACCATCGCATTTGCCAATACATATAAAGACTGAATATAATAATGACTATTTTCACGATGTATCTGAATGCCGATGCCTTTTTTAGCATAAGTAATGCATTTTTGATAATCAGGCTTTGCATAATAAAGAACAGATAAATTATGATAGCATTTCCCAATTAACACTTCATTATTTATGCGTTTACTCTTCTCTAAAGCTTCGAGATATTTCGATTCTGCTTCTTCGAATTGGAACAAGTCAATACAATTGCTCGCATGTAAAATGAGGCTGTCAATGGCTTGTGCTGTATATTCCTCATGTGCTTTAAAGGTATCGATTGCTTTTTTAATATGATTAATGGAGATAAAATTCTGTTTTAATTCATAATAGACCGAAGCGACTTTATGATGGAACGTACCTACTTCTAAGTCTTCGTTCACTCGTTTTAAACGTTGTTCTGCAATTTTATAAAAGCTGATGGCTTCATCATATTTTTTAATATATGCCGCATACTGCCCTTTATAAAAGTAAAAATAAAAATTGATAATGTCATCAGCTTTTTCATCCAGCGTTCCGACACTTTTCATCATTTGATTGGCTTTTTCAATATTTCCAAGAAGCATTTCATGCCTACCATCAACTAATCGATAATAGAGCAAAACTTCTCTATCTTCATCTGTATTTTTTAGCAAATTCTGAATTTTATCTTTATACATTGTAGATTTCTCTAAGTCATTCTGTGAAATGACCTTCGTCCACTTGCTAATTTCATTCGCTACCTCAGCAGAGTGGATCTTCAGCTTTCCCATAACCTCACCCTCTTCTTTTCATTATTATAGCATAGTAAAAGAATGTGAAAATTATTAAATTCGACAATGGGAATATTCAGTTCAAATGGCACAACCTCTAGGGTGCCAGTGACTTTAAAACTCTATCAATCAGGTATTTAGAAATAGAACTTTCGGTCTCATTTGTTTATTTTTCCAATTAGATAAGTCCTTTTCCTCTCTTCTTTCTACTCATCATGGTAAAACCCTGATTTGATTTACGTAGCTGATTACCATTACTTTATGAATGCATGTTTGCCTTCATGCTTTATATGCTTTATTTTTCATTTTCTCATGGATACAAAATGAGGGCAGTCTATCACTTGTTCAAACAATTTTACTTAGTGTATTCTATCTAAAAAATCTGTCAGAAAGGCATTCTTAGTGTCAAAATAAAAAACGCTTCCTAATAAGAGAAGCGTTTTTAAGAAAACGGGATGTTAACTCGCTCTATGCTCAAGGCGCAGGCGGTCAGCAACCATTGCAATAAATTCAGAGTTAGTTGGTTTGGCTTTTGTCATGCTAACAGTGTAACCAAAGAGTGAAGATATGGAATCAATATTCCCTCTGCTCCAAGCCACTTCAATGGCATGACGAATCGCTCTTTCCACTCTGCTTGCTGTTGTATTAAATTTCTTCGCAATATCTGGGTACAGCACTTTTGTAATACTCCCTAGCAACTCGATGTCATTATACACCATGGATATGGCTTCTCTTAAGTACAAATACCCTTTAATATGTGCAGGAACTCCTATTTCATGAATGATACTCGTAATACTGGCATCAAGATTTTTTCGTTTTGGTTCAGGTTTATTTCTTAGTACACTGTTTTGGATAGATGAAGAACGATGTGTGATTTGTGTGCCGTTTCCACTGACTTGACGTATATGACCGACGAGGTTCTCCATATCAAATGGTTTTAGAATAAAATATGATGCACCTAGATCCACTGCTTTTTTTGTGACATCCTCTTGTCCAAAAGCAGTCAGCATGATGACACTCGGCTGTTTTCCCATGTCAGATTCACGCAGTCTTTCTAAAACAGCAAGACCATCCAGGTGAGGCATAATAATATCTAGGAGGAGAACGTCAGGCTGCTTATCTTTCAATAATGTCAAACATTCCTGCCCATTATAGGCTACACCAAGCACTTCCATATCTTCTTGTCCTTCAATATATTCTGTCAAAAGACCCACAAGTTCACGATTGTCATCAGCTACACACACTTTAATTTTCTCCACGTTCTTTCCTCCCCAATGTCGTTTCCTTTTTCTTTCACAATCTGTTTCTGACTGTTCAATTCGACAAAAGCATTCTATCCCCTTTAAAAAACTTTAATTTTCCGAATAATAGAGCATTATCTTGTTTTTTCTACGTTTTTCTTATAAATTCGACGATATATGCAAGTTGACAAAAATTGTCTTTTCATTTTGTCGAAAAATCTCTTTTTCCTTATTTTATAACACGATTGCTCAGAATGAAAGGGTAGAAAAAAACTGCCGAATGATGCAGGCAGTTTTCATTAACTCGCTTTCTTATTCTTTTGATATAATTCGATTCCTGCTTCAGATAACATCCATTCAATGTGCACCCCGTATCCACTTGTGGGATCATTGACGAATACATGAGTTACAGCTCCAATGATTTTGCCATTTTGAATAATCGGACTTCCACTCATTCCTTGTACGATACCGCCCGTTTTATTTAAGAGTCGCTCATCTGTTACCTTAAGTACCATTCCTTTTGTTGCAGGAAACTTTTGCGGTGTGGTACTGACAATTTTAATATTGAATTTCTCCACTTTGTCATGGTTAACGACGGTTAAAATTTCTGCTGGTCCTTCTTTTACCTCATTTGATAATGCAACAGGTAATGCTTTGTCTAATATATTGTTTTCAAGTTTTTCGGTTAACTTACCAAATATACCGAATGGACTGTTTCGCGAAATATCACCAATCGTTTTTCGTTCTGATGAGAAACGAGCTAGTTTTTCACCAGGATTGCCACCTGTCCCTTTTTCAATTGATGTCACGGTCGATCTGACAATTTCGCCATTATCGACGACGATTGGTTTTTTTGTATCCATGTCTGAAATCACATGACCAAGCGCCCCATATTTTTTCGATTTTGGTTCAAAAAACGTCATTGTGCCAATTCCTGCAGCTGAGTCACGTATATAAAGGCCAATGCGATAGATACCTTCTTGGGCGTCCTTCGCTGGTGTTAACGTTGTTTGAAAGGTTTTGCTATCCCTTTTTAAAAGCAGCTCTAGGGTTTCCCCTGTTTTTCCTGCTTTTTGAATAAAAGGGGTGAGGTCATTCATTTCCTCCATCTTTTTTCCATTGATTTGTAAGATCATATCTCCCGGCTGAATGCCAGCTGCTTCGCCTGGTGATTTCTTCCCATTTGACGTAGTGATTTGATGAAATCCTACTACGAGCACACCGACAGAGTGTAATTTAACCCCAATTGATTGTCCGCCAGGGATGACTTTGAGTTCAGGAAGAACGTCAACTTTTGTCTTTTTAATGGGGAATCCTTTAAAATCATATACAATTTCGGCTTTCCCTGCCTTTTGTCCCTTCAGTTTCTGTTGATCTTGTTTTGTGGACATTTGAAAGGCATGTGAGGAGACATTTGCTGTTGCCTCAAGGGATGTTTCAATTGTTTGTTCTTGCTTTTCAAAGACAGTTATTGCAGTTGGGATGCTGATATATTGCTTCACAAAGCTCATAAACCCTGTACTTATTAAAGAAACAAGGAGAATAACACCAATGGCTTTTCTCATTTTTTCAGGCATTCATTTTTCACTCTCCTCGCTCCTAACCCACACCAGAAACAATGGTTTGTTTCGGTTACATCTTTACTTTTGCCTTCTAACGAAGGATTTATAACCGAGTCGAGTAGAAAATGATTGGATAAATTGATAAAAGAAAAAGCGATCAATCTGGGTATATTTAATGAAAATCAGCCATTATAAAAAAGATAGCTGATAAGTTCCAGCTACCCTGTCAATTTGACATCATTTGCTTGATTCAACAATTCTTTCGCATGTTGCTTTGTTAGCTCTGTCACCTCAACACCTGCAATCATACGACCAATTTCGTTTACTTTTTCCTGATGATTTAACGATTTAACACTTGTAAGTGTTCGTCCATCCTTTGAGCGTTTAGAAATGAACAAATGGGTATCTGCCATTGCTGCTACCTGAGGCAAATGGGTAATACATAGCACCTGCGACCCCTTTGCCACTTTATGAATTTTTTCGGCAATTGCTTGTGCAACACGTCCACTTACACCTGTATCAACCTCATCAAAAATAATGGAGGTCACATCTTGTTTAGCTGAAAAAATACTTTTCACAGCAAGCATGACCCGTGATAACTCACCGCCTGATGCGACTTTCGATAAAGACTTCATCGGCTCCCCTGTATTCGTAGAAATGACGAATTGCGCTTGATCAATCCCGTTTTTTCCAAGCTGAACTGGCTTTCCGTTTAAAAGCGGACCATTGCTGTTTGTTGAAAGTGCATGGCGAATAGAAAAGACTGTATCAAATGTGGATTTATCCATGTACAAGTCTTTTAATTCATGTTGGATTTGTTTTGCTAATTGCTTCGCCCACTTTTTTCGTAATTCAGTAACATTTACTGCTTCGAGTAAAGCATCACGGCTGACCTCGTCTAACTTGTCCTTGAGCGTTTGTAAATGGCTATCTCTATTTTGAATTTGATCTATTTCTTCTTCAATCTTTGCCGCATATTCAAGGATTTCCTCGACAGTCGCCCCATATTTCCTTTTTAATTGCTTGATTTCATTTAGCCTTGACTCAATAAAATCAAGGCGTGCTGGGTCAAACTCCAAGTTATCAAGTAGGCTTCTCATTTGAAAAGTTGATTCTTCTAACAAGTAGTATGAATTAGTCACTTGTTCAGATACTTTTTTTAAATCCTCATTTATGTCTGAAACATGCTCAAGTTCACTAGTCGCCATCCCAACCCAATCAAGCCCGCTTTGTTCGTTTCTCAAGGCATTATATGCATTTTGAAGTGATGCATAAATCTTCTCAAAGTTACTGATTTGATGCCGCTCTTCTTGGAGATGCTCATCTTCATTCGGTTCTAGCTGAGCAGCTTCTATTTCTTCAAATTGAAATTGCAGCAAATCAAGACGATGAACCATCTCTTGTTCATTTTCTGATAGCTGCTTTAATTTATTTGCAATTTTGACATATTGATCGTAAGTTTCACGATAAGCAAACAGAGCAGGTGCAATCTCTTCTGCTCCATATTGATCCAATAGGTGAAGATGGTTTTCATCTTCCATCAATAATTGATTGTCATGTTGGCCATGAATATCAAGTAGCAGTCGGCCAATTTCTCTAAGCGTTGCAATGGTGACTAGCTTGCCGTTCACACGACAAACACTCTTCCCATTCATATTAATATCCCGTCTTAAGATCATCATTTCATCTGATACATCAATGCCTTGCTGCTGACATAATTCAAATACAGGGTGATGATCTGGCAGTAGAAACAAACCTTCTAGTTCAGCTTTTTTCTCTCCATATCGCACAAACTCAGATGATCCTCTTCCGCCGACAAGGAGTGATACTGCATCGATAATAATGGATTTCCCTGCACCTGTTTCCCCTGTCAAAACGGTTAAACCTTTTTCAAATGAAACCGTTAACTCTTCAATGATGGCGAAATTTTTAATCGTTAATTCTGCTAACATTCATTTGACACCTCTTTTTGAAAAACCGCTCACCTTATAAGAGCTCTAGAATTTTTGTAGAGACAGTCTCAGTATCTTCTGGTGCACGACAAATGATAAGAATTGTATCGTCCCCACAAATCGTCCCCATAATTTCTTCCCAATCTAAATTGTCCATTAGGGCTCCAATGGCTTGTGCATTACCTGGCATTGTTTTTAACACAATGAGGTGGCTTGCTGCATCCATCTTAATAAATGCATCCATTAGGGCACGTTTTAGCTTAGAAAGTGGATTAAAGCGTTGATCAGCCGGGAGACTGTATTTATATGAGCCATTGTTCGTTGGAACCTTGACCAAATGAAGCTCCTTAATATCTCTTGAAACAGTTGCCTGTGTAATGTTGTAGCCATCTGCTTTTAAAATATCGACTAATTCGTCCTGTGTTTCAATATCCTGACTTGCGATAATTTCTCTAATTTTAATGTGCCTTTGACCTTTATTCATAAAGACCTCCCTAGCGCCTTATATTCTCAACTTACATGTACGTTCTATGTTATATGATTCACACTTAAAAATACAAGCATAACGAGAAAAACTGTCGATTCTTGCTTTTTTTCCATGTAAAAAGGAATAATAGCGAGTGCTATTATTCCATGCATTAGATCACTCTGTGAGCTCTTTGTTTTTCTTTTCTTTGAGCACAAGATGTGCTTCTTGGACTGTTTTCTCTAGTATTGATTCAGGAAGCGCTGTACCTTCTTGTATGTCTGGAAGTAGCTGAAGGTGAAGTAAAAATTCAATGTTTCCATCTCCACCCGTAATCGGGGAAAACGAGACATTTTTCACATCGTAACCTTCCTTTGCAGCAAATTGATTCATTTCTTCTAATACACCTAAATGAACAGCAGGCTCTCTCACAATGCCCTTTTTACCGACCAATTCTCGTCCAGCCTCAAATTGAGGCTTCACAAGTGCGATACAGTCACCGCCCGGTACAAGAATGGCTTTAAGTGCAGGCAATATGAGCTTCAATGATATAAAGGATACATCAATTGAAGCGACCTCAGGCAAGCCTTCTGTAAAATCAGCAGGCACAGAATGACGGAAGTTCGTCCGCTCCATGACGATCACTCGTTCATCCTGTCTTAATTTCCACGCAAGCTGATTATAGCCGACATCGACAGCATATGATCTCACTGCTCCATTTTGAAGTGCACAATCCGTAAAGCCACCTGTTGAAGACCCGATATCAATCAGTAGCTTTCCTGCTACAGTAAGTTCAAATTCCTTTAAGGCTTTTTCAAGCTTTAGACCGCCTCGGCTTACATATTTTAGAGGGTTGCCCTTCACTGTAAGTGGCATGTCTCGATTAATTTTTTCACCTGGTTTATCCAGACGGTTTTCATTTGAATAGACGATGCCAGCCATAATGGCACGCTTCGCTTTTTCTCTTGTTTCCATTAGTCCTTTTTCAACTAACAAAACATCAAGTCTTTCTTTCTTTGAAGTCATGATCCAATTCCTTTTCTAGGTGCTGTTGGGAGTAGCTCACGCAATTTTTGAGATACTTGTGCCTTTGTGAGACCGATTTCTTCAAGCAAAGCATCAACACTGCCATGCTCAATAAATTTATCAGGAATTCCCATACGTTCAACTTTTAAATGAGAAGCTTTTTGGTCGTGCACAAATTCTAAAATGGCACTTCCAAATCCACCTTGGAGAACAGCTTCTTCAATTGTCAAAATTGGGATACCTTCAGAAATGATTTCTGTTAGCATGCTTTCATCAAGCGGTTTGATAAAACGCGCATTTATAACACGAACTGATTTTCCTTCTTTTTGCAATTCTTCAGCTGCCTGCATCGCCATTTTAATTGTTGTTCCAAACGTTAGGATCACAGCATCTTTCCCTGGACGAAGAACCTCCCACGATCCAATCGGAATCGCCTTTAGCTGTTCATCCATTTTCACTCCAAGCCCATTGCCTCTCGGGAAGCGCATGGCAATTGGACCATCATCATATTGAATAGCTGTATTCACCATATGTTGTCCTTCATTTTCATCCTTAGGCATCATTAAGACCATGTTTGGCATATGACGCATAAAGGCAATATCAAATACACCTTGATGCGTTTCTCCATCTGCTCCAACAAGACCTGCACGATCAATACCAATAAATACATTCAAGTTCTGTCGGCAAATGTCATGTAATACTTGATCATAGGCACGCTGAAGGAAGGTAGAATATATCGCCAAAAATGGCTTCATGTCTTGCGTGGCAAGCCCCGCTGCCATTGTTGCGGCATGCTGCTCTGCAATTCCAACGTCAAACATACGTTCAGGGAATTCTTTGGCAAACCCTTCTAGCTTTGAACCTACAGGCATCGCTGGTGTAATGGCAACGATTCTCTTGTCTTCCCTTGCAAGCTTACGGACAGTTTCACTGACAAGACCACTCCAAGACGGTGCCGCTGCTGTTGGTTTTACAAAATCACCTGTATCAATTTTGTAAGGACCTGTTCCATGCCAAGTTCCAATTTTATCGGATTCAGCAGGTTTGTAGCCCTTGCCCTTTTTTGTGATGACATGAAGTAGTACTGGCCCCTTTGTTTTCTTTGCATACTCTAGATTTTCAAATAGATCATCAAAAGAATGACCGTCTACAGGACCTAAATACGTGAATCCCAATTCTTCAAAGAACATACCCGAAACGAGTAAGTATTTGAGGCTATCCTTAATTCGTTCCGCTGTTGCTGCAAGCTTTCCGCCAACTGCTGGAATACGTTTAAACAAATATTCTAGCTCGTCTTTAACCCATTGATATTTGCCCGCTGTCCGGAGTCTACCAAGCATTGTATGGATGGCTCCAACATTTGGGGCTATACTCATTTCATTATCATTTAAGATCACGATCATATCTTTCTTTTCATCGCCAATGTGGTTCAGGGCTTCTAATGCCATACCACCAGTTAAAGCACCGTCACCAATGACTGGAACAATGTATTCATCTGTCCCTTTAATGTCACGAGCCGCTGCCATCCCCATCGCACCCGAAAGTGATGTTGAACTGTGGCCTGTCTCCCATGCATCATGTTCACTTTCATTTCGTTTTGGAAAACCGCATAAACCTTTATATTGGCGGAGCGTATCGAATTCAGGCCCTCTACCAGTCAATAACTTGTGGACATAGGACTGATGTCCAACATCCCACAGAAATTTATCCTTAGGGCTATCAAATGCTTGATGAAGAGCAAGTGTGAGCTCAACAACACCAAGGTTCGGTCCAATGTGACCACCAGAGCCCGCAAGTGATTCTATCAAAAAAGTACGGATTTCTGCACTTAGCTCCTCTAATTCAGCATTTGACATTCCCTTCAGAAACTTTGGATTTTTTATTGATAAAAGATCCAATCAGGATCAACTCGCTTTCAACAAAATTTCTACAAACATATATATTGCCTTATCCCTAGAAAACATAGAAGAGATAAGAGTTGTCTCATTTAATATAAACTGTTTACAGTTTACCACAACTATTCTGAAACCCTCAAATCTAGGCTGTTTTTAATGATCTCTTGAGGCAATCAGATCACAAAGATCATGTAGTAAATGCTGCTGCAAATTGAGCCCTGAAACAATCTCTTTAGCGCGGGTAATATGCTCATTAAGCTTTTCTTTTGCCCCTGAAAGCGTTAATAAAGAAGGGTATGTAGACTTATCATTCAATGTATCAGAGCCGACCCGCTTCCCAATTTTTTCTTCGCTCCCTTCAAGGTCTAAAATGTCATCACGAATTTGGAAAGCAATTCCGATATGGTAGCTGAATTCTTTAAGCTTTTTGATTTCCTGCGGTGGTGCATCTGCTAAAATCGCACCAGCTGTCACACTAAATGTAAGGAGCTTTCCTGTTTTTCGTGCATGAATCGATTCTAGTTCTGAAAGAGATACTTGTTTTTGTTCTGCTTCCATATCATCAAATTGTCCGCCAACCATTCCTAATGCTCCTGCTGACTGAACTAGCTCATCAATAATGCGAAGCTTTTTATCTGGTGATATGCCGTCTGAAAGCTGAGATGTAATGAGGCGAAAGCTTTCTGTTAGGAGCGCATCTCCTGCAAGCACTGCTGTTGCCTCACCGAATACTTTATGATTGGTTGGCTTTCCTCTTCTGAGATCATCATCGTCCATACATGGAAGATCATCATGAATCAATGAGTATGTATGAATCATTTCGACAGCACTGCCAACCGTAATCCCGTCTTGTTCACCTTTTCCATATGCATGAAGCAATGCGAGCACGAGCACTGGACGTAGCCGTTTACCGCCTGCCTCTAACGAATAAAGCATCGATGCTTTTAGCTCTTTCGGAATATTTAACTGCTCTACATAGGCAAATAGATATTCTTCGACCGCCTGTTTGCGTGTTGTTAAAAATTCATTCAGTCTACTTGTCACCCGTGTCTGCCTCCTTTACTGAAAAAGGAGCCAGCTCACCGTCCTCTTTTAAGATAAAATCCATTTGTTTTTCAACATGCTGGAGTTTTTCATGGCAAAGTTTTGATAGGGACATACCTTCTTGGAAATAATGAATGGCCTCTTCTAGCGGCACATCACCTTCTTCGAGTTTGCCGACAATCTCTTCAAGCTCCTTCATCGCCTCTTCAAATGTCACGTTTTTATCATTCGTTTTTTTTGATTCAGTCATGTTGATTGTCCCTCCTTCTCTATAACCTCGCAGATGAGACGTCCATCTTTCATCGTAATCGATAGACGGTCTTTTTGCTCGACCTGACTCACACTTTTAATGAGCTGATCCTCTTTATAAGCTAAGCTATACCCTCTTTCCATCACTTGGAGCGGGCTTAATGCATTTAGTTTACCAAGAACTGATTGGAACTGCGAATGAACAGATTTTAATTGCACATTCATACTGCGAATCAGCTGATTCGTTTCATCAGCATGCCTTTTTTTTGCTTGCATGAGTTGTTCTTTTGGATGAAGCGGCATAAGTCGGTAGCTTTTACGTTCCAGCTGCTGTCTTTTTTGTTCAAGCTGCCGGGTTAGCTCTTTTTGGAACCGATCAAACACATGGTCGAATTGCTGTTCTTTTTGTTCTTGTAATCGTTTTGGAAAACGGAAGGCGTAAGAAGATTGAAGGGCTAAAAGACGCTCCCTTGCTTGTGTGGAACGTTGTTTCACAGCACGAGTCAGCCTTACCTCTGCTGACTTGAGTCGCTCAATTAAATCCGACGTACTCGGAACGGCTAGCTCTGCCGCCCCTGTTGGTGTGGGTGCTCTCATATCTGCAGTGAAATCGCTAATTGTAAAGTCGGTTTCGTGACCTACTGCGGAAATAATCGGAATTTGGGAAGCGAAAATAGCTCTTGCTACCGCTTCTTCATTAAATGCCCATAACTCTTCTATTGAACCTCCGCCTCTACCAACAATTAAGACATCGCAAAGCTTTTTTTCATTTGCTTCTTGTATCCGCTGCACGATAGAGCGAGGCGCATTTTCTCCTTGAACAAGCGCTGGAAGAACAATGATTTTTGCTAGTTTAAACCGTCTGTTGATTGTCGTAATCACATCTCGTACAGCAGCACCAGTTGGAGAAGTCACCACTCCAACGACTGTTGGGTACTCAGGAATTGGTTTTTTATAGTGAGCATCAAATAAGCCTTCTCTCGTCAGCTTTTTTTTCAGTTCTTCGTAGGCAAGATGAAGCGCACCAACACCATCAGGCTGCATTTCCTTTGCGTAAAGCTGATAATTCCCGCTCGGCTCGTAAACTTGAATTCCGCCGCGTACTAAGACTTTCATTCCGCTCTCAGGTGAAAAAGGTAATAAAGAGGCAGACCTTTGAAACATGACCGCCTGCATTCTCGCATTTTCATCTTTTAAGGTGAAATAAACATGTCCTCTTGAATGGATTTTGACATTGGATAACTCACCTTTAATCCAAATATCCTCTAAATGAGGGTCAACATCAAATTTTCGTTTTATGTATTTTGTAAGGGCTGTGACCGTCACAAAGGCTCTTTCACTCATGACGAATTCCTCCTCTTCAAAAACGCACATTCATCCACCAGCAATATGCAGGTGGATGAATGGCAAAAGCTTATGCTAATGTACGTTTGGCTGATTTGACAGTGTTATGCGCAAGCATAGTAATCGTCATTGGACCTACTCCGCCTGGAACCGGTGTGATATAAGAAGCTTTCTCTTTCGCTTCTTCAAAATCAACATCTCCCACAAGCTTTCCTGTATCCAAACGATTGACCCCAACATCGATGACAATTGCACCTTCTTTAATTTGATCAGCTGTGATGAAGTTAGCTCGACCAACGGCAACAACTAAAATATCTGCTTTTAGCGTGTGTTCTGAAATATTTGCAGTTCTCGAATGACAGTACGTGACCGTTGCATTTTCGTTAAGAAGCAATTGTCCAACTGGTTTTCCAACTATATTGCTTCGTCCTACAACGACAACTTCTTTTCCTGAGATATCAACGCCTGTTTTTTTCAGCAACTCAATGATACCTGCAGGTGTACAAGGTAAAAATGTATCTTCCCCAAGTAGCATTTTCCCGATATTTAAAGGATGGAAACCATCAACGTCCTTTTCAGGAGAAATGCGCTCAATCACTGCTTTTTCAGAGATATGATTAGGCAACGGAAGCTGAACAAGGATGCCATGAAATGCATCATCTGCATTGTACTGATCAATTAATTGAAGCAATTCTTCTTCTGTTAAAGAAGCTTCTAGGTGATCAAGTTTAAAATGCATCCCCATGTCTTCTGCTGCTTTTTTCTTCCCACGCACATAAGAAAGAGAAGCTGGGTCTTCACCGATCAAAATAACGGCAAGTCCGGGTGTGACTCCTTTTTGTTTCAGCTTTTCTACTTCCAGTGCTAATTGCTCGCGTTTTTCTTTTGCTGTTTCTTTCCCATCGATGATAGTTGCTGTCATGTCAAATCCTCCTATTGCTGCTTTAGGTCAGTTTTAATATTAGAAAGTACACCATTTACAAATTTCGGCGCTTTATCATCACCAAAACACTTTGCCAGCTCAATTGCTTCATTCATAGTGACACTTGCTGGGATGTCTTCTTCAAACGCCATTTCGTAAACAGACAATCTTAAAATGGCTCTGTCCACATTCGCAATACGGTCAAGCTTCCAATTGACCAGATGTTGTGAGATCATCTCATCGAGCTTGTCCTTTTGCTCAAGCACACCAAAAACCAGCTCCTCAAAAAAAGGATCTGTTTCCTGTTCGTCAAGGGCATGCGTCATTGCCTCTTTCGGGTCAATATCGCTGACATCAATTTGAAATAATGTTTGTAGCGCCTTTTCTCTTGCAGTTCTTCTCTTCATTATTTACTCCTTTAACCACTTTATCCGTTTGTCATTAATCCATAATGAAATCATAACATATTTTGAGCACAGTCGCACCAAGATCCCATGTAAAGCCACCTTGATAAACGAATAAATGTAAACATGACGAATTCAATATTCGGTTACAGCCGAAAAATGGGCTTTAAAAAACCAAAGAGGGGATACCTCCTTGGTTTCATTTCAAACCATTTTACATTTCTTGATCTACTTCTACGTCTTGCCCTTTTGTATCAAATTGAATCCCAACAACATGAATGTTGATTTCATTGATGGTTAATGCTGTCATGTTCAAAAGGGTTTGACGGATATTTTCTTGAACAGCAGTTGACACCTTTGGAATGGATAGGCCAAATTCAACTACACAATACACATCGATTGTAATGCCTTCATCAGAGACATCTACTTTTACACCTTTTCGATGATTTTTCTTGCCGAAGCGCTCCGCCACATCAGCAGCGAAATTGCCACGCATTTCAGCAATCCCTTCAACCTCTGAAGCTGCAATGCCTGCAATGACTTCAATTACTTCTGGGGCAATTTGCACCTTTCCTAATTGCGCCTCATCAAGATTCATCTCAAGCAAATTGTTTTCTGACACAATCATTCACCTCCGAAAACCGTTATTAATTCATTACTTGGTATGTTTCTAAAAATTTCGTATTAAAATTGCCACTTACAAACGTTTCATGTTCAAGCAATTTTATGTGGAACGGGATCGTGGTGTGAACGCCTTCGATGACAAATTCGCTTAGTGCTCTTTTCATTCTTGCAATGGCTTCATCTCTTGTTTTACCATACGTAATGACTTTCGCAATCATACTATCATAATATGGCGGAATGACATATCCTGGGTATGCTGCTGAGTCAATACGAACACCTAGTCCGCCTGGTGGAAGGTACATTTTAATCTCTCCCGCAGATGGCATAAAGTTTTTCTCAGGATTTTCTGCGTTGATACGGCACTCGATTGCCCAACCTTCAAATTTAACCTCTTCTTGTGTTAATGAAAGCGGCTCACCTGAAGCGACCTTGATCTGTTCTTTAATCAAGTCTACACCAGTGACCATTTCTGTGACGGGATGCTCTACTTGAATACGTGTATTCATTTCCATAAAGTAGAACTTCTCTTCATGATAATCATAAATGAATTCAACAGTTCCTGCACCAGTGTATTCGACTGCCTGTGCTGCTCTTACTGCTGCCTGACCCATTTGCTCTCTAATATCTGCATTCAGGGCAGGTGATGGTGTTTCTTCAAGAAGCTTTTGCATTCTTCTTTGAATTGTACAGTCACGTTCACCAAGGTGAATCGTATTGCCTTTGGTGTCTGCAAGCACTTGAATTTCAACGTGTCTAAAGTCTTCGATGAATTTTTCAAGATATACACCTGGGTTTCCAAAGTTTGTTGCAGCTTCCTGTTGTGTAATTTTCACACCATTGATGAGCTCTTCTTCAGTACGGGCAACTCGGATTCCTTTACCGCCTCCGCCTGCTGTTGCTTTAATAATAACAGGATACCCAATTCCTTCAGCTGTTGAAATCGCATCATCAATATCTTTAATAATTCCTTGTGAACCAGGCACAATCGGAACTCCTGCATGTTTCATTGTTTCTCTTGCTACATCTTTTGTTCCCATTTTAGAAATAGCAGATGCTGTTGGCCCAACAAATATCACGTTGCATTCTTCACATAACTCTGCGAAATCAGCATTTTCAGCTAGGAAGCCATAGCCTGGGTGAATAGCATCTGTTCCAGTGAGCTTCGCTACACTTACAATGTTTGTGACATTGAGATAACTATCTTTAGATGCTGTTGGCCCGATACAATATGCTTCATCAGCCATCTGAACATGAAGTGCTTCTCGATCTGCTTCAGAATAAACAGCCACTGTTTGAATACCTAGCTCTTTGCAAGCTCGGATGATTCTGACTGCGATTTCTCCTCTGTTTGCAATTAATAGCTTTTTAATCATCATCGTGCTCCTTACTCTGCTTTCACAAGAAAGAGGGGTTGTCCGAATTCTACAAGCTGTCCGTTTTCAGCTAAAATTTCAACGATCTCACCTTTGACTTCTGCTTCGATTTCGTTGAATAGTTTCATTGCTTCAACGATGCATACGACAGAGTCATCCTTAACCTTAGAGCCTTTGCTTACGTAAGGATCTGCTTCAGGTGAAGATGAAGCATAAAATGTGCCAACCATTGGGGATGTAATTTTATGCAGGTTTTCAGACGGAACCGCCTCTTGTGCCGGCGCTTCGGTCTGAACAGGAGCTTGTGCTTTAGGAGCTTGTTGTGCTGGAGCCACTTGAACAGGAGCCGTTTGAGTAGGAGCTACTGCAACTTGCTGTACTGTTTCTTTGTTTTTCTTCAGCTTAATTTTTGCTCCATCATTTTCATAAGTAAATTCGTCAATAGTTGATTCATCAATTAATTTAATCAGTTCATGAATTTCTTCAATTTTCAACATGGAATCGCACCCCTATGCATGGATTTATCTTTTTTTATAGGCTAGTACTAAAACTACATACTATAACCATCTTACAGGAGGATTTATTTGAATTCAACTACTATTGTGGTCAGCAACTTCATCTGAAAGTGTGAGACAGCTCGTCAAACCGCATCAAAAAACGTCCTTTTTAAAAAGGACGCCCCGAAAAATTTTATTGATTTGATGGTTCAAATGTGACCGCGACATTGTCGAGTCCGCGCATTTCATTTGTCACCAGATCGATTATATCAGCTGCCTGTGCTTTTGATTTTTTATCTGATCTTACTGTAATGCTAACCTTATCTCCCTCTGCACTGACAAGCGCATCTTTGTAGCCTTTTGTTTTAATTAGTGTTTCTAATTGACGCTCTGTTCCCTCTGCTTCACTTAACGCTGTCATTTGATCATATGCTTCGCTTTTCTCTTGAGCTGTTGCATCATCACTTGAAACAATTTCATTGTACTCCTCTCTTTTTTTGCTCCGTTTATCTTCAAGCTCTAAACGATAGGTCGTGAATAGTTCATCATCTGTCTGTTCTGAAATGACCTTACCTTCTTCACCACTTGTTTCCACATCTTCTTGTTTGCCACTTGTTTCTTTATCAGTTGATTTCTTCTCACTGTCTTTATCAGGTCCTTTTTCTGTTTCCGTCTTTTTCTCTTCTGTCCCTTTTGGTTTTGTATCTTCAACGGTTACTGCGTTTTCACCTTGCGGGGACATAATGTAGTACACACTTAATACGACAACTAGACTTAGCATCGTTAATAGCCAAACGGTTTGTTTTTTTAGCATCATTCCGAATCCTCCTTGAGTTTTTTAGGGGCAACAGCCACTCTATGGCTCGGTACATCAAGCACTCGTGTTACAGCTTCAATGATGGTTTTCTTTATTTGAACGTTGTCTACTCCTTGAGCAACAACGAGAACACCGCGGATTTCAGGTTTTTTCGTTTGAACAACAACTGGTGTTTCTTCATTGCCATTTTTGATTATGACAATCTCCTCTTCTTTTGTCTGGTCTGTCACACTACGTATACCACCTTCTTTATCCGTCTCTTCTGTCATTGTACTTTTATTAGACTTATTTTTTTCAAAGATTTTGAGAGAGGTTGCATCAACATTGACGACAATTGAGACATCTTCAACACCAATGATGGTTTCCAAAATTTCTTTCAGCTGGTTTTCGTATTCTTGTTCAACTTCCTCAATCGAGTTTTTTGATTTGCCAGTAGAGGTCGGCTTAAATACTTCTTGTTCTTGAGAACTCGGATTTTTAGATACGGGCTCAACCGCTTTTTGATCATTTGATGGAGGTGACAGTATTTGACTCAGAATCATGAATGACACCCCGATTATAAACACAAGTAAAAAATAATGATGTTTTGTTAGCTTCGGTTTTCCTTCTCCTTTATAAGATGAAGAGAAGAAGCGCTGTAGTTTATGTTTCCATCCATGATCATTCATGACCTTTCAAGTCACCTCCCTCAATTCGAACAGCAACGTTTTCAGGATTCACATTCCACAAGTCTGCAAGTTCTTGCGCCATCCTCCGTGATTCAGTTGACGATTCCTTGACCTCATCTTTTTGCTGAGTGAGATCGATTTCCACCTTTGCCACAGCCTCTACATGATCATTTGAAAGAGGTGTGAGTACAGCTTGTATGTTCAATTGATTCGCCTCTACCTTTTGATCAAGATGCTCTTTGTCTGAAAGAACTTCTATCACTTTCACTTCATAGCTCTCCTTTTTCAGTACAGATTCCGCGCTTTTTTCTAGTTGGACAGCCATTTGTTTTAAAATATATGCACGTTGAGATGCTTGTATTTCTTTTTTTTCTAAATTCATGCGTTTTTTTAAATCTTCTGATTGTGCTTGATCTTTATCTTTCATTAATTCCGAAAAGATTTGGTCAGGGTCTGCCCGGAATAAAGTGAATATAGGATTCAGCATGACAACAATTAATAAGAGACTGACGACCATCTTTGCATATTTTTGCATGCTAGAGTTTGGGAGCAACAAATCAATCACAATCGCAAATAAAATAAACAAAATGATGCTAGTAATCCATTCTGTGAGAAAACTCAAGGTGCTTCCCTCCTCACTTCATCATCATCGTTAAATTACCAGCTGTAATAATGACTGTAATACTTAAAAAAAACATTAAAGAAACAATCGCAAGTGCTGCAAAAATATACAAAACACTTCTCGATATCACACCAAGACAACTAATGATCGGACCACCACCTAATGGCTGCAAGATGGCGGCAGCCAATTTGTAAATAAGCGCAAGCGATAGCACCTTTATGGCAGGAAAGGCAGCAATAAAGATTAAGATCGCAACACCAACTAGACCAACTGTATTTTTCAATAACACAGAAGCGCTAATGACTGTATCCGTTGCATCCGTAAACATTCTGCCGAGCACCGGAATAAAATTCCCAGTGATGAACTTAGCTGTTCTAAGTGCAATTCCATCAGTCACTGCTGCCGATGCCCCTTGTACTGAAACAACACCGAGAAATACTGTCAAAAAGACAGCAAGACCCCCGATGGCAAAGTTTCTTAAAAGCTGGGCAAGTTGCGTCACCTTGTATTGTTCTGTAAGTGTACTGACAATGCTCAAAACGGCAGATAGGAAAATGAGTGGTAACACAATGTGTTGAATAAAAATACCGCTTGTATTCATTAGGAATAAGATAACGGGATGAAAAAAGCCAGCAGATACAATTCCGCCCGATGAAGCAATCAATGCTAATAAAAGAGGAATGAGTGCAAGAATAAAACTCGTCATCGTTTGAATCGCTGTTGTCGCATAAGTAATGGCAACATGAAAGCTATTCAACGCTAATATGATCAGCACCATATAAACGAGTGCATATGCTACTTTACTGACGGTACTTTGTTGAAATGCATTTTGTAGGAGCTGAAGAAGTGAACAAAAAATCGTAAGTAAAATGAGTGTGCCGAGCAACTTTCCGTTGGCAATCACTTCATGGAATAAATAGTGAACAAATGCTTTTAACCAAACCTGTGGAGAAAGCTGCTTATCTCCTTCAATTAGCTCTTTCATTGTCGCTTTTTGACTTTCTGGAAGGAAACCACCATATTCAGTTAAAATCCCTTCCCAAAAATCACTGATAGAATCAAGCTCAAGTGCATCAGCCTGTCCATTTACTACTTCTTCTGAGGTCGGTTCCGTACTATTTGGGGGCTGACTTTCTTCTGCATGTGCAAAAGGAGCGATCAACCATATGAGCACTATGAACACATAAACCATGGCAGTTCGCCTCAATTAGCTCACTCCTTCCTGTCAGGTCATTGATGGAATCATCCCTAGAATGGTTTCAATAATGACAGTTAAAATTGGTACAGCCATCACCAAAATGAGAATTTTACCTCCAAGCTCTATTTTGGAAGCAATTGCCCCTTGTCCTGCATCCTTTGTCAGTTGAGCACCAAATTCTGCAATATAGGCAATTCCAATAATCTTTAATATCGTTTCAACGTACTTCATGTTCACACCGGCACTTACAGCTATTTTTTCGATCATTGAGATAATGGTATAAATTTGATCAATTAAATATAGAAAGATGACGCATCCTGTAAACACGACGAGCATAAAAGCAAAAGTAGGCTTTTGTTCCTTTACAATTAACGATAAAAAAGTAGCAATTAACCCAAGTCCGACAATTTGCACAATTTCAATTCGTGAGCCCTCCCTTACCCTTGAAATAAAAATACGGCTTTTATTTTTTTGAATAGATCATCTACAATCGTTGCGACCATAAATAAAATATAGATAAATCCGAGTAAGGTAACCCATTGGGCATATTCCTTTTTTCCCATTTGATCTAGGATTGTATGTAAGAATGCAACGACAATCCCAACTCCCGCAATTTGAAAAATAACGTTCACATCAACGCCCATGACCTGCACTCCTTTCCTGTCACATCAATAAAAGAATGAGCAACAATCCACTTAAAAAGCCGAGGCTTCTGACCATCTTTTCATTTTTTACTTGTTGAATATCTGCCTCTTTTTCTTCTGATTCCAAATGTCCTAAGGTGAGCTTGATATGTTTTTGTTGTGCAGTTACATCATGCTGACCAAGTGTTTCCCCAAACTGTTTTAAAGCCTCATACTCCCCTTTTTTTAAGAAGGTTTTTTCCCATGTCTCATCCAAACTTTCATTCCATGCATGTCTAGCTGAAAACGTCCCTGAATGTAGCTTTTCAGAAAAGTGATCGAACAAATGACTGATCGGTTCTCCCACTTGGGAGGCGATATGGGCCGTTGCTCGTTCTAATGGTGTTTGTCCATACATGATTTCTGCTTCAAGAGATTGAAGGGCAAATCTGAGCTGTCTAATTTGTTTTGGCCTTTCACTATATCTTTTTGCAAACTCAAAGCCACCCCATGTCGTTGCGGCTACGATCAAAACAGCGCCTACCAACTTCAGCATACGCTCTCTCCTCGCCTCCATTTTAACTCCTGACCATTCTTGTCATAAATCCGCCTGATAGTGCCAGGTCCATTTTTTCGAGTAAGCTCTATATAACGATCAAACACACGTTGCTGCCATAACTTTTGAAAAGAAGGACGCTTACAAACATCCTCTAATGAGTTACCATGAGCTGAGACGATAATTGTGACACCTGCATGAATCGCCTCTAAAAGAGCATTTGAATCGTCCTCTCTTCCAATTTCATCTACAATGATGACCTCCGGACTCATCGATCGAATCATCATCATTAAGCCTTCTGCTTTAGGGCATGCATCAAGCACATCAATTCGATGACCAAATTCATGTTGCGGAACACCTCTAATGCAACCGGCAATCTCTGATCTTTCATCTACAATTCCTGTCTTTTGCGGCGGTACTCCCTCTCCTCCAGCACTGCTCAGCCTAGCCAAATCTCTCAGTAGAGTCGTTTTCCCCGTTTGAGGGGGGCCTATTAAGAGTGTATTGAACCATTTTTGTTCATATAAATAAGGAAGAAAAGGGTTTCCGATGCCTATTTTCTGTTTCGCTATTCGGATATTAAATGAAGAAATATCCCTTAATCCCTTCACCACACCCTTCTCAACGATGACTTTTCCAGCAAGCCCAACACGGTGACCACCTGATATCGTGATATATCCCTGTTTCAATTCTTCTTCAAGTGTGTACATGCTGTAATTACTCAGTCTACCTAAAAGCTGCGACGCATCCTCTACAGTTGCATAATATGTGAGAAAACGGGGTTCTCCCTTTTGAATGAGTTCAACTGGGCGATTTGTTCGAATCCGAATTTCTTCAATTTGTGCCCATTCTTTTGCTTGAAAGATTCGCAGCTCTTGTCCAATAGAATGCGGGAGAATATCCAACAAGTTTTGCAAAAGTATCTCCCTCCTTTTTTTCTTCTCTAAAATGTATGACGAGCTCCACTATTTATGCCAAGCCATTTTTATTTATAGATGCCTACAAGAATAAACAGGACACCGATAAAAATAAAAATAAGCTTTGCATAGGAAAGCTGGCCCGCAATCTGATAGATTCCAATCGTCATGGTAATAATAAAAATAAGCGGACCTATAATCGCTAGTATGCTATTAATGACAACTGCCTTGCGTACATCATTCGTAAGCAAGATGAAAATGGCTGCTGTCAGTTCAATCGCAGCAGATAAAAATCTCATGCTTGCCATTGCCGCAACTGATGGATGAATGCCTGGAAAGAGAAACTGTTTCATGATAACCTCCAGCTTTTTTTACACTATATGCTTTTGATGTTTGAAGTAGTCTTCTTTTTTAGAATGAAGAGAGAAGAAAGAGAGAATAGATGACAGGACCATTTAGAAAAAAATATCTTCTATTTAATAGAAGACTTAAAACGAAGGGGTCTATTAGAGGATGAGAGAGTTGTGAGGCGCACTTGTCAAAAAACCATAAAAAAAGACTGTAAACGTTGGGTTTACAGTCTTTCTTCAATCAAGGCTCTATGCTCTTGATACGTATGAACCGTCTGTTGTATTAATGACAAGCTTGTCTCCTTGGTTCACAAAGAATGGAACGTTAACGATCAAGCCAGTTTCAGTTTTCGCTGGCTTTGTACCACCAGAAGTTGTGTCACCTTTAATACCAGGTTCAGTTTCAACTACTTCTAACTCAACTGTATTTGGTAGTTCAACACCTAATGTCTCTGCACCGTACATCACGATATGTACTGACATATTTTCAAGCAAGTATTTCAACTCAGCTTTAATTTGTGTTTCACTTAATTCAAGCTGTTCATATGAGCTTGTATCCATGAATACGTGCTGATCTCCATTAGCATATAAATATTGCATCGTTTTTGTTTCGATCTGTGCTTTGGCTACTTTTTCACCTGCACGGAAAGTTTTCTCTTGAATTGCACCTGTACGAAGGTTACGGAGTTTAGAACGAACAAACGCCGCACCTTTCCCTGGTTTTACGTGTTGGAAATCCACAACGCGCCAAATGCCGCCATCCACTTCAATCGTCAGGCCTGTACGAAAATCGTTTACTGAAATCATTTAGTTATCCTCCTACATTTCATCATTTTTATAAAATGATCAATTCTTTCGGTGAGTGGGTCAGTCGTTTATTACCATCTGCTGTCAGGACAATATCATCCTCAATTCTCACGCCGCCGACATCTGGCAAGTAGATTCCAGGCTCAACCGTTACGACCATCCCCTCTTCAAGTACTGTGTCAGAGCGAGAGGATAAACTAGGCGCTTCATGAACCTCCATACCGAGTCCATGCCCAGTCGAATGTCCGAAATATTGACCGTAGCCATACTTTTCAATGATGTCTCGTGTGATGCGATCAGCTTCTCTCCCTGTCAAACCTGGCTTGATCTGATCCACACCAGCAATTTCTGCTTCCAATACGATATGATAAATCTCTTTCATCTTGTCACTTGGCTGTCCAACTGCGATTGTTCTCGTCATATCTGAACAATATCCTTTAAAGTAAGCACCAAAATCGAGCGTCACCATATCGCCTGATTCGATAACCTTCTCGCTTGCTCTACCATGGGGAAGGCTTGAGCGGACACCCGAAGCAACAATCATATCAAAAGAAGATCCTTCAGCACCTTCTTTTCTCATGAAAAATTCAAGCTCGTTCATGACCGAAATTTCTGTCAGGCCCGGCTTGATGTATGTGAGAATATGGTCAAAGGCACGATCTGCAATCTTCGCAGCTTCCTCTAATATCTTAATCTCTTCACTTGACTTAATCAAGCGCAACTTTTCAACCGAGTCTGAGACTGGTACAAGCTCTATTCCGCTCATTTTTTCTCTGTACTGTTCGTATACAGCAAATGTCATATGATTCTGTTCAAATCCAAGGCGTTTCACACCAAAGTCTTTTGCCGTTTGAGCTGCTGTCTCTACGATACTCCCTTTATGCTGAGTGATGTCATAGCCTTTTACTTGATCCTTCGCTTGCTCTGTATAACGGAAATCAGTAATAAATGTAGCACGGTCCTTCGATACAACCGCTAGACCAGAAGAGCCAGTAAACCCGGTCATATATTGCAGATTGAAGCTGCTTGTAATCACAAGACCATCAATCTCTAAATCAGCTAGTAACTTTCTGAGTTTATCAAGTTTCATTACGAAACTCCCCCTTCACTCACTAAGTAACGTATCGCCAATTTGTATCCTTCCATCCCAAGCCCAACAATTTGTCCTATTGACACCGGTGCGAGGACAGAATGATGGCGAAATTCTTCTCTCTTATGAATATTAGTAATATGTACTTCAACGACAGGTAAGGATATACTTGCAATCGCATCTCTTAACGCATAGCTGTAATGGGTAAAAGCCCCTGGGTTAAATACAACACCATCGTACTGATCCTCTGCTTCATGCAGCGCGTCCACTAAGTCCCCTTCATGATTCGATTGAAAGAACGTTAACTGGATATTTGCTCTTTCAGCAAATTGAAACAAATCTGTTTCTAAATCAGTCAGTGTCTTGCTACCATAAATAGCAGGCTCTCTTTTTCCAAGCCTATTTAAGTTCGGTCCGTTCAGTACTAAAAAATGCGGCATATTAACACTCCTTCACACGAATTCAATTCATCATGATTTCTGTTTCATTTTCCTTAGAAACCTTTCGTTCCCAAAAATATTTTATCATATCAATAGTGGATTTACACTTTATTCTGTCTTGTTGCCAAGTGCCCTTGCTAACTTGTCACTCGTTAATTCATTATATTCAAATGAAATGCTGTAACCAACAAACATCCCATAAAGAAGATACAGGCAAAATGTTGTCACAATTGTACTCTGTTCTAATTGTTGAACCTGCTTCACATCGGGAAAAATCGGATTAAACACGTAAAATACAAGCACCCAAAGCACTATGCCATACAATAACCCTATCCAAAACCCTCTCACTTTTTTGAGTGTACCGTAGTAAATAAAGGCTGCGATCATAGAAAGAATACCTAGAAGAACAATACTAAAAAATGTACCAAGTCCTCCCTTTTTCCATTCACCTAGCACAAATGGCTGAAGCAGCATATTTGGGCTCACCTCTGAAAAATGAAACATATGGGTCAGAAAACCGATAAAGCCCCAAAATACACCTCCAACAAAACCTACAGCAGCTGCCCGTCCAATCAACGAAGCCGTCGACACCTGCTGATTTTTTTCTTGATTACTTTCTTTTTCATCACGTTTCATACGAACACCTCCAACAAGTAGTATGTCCAAAAAGTCATAAAAAAAAGGATTTCAATGTATATGTGTAAAATGTATAAAACAGGGTATACTGCCTAAAAAGGAGTCGTTAGAAATCTAGTAGATAATCGACATGTGAACCTAGTGATTTCGCTTTTTTTCCTGTACAATAGGAGTATAAAGAAATGCATGTAAATTACAGGAAACAGGTAGGTTGATAATCATGTCCAATCAAACAAAACCTCCAGCATATGGAGGCCAGGCAGTCGTCGAAGGTGTGATGTTCGGGGGCAAAAAGAACTATGTAACAGCCATCCGTCGTAAAGATCAATCCATCGAATTTCTAAGACTTCCTAGAACCTCTCATAAACAGGTCACCTTCCTTAAGAGAATCCCGTTTATCAGAGGCATCGCAGCACTTGTAGAAGCAAGCGCTAATGGTAGTAAGCACTTGAACTTTTCAAGTGAACGCTATGATCTTGATCCTTCAGAAGATCATTCACTTGTAAAGGAGCAAAAAGGATCGAAATTGTCGATGATATTCGGAATCGCCGTCATTGGAGTTCTTTCACTTCTTTTTAGTAAATTCGTCTTTACACTCGTACCTGTCTTTTTAGCTGAATTGGTGCGTCCCATCTTTTCAGGTAATTTCGCACAAATTGCAATTGAGACGTTCTTTAAATTAATGCTTTTATTAGGCTATATTTACTTTATTTCCATGACACCTTTAATTAAAAGGGTATTTCAATATCATGGAGCAGAGCATAAAGTCATAAACTGCTATGAACAGGGTCAAGACATTACAGTTGAAAATGTACAAAATCAATCTCGTCTTCACTACAGATGCGGAAGCAGCTTCATTTTATTCACTGTCATTGTCGGCATGTTCGTCTATTTACTTGTACCGACAGATCCTTTATGGGTCAGAATTCTGAATCGACTGGCGCTCATTCCGGTTGTGCTTGGGATTTCATTTGAAGTCCTTCAATTGACAAACAAACTAAGGGATGTACCAGTCTTAAAAGTGCTTGGCTATCCTGGACTTTGGCTACAACTACTCACAACAAAAGAGCCAACTGACGATCAAGTTGAAGTTGCAATCGAAAGCTTCAATGAACTTCTTCGTTTAGAAGAGGCGTCAGAAAAAGCAGCGTCAGATTCTGCTCATCAAGTGATCTAGCTTATAAATCCGGTAAATACCTTCGGAGGTGGACAGTTATGAATCGCCGAGTACATCCTGCTTTTACCATCATTATCGCTTTAGGTGTTTTGGGATTTGTGTATATCCTCACAACAAACCCTGGTAGGCTTTTCACTATGCTGTTATCAGTTGTGATCATTGGAGCGGTTATGTTTTTCCTATTTAAATGGATTGTGAATCGAAACAGCGGATCAGAAGGGAATCTTTATCGCAAGGCAGTGAGACAATCGAAACGTCGCTACCAGCATACAAAACCAAAAGCGAAAAGCCATGTGAAAAATCGGGTCACTCATCTTCGGAGCGTGCCGACTGACCACAAGTCAAAGCCCGTCCTTCTCAAAAAGAAAAGCCAAACACAGTTGACTGTGATTGAAGGCAAGAAAAATAAGAAGAAAAACAAGGCTCTTTTTTAATACGTCCAATTCTTTAAAAACTGCTCGGCCTTTTGTCTACCTAGATCGACGAGCGCCCTTTTCTTTTCAGTCATGATATGAAAGTCAGTGGCGATGACATGTTCAACAGGAATAAAAATAATATTGCGTTCGTGTTTAGTGGCAATATGCCTTTCATCGTGCGCACCACGCATCGTTTCAAAGAGAGCACCGAACAATTCAAACGCATTGCGGATGGAGTGTTGCGGACGCTCTTTTTCATTTGGCGTAAGGGTCACACCTACAACAGGGCGTTTTTTTTCCTCTACAAATAGCCAAATCGGAAAATTACTCAGTACGCCTCCATCCACAATTGTACAAATGCCCCTCGATGATTTTAATTTGACGGGTTCAAAAAAATATGGAAGACTACAGCTCATGCGAATGGCACGGGCAACAGAGAATCGCTCAGGGTTCAGTCCATAAGAGGGAAGATCATCAGGTAATACGAGGATTTTTCCATTCGTTAAATCCGAGGCAACAATTTTCAAAGTATCTTTTTTTAAATCACCAAATACAGTCACACCTTTTCTTTTCAACACGTCTGTTAACCATTTTTCTAGCAGATCCCCTTTGTATAAACCAAGACGCCAATAAATGGAGATCCACCTCAACATTTTAAATGGCAGAAAACCGCAACGCTGATCCAGCAATTTATGCTCATCCATTTCCTCTAATAGCTCCTTCATTTCTTCACTTGTAAAGCCAGCTGCAATCAGTGAGGCAATAACGGCACCCGCACTTGTACCTGCAAGTCGAACAAACTGAAAGCCTTTTTTCTCAAGTGCTTCATAGGCACCTGCAAGCGCTGCACCTTTAATGCCACCTCCTGAGAATACACCGTCAATTTTCATAAAGGAGCCCCCTTTTTTCTTAGATCGCACTGTTATTAGTTTAGGAGCACACTTGTGAAAATAGAACTGTATACAAAAAGGACACTCATCCGTTGAGTGTCCTTTTCACTGTCATTATTCTTGATTGTTTTGTTCGTTTTTCTTTCGGATGATTTTCAGCTGCGCAGACCGTTCTTTGTTTTCTTCAAAAAACTGAACAAGGTCACCAATCCGATCAATACTGTTCCAGCTAAGATGATGTTCGATTCCTTCTACATCATCATAAATTTTCTCTTCGTCTACACCAATGATTCTTAAAAACTGTTCAAGTAATTCGTGTCTGTATACGAGCCGTTTACCGATTTTTTTCCCTTTTGGGGTTAAAACAAGTCCACGGTACTTCTCATAAATTAAGTATTCATCTTTATCAAGTTTTTGAACCATTTTTGTTACAGAGGAGGGATGGACAGCGAGGGCTTCTGCTATATCAGATACTCTTGCGTATCCTTTTTCTTCTATTAGCATATAAATTTGTTCAATATAATCTTCCATACTAGGTGTCGTCATAATACCCCTCCAAAATGCACCTTTACTTAATAATCATAACAAGTCTACACTATTGCCATTAAAAACACAAGAAAAGCTAAAGCTGTCAGCGCTTGTAATTCCAATCGTCAGACGCATATTTTGTCTTTGCAAGATGGTTCACAAAGGCTAGTTCTTCATCCGTAAGATCATATGGCACAAGCTCAATGTTCAAACCTTTTTCAAATCCATGCTTAAATGCGACACGGGCATCATCAATCGTACAAGTTCGTTTTGATATTTCATTGATCGCGACCGCTTTATTTTTAAAGCTACGCTGCATTCGTTCTCTCACTCTGTCATTTGGATATAAGAACAGATCAAACAGCTTGTCTTCATCTAAATCAATTAAGATTGAGCCATGTTGTAAGATCACCCCTTTTTGTCTTGTTTGAGCGCTTCCAGCAACCTTTCTGCCCTCTACAACAAGCTCATACCACGATGGTGCATCAAAACATACAGAAGACCTTGGATTTTTTAAGCTTTCTTTCTCTTTTTCAGTACGAGGAATGGCAAAATACGCATCAAGTCCCAATTCTTTAAAGCCTTCCAAAATGCCCTCTGAAATCACGCGATATGCTTCAGTTACAGTTGCAGGCATCTCTGGATGCTCCTCAGAAACAATCACACTATATGTCAGTTCTTGATCATGGAGTACACCCCGTCCGCCTGTTGGGCGCCTAACAAAGCCTAAACCATACTTACGAACAGCGTCCATGTTAATTTCTTTTTCAACATTTTGAAAGTAGCCGACAGACAGCGTTGCTGGGTCCCATCCATAAAAACGGATGACAGGTGGAATGAGCTTCTCACTGTGCCAATAAAGCAGTGCTTCGTCCATCGCCATGTTAAAGGCAGGATCTTTATTTCCTGTATCAATGAAACACCATTTCTCTTTTTGCATATAAAATCCCTTCTCTTTTACAAAGTCAATTTTCTATATCCGCCTTTAAACAGCGGCTTCTCTCTTTATCAAGTCTATCAAATGGGGAATGAATTGAAAATAATTAGCATCATTTATGATGACAAGATTCTTTAGCTTTACTATAATAGTATTTGTCTAAAACGTACAATCACACAGTTTGCTGTGATGATATTCAAGAAGGAGTCGAGTCGTATTGCCAATATTTAATATTATTGTCCTCTCCCTTTGTGGACTTTTCATTCTCTATTCAATCGGCAATTTCATCTATCAGCAACGTATCATGAAAACGCTGACTGAAGAGGAATTCATTAAAGGCTATCGTAAAGCACAGCTCATTGATGTAAGAGAGCCGAATGAGTTTGAAGGCGGACATATTTTAGGGGCAAGAAACATTCCATTGTCACAATTAAAGCAACGGAAAAACGAAATTCGTCCAGACAAGCCTGTTTATCTCTATTGCCAAAACAACGTCAGAAGCGGAAAAGCGGCACAAACGCTTCGCAAAAATGGCTGTCGTGAAGTCTACAATTTAAAAGGTGGCTTCAAAAAATGGGGCGGTCGTATTAAAACAAAGAACTAATGAAAAAGACTCTGGGAGACAGAACTCCCTGAGTCTTCTTTTATTTACTTTGATACACAAGCACCGGATTTCTCGCTGCCTTTGTTTCATCCATTCTTTTCACAACTGTTGTATGTGGTGCTTCCTGCACCACTTCTGGATGCTCTTCTGCTTCTTTGGCAATTTGAATCATCGCCTCAATAAATGAATCTAGCGTCTCTTTTGATTCTGTTTCCGTCGGCTCAATCATGATACACTCTTCAACATTGAGCGGGAAATAAATCGTTGGCGGATGATAACCAAAATCAAGCAAACGTTTAGCAATATCTAGTGTTCGTACACCTAATTTTTTCTGACGTTTCCCTGATAAAACGAACTCATGTTTACAGTGACGATCAAATGGCAAGTCATAATGTGCACTTAAACGACGCATCATGTAGTTTGCATTGAGGACTGCATTATCTGTAACTGCCTTTAAGCCATCAGGGCCCATTGAGCGGATATAGGCATATGCGCGAACATTAATCCCAAAGTTTCCATAGAACGGTTTTACTCGACCGATTGAATCAGGTCTATTGTAATCGAAGTGGAATTGGCCTTCTCGTTTTACTAATACAGGCTTTGGTAAATAAGGAATCAAGTCCTCTTTGACACCAACTGGTCCCGAACCTGGACCTCCGCCTCCGTGTGGGCCTGTAAACGTTTTGTGTAGGTTTAAATGAACGACATCAAATCCCATATCTCCCGGTCTAGCTCTGCTTAAAACTGCATTCAAATTCGCCCCATCATAATACAGCTTTCCTCCTGCGCCATGAACGATTTCAGCCATTTCTAAAATGTTCTCTTCAAATAAACCAAGTGTATTGGGATTTGTCAGCATAAGTGCAGCTGTTTCGTTATTGACCACACGCTTTAAATCCTCTAAATCAACTAATCCATTTTCATCAGAAGCTACCGTGATTGTTTCAAAACCGGCAACTGTGGCAGAAGCAGGGTTCGTTCCGTGAGCAGAATCAGGCACAATGACTTTTGTCCGCTTATAATCCCCTCTTGCTTCATGATAGGCACGAATCATCATCAGTCCGGTCCATTCACCGTGAGCACCTGCTGCAGGCTGCAAAGTGACAGCATCCATTCCTGTAATTTCTTCAAGGTGCTCTCCTAAATCGTATAAAAGCTCTAGTGCGCCTTGCACTGTTTCTTCATCTTGAAGTGGGTGCACTTGAGCAAACCCTGCGATACGCGCTACTTTTTCATTGATCTTTGGATTGTACTTCATTGTACAAGAACCAAGCGGATAAAAACCGGAATCTACACCATGATTTCGCCTAGAGAGCGCTGTATAATGGCGCATAATATCAAGCTCTGATACTTGTGGGAGCTCAGCTTCCTCTTGCCTTACGTAAGATTCATCAAACAATTCCGATAGTTCTTGAACCGGCACATCTAACTCAGGTAAGCTATACCCGATTCTACCTTCCTTCGATACTTCAAAGATAAGCGGTTGGTCTTGTTTATTCATGGCGATCCCCCAATTCCTTGATCAACGTATCAATTTCTGTCTTTGTTCTGAGCTCTGTGACGGCAACAAGCATATGATTTTCTAACTCAGGATAGACAAGTCCTAGATCATAGCCACCAATGATGCCTTTTTCAAGCAACCTTTTGTTCGCTTCTTTTACAGGCTCTTTCAATTTCAATACAAATTCATTGAAAATAGAACCTTCCATATCTGCCTTTAAGCCATGTGCTTCTGCTTGTTTTTTCGCATAATGTGCTTTTTGCACATTTTGATTTGCTACCTCTTTCATTCCCTGCTTGCCAAGTGCCGTCATTGCAACGGATGCAGCGAGTGCATTGAGTGCTTGATTGGAACATATATTAGAGGTCGCTTTGTCCCGGCGGATATGTTGCTCTCTCGCTTGAAGGGTCAGAACAAATCCTCGAACACCGTTTTCATCCTCAGTCTGACCGACTAGTCGACCAGGTACTTTTCGCATCAATTTTTTCGTGACAGCAAAATAACCGCAATGCGGACCACCAAACGCAGCAGGAATGCCAAATGGTTGGGCATCACCAACAACAATATCTGCACCAAGCTGACCTGGTGGTGTTAAAAGTCCAAGTGCTAGCGGATTACTAGAAACGATAAACAGACTTTTCCCTTGATGAGCTAATGGTTCAATGTCTTTTAACGGCTCTACTCCCCCAAAAAAATTAGGATATTGCACAAGTACAGCTGCGGTCTCTTCACAAACTGCCTTTTCTAATTGAGCCAAATCTGTTTGCCCTTTATAAGCGGGTACTTCAATCACTTCAATATTTTGGCCTTTCGCATATGTTTTCAGGACAGCTCGTGATTCTGGATGTACCGTTTCTGAGACGACAATTTTATTCTTTTTGGTATGACCTGCTGCTAGCATTGCCGCTTCAGCTAAAGCAGTTCCTCCGTCATACATCGAAGAGTTTGCCAAATCCATACCTGTCAGTTCTGCAATCATCGTTTGAAATTCAAAAATGGCTTGCAGCTCTCCTTGTGATATTTCTGGTTGATAAGGTGTATATGCAGTGTAAAATTCAGAGCGTGAAATAACATGGTCTACAATGACAGGCTGGTAATGATCATACACACCCGCCCCTAAAAACGATGCGTAGGAAACAGTATCTTTATTCTTAGCAGCGAGGCGAGATAACTCTCTTACTAGCTCCGTTTCAGATGCTGCTTGTTTGATATCATACGTCCCTTTAAACCGCACCTTTTCAGGAATATCTGAAAACAGTTCATCAATCGACTCGACACCGATAACATCTAGCATCTCTTTCTGATCTTGCTCTGTTTGTGGCAAATATCTGTGCTTCATCCTTTGTTCCCCCTTTGTTATTTCGCTCGTCTGTAAAATGGTGTGGCGACGACTTTTGCTTTCAAACGTTTTTTGCGGACTTGTACTTCTACCTCTGTATGCAGATCAGCAAAAGATTGATTGATCAGCACGAGCCCGACATTTTTCTTTAAGGTAGGTGATTGTGTTCCCGTTGTGACGAAGCCAATTTGCTCTTCGCCTGAAAAAACTAGGTAATCCGTTCTTGGAATTCCTTTATCAATCATTTCTATACCAACAAGCTTTCTGTCAGTGCCTTCTTCTTTTTGCTTCTTTAGGACCTCTTTTCCGATAAAATCAGCTTCTTTATCTGGTTTCACTGCAAAACCAATGCCACCTTCTATCGGAGAAATATCTTTCGTCAGCTCCTGTCCATAAAGGGGCAGTTTCGCTTCAAACCTCAGCGTATCTCTCGCTCCTAATCCACAAGGGATCAATCCTTTTGGCTTTCCTACCTTTAAAAGGAGAGACCAAATATGTACTGCGTCCTCTGTTTGACAGTAAATTTCAAAACCATCTTCACCTGTATAGCCTGTTCTTGAAACAAGGACTTCTTTCTCAGCAACGAGGGCAGACGATTTGAATGTAAAAGGCTTTAACGCCGTTACTTCGTCATTCGATACTTCTTTGATGATATTAGCTGCAAGCGGTCCTTGAAGTGCTAAAAGCGCCATTTCATCAGATACATTTTTGATCGTCACTTGATCTTTCAACCGATTTTTTAAGAGCCACTCCACATCTTTTTCAATATTAGAGGCATTTATAACAAGCAGATAGTTTTCATCCTCTTTTTGATACACAAGTAAGTCATCGATGGTTCCACCATCTTCATAACACATCGCCGTATATAGTGCGCGTCCATTTGTCAGTTTTGAAACATCATTGGTTAATAATCTTTGTAAGAAAGCAAGGCTGTCCTTACCCGTAATTTCAACCTCTCCCATATGAGACACATCAAAGAGTCCTGCCTTTGTTCGAACAGCCTCGTGCTCTTCTTTAATGGATGAAAATTGAACTGGTAATTCCCAGCCTCCAAAATCAATCGTTTTACCGCCAAGCGTTTGATACTCATTAAAAAGTGGTGTTCGTTTAAGCATAGATCGTTTCCCCCTTTTTCATCATGTTGCTGCAATCAAGCTGAATTTTCAGAAAAAATGCAGCAAAAAAGGACAGACAACTCCCTTAAAAAGAAAGTTCTCTGTCCTTGCACCTGAAAGTTTACAGCACAAACACAAATATGTCTGTGCGTTTTCCCCTTTGGTGGTTTGCCCATCAACAAAAGAAGCAAACACTCTCCAGAGTTGCGTCCGGTAAGAGTACTTTTGCCTGAGAGATTCACTGCACTCGTGCGGCTTGCTCCTTCGGCGCTTGTTGGCATCTGTCTCGCCTTCAAGTCTCTCCCCATACCATCATTCGCTCATATTCTTGTCCTTTATTGGACATACTATCAAAGTGGGTGATTTATTCAGAAGATCACTTACCAACATCCTACCATTAGCTACACAACAAGGGCAATATAAAAATCATTAACATTTCTAAAAAAGAAAGAATGATCGTTCGCTTTTGTGGATATATTTCGCTCCCCTTTTCTTTTTCATAAAGTGAAGCGTTTAAAAACAGAACATTTCAAGTGATATTCTGACAGAAAGGTAGGCTCACTCCCATTGGATATTCAAACGATTTTTGATCATGATTGGACAAACGAATTCATGCGTTGCCTTACACATGATGGCCCTTGGGCGAACTGGGAAATGTATCAATTGGCAGCACAAGTACAAAAGGTCACGGCCATTGATTCTTTTGAGGGATTACAGGCACCTTCTCACCTAACAGCATTTACACCACTTGCACACCAGCTTGAAGTCGCAAAAAAAGTGGTAGAAGAAATGAATGGTAAAGCAATATTAGCTGATGAAGTAGGCCTTGGAAAAACAATCGAGGCAGGACTCATTTTAAAAGAATACATGATTCGAGGCCTTGCAAAAAAAATCTTAATCCTTGTTCCTGCATCTCTTGTATCCCAATGGGTACATGAATTAAGATCAAAATTTTATATTGATGCTGTTGAACAGAAAAAGAGTTACGTTTGGGAGCAATGTGATGTAGTTGTATCTTCCATTGACACAGCGAAAAGGATGCCCCACCGCGACACCATCTTATCGATTTCATATGACATGGTGATTATTGATGAAGCACATAAGCTAAAAAACAACAAAACGAAAAACTATGAGTTTGTTAGAAACTTGAACAAGAAGTTTTGTCTTTTACTAACTGCAACCCCTATTCAAAATCGCATTGGTGAGATTTTCAATCTTGTTTCTCTACTAAAGCCCGGACACTTAGGAAATGAGCATCAATTTAAAGATGTGTTTGCTAAGAAAGACTTACAGCTTGAAAATCACAGCACGCTAAAACAGCTCGTCAACAAAGTCATGATACGAAACCGAAGACAAGACACCGGTATTGAGTGGTCGAAGCGTCATGTGAAAACCATCTCTATTGATTTCTCACCTACTGAACAGGCTTTATATGATGAAATTTGTCTCTTAAAAGAAGATCAATCTACCGCTAAACACATGTTTTCGATTATGACACTAGAGCGTGAGTGCTGTTCAAGCCGTGAAGCTGTGTATATGACACTAAAAAAAATGCAAGATGGACAGGAGAATGTGTTTGGGTATGATGCCATTGAGCGAATGATGGAAAGAATTCACCAAGTGGAACAAAACACAAAGGCAATAGAAGTCGTCAAACTCATACAACAATTAAATGAAAAAGTGATTATTTTTACTGAATACCGCGCGACACAAATTTATCTACAATGGTTTCTCCAACAAAATGGCATCAGTTCTGTTCCATTTAGAGGTGGCTTCAAACGAAGTAAAAAGGATTGGATGAAAGATTTATTTCGCGAACGTGCTCAAGTGCTCATTGCAACAGAAGCAGGCGGTGAAGGAATAAACCTGCAATTTTGTAACCAAATCATCAACTACGATCTCCCTTGGAATCCTATGCGCCTTGAACAACGAATTGGACGTATCCACAGACTCGGTCAGGAGCGAGACGTCCACATTTATAATATGGCGACAAATGGCACTGTGGAAGATCATATCTTAAAACTTCTTTATAAAAAAATTCAGCTATTTGAACATGTGATCGGAGACTTAGATGATATATTAACGCGCATTGAAGTGACAGATGCTCAGGCAGAGCTTCATGACATTTTATATCAGCAACAGTCTGATAGTGAAATGAAAACGAGGTTAAGCCAGTTTACATCCTTTTTGTCTCAGGCGACACCTCCCCCACTTGAAAAAAGACAGCAAGGTTAAAAAGGAGGCTTTCTTTTATGCAACAACATGACATTCATGCATTCCTTAAAAAATTCTTTGTAGCAAACCAATGTGACATTATTGAACAAAGTAGTGGACATATGACTGTGCAATTGACAATTGAAATGGACAAAATGATTATGAATCGACCCTTTTATTGGCATTGGCTTGAAAAAACAGGCGGCGTACCTGAGCCGCGGAAGCTCACACTTATTACCGATCAAGAAAAAGCCGGAGCAAACGTAGAAGGTGAATTTATTCACTTTGGCTCGCCACGATTGTTTCAAATCTTTGAAGCTGTCAAACAACAAGGAAGATTTATTCGCCTTTACGAACAAACAAACTCTGTAAGCAAAACACAGGTCGCACTTGAGCCTTGGCTTGGAGTAAATGTCAAAATTTCTTATCTGTCCGATCTAAAAAGAGATAAGCTTCTCTCACTTGGTCTCCATCTCATTCGTGGAGAAGTGGTCGAGCAATTTCAAGAGAAACTCGAAAAGCGACAACTATCTTCACAAATTCCTGATTATTGTTTCACTATGAGTACAATGATCAAACCGGAAAGTGGTGTGAGACGCCTCTTCACTTTGATGGAGCGTTATGCATATGAGGAGCCAAACGACTGGGCAATTAGAGCTATACAAAAATGGAACGAAGATTCTGAACTTTTAAATCAATTTTATGAAGGGACTTCAGGCACATCTGTAGAATATGAAATAGAAAGACAAGCGCTTCAGTCTTTATATGAGCCAAAAATCAGTTTAACGATTGAAAATGGTGGGTTGTTTTATCTTCAGCAAAGGAAGAGAGGGTAAGATTTTTTCTATTCAACACCTTTCTTTCTCCGGATATATACATCTTTTAATAAATAAAAAGAAAAATTTGTAAGTTTGTATTGGGCGAAAACATGACGCAAACGACCATGAGGACATGCCACCTTTGTCTTTGCATTTAATGCGTTAAGTGCCTGAAATACACGATTCAGTATTTTAGGAGGTATTTGCATGGAAAAGGAAAAGAAAAAGCTTGACAGCGAATGGATTCAATTATTAATTGAAGCTCGGAATGCAGGGCTCACACCGCAACAAGTCAGCCATTTTCTAAAAACGAACCAAAAGTCCTCAGAGTCTACCCCACTGGTAAGAAGTCATTCTATCAAACCTTTCTGAATGTGCTATAATATCGAAAGGAAGGTGATGACATTGATTGGCCAGCGTATTAAACAATACCGCAATGAAAAAGGCTACTCACTATCAGAACTGGCCGAAAAGGCTGGGGTAGCGAAGTCTTATTTGAGTTCAATAGAAAGAAACTTGCAAACAAACCCCTCCATTCAATTTCTTGAAAAAATCTCCGCTGTTCTGGACGTCTCGGTTCATACACTTTTAAACGAAAAAGATGAAACCGAATACGATGGTCAATTAGATAGTGAATGGGAAAAACTAGTTCGAGATGCAATGACATCAGGGGTTTCGAAAAAGCAATTTCGTGAATTTTTAGATTATCAAATCTGGAGAAAAAAGCAAGAAGAGGAGTAAGGCGCACATTTTAGCGCATACTCCTCCAATTGTTATTCAGATGATGATTATCAGTCTAAAGACTGTTCATATTATTTATCTTCGCTGTGTGCTTTTTCATTTTCCTTCACGTAGCCTTTTTCATCCGTATGCTTTTTAGGATCGATCGTTAAACCATTCCACTGCGTCGCTTCAAAGGAAAGATCGATTTGAATAGCATCGCCTTGGTATTTATTTTGAATATATTTACCTTCTCCGTCCTTTGTCTGGTCATTAACAAATTCAATGATCATTTCCACTTTATCGTAGTCATATGGATTTTTTGGAATGCCGTCATACTCAGGAGCAGTCGCTCCATCCACTGTTGCAACATTGATTTTTCCACTCTCATGTAAAAACTTTTCATCGATGGCATTGCGGAGCTTATCAAATGCTGCCTGATCCTGCTCCGAAGTTAATAGATATAAATCAAGCAAGTTTGCTCCTTCTAAAATAATGTTTTTTGGATAGCCGTTCCCGCCTTCAGCCCCCACTGTGAGCACACTCACTTGAAACTGACTTAAAAATTCTTCTGCGGTATTTTGATCACCATTTTTAGCCTTACCATCTTTGAAGTTGCTATAGCCAAGCTGCATGAGCACTTGATTGATCGCAAGTGTTCCTTTATTTTCAAAGTTGAATTCTTTTTTGAGTTTGTCACCCGGCTTTAGGTTTGCTAGGTTAATCGCTCCGGAATTTTCTTTAGCTGATAGGTCAAGCTCTCCTGCTGAATAAACTGCATTCGCCTTCTCCACATCGTTAAAAGAGGCCCAGGTTCCTCCTCCAATTAATGCAAGTCCTAAAGCACCAGTTACGACACCTAAACCAATTGACTTTTTTGACTTTTTAAATTTCATCATACAAATCCCCCTAAGTTATAATTTATTGAAACCTAAATAGGCTACAAACATATAGACAGAAATCAAAGTCTTACACCTGCTTCTCAGTGATGTGTAATTCAGTTGAGCGGTTTCGTTGTTTCGCCACACCCATAAAGTTAACCAATGAATAAATCAAGAGAAGTACACCTGGTATGATGAGTAAAAGTGCAGTCCCCGCTGAAGTTCCAGCATAAGAGAGAAATTTTCCTGCATATGGAATGTTCACTCCTGTATATTCCGCAAAAATTTGACTTCCCTTGACTACAGTCCCATCGATGTACATGTTATGATCCCCTTTTGTTTCAAACGTTTTATCTTTCCCTTCCCCTTTTATGCTGACAATTCTATGCGTAACAAATGATTGTTCTTTATCTTGGTTGGTTTGGAAGGTAATAATATCCCCAACTTTTAATGTGTCAAGAGAGGTTAGTTTCTTGACAACAATGAGAGATCCTGTTGAAAATTCCGGTTCCATAGAGCCAGAAAGTACTTGTTTAAGCTGATAACCGAAAATTTGTGGTTCTCCCCCAGATGTCCTTGATGATAATACAATAATTATCAGTGCAATCATGATGGTGAAAATAATGGCATACATAATGCTGCTAGTCATGTTCAGAATTCTTTTCATCTTCAACTGTTCCCCCTTTAAATTGAAACGAGCTTTGGGATTCCTTGCTTTTTTGCGTATCTTGAGTTGATTGTGATTCAGATGGAACCATTTTCTTTTCAATACAATGAGCAAGCGCCATAGGATTTGACCAAACATATGCCTTTTTCATCCCATTTACTTTAAAGCCCTCTGGATAATAAATTTTAAAGACATACACACCTTGTGTTTTTGCTTTGTTAGAAGTAATGCCAATGGTTTCTTTTGAACGAAGGATTGGAACGCTACCTCTTTCAAGTACATGCCCATCAGTTATAGGTCGTTTGACGCTCGGGACTTTGTGCAATTCCCACCGCCATCCAGAATACGCCATATTTTGACCTATATTCTTTAATGTGATGCTTAACTTATATGGAGCGCAAACTATTCCTTTTATCTTCGTTTGGTCCTTGATGATCAAATGACCTTTATCCCACTTCTTACGCTGACAATTCTTGTCTGTTTTATGGAAATCCTCACACGTTTTAATTGTCACTTTGCTGAATTCAAAATCATTAAAAGAGGCATTTGTTGGTGTTGTTAAATGTGCAAGTGAAAGTAAAATGATCATACAGAAGAGAACAAAGAGCGAATGTTTCATAGGCACTTTCAACTCCTCCAATGGTTGTTCTTTAATAAGAACGATTAAACTTAGTATAAGTAAATACCTATAAAAACCAAAATGGCAAATTAGCCCGTTTTGTTCTTAAAGAAGAACATTTCCGAGAAAAATCTTCCATTTTCTCATTCTTTCGCCATATTTAATGTTTTTTTGTGCCATTTGTACTTAATAAAGAATTCACATAAAAGTAAAGAGATTGGAAAAGATAACAAGTGGTGAGGTGATGATGAATGAAAAGAGTTGGAATCATCTGTTTTATACTCATGCTTTCAATCTCATGCAACATGATAACTGAATCAAAGGCTGCTTATGTATTTCAAAATCATACAGATCAATGGGAAACTCGGGCAGTCAAAGAAGTGAAAAAAAGGTATCCTTTAGCCCAAGTCTTATTCAAGCAAAAAGTATGGGATCGTCATCGGGACTCAGAATCTGTAAAACAATACCATATTACATTAAAAGAGGATACTAAAGAATTCGGGGTCTTTGTCACCATTTCCTATAACCGCTCTTCAAACAAAGTCAATAAAGTGATTGTCGTCGAAGAATATAGCTGATACAACACAAATAAAAAAGCCACCAAATTGGCGGCTTTTTTATTTGTGTTCATCTCGTTTAAATAGCATGGCAAATCCAAAGGGAATCATTCCAAACAAACGCTGTACAAACGGAGTTTTCAGTTCTTTTTTTACTTGCTTATGCTCCCTCCGTTCTTCACGTGGTGTATTCATATATTTAATGACTTCTTCTGTCATATACTTTACATAAGCATTTGTTTTCATTTGTACGCTCACCCTTCCTTCATTCAGTGTTGCCCGAAAGAGCGTTTTGTTATACATCATAGCCTAATCATCTGACATCCATTCAAGCACTTCATTTTTAGTTGTATTTATCACGACCTCACCAAATTCTGAGACACCGGTCTTCGTTTTAACATGTATGCTCACTTGAATTCGCTCGTTATTTTCATCACAGACCACAGGCTTTACCGACACTTCTCCTTCTGTCACATTCCAATGTTTCTTGTTTTTTCCACACCATGACTTTGTATTTTTTAATACTTCAGTAGCGCCTATTCTATATAACTGCTGTTTCTCATAATAGGAAATGGCTAGCTCTGCATGCTTCCACTCTTTTAGAGTGCTAGCAGTGACCGATCCTAGAACAATAAGGAAAAATAGGGCCATGATTAGGACATTCGGGTATACAAAGGCGCGATTACACTTCAATTTCGACGATTCACCCCTTTATATGTAAGAAATGACGCTTGATGTATTTGACCAGACTCATCTTTCACTCGTAATACAGTCGTTTGCTGATTGGTTATGACCTTCAATTCATCTACCTTTTGTAATAAGGGGAGATGCCCTGTAGAGTCCACTCTTTTACGAATCATGTTTTTGTATCGTTCAAATGTGATAATCTGTCCCTTATGAGTGACCACCTCTAGTGCATGACCGTGATTAATTGCCCTTACTGTTACTGCCTTTTTGAGTTCCTCATCGATTTGATTCATAGTCAATTGCCACTCCATCTTTGAAAAATGTTGTAATTGATCAAACGGTTTGATTTTAACTGTTAAAAAAAGTAGCATCATTGCTGATATTGAAAGAAACAAATAGAGCTGAAATTGCACCAGGGAATGAACAAAAGTAAAACCGTCCTCATTCAAACCTGGTAAAACAGATCGTTTCTTTTTTTTGTAATTTATAGAGTACACATACCTTTTGCTCCTGCCAATCCAGTTCATATGTGATCCTCCCTCTTGTTTCACTCACCGATTTTTGTTCCCCTGTTGAAAAAGCAGCATTCATTTGTTCATGAATGAATTGATATGCTGCAACTTTTGCATTCACCTCACTTCTGCTCATGGCTACCATTTCATAGCACGGGACCAATATGGAAGCAGTGAAAATCAACATTTGACATGCAAATAGTGTATCAATGGTGCTAAATCCCTGCTTGTTTTTGAACATGTATTCTTCCGCTCCCCAAATAAATTGTGACCTTATACGATTGTTTTCCATATTGAACGACGAACGATCCACCACTGCCCGGGTTTCCGTTCGGATTGAAATGAAGGGGTTTTTGAAAGGTGGAATTCTTAATATAACCTTGCTCATCTGAGGATGAAGTGATAAGACGCTTACCTTTTTCAGTCATCACCTTATAGGACAGCTTTTTTTCATCAAAATGAACGTCCACACGACTGTTTGTAGCAAAGGCGGTATATGAGGCTAATTGAAGATCTTGCTTCATTTGTGTCATCTGCTTTTTCGCTTTGGCATCCTCAAGTAAAGAAGGTACTTTCGTAAACACCGTTGTTAACAAGATTGAATAAATCAGCAACATCACAAGATGCTCGATTAGTGTGAAGCCTTTATCCTGAGCTACGTAATTATTCATTTTTCACTTCCCCATTTTGAATCATAATTGCTTTTCCATTTGGGCAAGTAAGACTTTTTTTGATATACCCCTCTTTTTCTAATTCTGATATGCTTGGTGTCTTTCCATCATGATCCATCTCATATGCCATGATTTGTGTGCTCACCATTGATTTTAATCCTTCGCAGCCCTTCGCCTGTATATGCTGGTGATGACGTGTTACATTCGGAATGGTAATCAATAAAAGAATCGAAATAATCAGCATAACAATTAACATTTCGAGTAGTGTAAATGCTTTATCATTCATTCTTGAACCTCCTTGTTACATATGCTCCATCAGTTGATACATTGGTAACAGAATTGATAGGTACACGACTAAAATCAAAACAGCAGTAATTGCATATATCGCAGGTTGCAAGATTGACATCCATTTTTCAATTTTGAATTCAACATTTTCTAATAAAAACTGGCTGTATGTGTAGAGCTCCCTTGCAAGCTGGCCACTTGCCTCACCATGCTGAATCACCGATGCAAAATGTTGATCAAAAAACGAATATCTATTGACCTGCTCCTCCATTGGTTCGCCTTTCTTTAATTGTTTGATCATATGTTCAGATAATTCTTTTAAAAAGGGTAAATATGTTTGATTTTTAAAAGCAAGTAGACTGTCATAAATAGATAATCCTGCATGAAGGAGACCGCTAAGCTGAAGTGAAAAAAAATAAGTGTGCATGAGCGTTAAGCCCTTTTTTAAAATGGGAATACGGCTTAACATGGTCATTTGACTAAATGCAGATTTTTTCTTAAAAGAAATCACGTAATAACAAAAAATACAAAGACTCACGAAACAAAAAAGTAAGAGGAAATACTGAAGAAACTGGAACATGATAAAAATCAGCTGAATAGCCATAGAGGATTCTATTCCCATTGATGTATACAAAAATGAAAACTGAGGAAGCACAATGGTATGAATTAAAGCGAATACTGCACAAATCGTAAAAATCAAGAAAAGTGGATAACGAAGAATTCGTTTCATTGTGTCCATTTGATCAAGTTTCTTTTTCAAAAAAAGCGCACTTTGCTCTAAAGCAAACCTTAAACTTCCATGTTTTTCAGAAAAACAGATGATGGCAATCACCTCTCGTTGAAAATGGAATTCTTCAAGTACGACATAAAACGGTTCACCTTCAATTAACATTTGAATTCCTTTTTTTAACAAAGTGTTCTGTTTTTTTGATAATTGGATATTCATCATGGTTAATGCCTCGATTAGTGTATAGCCAGATGTGATCAATTGACTTAGCTTAGAAAGAAATTCAGCCTGATCCTTTCTTGACCATGTTTTATATATTTGCCTCTTCATAAACCCACCTATGGTACGTATTTTTAGATAAATAGCCGAGTGCAACTCCTTTGCGGATCAACCTTTGTAACGTTTCATACGAGGAATTGGCATATTCTCCTCTTGCTTCTTTCATACATTCAGCTAATTCTTTCCCAAATAACAGTTCAAACACATTTGTTCTCCGAACGACACGATTCAGTTTGCAGTATAGCTTACAAGTCTCACCGCAAAAGGGACAAATTAAATCAATGAGGCGCTGTGCAGCAATTGCGACCATTGTCTGTTCGAGTTCATTCATTGTAATACCGAACTCAATCATCCGATATAGTGCACCTTTTGCGTTTTTGGCATGTAATGTACTCAGCACTAGATGACCCGTCATCGCTGCCCTAATTGCCGTTCTCGCTGTTTCCGCGTCTCTGATCTCACCTAATACAATCATATCTGGGTCATGCCTTAAAATGGCACGTAATCCTGCTGCGTATGTGATGCCTGCTTTTTCATTTACTTGTACCTGTAGCACTGCTTCATTTCTTGTTTCAACTGGATCTTCCAATGTAATGATATTTCGATTAAAATGCTGCTTCGCAAATTCAATTAATGAATAAAGAGTTGTCGTTTTTCCTGAATTTGTTGGTCCAGTGAATAAGATCAGCCCATGAGAATGATTGAGAAATGATAGAAGCCTAGCTGAAGCTTTTGGAAATAAAGAGAGATGTTTTGTCTTTGGAACGTGATGTTGTGGAAGAAGTCTAATGACAAGACTTTCATCATTTACAGTTGGCAACGTAGACATTCTTAAATAAATTTGACCACTTCTTAACATGACAGCAAGTGATCCGCTCTGTGGTCTCCTTTTCTCACCAATATCCATTGAAGATAAAAATTTAAAATGAGCAATTAAACGATCACCCTTCTTTTTTTCCACACTTCTTTTTTGAATCAAATCGGCATCAATCCGAAAAGAAATGGTCGCTTCTTTCTCTCGTGGCACAATATGCACATCTGACGCCTTTAAACGGCATGCTTCTTCTATTAGCTCTTGTCCTAAATATTCAATATCATACAAGCTACTTCTCCCCTTTCTGCCCATATTGTACAAATAGCAAGAAATTCTGACAAAAGTGAACTTTTTTATTTCAACTACTTTTTTCTTTACAAAAATGAAAAATGTATGTATTTTTCTCTAAATAACTTAAAAATAAACAAATAAAAAAACCTGTTTCATATAGTACAGGTTTTTATAAAAGAGTTTGTGGTTCCTCTTGCTGAAGATCTTCAAAAATACGAAAACCGCGTTTATCCAAGGCTTTGGCAAGACTATGTTCTGTATTTACTTTTGAAAAATCTATGCCCAGCTTGACAACTGTTTGTGCAATTTCAGGTCGAATGCCTGAAATAATGGTTTCAATGCCTAAAAGCTTCGCACTATCTACCACTTTAAAAAGCTGATACGCTACCATTGTATCCACTATCGGTACACCTGAAATATCAATAAACAAATGCGTTAATCTTAACCTTGAAGCTTGATCCAGCACTGATTCTAAGATGATCTTCGCACGATACGTATCAATCTCTCCGATTAATGGCAAAATGCCAATCTCTTTAGAGATGGGAATAACCGGGGCACTTAGCTCCTGTATCATTTCTCTTTGTGCATTTAGCTGGTTAATGGTCACACGATCATATTCTTCTGATAAATGCTCAATCATATCGTCAAATGTCGCATGAAAATGTTGATTCCAATCACAAACATCTTTAACCGTTACATCAAGTGCCGTCTCTTTTGTGAACTTTTCAATTCTTGAACAGAAAATGTGACGAAACGCTTTAAATTGTCCAATGATTTCATATAAAGGCACCTCATGTACAGCACGATCTCGCGCAATATCAAGTGACCACTTTTTTAGATGGTTCTCTGCTTGATTTGAATGAGCTACGAGCGTAGCTGCAACTGTATGAATAAAAGCTGTATTTTGCTCTTTTAATTTGGTTTCTGTCTCTACTGATGTATGCTTTGAGTATAATGAATCTCGATCATCCGTTCTTGTTTTCAGCCACTCCTCAGTCATAACAGAGGCTTCCTCTAGTATGAATTGGTACAATTGTTCCGATTTTTCTCTTTTCATCTACTTTATCCACTCCTTTTTCATCAAGAAACTCTGTACAAAACGCCGCTTATGTATAAATGAACTAAATTGGTGAACAATATCAATACACGATTTCTATTGGGCTATAGCCAAGTGGTAAGGCAATGGACTTTGACTCCGTGATCGTTGGTTCGAACCCAGCTAGCCCAGTTCAGCACAAAAACGAAGATGGCTGAACCTTCCTTTCAGCTGATCTTCGTTTTATTTTAGGAAACGGATTGATGAAATGCCTTCTTTTTTGAAATTTTCATCAGCTCTCCTGGGTTATAACCGACAACTAATTTATTTCCGTCAATAATGATTGGTCTGCGAAGTAATTTTGGTTTTTCAATGAGAAGTTCCAATACTTCATTTACTTTTAAATCATTAATATTTAAGTTTAAGCTTTTAAAGGCTTGGCTTCTTGTTGCCAATATCTCATCCATCCCCTCTGTCGTTAAGGCGAGGATTTTTTTTAGTTCTTCCATTGTTGGCGTTTCTTTGAAAAGGTGGCGCTCATTAAAATTGATTTGATTTGCCTTTAACCAATGCTTTGTTTTACGGCAAGACGTGCAACTTGGATATGAATAAAAAGTAAGATCACTCATCAGTATTCCTCCTTAGGTCGTTAACCTTTCCTTTATGGAGTAAGTACCCGTATGTCATTCGTCATAAACTCATATTTATTATTTTTCCAAAAAAACTTCTTCAACCTATTCACTGTATAGTTGACGATATTTTAAAAATGTAAATGTTTACATTTTTCACATACATCGCTTATAATATGAATCAAAGGGGTTTTTTCTAAGGGGAGGGAAACGAAATGAATCGCATGTTCCGCGTGCTTGGCTTTTGGACGGGTATTTTTGCTGTAATGTTTTATTTAGGAGGCATGAAAGATGCTTCTATGCTGTTCTTTGGTCAAACTGTCCTTTTTGTGTTTTTATCCTATTTAAATTTATCCGAAAGAATGTATATTTACATTTTCGGTGCGTACTTGACCATTTTCTTTGCCGGATTTACATATTATTCAATTTTCATCATGGTTCCCGGCACCGGACATTAACATGAAAAAGGCATCTCTTTTTATAGAGATGCCTTTTTCTTTTATAAAGAGAAGCCGTGAATAAATGGATTTTGTTCCTGTTCCGTTAAAACAGTTGTTTCTTCCCCGTGTCCACTAAGGACGATTGTTGATTCCGGTAGTGTCAGGAGCTTGTCATGGATTGATCTAAGCAATACGGTTTGACTACCACCTGTTAAGTCTGTTCTGCCAATCCCGCCTTGAAACAATGTATCCCCTGAAATGACAAAACCATCTTCTGCTGAATAATAAGATACACTGCCAGGAGAGTGACCTGGTGTATGAAACAACTGAAGCTTAAAGGAGCCAATCTGCAATACTCCCTCTGAATCAATAAGCTCTTCTGCTTCATTGATCGTAATTTCGTTTCCGATCAGCTTAGCTGAGCCATTAAGCGCTGCATTTGTTAGCCACTCTCGTTCCTTTTTATGAACATATAAAGGAATCTTCCATTCATTACGGACTTCATCCGCACCACCGATATGATCAAAATGAGCATGCGTTAATAGCACTGCAAGTGGTGTTAGCTGTTTTTCCTTTACATATGTAATCAGCTTTTTCGGTTCACCACCTGGATCAAAAATCAAACATTCGCCTTGATCATTTTTCCAAATATATGCATTCGCTTGTACTAAACCAAGCGGCATTCTTCTCCAATTCATTTCAATCACCTACTTTGTTAAATTCCTCTTTTATTATGAAGGGAAATCAAAAAATTTTCAAACAATCGTCATCTTAAATCTGCTCGACAAGCCTTATGAAAACGGTTAAAATGGAATTAAAGGAAAATCAAGGGGATTGATGACAAAGGGGGACTCTGACATGATGCTTGTCATTATTTTTGGACTTGTAACGATTTTAGCTGCCATCGGCGCCTATCGCTCGTTACGAAAAGTCAATTTGCTCGCGATTGCTTTTTCTGGTGCTACCTTTTTGGTTTTTGGTTGGTTTACCGTCATGACCATTATTTATAGTGGCTATCCAACCGCACATTAAAAGCCTGCTCAGCGCAGGCCTTTTTTAATTGGTCAAATGTTTGTTTACACTTTGAATTTTACTTTCAAGTGTTGTTATTTTATCTCTTCGGTCATCAATTCGGATATTCGTTGCTACCCGGCTTAAGCCTTTTTGAAAAGGAGCTTCATGGATTTGTTGAATCACCTCAAATAAAACAGGAAGTTCTCCCTCAATTAACGTATTCATTGGTGTAAGCTGATATTTTATTTTTCCTTCTCTTTGAAAGCCTTCTAAAATGTGTTGAATATCTGCTACGTATTCACTCACACTCGGTGTTGGCGTCCCTATTGGAATGATCGTCACATCTACAATTGCCATCGGACAAGCTCCCTTCATCACATTTCTAGTTTACTAGAGGTCGTATCTTGTCTCATTGTACCGCATGGTTTGACTAAAAATCCATCATCATGTTGCCCTATGTATACTTTGTTCTCTCTCTATCGTTAAGTCAGAACGCTCAGCCTTACCAATCTTTGTGAATAGGAGTAGACATACGCCAGAAATGACCTCGATGGCTCCACCTGCTGCAATCACATAACCTGTTCCAAAGATAGTTGCCGCATAACCGCCAATGAGTGCACCAATTGGGATCATTAAGTAAGAAATCATATTGATAATGGCATATACTTGTGGCTGATCCTCTTCTTTCACAGACAGTTGAATGATTGTATGCTCTGGTACATTTACTGCACTAATGGCAGCCCCTAGTGCAAATGCTGCGATAAAAACAAGCGGTAATAAAGCATTCATTCCGGTGATGAAAAAAGCAATTCCATCGACAATTCCTGCCCCAATAAACAAAAGCCCATAACGATTCACATTCACTTTCGTCAAAATAAAGCCTAATAAAAATGCGCCAGTCGCTGTTGTGACTTTAATAAATGAATAAACAACCGGTCCGCCATTCAATTCTTCTGTGATATATACTGCTGATAGTACCTCCCACGGAGCCGCTGCAAAATTTGAACACACACAAAAAATAGCAAGTGGGAACAAAATGTGATGCCTTCTCACAAGTAAAAAGCCTCTTTTTAGCTTTTTCAGATATGAATCTCTCTTTTCTTCTGAAGCAACAACAATTTCAGTTTGATATGTAATCATCAGAACTAATAATGCAGAAATGATATAAAGTGGAATGATGATCAGCATTGTATATCCAACACCCATCACTGCAATCATGATTCCACAAACGGTGACAGTCATTAATCGAACGACATGACTGACTGATTGAATGGTTGCATTCGCTTTTTGAATAAAATCTTCTGTGACAATTTTAGGTATGATGGATACAGATGCAGGCTCATAAGAACCTCCTGTCGCCGAATGTAGTAGCATTAATACAATGATAAGCCATAGTGGAGTAAAGCCGTTAAAATAACAAATTGGAATCATTGTCATAATGAGTGCTCTCGTTACATCTGCAAAACACATCCAAAACTTTAATTGATTCGGTTTCATCATTGGTGTAATGAGCGGGCCTACAATAGCTTGTGGTACAAAACTAACAGCAATAAAAAAGGCTGTCCCCATCGCTCCTTTTCCACCTAAGACCAAAAGCCATAGAATGGTATTAAAGGATAAACTATCTGCTGTAATTTTCACCATTTTTGAGATAAACAAATAAGTGAAATTTTTTTGCCAAATCCTCCGTTCACTCACTGATCCAAATCCTCCCCGCTTACAAATTCCTTTATTTTACAATAGCTTACCCTTCGTATTTACGTCAATATGATTTCATCTTGAATTTATTGACTATGTGAAATCAATTCCTTTTTAATCAAAAAAAGCACCTTGCTAGGTGCTGACGTTTAGAAGTGTAATGCTTCCCACAAAATACTCTTTGTTTTTTTAAAAATCGTATCGAATTGCTCCATTGAAAGCGGATTTCTTCCTTTACCTAGCTCAAGTGTGTACCCTTCATTTTGGAATTGATGGATAAACCAATCTCGATAGCCAGCATAGCTGTCTATATATTGAATTGCCTGATAGCCGCTAACTTGTTCAAAGCGTTCCACTGTTTGTCTTGAAGTAGCCGGCTCATGGCCTAGAAACCCCCAGTACACCTCCTCACCTTGCGTATGCAGGGCAATCATTCGATCAAATCTTTTACGCAAAGCAAGCTGTGCCATTGCTTTTGCTTCTGGTTCAGTTAATGGTTTGTAGCCAGGAAAATCTCTAAAGGATGGCGCTTTGTTCCGATTTCGATAATACTCAATTTCCCAGTAGGCAGGAAATTGGTTGTTTAAATCGATGCCACGAATGTTTGCCTTCCATTCCTGATAGTTTTGATTACTGCCATTCAGCGGTTTCAATTGTTCATCTCTTAAACCTAGCGATTCTGCCCCATTTCGAACTAGATCTACGCCATCAGGGTTTACCATTGGAACAATGGATAACGCAATGGTTTGCATGAATGCTGACGCTTCTTCATGTCCTTTTAGCTCAGGAAATGTGGCAATTAAACAAAACACTTTTAGCCATTTTAACAAGACAGCAGTTGTTATCCACTCGTTTGCATGAAATGATGCATTGAGGTGAAGTGTATACTGATGAGCAGACGGTTCAGTACTTATTTCAAAAATCGGTGTTCCAAGCACAGAGCTTCCAATTGTAGTCATTTTTAAAAATGGAAAAAACTGCGTCAGTGCGATCAGCTCTTTCTCTACTCGAGCACTATCATATTCTATGTGATCATTCACCCAAGCGGCTGTTTCAGACAAACGAAAGGGCTCGATAAACGCTTTCATTTCTTTGACAGATTGAAAGGTGTGCACGCCTTCAGGCAATGCATACCCAGGTAGATAAAGATTCTCTTCGATTGAAGGATTGGCTAAACGAAATGCCAACTCTCCTATGCCAAGGCGATGAGCAAGACACTGTTTCTCTCTGTTCTCGATAGACTCAATTTGTACAAAGGTCCGCATGTTGATCCCTCCTGCTCATACTATATGAGACAGAAATGAAAAAAAGAAAACCTCCACTAAAGATTAAGCAGAGGTTTTCATCATATTTTAAGAAGCTTCTTTTTTGATTGAAGAATTGTCCAGCTTGTTCCGATCATAAAATCTAAGGAGATCTCCATAAATGATCTGATCTGAGTATTGAAGCTCTTGTTTAGCTTTTTCTTCAAATGGCTTACAAACTTCATCACGATCTCTCGGTTCGCCAGTTTCTTTATTGTAGCAAACACCGTCTGTATAGACACTATCCTTCGTAATGAAGCTTCCATCACGAAGTACAGTGAAATCATTTGTTTCCTTAGACAATAGATCATGCCCAAACTGCACTTGTTGACTCGTATCAATCCCAAGAAGATTGAGCACCGTTGGACGAATGTCAATTTGTCCGCCAACCGTATCTATTTCCTTCGGATTTTTATCCGTGATACCAGGAATATGAACGACAAATGGTACTTTTTGAAGCTGTACTTCTTCAAATGGTGTGATTTTTTTATCTAGGAATTGTCCCATTGCTTCATTATGGTTCTCAGATATGCCATAATGATCACCGTATAAGACAAAGATCGAGTTATCGTAAAGACCAGCTTCCTTCATCTTCTTAAAGAAAAGCTTGAGTGCTTCATCCTGATAACGTACAGTTGGGAAATATTTGTTCAATGTTTTGCTCTTTGAGTCATATTCATCAATCAATTTATCCTCTTCGTCTAAATCAAACGGGAAATGATTTGTTAATGTAATCAATCTTGTATAGAAAGGCTGTGGAATTGACTTCATTAATTCCGCAGACTGTTCAAAGAATGGTCCATCCTTTAAACCCCAGCCAACAGAATTCTCCTCATTCACATCAAAGGACTTAATATCAAAAAACTTGTCATAACCAAAGGAATCATAGATTAAATCACGGTTCCAAAAGCTTTTGTTATTCGCATGAATCACTGATGAATGATAACCTTCATCCTTTAACAACTCTGGAGTTGCAGTGTATTCATTGCTTGGATTGGTGAAAAATACAGCGCCTCTTCCAAGCGGATAAAGTGAATTATCCACGATGAACTCGGAGTCAGACGTTTTCCCTTGACCTGTTTGATGATAAAAGTTGTTAAAGTTATAGCTCTTTTTAATCAACTTATTCAGATAAGGAGTGATTTCTTCTCCATTTAATTCCTCATTTATGACAAAGCTCTGTGTAGACTCAAGTGAAATGAGAATCACATTTCTGCCCTTTGCCTGGCCAAACGTTTTGTCATTACGATCCGTCCGATTGGCACTTATATAGTTTTCAATTTCAGTTAAACTGTTGCTGTCTGCAAGTGCTCTTTGAGCAGATTGTTTTGATTGCAACACGCCATCATAAATATGAAAATTATAGAGACTAATATTTTTCACGAGCATCTCGCGATCAAATGAACGACTCAAAAGCTCCGGTCTTTCTGTTTCAGCTAAGCCAAGGTTAAAGAAGAAAGTAGCCGCAACAAATAAATAATAGGCCGCACGTTCTTTACGTGATACTCTCACATCCGTTCTAAAGAATGGCTGCTTTTTGTATAGCCACATTAAAATGATGATATCAACGAACATAAGAAAATCAACTGGTTCAATTAAAGAGGTAATACTCGATCCAAGGTCACCCATGTTGTTCGTTTGGAATAAGACGGGGATCGTTAGAAAATCACTGTAAAATCGATAAAACACTAGATTGGCTAAAAGGATCAATGTGAGGACGAAACTTGCCACTATGATATATCGATTTCTGTTTTTTTCTTTGAAAAACAGGCCAATTCCGAAGATAAACAAGAGAAAGCTAAGTGGATTAATAAACAGGATAAATTCCTGCATGAAATTTTCAATCTTAATGTTAAAGCTAGATTTATAGATTACGTAGGTTTTGACCCACATAAACAGTGTCGCAATCAACAAAAATGACATCGTCTTTAATCTTTTCTTTCGCATTGTAACCTCCTTATGCTAAGAAACGCACACAGGATAGGGACAAGCCCCATTTTATGGTGCTTCTTGAAAAATAACTAAACTATATCTTATCCTGTCTCTAGTGGAAAATCAATGACTATTTGCCCGTGACAAATTTATGAATATGCCAAAAATGCAATTTAATGCCCAAAAAATCTTTTTTTAAATAAAAATGACATCATTATGACACTTTCACTTATGGGAATAATTGGTTTTTAACAATCCATGCACCGCCTATGACTCCTGCATCATTTCCAAGCGTTGCAATGACCACATCTACTTCCTGTGCAACGGGAGGAAATGCATGTTTTTTAACAATGGATTCCACTTTGCTTCGTAGGATTTCACCTGCTTTAGAAACCCCACCACCAATCACTATTTTTGTAGGGTTCAGTGCACTTGCTAAATTTGCAAGCACAAGCCCTAGATGACTTGTCACCTCATCTACAACACTGATGGCAAGCATATCACTCTCTTTTGCAGCGAAAAACACATCTTTTGCAGTTAATTGAGCCTTTGAGGCAAGTGAGGATACTGCTTGTTCGATGAGCAGTTTTTCTTTTGCTATTCTCACAATACCAGTAGCAGAAGCAATCGTTTCAATACAGCCTGTCCGTCCACAATTACATGGTGCACCTTGATAAGGTACACAGCAAATATGGCCGATTTCGCCTCCTGCACCTGTTTCTCCTTGGACAACTTCACCATTTACAATAATGCCGCCGCCAACGCCTGTCCCTAATGTGACCATTAATATGTTTTTTGCCCCATCACCAGCGCCCTTCCACATCTCACCAAGCGCTGCAATATTGGCATCGTTTTCAATCACTGATGGCAGTCCTGTCTCAGCCTCTAAATGATCTTTCAGGGGATAGTTGGTCCAGCCAAGATTTGTCGTTTTATAGACGATCCCTGAAACTTTATCAACTGGTCCAGGTGCACCCATACCAATGCCGATGAGCATAGATTTAGACATGTTAATTTCTGCTAGTTTACTGTCAATTGATTTTGCAATATTGACTGTTATGGTGTCTCCTGATTTATCCGTTGGGATTTCCCACTTATGCTGGATTTCACCATATAGATTGATAAACGCTAATTTTATTGTTGTGCCGCCAAGATCAACACCTACAAACCATTCCCCTGTCATCAGCCATCACCTTCATGTCGTTTTTCTATTTAATTTCGCTAGCTCCATTTGAAGGATTGTCATGGCATTTGACCATTCAGACCTGTCAATTAAGCCAGAAGTAAACATTTCCTTCAATTCGTCTGCCATAAACTCAAGCTCTACTTCGCGATCTCCAAAATAAACATAGTTCCCAAACCGCATGAGTAGCTGTTGTACATCATATAATGTTTTCATCTTTTTCACCATTTCTTCAAATAGACAGATACTATAAGCGTATTCATAAATCCGCTTTCAGTCAAGTGATCCAAGGTGTCTAATTATTTTCGATTCTTTCTTTCATTTTTAAAAATTCCTCATTATCTGGATCTTGTTTGACTGCTTCGTTAATTTTTTCGACTGCTTGTTGCCGATCTCCTACTTGCTCATATAAAATAGCAAGATTAAATAACGTTCCTGGCTCGTTTGGGTGTTTTTCAAGTAGTTTATTTAAATATAGAATGGCCTTCTTATAATTGCCAAGCTGCCCCTCAGAGAGTGCATAAATTTGCAGCGTTTGAGCTGAAACGTCTTTTTCATCTACATAATCCTCAAGACGTTTGCTTGCTTCACTGAATTTCTTCTCTTCATATAAATTTGCGGCATCATTCATCGCTGCTTGTTCCTTTTGAATATCTGAGCTAAGCCCATAATAAATACCGAAAGCACCAATGACTGCAAGCAAAAGACTTGAGATCGTCATTTTCAGCACATGAACCTGATGTGGGAGGCGTACGGCTAATGCCGCTAAAAAACCGCCAACAAGCCCACCAAGATGCCCAGCATTATCAATACCTGTCACAGAAAAACCAATGCCTAAATTAATCAAAATAATGACAATGATGTTTGTTCCCATTGTTCTAAAAAATAGCTTACGGTTCGATATAGCTAAATAGAGCAATGCACCAAGGCAACCAAAGATAGCACCTGATGCTCCTGCCGCTAAAACCGGATTAAAGATATAACTCGCAATTGATCCAAACACACCTGATACAAAATAGATGAATAAAAAGCGAGTCGAACCATAAATTCTCTCAACAGCCGATCCAACAGACCAAAGAGCAAACGTATTAAACAATAGATGTGTGAGCCCAATATGTAAAAACACGGGTGTGATCAGGCGCCACCATTCTCCTTCTGTGATGAGTACATTATTTTTAGCACCAAAAGCTGTCAGTGTAGCAGTATTTGAGCTCCCACCTGAAAGCTCAAGCAATAAAAACATCACGACCTGAATGATCATCAGGATATAGGTGAAGATGGGCTTTCCGTGTTGAAACACTGCACGTTCTTTTTCTCTTTCCTTCTCCTGCATGACAAATGCATGCATCACTTGATTTTTGAGCCGAATCACATCATCAATAGAGTCTTGCCTTGCTTCATTCATATCAATAGACAATGTTGTATTAAGTCGTTTCTCTAACTCATGTACACCATCATCAAACGCTGTTACATCCATTACAAACGGTGTAACGGTTATTTTCTTTTCTTTGTAGGGCTGACCGTTCAGATCTTCCCAGTCATCAACCGGATATTCAGAAGTGAATTGCAACTGTAACAGGTGAATCGATCGCTTCCTCATCGCTTGACGAAGCTGATCCATTCTCATAGCTTGCTGCTCTATATCTCGCACAATCTCTTGCCTAAAGTTCACATCTGCCTTATATAGACGGATGAAATCATACCCAGCATTTCGCGGGGCTTCGAAAAAAATTTCTTCTTCTGGGTGTGGACTTTGAATCATCTCATACCCTTTTTTCCTTAAGGCATCAACGACTCTCCAAAAAATACGATCAATTGCATTCATTTGTTTGCTCTCCATTTTTTTAAATCATTATAGCAAGAATCCTTCTTTCGCGCATTTCTGAACAAAAAAATCCCGACATTTGCGGGATTAAAATGCTTGACGGATAAATCGGGTACGGAAAAACGGAATCTTCATCAGCCACATGATGAAAAAATGGCGCACTTGATTTTGACCTAATATGATATTCACCAATTTATAGCGGTTTTGCACAAGTACGAGCGCAAACAAAGCGAGCACAATGCTCCAAATCATTTTGTTCATGTTATTCCCTCCTATGTTCGTATCGTGGCTTAAATAGGGTTTGTTTATGCATGATCTGCGTCTTTTTGAACATTTATTTACATGAAGGATTAATTTGAGAATGAAGATCATGATCATTGATGAGGACATCGTAGAGGATGAGGCATATCTTGAATGAACAAGACAATTCGTTTTAAAAAATCGGGTTTGTTTTCAGTCTCAGCTCTTCTTAGTGCTCTAATCGTTCTCTCTGGCTGAGCCGCAAAAAGATTCACAGCAGATCGCAATGGCAGAAAAAGCGTGAAACCATTCAAGAGGCTGTTAGAGCTATTCAACAATAAATAACAAATCCGCTCCTTCTGAAAAAAAGGGCGGACTTATTTTGGTTGCTTTGCGACACAGCTCTTTGTGCCTTTCTCTGTGACAATCAATGATACCGGGATGTCATGTGTCTCTTTAGGGACCTCTTCTAGCACTTGTATAGAGAAAGCAAGTGCAAGTTTCACACCCTTATAATGATGTAAATAGCGATCATAGTAGCCACCACCATAGCCAATGCGATAACCCTTTTGATCAAAACAAACACCAGGCACAACCATCAAATCCATTTTGTCTTTTTTTACCGGAGTAGATGACTGAGGATCCGGTTCTTTTAAACCGAAATAGCCCGATGTCATTCTCGTCTGAGCGGTATATTGATAAAAGATCATTTGTTTATCCTTTGGAAAACAAGTAGGAACACAAACCATCTTCCCTTCTTTCCAAGCTTCTTCAATGATTGGCGCTGTTGGCACTTCAAGACCTCTTGATATCGTCAAACCGATCGTTTTTGCCTCACGCCATTCTGGCATTTGAAAAAGATGTTCATATACAGACTCTGCGTTCTTTGAAACCTCCGCTGCCTTCATTTGTTCAAGCGCTGCTAGTGTTTGTGTCCTCAACTCTTTTTTCATTTTACATTCCCCCAATCATAAAAAAAAACAGCAGGAAAATTCCCTGCTGCTTACTTTGTTTCACGGTGTACAGTTTGTTTTTTATCACGTGAGCAATACTTTTTGAATTCAACGCGATCTGGATTGTTTCGCTTATTCTTTTTAGTAATATAGTTACGCTCACCGCATTCAGTGCAAGCTAGAGTAATATTTACGCGCATATTTTTCCCTCCAAACTAAAATCAATTCACATTCAGACCTAACCATAATACCACTTCTAAAGCAGGAATGCTAGAATGTTTTTTCATCAATTTGTTTTTTCATGATTCGTTTCTTTTCGTTCCCATGTCTTTTGGCAAGCCTATGATTTAAAAATTGATTAGAACCTTGGTGGTCCCCCAAGAAACATCCCTTTAGATCGTATGATATAACGAGTCTATCACATCGGGTGCTCTCCTTCCCGCCACCTTGTTACATCTCCAATTCACTTTCTTTATTTTGACAAAAAAGTGTTTTTCATACTGTTTTTCATCGTAAAAAGAAAATCTATGAAAAAAAGGTGATTTTCTTCAGCAATTCCTTTTGAAACTAGCATTTTTATGGTATAAAAAAGAAGGGTAAGAAACTGTCTGAAACAAAAAAAGAAACAATTTTGAAAGCAAGTATGTTTTCAGCATTAAAATACGGATAAAAAGGTGATGAATCATGGAAATTGCGATTATCGGATTACTTGTAGTCAGCATTGTACTGATTGCATTCTCATATTTTCAAAGAGAACCGATCAAAGAAGTAGAACAGGAGCTAGAAACCCTTCAGCTATCAGCTATGCAGGAGATCTATAAGCTCAAGAAAAAAATGAAGGTACTGGAAGAAGAACTACTTGAAACCAACATTGTTGTTCGTCATTCAAAACGTGATGAAATCGACCAATCGATTGCTAGACAAATTATCTCTAAACATCAAAATGGCATGACACCTGAAGCAATTGCCAAAGCTGAGCATGTTTCTATTGAAGATGTGAAAACGATCATTAAAGACAACGAGAAGGTGCTTGTATGACGAAGAAAAGCATCCAAACGTTTGCAGCAGGTATGATTGTCGCAACAGGGATCCTTGCGATTGTTTTCTTCATAACAGGAAAAGGTGAAGCAGAAGCCAATACAACGGATGAAGCAAAAACAGCAATGGTCACACAGGCTGATGTCAAAAGTTACTTAGATTCAAAAAAAGAAGTCTCTCTCAATCGCGATGCTTATCAGGAGCTACTTGATTACAAAGAAAAAGCCCTAAAAGCAAGCGAAATCGACAGTACAAAAAATGATGATTCTAAACAGGATACACAAAAAACAAAAGCAAAAACAAAATCACTCAAAATCGTCATTAAAAATGGGATGAGTACGAGTGATGTTTCAGACATGCTAGAAAAAGAGGGTATTATTAACTCCTCGAAAGACTTTAACGATTATGTCATTGATGCAGGATATCATAAAGAAATACGTGCTGGTAGCTTTAAACTAAAAACAGGTATGACTTTTAAACAGATTGTGAAGTCCTTGACTAAATAAACAAAAAAAACACCTTTAAGTTGACTATCTAAATCAACTTAGAGGTGTTTTTTTTGGGAATGTAGTCAAAGGAAAAGGCATGATCATGAACACCCCTAATAATGGGTCAGCCATTGATCACGCTTCGTTAAGTCAAAACCTATATTCACTTTAAGCGAAACGAAATAATCGGTCGTCGGTTGAATTTTTCTTATCCAAATCGTCCTGATATATAGTCATTTGTCCGCTGATCATTTGGTTCAGAGAACATCATGCGTGTGTCATTTACTTCGACCAATTCCCCCATTAAAAAGAAAGCAGTGCGATCAGATACCCTAGCGGCCTGTTGCATATTATGCGTGACAATGACGATCGAGTATTTCTCTTTCAGCTTCATAATAAGCTCTTCAATCTTTAAAGTAGACACTGGATCAAGCGCTGACGTTGGCTCATCCATTAATAAAACGTCTGGGCTTGTCGCAATTGCCCTGGCAATGCAAAGGCGCTGTTGCTGTCCGCCTGAAAGGCCTAGTGCCGGTGTATTTAAACGATCCTTCACCTCGTCCCACAACGCTACATCTCGTAAAGATTTCTCAGCAATTTCTTTTAATTGCTGTTTGTTTTTGATACCGTGAATACGAGGGCCATAAACAACATTATCAAAAATGGACTGTGGAAATGGATTACCTTTTTGAAAGACCATTCCCACATTTTTACGCAACTCAACCAAATCAACTCGACCTTTTAAAATGTTCTGGTCGCTATAGATCATATCGCCAGTGATTTTAACTCCCGGTACTGTTTTCACCATGAGATTTAATGCTTTGATAAAGGTTGATTTACCGCAACCTGATGGGCCAATAATGGCAGTCACTTCATGCTGACGGATCGTTAAATCAATATTGTTCAATGCGTGATGATTGCCATACCATAAATTCATATCGCTCACACGAAAGACTTCTTTTGTCTCTTTTTCTGCTATTACTGCTGTACTCATCATTTCCACCGCCTTATCCAAATCTACCATTAATATAGTCTGCTGTTTTTTGCTGTTTCGGGCGTGTAAAAATGTTCTCTGTGATGTCGTATTCAACCAAATCACCGTTTAAGAAAAAGGCTGTTTGATCTGATACACGCAATGCCTGTTGCATGTTGTGCGTCACAATCACAATTGAATATTCATTTTTCAATTCTGTTAATAGCTCCTCAATTTTTGCATTTGAAATCGGATCAAGTGCAGAAGCAGGTTCGTCTAAAAGCAATACACTAGGCTTCATTGCAAGTGTACGTGCAATACAAAGGCGCTGTTGCTGTCCGCCTGAAAGCGATAAAGCCGAGCGATGAAGACGATCTTTCACCTCATCCCAAAGGGCTGCTTTTGTTAAGCTTTCTTCCACAGCATCATCAAGAACAAATTTCCTTTTCTCACCTGCATACTTCAGAGCATGGGTGATATTGTTATAGATTGATTTTGGGAAAGGGTTTGGTTTTTGGAATACCATCCCGATCTCTCTTCTTAAATTCACCACATTGATGCGCTCATCTAAAATATTTAAACCTTCATAGACAATTTCTCCTTCACTTCTTGCCCCAGCAATCAAATCATTCATACGGTTAATACTGCGTAGAAATGTTGATTTACCGCAGCCTGATGGGCCAATAAGTGCTGTAATGGCATACTTTTCAATATCAAATGAAATCTGATTAACAGCTCGTTTCTCACCATAATAAATACTTAAATCCTGCACTTTCAAAATGTGATCCGCTTGAAGTGGAGCCATATAATCTACTGTTTTTTCTTGTTTTTCTGCCAGCATTTGAACCATATCCCCTTCACACCTCTCTCAATTATTTTGCCGTAAGTTTTTTATGAATAAATGACCCAAGCCATCTAGCTGCTAAGTTAAACATTAATACGGATAGTACAAGCACAGCAGATGCGCCATTTGCAACGGCTTCTGCATCTGGAATAATACCTTGTGTGTTGACATTCCATATATGGACAGCAAGTGTTTCTGCCGGTCTAAAGATATTTAATGGTGATGTATCTGAAAATGGACTCCAATTCGTAAAATCAAGTCGTGGTGTTGATAGCCCTGCTGTAAAAAGCAATGCAGCTGCTTCACCAAATACTCTTCCTGATGCTAAAATCGCACCTGTAATAATAGAAGGTATGGCTCCTGGAATGAGTACCGTTTTAACGGTGTGCCACTTTGTAACGCCTAGTGCAAGTGACGCTTCCTTCTGATCCTTCGGTACAGAACGAAGCGCATCCTCCGTGACCCTCACCATGACTGGTAAGTTAAAGACTGTAAGGGCTAAGGCACCGCCAATTATTGTATAACCCCATCCTGTCAGATTGACAAACATGAGAAGACCAAACATTCCAATGACAATCGATGGTAGTGAAGACAATACTTCAATACATGTTCGAATGAAATCAGTGATTTTATTTTGTGGTGCATATTCTGCCATGTAGACGCCGCCTCCTACACCGAGCGGGACAGTAAAGAGCATCGTAATAAACAGAATGTAAAATGAGTTGAATAATTGATCACGAATCCCCCCGCCAGAGCCAATTGCGCTAGAGCGTGTTGTGAGAAAATCTAGATTCAATTCTTTTGCACCGTTCAATAAAATATAAGAAAACAAGCCGACAAGGATCGCAGTAATGATGGCTGCACATAAACCAAATATAAAGGTTGCAAAGCGATCTGTGATTTTGCTATTCATTAGATCTTCCTCCTTGATGACAAGTAACGAATAACGAGAATGAACATGAATGAAACAGTGAGGAGAACGAGTCCCATTGACCAGAGTGTATTATTTTCAACACTTCCATACGTTGTATGCCCCATATTCAATGTGATAATCGTTGTTAATGTTCCTGCTGTATCCATGATGCTTTCTGGTAAGTTACGCGTATTGCCAATGACCATTTGAACAGCTAGTGCCTCACCAAATGCTCTTGCCATACCAAGTACGACCGCTGTCATTAATGTCGGAAGTGCCGCAGGAATTAAAACACGTCTAATTGTTTGCCATCTTGTTGCTCCTAATGCATATGAACCTTCTCGTAAGCTTTTTGGTAGTGAGGCCATCGCATCTGTTGCAATGGATGTCACCGTTGGTAATATCATAATAGAGAGGACAATCGTTCCCGCTAGCAAGCTATGCCCAGAACCACCTGATTTGAATTGTCCAATGAACGGCACTAATACTGTAAGACCTATGAATCCGTAAACAACGGATGGAATCCCGACAAGCAGTTCGATGACTGGCTGAAGAATTTTACGTCCCCAGGCTGGTGCAATTTCTGTCATAAATATTGCTCCAGCGATGCCAAGTGGTGCTGCAATGAGTGCAGATAATGCAGTGACGGCAATAGAACCAAAAATAAAGGGAAATGCGCCGTATTGTGGATGTTCTGCTGTCGGATTCCAATTGATACTGGTTAAGAACTCAATTGGGCTTACACCATTTACGATGAAAGATTGTAAACCCTTGATTCCAAGGAAGATGGTAATGGCGATTGATACAGCAATCATGATAAATGCACATAATTTCACCAAAAAACTTCCTCTTACTTCATCCATTTGCCTGTTTTTCTTCGAGCTGATCAGCCGATCGCTCGCTTCTGTATTCTCTATCTGTTTCATCTTTGTCTACACTCCTATGAATGTCATAAAAGGAAAAGTGAAAAGCTCCACTTTTCCTTCTCCATCAATTCAAGACCTGACTTACTTATCTGTTTGTTTGCCTTTTGCATCTCTTTCGACTTTCATATCAGAGATAGAAATGTATCCTTGGTCTTTCACGATTTCTTTTTGGACCTCGTCGCTCATGAGGTAGTCAAGGAATTGTTTTGTAAGACCATCTGGCTCACCTTTTGTATAAGAATGCTCATAAGCCCAGATTGTATATTTTCCGCTTTGGACATTACTTTCATCTGGAGTAATCCCATCAATGCTTAGCGGTGTAATTTTGTCATCAGTTAAATAGGAGAAAGCAAGGTATCCAACTGCACCTGGTGTTTCTGCTATTAATTTTTTCACTGTGTTAGAAGAATCTTCTGTAATTCCTTCAGCTGGTGTTTCTCCATCGAGTGCATATTTCACAAATGTTGCACGAGTTCCTGAAGAGTCTGGTCTGTTCACAAGCGTGATTTTTTGATCTTTTCCGCCAAGTTCTTTCCAGTTTTTGATTTTACCAGTGAAGATTTGTTTGAGTTGGTCCTTTGTGATGTCTTTGACACCAACTTCAGGGTTTACAGCTGCAGCCATGCCAACAACGGCTACTTTGTGGTCTTTTAATGCTTTTGCGTCGATTCCGTCTTTCTCTTCAGCGAATACATCCGAGTTACCAATTTTCACGGATCCTTCTGATACTTGAGAAAGCCCTGTTCCTGAACCGCCTGCTTGTACTTGAATATCGGCTTTTGGATTTTCATCCATGAATTTTTCTGCTGCCGCAAGAACTAAAGGCTGCATGGCAGATGACCCTGAGATTGTAATGGAACCTGATGCCTCTTCTTTTCCTGAAGCATTTCCTTTACTGTCTTTTGAATCATCGCTTGAGCTGCTGTTTCCGCATGCTGTAACGAATGCTAGTATTGCGATTGTAAGGAATGTAAGCAGCCATAATTTGTTCTTTTTCATTTCAAGAATACCCCCTGAATAATTTGTCCTACGGGTACTACATTAAAGGTTCTTTATTAATTTCGTTTAAATGGAATGTAAAGGTTTTGTAAATGTCATCGTTTTGTAGAGAGTTTGCGGGGTTTTTTAAGTTTTTTGTTAATCAATATCGAAAAATATGAAGAAAATATAAAAAAACGCCCACAAAAAGTGAGCGTTTATACCTACATTTCATTTAGTCATTTGTTTCTGCTTCATTTTCAATTTTATTTTTATTTTTTGCCTGAGTATCATCGCTTTCCTGTTTTGATTTCAGTTCAAAATACTTATCTAGTACTTGTTCACCAATATCATTTGTGATTGGATAGCGTTGATTATAGTCCTGGTAGACCCACGGAACGACAACTGAGATTGCAACTTCCGGGTTGTCAGCAGGTGCATATGCCACAAGTGTTGTGTTATATGTTGGTGTTCCTCGTTTGCTTTTGATCGGTCCATCATAAAACGACTGGGCCGTTCCTGTTTTACCAGCAGGGTTGTATTTTTTATTGCCGAAATTTGCAAAGGCTGTCCCGCTTGGATTTTGCATGACAAGTTTAAAGCCCTGTTGTACACGTTTGATCTCTGCATCTGTCATGTCTAGCTTGTTTAATACATCTGGCTTTACTGCTTCAGTCACAGCACCAATCCCACGTTGTGGATCTGGCTCTCTTATTTCTTTCACAAGCTGTGGCCGCAAGCGGTATCCATCATTTGCAATTGTTGAAACGTATTGTGCCATTTGCAGCGGGGTAAACGTATCATACTGTCCAATTGCATAGTCAAGTAAAAGACCTGACTGTGTAGAGTTTCCTTTATAGCCTGTTGCTTCATTAGGTAAATCAATGCCTGTTTTCACGCCAAGTCCAAATTTGCTGAAATTGTAGCGGAAGGTATCAAATGCCTTTGTATCGATTGGAAGTGCTTGATTTTTTCGGTATTTTCCTTTACCAATCGCAATCGCCGTCTTAAACATGTAAACGTTAGATGAACGTTCTAATGCGGTTAAGTCATTGATTAAACCCATGTTTTGATACGATTTTTTCGGTGGTGATTGGGCAATATACAACGGTTCATCATATTGTGTACTTCCAATATGAAGCACACCTGTTTTGTATCCTGTAAGGACAGTTGCCCCTTTTACTGCTGAACCCATCGCATATGAGGAGGTCATCGTGCCAAGAGCATAATCATCAAATTTGTAGTTCCCATTTTTATTCGTAATTTGCTTGCCAGCTATCGACAGAACCTCTCCATTTCTAGGGTCCATCATCACGACAAACGCACGGTCAAGAAGCTCGGTACCGCCCCTTTGCTTCGCACTTTTCAAATTCTTTTCGATGATACCTTCAACTGCTTTCTGTAGTTCAATATCAATCGTTAATACTAAATCTTTGCCGCTCTTTCCATCAGCTAACACTTTAGAGCTTGTGATGTTGCCTTGTTTATCTGTTGTATTTTGTTCTTTTTCTTTCTGTCCTTGTAGTACATCTTCATATTGATATTCAAGGTAGCTTTTCCCAACACGATCATTTCGGCTATAGCCTAATGATAAATAGTGGTCAAGCAAGCTTTGTGGCAAACCTTCATCAGAGTTTGACACACTGCCAAGCATACTACGGAGAAGCCCTTTATATGGATAGCTTCGCGTCCAGTCTGTTGTGACATCAACACCAGGAAGCTCATCCAAATGCTCGGAAACGTACGCAATTTCACTTGCTTTCACATCTTGATTTTTAATAAATTGTGGTGTAAGTGCATAACCTGCGTCCATCTGTCTTTTAATGGCGAGCACTTGCAGATCTTTTTTGGTCAGTTGATTCAGTTGCTTATCTGTAATTCGCTTAAGCTGAAGCTCATACAGCTTGTCATCTGCCAGTTTTTGATCACCTTTTCGTTCAGATTCTTTTTCAACCAGCTTTTTCGCTTCATTTGGATGGGTTAGAATCCAAAAATCTTTTTTATCACGATCTGTGATTTTTTTCGTGCTGACTTGAATCATGTCCGCTAATTTTTTTGCCACTTTGAGACGCTCTTCTTGTGAAGTTGTTGAAGTTCTCATATATGTTATGGCATTTAGCGCTTTGTTATTGACGATCGTATTATAGTTACGGTCATAAATTTTCCCACGTGGAGCTGATGAGCTGACATTTACATCCTCTTGTTTCTCTGCTTGTTTTTTATAATCTTCTCCATTGACGATTTGTACAAAACCTAGTCTAACGACTACACCAGTAAAAATAATAAATGCAGCTAAAAATAATAAGTTCAGCCGAATCGGAAGTGTTTTGCGCCCTTCCTTCGCGTCTTTGTTTTTGTTCTTGTTTCTCATCTCATCACCTTTTCTATAAAGAAAGAAATGGCACCCCTTTTCCTATAAAAGGTGCCATGATCATTTTAGCTTGTTTTCTATGTTTTATCTAGAAATATGATTATTCTCATACATATAAGAAATCTTAACGTTCTCCCTTTATAAGATTCGTGTCAGAAATCGCTTTTTGACCGTCCTCCGCTGTCTCTTCAGCCGTTTTTTCATTTAATTTGATTCCCTTTACAAAGTGATAAATCATTGTATGACCTGCTCCAAGAATCACAAGTGATGCCGGGATGCCAAGTTCATTCCCTAAAAGAATGACTGATAATAAAAACAGCAAAATCGAGCTGATACGACCAGCATTTAAAAATAATTCTCTCACAACGATATATTCAATGCGAGCCTTTCGAGCAAACCGCGCATGACCAATCACATCATAAGTAAGTGATACATACGGGACAAGGAGAACTGGATAACCGATCGCAATCGCCACCGCATACATTAAAAGTGAAACATAGGACATGTGAAAAATAATGAGAAATAGTGCGCCGTATAAGATAACGCCTCCCAACATGATCGCCTTTTTTCGCCATTTCTTCTTAATGAATCGTGTCGCGAAGAAATAAGCAAAAAAAGCCACACCAGAATTTACAAGCCCAAATGTCCCAAGTGCGAGTTCACTATTTGTTGCGATAAACACGAAAACACTGATAAGAAAAACAAAAACACCTTCTCTTAGCCCCTGAAAGAAATGAGCGGTTGTAATCTTACGCCAATTGGCATCAGCGTGTCGTTCTCTCCAGATTTGTTTGATCATGAACTTCCCTTTGGACTGTCTCCTCTTTAAAAAGAAGCTCATGACAACAGCCAATGAAAATAAAACGAGGGAAATTGTGAAAATGACTGTATACCCCGTATCATCCGTTAATTGTGAAATCACTACACCTGCAAGAAGTGGTCCAATCATTCCTGCCGTAGAGGTGAGCACCCCTAAAAACCCATTAAAAAAATCTCTTGTTTCAGGCTCAGTGATCTCAAACGTAAGTACATTAAAGGCGAGCCAGTAAAAACCATAGCCAATTCCGAGCACACTTCCTAACAGAACGAGCTGAGCTGCTGCCTGTTCTCCCGCTAGAAGGACAATTAAGTAAAAGGCTGCCAAAAAAATCACACCAAAGCGAAGAACATAAGCCCGATCTATTTTTTTGGCTAAACGACCGGCTAACAAAAAGGTGATCGGTTGAAAGATGACGATTGCAAGGTTATAGATCGCCAAATCGGTAAACCGGCCTGATTGTTTCCATAAATAAACGTTCACAAATGTATTAGAAAGTGCAATCGCAAGCGCATATAAACCGCCGATCGTTAGCAGAATCAATAAATCTCTACTGACTTCCATATCCCCAAACATTTTTTTAAATCTGCTCATAGGTCTGATTCTCCTTTTCTACACAATAGTCTGTCTCATCAAAAGACAGATATGTAAAAAAAGGAGTGAAAATATAAAAAGACCCGCTCTATGATGAGCAGGTCTTTCAGATTATATGTTGAGCTTATTTTGCTTCGCTGTATAGTCGAGCAACCTCATCCCAGTTAACAACATTCCAAAATGCTGAAACGTAGTCTGGACGACGGTTTTGGTAGTTTAAGTAGTAAGCATGCTCCCAAACATCAAGTCCTAGGATTGGTGTCTTACCTTCAGTTAAAGGAGAATCTTGGTTTGGTGTGCTTGTGATTTCAAGTTTACCATTGTTTACAACAAGCCATGCCCAACCAGAACCAAAGCGTCCTGCAGCTGCAGCAGCGAAATCAGATTTGAATTTTTCAAATCCACCTAATTCTTTTTCAATTGCATCTGCAAGTTCACCAGTTGGCGTGCCGCCACCGTTTGGTGAAAGTAGCGTCCAGAATAATGAGTGGTTTGCATGTCCTCCGCCGTTATTACGTACAGCTGTACGTACGTTTTCAGGAACAGAGTCAAGACTTGCCACTAGCTCTTCAATTGATTTCTCTTCAAGAGCTGATACACCTTCGATTGCTTTGTTTAAGTTAGTGACGTATGTGTTATGGTGTTTCGTGTGATGAATGTTCATTGTTTCCTTGTCGATATGTGGTTCTAATGCATCGTATGCATAAGGTAATTCTGGAAGTTTAAAAGCCATGGTTAAATTCCTCCTTAGAATGTGTATGTACTGGTATTGAAATGCTTCCTCTAGTAAGCAAGCAAATCATCCTAATGCAAGAGTAACAAAAGAAAGGACTTGTTTCAATGTTAATGCTCAAGATATGAGACATTTCAGTCATTATTTAGTATTTAGCCTTTTTTGATCTGTTTTCAACACTTATGTCGTGTCAGGATTTAAAGTGAAAATACAGAAAAATACCAATCATAAGTGCCTGAATCATTCCTTTTGCAAATACACTCGATACAAAACCAATCAATGAACCGAGTCCTACTTTGACACTTGTCTTGATATCTTTTTGATGAACCAGCATTTCTGCCAACACACTTCCGATAAATGGGCCAATGATAATTCCAGCAATCGGAATAACAAATGGGCCAACTAAAAGTCCAATCGTGCTGCCCCAAATGGCTGCTTTACTTCCGCCAAAACGTTTGATACCAAAGAGATTAGATACATAGTCTGCCGCAAAAAGTACAGCAATAAAAACAGCTTGAATGAGCCAAAATGTATACGTCAATTTTTCAAAGCCAAAAAACAGCCCATATAACACAAATCCAAGAGCCATAAAAATAACACTTGGAATGATCGGATAAACCAATCCTACAAATGCTATTACAAATGCACAAATAATGAGTATCCAGTAAATTACGTCCATCACAGGTCGCCTCCCTGCCTTAGAATCTGTCAGCTCTATTCATTATGCCTGAATCTTTCTATATTAACCACTTGAAAGGACAGCACTTGTGTTTACTGGATATTGATTGATACAATAATGTTCATAGAAAAAGAATGTAGGAAGTGAAACGTTTGAATGTATTTCGTTTATTGTTGAAAGGTATTTATTCACCACATGATATTGCCAAAGCACGTTTTACCGGAATTGGTAAAGCGATCTTATTTGTTTTTATCCTATCAATCATAGCTGCCGTGCCTCAGGGGTATCATATGAGCAAGGATATCACAAATGCCATGACTGGCTTTCAGCATGTTCTAAAAGAGGACTTGCCACCATTTACAATTGAAAAAGGTCAGCTCAAATCGGATGCTAAAGAACCGATTGAAAAAGAAGAAAACGATATCACCATTATTTTCGATCCAGCAGAAAAAACCACAACAAGCGATATCGAAGCAAAACAAACAGCCATTGCGCTATTAAAAGACAAAGCCGTCATTTCGATTGAAGGTCAAATGACAGACATCCCGTATCAGTTACTTGGTGGTACATTGACAAAAGATGATTTAGCATCTGTCACGAATCAAAACAAAGCGATCATCATTCCCGTCATTTGTGTCCTGCTCTATTTATCTACAGCAGCTCTTATGTTCATCAGTGCGACCTTCCTTGCAATGCTAGGGACATTCATCAAACGCATGCAGCAAAAAGAACTGTCCTTTCAAATGCTTTGGAAGCTATCAGCTTATTCACTCACATTAACAACTGTCTTTTTTGCCATCATGAGCGCATTAAAAACACCAGTGTCCAATTCCTTCTTGATCAATTGGGCAATCAATTTTATTTTCCTATATCTTGTATTGAAAGAAATACCAGCCAAAAAATAAACCACCGTGATTGGTGGTTTTTTATTTGAAGCCCTCTAGATTTTTAAAAGAATGTACAAGTCGTACTAGAGCAAGCTAGCCTAAGAACCTGTCGCTTTTTTCATATTTTACGTTCTATCATTTCAGGACATGCATACACTGAAAGTAGAATCATGAAAGCGGTGAGGTGATAGGGATGAGACGCATTCTCTTTTTATTGATCAGTTTATTTGTACTCTTTATTATCTTTTTCGATTTAAAAAATGGAACGATTCCTTTACAAGAGACAGCCGCAATACCTGTCACATCCTCTATCAATACTGAAAAAAAATCGTACAAAATGGTGAGGGTGAAACAAGGTGAAACAGTCGTATCCATTGTTCGTACGAGCCGATCACTCGATGAAGTCATTCAAGATTTTGAAGAGCTAAATCAAGGAGTCAAAGCAAACGAAATACGTGCAGGCAGTACGTATAAGTTTCCAGTATATAAGAGATAAAACGTTAATTCCTTGTCATTCATACGAAGAGACTGTTACAATATGAAATGTAAAACATGTCGTACATGGCGAATCTTGCCTGTACACTAAGGAGCGATTGACAAGTGAGTGAAATCACCCATCGTACTAAAACACGTCCCGTTAAAGTGGGACCTTTAACTATAGGCGGAAACAACGAGGTTGTTATCCAAAGTATGGCAACAACAAAAACACATGATGTGGAAGCAACTGTTGCCGAGATCAAACGATTAGAAGAAGCTGGTTGTCAAATTGTCCGCGTTGCTTGCCCAGATGAACGAGCAGCAAATGCGATTGCTGAAATTAAAAAGCAAATTGACATCCCGCTTGTAGTCGACATTCATTTTGACTACAAATTAGCTCTGAAAGCGATCGAAGCGGGTGCAGACAAAATCAGAATCAACCCAGGAAACATTGGGAGAAGAGAAAAAGTCGAAGCCGTTGTGAAAGCTGCAAAAGCAAAAGGCATACCAATTCGTATCGGTGTAAATGCTGGTTCTTTAGAGAAAAAAATATTAGACAAATACGGCTATCCAACAGCAGATGGTATGGTCGAAAGTGCACTACATCACATTAAAATTTTAGAGGATCTTGATTTTCATGACATCATTGTGAGTATGAAAGCATCTGATGTAAACCTAGCGATTGAAGCTTACGAAAAAGCCGCAAAAGCATTTGACTATCCGCTCCATCTCGGGATTACAGAGTCAGGAACTTTATTTGCTGGGACGGTCAAAAGTGCAGCTGGTCTAGGTGCCATTTTAAATATGGGAATCGGAAACACCCTTCGTATTTCACTAAGTGCTGATCCTGTAGAAGAAGTGAAAGTAGCGAGAGAATTATTAAAATCGTTTGGTCTCGCAGCAAATGCAGCGACACTGATTTCATGCCCTACATGTGGCCGGATTGAAATCGACTTAATTAGTATTGCAAATGAAGTTGAAGAATATATTTCAAAAATCAAAGCACCGATCAAAGTAGCCGTTCTTGGCTGCGCTGTAAACGGTCCTGGTGAGGCCCGTGAAGCAGATATCGGAATTGCCGGAGCAAGAGGAGAAGGACTTCTTTTCCGTAAAGGTGAAATTGTTCGTAAAGTACCTGAAGAAACAATGGTCGAAGAACTGAAAAAAGAAATCGACAAAATTGCAGAAGAACATTATGCCAAAATGGAAGCAGAAAAAGAAAAACAAGCAAACGCATAAGAAAACGCCTGACATCTGTCAGGCGTTTTTTGTTCTTTTTGTTAAAAGAACGGGGTGATAAAAATGCCCAAGACAACGGAAACGATTCCGATCCCAATGGACCATGCGCCAAGCGCACGTGCTCCTTTTCTTCTTGCAATATAACCAACGACAATCGCCGCTACGCCTAAAAGCACCGGCATCACAAACAGTGAGATAATGGCGATCGCAAGCGCTGTATAGCCAATCCCTTTACTGCCTGAATCATCATTTACGTGGTTATATCTTTCTTCTCGATCTCTTGATGCCTGGTATGGCTCTGTAATTTCAGCGGCTGTCTCTTCTAAATAGCCATCATCATTACTGAAATGTGTATCGATTTCACGGTCATTACGTTTGAAATCTTCATCTCTTTCCATGATCAATTCCCCCTTTTGGATTATAGAAAGGAGCTTTTTTATTATGAGCTAAAATGACTTTTTCATGTTTGCTAAAACTTACTGGAATTGTGAATTGATTATGTTACACTTTAAGAGTATAAATGTTAGGAGTGTGGGCATGTTACGTTTAGGAATTGATATTGATGGCACAGTGACGGCACAGGACACCTTCGTCCCTTACTTAAATGAGTCCTTTCAGTGTGCAATGACACTAGATGATATGACGGAATATGATTTGACGAAGCTTTTAAATATTACCAATGAAGAATTTTGGGGCTGGATGAATGAACATGAGCCTCTTATTTATAAGCATGCGAAACTTGCGTTTGGTGCAAAAGAAATGCTAGATCAGTTAAAGAAAAAGCATCAACTCATTTACATCACAGCAAGACGAGCACACTTAACAGACCTTACGTATGAATGGTTTAAAGAGAACCAGGTGCATTACGATGCTATTGAGCTTGTTGGAGGTCATCATAAGTTAGAGGCAGTGCGCAAGCACCAAATCGATGTTTTTTTTGAGGACCATCATGGAAACGCAACAATGATCGCACAAGGTGCAAATATCCCAGTCATTTTATTTAACTCACCCTATAATCAAATGCCCGTAGATGATCGAATTATTAGGGTCAATCATTGGACAGAAGCGTTTGAATGGCTGAAACATTATGAACAAAATTTAATGACGACACAGTCATAAAAAAAAGAGCCTTGTCGGCTCTCAGTGGAAGTCGATGACACGCGTCTAAAGCGAGTTTATCGACTTTTTATTTGCGTTTCATCAGTGTTTTTTTCTATCGACTTGATCATATCTATTCTTTCTCTTTTAATAAATAATGATAAAGTGCACCAATCATACCTGCTTGGTTTAAATATTTACAAGGCTCAATCTTCACCTCAATATCCTTCCATGAATGAAGTGCGTTTAAGCGCGCATGAAGTTGTTTGATTAAATCCTCACGTATACTTACGCCGCCTCCGATTAGAATTTTTTCTGGATTGAGCACTGTTGCCAAATTATAAATGCCGATCGCCAGACGTTTATACCACTGATCAATCAGTTGTTGAACCGCTTGATCACGCTCAGCCTCTTCAAACACTTCTTTTCCGTCGACATGAACATGGTGAGGAATACTTTTATAGGCTTTATAGCTTCGAATTAAACCAGCTGTCGACGCACTGCCATTTAATGTTGTAAACTGCCCGTTTGCTGATTCATTCAACATCATTCCAAACTCTCCGCCGCGAAAAGTAGCCCCTCTTACAAGCTGACCACCGACAAATATGCCGCCACCAATTCCAGTACCAATGGTCATACAAATAAAACTTTGACAGTCTACTCCATGACCGCTAAATTTCTCTGCAAGTGCAGCACAGTTTGCATCATTTTCAACCTCAACACGAAGTGCCGTTTTCTTTTCAAGAAGTGTTTTAATATTTTGGCGATTAAGTGCCGTAATCGCCCCTGCAAATTCGGTATAGCCTGTGCTACTATCAACAAAACCAGGAAGGCTAATGGCAATGCCTTCAAGTGTCCAATTCTGCTGAAAGTCTCTGATCACTTCTACCATTGCTTGCAAAAAAAGGTCTAGGTGCGTGCAGTCTGTTGCGTAGTCGCCACTTTCCATCAGCATGCCGTCCTCTGTCATCAATCCAAATTTTGTTCTCGTGCCACCTACATCAAATACTGCATAATAAGACAGCGTAACTCCCTCCTAATCTAAAGCTGTTCCATTTGAAGCAATGACTTTTTGATACCAGTAAAAACTATCCTTTTTGAACCGCTTTAATTCCTTTGGAGAATCCTCATCTCTATCAATATACACTAATCCATACCTTTTTTGATAACCATTTAACCAGCTAAGCAGGTCTGTAAATGACCAAGTGCAGTAGCCGATGAGCTCTGTTCCATCCGTTATAGCCTCTTGACATGCCTTAATATGTGCTTTTAAAAATTGGATTCTCGCATCATCTTTTATACTGTGTCCTGATAACACATCTTGATCACCTAGCCCATTTTCTGTTATCAATATCGGTAGCTGATAGCGACTTGTTATTCGTCGCAGAGCAACGGTTAAACCTATCGGGTCAATCTCCCATCCCCACTTTGTTTGTTCTACAAAGGGATTGGTAACGGATTCGAAAAGCGGATGCTTCTTTTGATTTGAAGCTTTGACCGTTTCAGCATGATAATAATTCACCCCCAAAAAATCGGGTGTTGCAGAGGTTAAAAGCTTGTGATCACCTTCTAGCATCTCAGGTGCAATGCCTCTTCTATTCAGCTCCTTTAATAGCATGATGGGATACTCCCCTCTTATATACACATCTAGCCAGTAATGATTAAAAAATTCAAGTGCATTCTCATGAGCGAGTATATTTTTTGGATCACAATTAAATGGATAAACAGGGCCATAGCCAAAGCTTGGACCGATTTTTCCATCTGGCACATGCTCCCTAAATGCAGCAATGATTTTCGCATTTGCAACATTTACATGATGATTCACTTGGTAAAAAAGGCTTTCATCCTTTAAGCCAGGAGGGTGTGCAGCATGCAAATAGCCCAGTGATGTAAAAACATTTTGCTCATTGATCGTAATCCAATACTTCACGCGGTTTCCGTATCGTTTAAACAAGGTCACAGCATACTTATTCATATCGTCAATGATTTTCCTAGAAGCAAAACCGCCATATTCATCTTGAAGAGCTTGTGGCAGATCCCAATGATAAATGGTCAGGATGGGTTCAATTTGATGATGAATCAATGCATCAATCAAACGGTCATAAAACAATAAACCTTGCTCATTCACTTCTCCTTTGCCCTTCGGATAAATTCTGCTCCATGAAACAGAAAAGCGATAAGCTTTCAGACCCATTTCAGCCATCAAGGCGATATCTTCCTCATACCTATGATAATGATCCACAGCGATATCTCCGTTTGTGCCTTTATATGTCGTTCCGTCGAGCTTCGTATATATATCCCATATAGATAGACCTTTTCCGTCCTCTTGATAGGCTCCTTCTATTTGATACGCAGCTGAAGCAGCTCCCCATAAGAAATCTGTTGGGAAAGGATCAAGTGTGCGATCTGTCATTTTCAGCTCTCACCCTCTCGTATTTAGTGATTCCTCACGAAAATCTAACTGTTCACTATCTAAAAACTTACCTGAATTCCATCAAAAAGAGCCGCATTCTCCTTTAAGAAGGAATGATCAATATGCAAATAACTCGTCAGTTTGCTTTGAAGTCCCTTGACTATTTTCTCCGTCATTCCCTCTAGTTCATTTGTAAAGCGACTGTTTAAAATATTGTAGAGCGCCACTTGCATGAACATCACAAATTGATTTGCTACCTTAACTGCTTTTTTCGTCATCCATTTTAAAGGCAGCAAATGATACATGGGTTCATTCAGCAACATCCACTTTTTGAATCCCAAAAAAGAGGGAGCGGCTGCCCTTTTTGCAAATGGACGACAACAGGATCAATCGAATGAAAGTGATTGTTTTGAAAAGATTGATGGAAATGTACTTTGAGTATCTGATTTTTTTTCGGATAGAGAATGAGCTGAATCCATCCCTCTTTTAGATTCCAGCTTAGTTCTTTTATTTCAATTTTCCCCTTGCAGAGTACGCCTTTTAATTCTCCTGTTATCCATTCACTTGGCAAGGCAGGGAATAGCAGGAGCTCACCTGGAGAAGAATGATACATCGCTTCATGAAGCAGATGCGGGATGGCTCCATTTCCATCTACATTAAAAACGTGGTAATCGTCATAATGAGCCGTCATCAGACTCGGATAAATGGCGCCACCAGCTATCATCATCCGAAGAATATCTGTGATGACACTGCTCATACCAAATCTTGCAGCACACAGACCAGCATGCATTCTGCCATGAGTAGATGTATCCGATTCCCGATGATAAAGCCAATGCTCCAGCTTCTTGTCAAATGCTCTTTTTGCCGCCTGCCATAAAACGGGTGTCTTTTCTTCAGACCATTCATCACTTTGAAAAATAGCGTGGAATGTGGCAAAATGGCGATGATCAAACTGTTCATCATGATCCTCTACCGCCCATTCCTTTAATACCCCTTCTTCATTGATTAAATAAGGAGGAAGCTTCTGCTTCAAGCGTCTCCATTTGTTTATATTTCCCTGCTCAACCTGACATATCATACAGCTATCAATGAGATGTTTGAAAAGAGCATGTGCAACGGCAATATCTTGTGTGCTATTGGCGGCAATTCCATTTTCAGCTGAATAAGACGGCAGGAAGGTCAAAATGCCTTGTTCATTTTCAAATAAGAAATCCTCATAAAACAACGCGACTTCCTTCATAAAAGGAATCGCCCGCTCTTTTAAAAAAGTTTCATCTTCTGTATACAAATAATAATCATAAAAGAACTGTGAAAGCCATCCTGCCCCGCACGTCCAAAAAGCACCAAAAAATGTATCACATTCTCGATCCCCCCAGCTTGCATCACCCCAATGGAGATGAAGCCCGCTCCTAGAAGCCCTTACACCAGTTAGGATCCCACGTGCACCGAACATTTTCTTTGCATTTTCACGAAAATCAGGTAAATAGGATTCTAGCAGTGAAAAAAACGGTTCCATCAGTTCTGGTAAATGACTGCTTAATGCAGAAGTCATTGCCAATTGAAGATTCGTATCTAACGTATAATCAGCCGACCAAGAAGGTTTAAATGTTCCTGTCCAAATTCCTTGTAAATTAGGTGGTCTAAGGCCCGTACTCGAAATGAACATATACCTACCAGCATCATAAAGCCGCTTAATGAGTGAGGTAGGGATACCTTCTTCTACGCTCACCTGTTCGAATAACTCTTCTGTGCTTTTATCATCATCTGTCACATGCCCAATGTGAAGTGAAGTTCGGTTGAATAGCTCGCCTTGCAGCTTTGCGTGAGATGCTTTTAATTGTTCATAATTTTGCTGCATAGGGATTTGGCTCACTTTCCACTTCGCTTCTTCTTGTTCATGATTTGAAAAAGGCAATAGCTTCATGAAAATGAGCGCATAAGTTATCTGTGAAAGCTTGATTTCCCCTTTATCTCCCCACACTTTTCCATCTGTCTTGACCGTTGTGCAAGTAGTATAACCACCCTCCTCATGTACATAGGCATGATGGGTGATAAGCTGGTTCTCTGCATGACAAATATCCATCGACATCAACGGGTGTTTCACTTGTTCAACCGAGAGTTTCACATCCATTTTAGAAGAGTCTTCTGAAGTTAATTCCATAACAACACACTTGTCCACTCTTGAAGCAAACATACGATGGATGAAACGCGTCCCATTCTCCATCCATTCTGATGTCACCTCACCTGTTTCAAAATGAACAGATCGCTTATAATTTGACGAATGCCCTGTTCTCTCTTGATTGACATGTAAAAAGAGACCGGGATGAAAAGGGTCGGTTGGAACGATCGAGTGTCCATGTACCTCCCCCTTTTGAATAAAAAAATCATGGGCAGCTCTATACCCTTGTTGATCAGATATTCGTCTGACTTCTTCTAAATACGGCGACATGTTAGGGAGCTTTTTTGGCGGAAGAGGGAGAAACAATGCTGCATGTGACAGCACAATTCTTTCATCATGTGGTTCTCCATAATGCATGATGCCTAATTCTCCGTTTCCTGACACCATTGCAAATTCCCAAGACTGCGCGACTTCTCTTGTAAAAGTTCCGCTCATCATGACCACCTCTTTATATGTAACAGCTAATGACAAGCGTTTTTTCTTTTGTCACAATCACTGTATCAAGACCTTCCTGAACCAAAGATGCTTTGGTTGGATCAACGTCTATTCGTCCCTTCAAATTGCGAAGAACAATACGGTACTCTCCCTTTATCCCTTCTGTTTTCACGATGATTTGATGATTTTGCTTTACCGCCGAAAAGAGGGCGCTATTTTTATGATTTGGATGATAAATTTTAATAGAAGATGCTGCTCCTTCATTCATTTCAAACAGGTGAAAAGTTGTATTTTCTGTATAATCATAGCTTGCTTGCGTAGCATCATGACATATAGGCAAAACCGTATGTTCTCTAACTAAAATAGGCAAGGTCATATAGTCATGTTTTTCTTTTTGCCACCCTGGACCAGTAATTCGTTTATTCGTTAAAAGATTCGTCCAGACCCCTTTTGGCACATAGTAAGAGACCTCACCAGATTCTTGAAAAATTGGTGCAATCAATAGATCGCTGCCTAGCATATATTGACGATCAAGGTAATGACAGGTCTCATCGTCTAAAAACTCTAGTACCATCGGTCTCATCATTGGTACACCTGACTGTACGGCCTCATGGGCAAATCGGTATAAATACGGCATAAGCGATAGCTTTAGCTTTGTAAAGGAACGAGTGACCTCCACTGCTTCTTCTCCGTATAGCCACGGTACCTTATAATCACCGCTACCATGATAACGACTATGAGAGGACAAAAGTCCAAACTGTGACCAGCGTTTATACAGATCCGGTGTTGTCCCATTCTCAAATCCACCAATATCATGACTCCAAAATCCAAAACCGCCAAGCCCAAAGCTCAGTCCACCTCTCAAAGACTCTGCCATTGATGGGTAATTGGATAAGCTATCGCCTCCCCAATGCACTGGAAATTTCTGTCCCCCAACTGTTGAAGAGCGGGCAAATACAACGGCTTCATGCAGGCCAAGCCGTTTCTCTAATTGCTCAAAAACGATTTTGTTATATAAATAAGCATAATAATTATGCATTTTATGAGGGTCTGATCCATTATGGTACACAACATCTATAGGAATTCGTTCACCAAAATCAGTTTTAAAAGAATCTACACCCATTTCAATTAACCGGTCTAAGTGCCCTGTATACCATTTGACAGCTTCAGGATTTGTGAAGTCGACAACTGCAAGACCAGCTTGCCATTTATCCCACTGCCACACTCGATCATCACTTTTTTTTAGAAAATACCCTTTTTCAAGACCGACATCAAAAAGTGGCGATTTTTGTGCAATGTAAGGGTTGATCCATACAGAAATATGCACACCCTTTTCCTTCAAGCGCTTCAGCATCACTTGAGGATTCTGAAACACCCGCTCATCCCACTCAAAATTGCACCACTCGAACTCCTTCATCCACAAACAATCGAAATGAAACACTTCTAACGGAATATCTCGTTCCCGCATCCCATCAACAAAGCTAGTCACAGTTTCTTCATCATAGTTTGAAAGAAAAGAAGTAGATAGCCACAAACCAAATGACCATGCAGGAGGCAAAGCTGGTTTTCCCGTTAAATGTGTATAATGAGAAATTACTTCCTTCATTGTCGAACCACCGATAACAAAGTATTCAAGCTCTTCACCTATTACGCTAAATTGAACACGTGATACTTTCTCAGAACCCACCTCAAACGATACGTGTTCTGGATGATTCACAAAAACACCGTAGCCTTTATTTGATAAATAAAATGGTACATTTTTATACGCCTGCTCCGTTCCAGTTCCACCATCTTGATTCCAACATTCTACCGTCTGTCCATTTTTGATAAAGGATGTAAACCGTTCACCGAGTCCGTAGATGAGTTCACCAACATCTATTGTGAGCTCTTCCTTCATATACACCTGTCCTTCATCTGATTGAACATAGCCAGTTCCTTTACTTGAAACAAGCTCCTTTTCCCCATATAAAAATTGAATCCCCCAATGTTTCTGATCGATTTTCGCCTTAAGATGACCACTTTTTGCTATTAGATGAGCGTCTTCCTCCATCACATGTAGAGATGCCTCTTGCTCATTTAGTTCAAATGCTGGCGCCTTCACCACCCCTCCTTTATGATGAATCAACTTCACTTTGATGACATTCGGAAGAGGCGAAGTCAACTGAATCGTCAGCATGCCACCATCTAGTGTTGCACCCTTATGTCCAATATGCTGAAACGGTGCAAATAAGGTTAATTCTTGTTCTCTCTGTTTTAGGTCATAGACTTCATGTGGGCTATTAATATGAAAGCCTTCTCTTGTCATCCAACAACCATCGCTGAATTTCATCTTTCACTCCACCTCATCTTTTCCAGTTTGAATACACTCTTCGATTTCCTGTAAGATGGGCTGCATCATTCGCATCATGACATAGCCTATCCCACCAATAAAAATGGACAATAGACCATTCAATTTCATCAATAGGACCATACAAAGTATCAGCATGGCAAACATCAGCACCGTTTGATTTAATTTTCGAACCATTAGCCATAATGACAACTTCAACGTTTGATGTACATGCAAATAAAACCTTGAGACAATCGCAAATGTATAAAGTGCACATGTTACAAGTGCAAGCTGTAAAACAGTAAATACATATGCCAGCAGAGCAAACGTTCCTTCCATTTGTAAAAAATAGAGCTTATTAAATTGGAGAATGAGAAAGCTGATGAAATAGAGTGCCCAATAAAACATTCCTTCGCCCAAATGGGACACATAACTGCTTAAAAATAGCTTGCTTCCTTTAGGAATCTCACGCTCTCGTAATGCTTTGCCTGTCACACGAAGCACAACAATCCATGCGGGCCCCATAAAAAGAGACATAAATGCTAGCACCATCCACGAAAAAGACGCTGGATGGACGTGAAAAAAGATCATCGCAGATAGAAGAGGAAGATTAAATAGTAGAAAAAAGAATGTACATTTCATAAAAAAATAGATATACTCGCTCATCACAAATAAACGGGTTTCATCAAAAGGCTTGTTCACATCCACACAAGTAGCCCCCTTTTTACTTAAATTTATTTATTGGCGTATTCCTGCAATTGGCGATCAAGATCTTTTTGTACCTTTTCAAGTCCTGCTTGGTTTAGCTTTGTGATCACTTGTTCAAGTGCTTGATCAGGATCTGGCACAAGACCTGCTTCAAGCGGGTCAATGTACTGCGCTTTCACCTGCTGAAGGGCAGCAAGATCTGCTTGAACGTTCGTCGCATCAAATACAAACGCTGCGAAAGGATCTTCCTTCGCTTGTTTTTTCATTTCTTCTTTCTTTTGCTTTAACAAAGGCCATTCATCGAACTTTTCATATCTGTATTTTTCCACTTCCCACGACCATGACGGCATAGAAAACAAATGTTGTTGATCGACTGTGGCTGTATCTATTTTTCCATCCTTGGTGATTTTGTAATTCAAATCTTTGATACCATACGTCACCAGATCATAGACATCTTGATTGGTATGGAAGAGCTCAATGACCTTTAAGCCAAGTTCAGGATGTGTTGAATTTTTCGTAATGGCCAGCATGTTATGATGAGGTCTCGTTGGATAAATGAGCCCTCCACCATAGTCTGTAAAATGAGCGTATGGAACAAAATCAAATGCCGCCTCCTTCACTTCACGCTGCGTTTTGACTGCCCAATCTCCTGCCTTTGCCACCGTACTGTCCAAATCAGCCGGAAGCTGTCCAACCTTGACAAGCTCCTCTTTTGTTTGAGTATCATTTAATAGATTCTTTGATATAATGCCCTTGCTTGCCCAATTCTTCATGGTTGTAATCAACTTGTGATACGCTGGCTTCTCATAAATAAACACAGAGCGTGAAAGGTTGTTTGGGTCAACCATCAGACCATATCCAGCAAGTGTTGACCTACCTTGTGAATCAGCTGATATATAAGGAAAGCCACTTCCTATCATGCCTTGTGCGAGATTTTGCAAGACGGGCGTCTTGATATTTTCCTTTTTCATCAATGTGAAAAAATATTGTTCAAGTGTTTTCATGCTATTAATCTCAGGAAGTTGATATTTTTTACGCAAATCCTCACGGAACATGATCCCTGCATTTAAAAACTCTACATTGGTAGATGGAACCGCAAAGAGTTTACCGTTTATCTTTGAATTGTCCCACGTTTTTTCATCAATGGCTTGATATAATGTTGGTGTTTCTTTTTTCACCAAATCTGTTAAATCATAAAAAGCATTCCTTTCAGCATATTGAGAGTAGTTCATCCAATCACCCGTTACAATGACATCAATTTGTTTATTCGAGGTCAATGCCAAATTGTATTTATTGGACCAATCCTGCCACGAAATAAACTCAAACCTGACAATCGCATTGATTTCTTTTTTTGTGAGCCGATCTAATTTTTGATACATCGCATCAATATCTTTTGGTTTATCTCCTATGACAGCAATGGTTACAGTTTGTCCGTCTTTTTTAAGATGATTTGAAGTATTTTGAGCAGAACATGCCCCCACTATGCTCATGATCACAAGTAAACTAAGCACTTTCATCCACTTCATACCAACCATTTCCCCCTTTGATAAGCATTCAATTTATAAATCAACAAATGAATTATCCTTTGACACCTCCGATCGTCAAACCTTGGACAAAATATTTTTGTGCAAACGGATAAAATAAGATGACAGGTCCCGTCGCAATGATAGCTGTTGCTAGCTTAATAGATTCTGTCGGCATACTGACAGTTCCGGCATGAATGCCTGCTGCGGTCTGTTGCTGAAAAAATTGTGCATTTTGCAAAATTTGATAGAGCAGATATTGCAGTGAGTATTTATCAGGATCAGTCATTAAAATGGATGACAAAAACCAGTCGTTCCAATAACCTAACGCCAAAAACAGACCGATTGTGGCTAGCGCAGGCTTAGCCAAAGGCAAAATAATTTTGCGGTAAATTAAAAAATCATTCGCCCCATCCATTCTTGCAGACTCAACGAGTGAATCTGGAATAGAGAGTAAGTAATTTCGATACAAAAAGATTAAAAATGGATTCATTAAACTAGGTAAAATCAATCCCCACACAGAGTTTTTCAAATGAAGAAATTCAGTTAAGACGATGTACCACGGAATAAGCCCACCACTGAATAAAGTCGTAAAGTAAATCAAAAATGCAACATGGTTGCGATACTTAAAATCCTTTCTCGCCAAAACGTAACCACCCATCGAAATAAAAAACAACCCGAGACCTGTCCCAAAAGCAGTGACAAAAATCGTTATTCCATATGCCTTTAAAATCTGTTCAGGATATTGAAAAACCGCTCGGTAGGCATCCAGTGTAAAACTTTCCGGCCAGAGAGAATAACCATTTTTAATGATGCTGCTCTCTTCGCTTAACGAACCAGACAAAATCATCAAAAATGGCAATAAACACAAAATGGACAATGTGATAATGAATGTAAAACCAAGCACATGGAAAACTCTTGTTGAAAGAGGAACCTTTAATTTATTTCGCTTTTTTAATGCTTTGAGCTCCGCTGTTGTCACTGGTAATTTACTCTCCATATGATTCAGCTCCTAAAATAACGCATAGTCTGGATTTATTCTTTTAATGATTTTGTTCACAATTAAAATCAATACCAGTCCAAAAAACGATTGGTACAAGCCAGCAGCTGTCCCTAAGCCAATATCAAAATTGACAGTTAAACTCCTGTACACATACGTATCAATGATGTCAGTTGCGTCATACAGTAGACCATTTCTGCCAATGACCTGATAAAACAAATCGAATTGTCCCTTCAGCATAGTGCCTATGTTAAATAACAAGAGAATAAAGAAGGTCGGTTTTAATGAAGGAAGTGTAATATACCGAATTTTTTGAAAAATATTCGCACCATCTAGCTCAGCTGCTTCATACATCGTCCGGTCAATGCCGGCAAGTGTTGCAAGATAGATCACTGTCCCGTAACCGACACCCTTCCAGAGCGCAACAGACACTAAAATATATTTCCATGCACCAGGCTCCGCATAAAAATTCACGGGCTCTCCATGAAACGTTTTGATCGCTTGATTAGCAAGTCCATAATCATAATTGAAGATATGATAAATAAACACTGCGACGATGACATAAGAAATGAAATAAGGAAGAAACATGATGGATTGCGAGGTCTTTTTGATGAATTTCCCTGGGAGTTCACTAATGGTGATGGCAACGATGATTTGCAGTAGATTGCCTAGTAGCAAGAAGGCTAAATTATATAGGATCGTATTGCGGGTAAGCTTCCAAATAATCGCATCGCTTCCCCCGACAAAAAGAAACTTGAAGTTGTCCCAACCGACAAAATCGCTTCCAAATAGACCTTTACTAAAGTCATAGTTTGTAAACGCATAATAAATCCCGACCATCGGAACGTACGAAAAAATAAAAAAGAAGATGAGCATCGGTGATATCATTAATAAATACATCTTGTTTCGGGTTAAAGTGCTCCAAAACCCTTTTACAACTGTCATCACAATCCCCCTTTTGATCAAATCAATGCACAGCAAAACTTAGTTTATATATCAAACTAAGTTAGTTAAATTTCATTTTAAACAATGCCTCACACAAAGTAAAGCGCTTTCACGAATATTTAGATGTACTTTCTCCCGATGATGTCACAAAAAAAACTAGCCCTTTGGCTAGTCTTTTCAAGGATGTATTTCACATGACGGACATGTACCGTATATTTCGAATTTATGACCACTAATATTGTAGTTTTCTAAATCCGCTTCAAGCTTGTCCATCGGACAGGCATCAATTTCTTTTGTTTTACCACAAGCAAGACAGATAAAATGATGATGATGATGGGAGAATGAACATTTGAAACGGAATAGTTTTTCACCAGACAATTCTGTTGTCTCTAAAATGCCGAGTTCTTCATAGAGAGAAAGGTTACGATAAATGGTATCGAAGCTAAGCCCAGGATAGTCTGCACTTAGTTCTATCAAGACGTTTTTGGCTGTTAAATACTTATCAGAATCTGAAAACAACTGAAGCATATCTTCACGTTTGCTTGTATATTTGTAGCCTTTCTCCTTTAATAAATCAAGCGCTTCTTGTACGTTCATCATGATTCCCCCTTCTGAATTTCCCGATGCTAATACATCCGATTAAAATGAGAATAGATAGCATAACAATCGTTCCACCTGGTGCTAAATCTAAATAATAACTTAGGATGAGTCCAATAATAACAGACATCTCGCCAAACAAAATAGAGAAAAAGATCGCTTGTTTAAACCCTTTAGCGATTCGAATACTTGCTGCGACAGGAAGTGTCATCAGTGCAGATACAAGCAGTGTTCCGACAATACGCATCGACGCAGCAATCACAAGCGCTACAACAAGAATAAAAATAAAATGAATCCACTTTGCTGAAATCCCTGATGCCTTCGCATGCTCTTCATCAAACGACAGCAGGAATAATTCTTTAAATAAAAGCACAACTACAAGTACAACCACAACTGAAATCCCTACGGTAATCCATAGATCAATTCGCGAAACCGCACTCACACTTCCGAATAAGTAACTGAATAAATCCGTATTAAACCCGTTTGCTAGTGAAATGAAGATGACTGAAATGCCAATCCCACCTGATAAAATAATTGGAATCGCCAGCTCTTGATAATGTTTATATACCGATCTTAATCGTTCTATAAAAAGTGAGCCCACAACAGAAAAAGTCATACCTAAATAAAGCGGACTCACACCTGTCAATAAACCGAATTTCTTATCCAAAAAGAGACTTGCCGCAATTCCTGCGAGTGATACGTGACTTAGAGCATCAGCAATCAGTGACAATCTTCTGACCACGATAAATACACCTAACAAAGGAGCAATAAAACCAATTAAAATACCAGCGATAAACGCATTTTGTAAAAACTCATAATGAAAAAAAGGAAATAGCATTATTCATGTCCCCCATGATGATGATCGTGATGAATCACTTGAATGTCATGTCCATAAATTTGTGAAAGCGCCTGATCATCCATAGAATCAAACGTTTCTGCATCACCGTGAAAATGTAAATGTTGATTCAGGCATGCGACATGTGTCACTTTATCAGAAACAGTCCCTACGTCATGTGTGACAAGGATCAGAGACATTCCTTTCTCTTTATTTAGTGATTCTAACAGTTGATAAAAACCCTCGACTGTTTTTTGATCGACCCCGACGGTCGGTTCATCTAAAATCAATAGCTTTGGCTGACTGACAAGTGCACGTGCAATAAAAGTTCTTTGTTGTTGACCACCAGATAGCTCACCAATGTTTTGATGCTTTAAGTCTTGAATATCAACAGAACGAATCGCTTCTTCCACTTGTTCTTTGTCCTGCTTGCTCATCCGCTTAAACAAACCAATTTTAGCTGTCAGACCGCTTGCAACAACTTCATAAACAGAAGCGGGAAAACCTGTGTTAAAACTATTGGCTTTTTGCGAGACAAAACCAATTTGATCCCAGTCTTTAAATTTAGCCAATGGTGTACCGAACAGCTTTAGTTCGCCTTTTTGAGGCTTAATTAGCCCAAGTAAGCATTTTAGTAATGTTGTTTTGCCAGAGCCATTCGGTCCAACAAGTGCGAGAAAGTTGCCCTCTTCCACTGTTAAGTGAATATGGTCAATGACATTTCGTTGTCCATATGAATAGGAAACGTCGTTCATTTCAATAATTGGCTTTGCCATGAATCTTTCCACCTTCAATCAAATATAAAAGAATGATTACGATTTATACAACAAAAAGAAAATGGCGAATGCCATTTTCTCTGTTCATACCTATGTGCCATTATATAAAAGAATGATGAAAAAGTAAAATAAAAGCTAATGAATGGCTGTTTTAAACTTGCCACCTCTTGTTTCATGCGTATTCATAATCGTAATAAATGCATTTGTATCAATTTCAAACACAATTGATTTTAACTTTGTAATCTCTAGCCTTGTTACGACTGCATAAATGACATCTTTCTCTTTATCCGAATAGCCGCCTTTCCCCTTCAGCTTTGTTGTTCCCCTACCAAGCCTATGACTAATCGCATCGGAAATTTCATCAAAATGATCAGATACTATTATGACAGCTTTTGTTTCATCCAAGCCTTGAATAACAGCATCAATTGTTTTCATTGCCAAATAATATGTCATCACAGAATACATTGCTTGCTCCGGTCCAAAAACAAAACCGGCCCATATGAAAATAAACACGTTGACGATCATCACAAATTCGCCAACGGAAAATGGAATCTTCTTCGTTAACAGAATTCCGAGAATTTCTGTACCGTCCATTGATCCACCATTTCGAATGACAAGTCCAACACCAAAACCAAGCAGGAGCCCACCAAATACTGTTGCCAGAATGGGTTGAGATGTAACAGCTTCTACATGATGTAGTGAAGATTCAATGACCGCCAGACTGAGAATGCCAATGACAGTCGAAACAAGAAACGTTTTTCCAATATGTTTGTATCCTGAAATCATAAATGGGATGTTCAGCACAACAACAATCGTCGCAAAATTAATCAAAGGGTTATCTGTAAAAAGATAATCTAAAATAAGCGAGATGCCGATGATGCCCCCATCAATAATATTGTTTGGCACTAAAAATAATTCGATGCTAACTGCTGCACATGCAGCCCCTACAAGAATCAAAAAGATTCTTAAGATAAAATGAGGCACTGATTCTTTTCTATGTTGTTTACTATTTGCCATACGTTCTCCCTTCTCTACACTTTTCAATTTTCAATGAACATTTTACTTTATTATTTTATCATTTCACAGAGTAAAATAAAATTTTTTGCACATTTTCCATTCTACGCCCATACATTATGACAGAGGGGAGGAATGGCATTGATTTTAATTCAAAAGATCATTTTACAGCGCCTAAATCAAATAACAGCAAATGACCTGTTAAAGTATGCAAAACAATACGGGGTGAGCTTATCCAAGGATCAAGCATCTGAAGTAGCCAAACTCATGTATGGCAAAAACATTAATATCTTTAATGACAGCGAGCGAAGTAAACTTCTTAAACAAGTTGAAGCCATTACATCCAAACAGACGGCACAGACAGTAAACGACTTGTTTCAACAATTTACTGGTTAAGAAGAAAAAAGGGCCGCTTTTCGCGGCACCTCATCATTCTGATAGGATCAATTATCCTTGCTCTTTAATCTTTTCTAACAAGCCCTCATCAAATTGCTTTTCTTTCAGCATGGCGATTTCAAATTTGTATGGTGGCTTTTTATTTTTCTTATCTTCGCCTACATACGGTGTTTCTAAGATTTTCGGAATCTCCTGAAGCTGCGGATGATGAACGATATAATTCAATGCTTCAAACCCAATTTCACCAAAACCAATATTTTCATGACGGTCTTTTCTGGCACCTTGAACGTTTTTACTATCATTGATATGAAGCACTTTAATTCGGTCAATACCGACGATTCGATCAAATTCTTCTAAGACACCATCAAAATCAGTGACAATTGGATAACCCGCATCATGAGTATGACATGTATCAAAACAGACAGAGAGCGCTTCGTTATGTGTCACACCATCAATGATTTGTGCAAGCTCTTCAAAACTTCTTCCACACTCTGAGCCCTTCCCAGCCATTGTTTCAAGAGCGATTTGAACATCTTGTCCTCTTTCAATCACTTCGTTTAAGCCTTCAATGATTTTTTTGATCCCTGCTTCGGCACCTGCTCCCACATGTGCTCCAGGGTGAAGAACAATTTGACCCGCTCCAAGTGCAGCTGTTCTTGCAATTTCCGAGCTCAGAAAATCCACACCGAGTTCAAATGTCGCAGGATTCACTGTGTTCCCAATATTGATGATATATGGAGCATGAACAACGATATCTGTCATACCATGCTCTTTCATGTGTGCTTGTCCTGCTTCAATATTCAGATCTTCAATCTTTTTACGGCGCGTATTTTGTGGAGCACCTGTATAAATCATAAATGTATTTGAGCCATAAGAAGCAGCCTCTTGACTAGCAGCAAGAAGCATATGCTTACCGCTCATTGATACATGTGATCCGATTTTTAACAATGTTTCCCCCTACTTTCCGTTACGCTTTTGCTTTCTTCGCTCCTGTTTTTTAATTTTCTCCATTTCACGGCCCATTTTCTTTTTATAACCAGGCTTTACCGCCTTCGGTTTTCTGACAAGACGTTTTGCTTTTTCTTCTACTTCGTTTGGCGCTTTTTTACGTTTTTGACGCTTTAAGCGGTCGTCCGAATCACGCCACTCTCCGTGGACAATTGTTTTATTTTCAAAAACGACACCCATTTTTTCAATTTGCACAAGTGCATCTTCATCATTTAGGTCATAGATGGTCATAGCAGTGCCTGATGAACCTGCACGAGCTGTTCGTCCAACACGGTGAACATAAAAATCTAGATCTGTCGGTAGCTCGTAATTGATGATATGACTGATACCTTTAATATCAATCCCACGTGCAGCAAGATCAGATGCAACAATATACGTGAACTCTAGGTCTTCAATCTGTTTCATGACTTTTTTTCGTTCGCGAGGCGCTAATCCTCCGTGTAAAACACCAATTTTCATCCCTTGTTCTTGTAAAAACGAAGCGATCTCATCAACTGTTGTTTTCGTATTGGCAAAAATAATGCCAAGGTACGGCTGAATATTGGTCACAATCTCGTGTAACAATTTTTTCTTGTCTCGTTGTTTAGACGGAATTAAAATATGCTGAATGTTTTCTGCCGTGATACGTTTAGGTTCAACATGTGCATATTTCGGGTTCTCCATATATTTTTTTAGAAAAGGCTTCAGTTTCTCTGGAATAGTGGCTGAGAAAACAAGCATCTGCAGATTTTCAGGCATTTGTGCTCCTATACGATCTACGTCTTCTAAAAATCCCATATCAAGCATCAAGTCAGCTTCATCGATGACTAAGGACTTGGCCTTGTATACATTGAGTGCTTGTTCATGGATTAAATCAGCAATACGACCAGGAGTTCCAACAACTAAATGAGGTTGGTTTTTCAGCTTTTGTATTGATTTTTGCTTGTCCGTTCCACCTATATAAAGTTTCGCTTTGATCTCTTCTTCTGGAGAAGCTTTCTTTAAAATCGTTTGTGCTTCTTTGTAAATTTGATTTGCCAGTTCTCGAGTAGGTGCAGTAATGACAACTTGAACAAATTCTTTTTCCGGATCAATTGAATGAATTAGCGGTAATAGATAAGCGTGCGTCTTCCCTGTTCCAGTCTGAGATTGACCAATCACACTCTCTCCCTTTAAAACTGCCGGGATTAACCTTTTTTGAATATCCGTCGGCTCATAAAAACCTAAGGCATTGACAGCATCTATAATAAAAGGCTTTAAGTCATATGTTGTAAATTTTGTTTCTTTCATGTTTCCACTCCTTAAAAGGCTGTGCCTTTTTGCTCATCTCTCCATTATAGCTGATATTGAAAAAAAAAACCATGCATCCTTTTCTGTTCGGAAACGCAAACCATTTCATCCTCTTTTGCATAACCTATGAAGAGAATAAGAATGTAGCAAGGGAGGTACAAGTATGTTAGGGCATCAGCCTATGGGCAATTTCCAGCCCCATCGTCCCTCACGTCGACACCTTGGAAATGGCGGGCAGCCCGGTATCTTTCAAAGAAGGCAACCACCACCTTTAGAACAGCCATTTCAAGGACAAGGAAATCAGTTTAATCAATTGATGCACCCTTCTCAACCAGCACAAGGCGGCGGTCTAAGAGGGATGGGTGCGGCAGCTGATGGAAGCCGTGCATTTGGTGGCGGAGGCGGAATGAAAGGAATGCTCGCAAAAATTCTTCCTGGTGCTGGAGGTGGCGGCATATCTGGAAGCGGAGCGGGGCTCCAAGGCATCCAAAGCTTTACGAATCCCGCAACCATTTCGAGTATGCTAGGGAATGTCCAAAAAGTCCTCGGAGTGGCGCAGCAATTTACGCCCATGATTCAACAGTACGGTCCATTAGTAAAGAACCTGCCTGCCATGATTAAACTGTACAGTCAGCTTAATAGTGCAGATGATGATGACAACAGCCAAGAGAATTCTTCAGAAACCGGCGATACAACCGAAGAGAATACAAGCCAAAACGAAGCAGAAAATGTAACGCCTGCTGTAGAAGTGGCTGAAGAAAAACAAGAGGAATCCGTGAAACAAAAAGAAATAAACAAACCTAAGACAGAGCAAACAATTTCTGCTCATCCTCCTGCAAAGCCAAAAAAACGCACCGGCAGTTCTATTCCAAAGCTATATGTATAGTTCTTTTTAAAGGAAGTGCATGTTTAGCACATAACATTCTTTGATATATGCTCTTACTTTGGCTATAATGGAAATAAGAGAATTGAAGGAAAAAGCCGTTTTTACGGCTTTTTATATTGTTCTTCTCTTTTGAAGCACTTCTTTACAGGAGGACGAATAAATGAAGGTCTTAAAAATTTCACCACGTGGTTACTGCTATGGTGTCGTTGATGCAATGGTCATTGCCAAAAACGCCGCTCTTGATCAAGAATTGCCACGCCCGATTTATATATTAGGAATGATTGTCCATAACAAACATGTGACAGATGCATTTGAAGAAGACGGTATATACACACTCGACGGACCTAACCGTTTAGAGATTCTTAAACAAGTAGAAAGCGGAACCGTTATTTTCACTGCCCATGGCGTTTCTCCTGAAGTTCGTAAAATAGCTGAAGAGAAAGGTCTTGTTGCAATTGATGCAACCTGTCCAGATGTCACCAAAACACATGAATTGATTTTAGAGAAAACAGCCGATGATTACGATATTATTTATATTGGCAAAAAAGGTCATCCCGAACCAGAAGGTGCTGTTGGTGTTGCACCTGATAGAGTACACCTTGTGGAAACAATAGCAGATATTGAAGCACTTGATTTAACATCAGATAAGCTCTTAATTACAAACCAGACGACGATGTCACAGTGGGATGTTTATGACCTGATGGAATTGATTAAAGAAAAATACCCGCACGTCGAGTATCATCAAGAAATATGCCTTGCAACACAAGTGAGACAAGAAGCGGTCTCACAGCAAGCAGGTCAAGCTGATTTAACCATCGTTGTTGGGGACCCTAAGAGCAATAACTCAAACCGCTTGGCTCAGGTGTCGATGGAGATTGCTGGAACACAGGCATATCGAATCGGTGATTTGAGTGAACTCAAGCTAGAATGGCTTGAAGGTGTCGAAACGGTTGCAGTAACAGCAGGTGCATCCACACCAACACCGATCACAAAAGAAGTCATCCGTTTTCTAGAAAACTATGATCCACAGGACGAATCGACTTGGCACATCGAACATGCTATTCCTCTAGCGAAAATATTACCGCGCGTGAAAACAAAAAAATAGAAAAACGTCAGAGACTTCTGCTCTGACGTTTTTTCGTTTAAATGAATTCAAAAGGATTCGTATTTGCTTGCGAGACAAAGAGATTCACTTCGTAGTTCTTCTCTGTGCAAAGCGCATGAAGTTTAGCCCTTACGCCCTCTTTCATGATCTTCTCTGCGTAATGCCCTGGGTCTACGACATTTAGTCCGATCATCATCGCATCATGTGCCACATGAAAATAAAGATCTCCGGTCACATACACATCTGCACCCAATCGTTTTGCCTGATGAATGTACTTGTTGCCATCCCCTCCAAGTACAGCGACCTTTTTCACTTTCGCTTCTTTGTCGCCAACAAAACGAGCACCATTTACATCAAGTTTTTCTTTGACGAATTGCGCAAAATCTTTCAGTCGCATTTCTTGTTTTAATTCACCAATTCTGCCTAGCCCTTTTTGCAATGGATCAAGGTCTGTTGTATGAACACTATATGCAACCTCTTCATATGGATGAGCTTTTTTCATTTCACGGATGACTTGTTTTTCAATGCTCGCTGGGAAGATTGTTTCAATCCGAACCTCCTGTACAAACTCAAGACTGCCTGTTTTTCCAATAAAAGGCGTTGCCCCTTCTGTTGGCAAGAAGCTTCCTGTTCCCTCATTCGAAAATGCACAATGGCTATATTTACCGATATGACCTGCACCTGCGTTACCTAATGCCGTTCTCACAGACTCCTCATATTCCTCTGGTGCATAAACAACTAACTGTTTCACCTGATCGTCATGTGTTGGAACAAGTACTCTTGTTTGCTGAAGTTCAAGTGCTTCAGCTAGCAAATCATTCACCCCACCGTCGGCGACGTCTAAATTTGTATGAGCAACGTAGACCGCTATATCATGTTTGATGCATTTCTCGATGATTCTCCCAGATGGCTGATCTGTTGCCACTTGTTTTAATGGACGAAAAATAGGCGGGTGATGAGCAATAATCAAATCCACCTTCTTCTCGATTGCTTCGTCTACGACATTTTCTAACACATCTAGTGTCACCATAACATTGGTGACTTTTTTATTTAAAGTCCCAATTTGCAGGCCGATTTTATCGCCTTCCATTGCATAAGCTTTTGGAGAGAACTGCTCAAACAGCTGAATGATTTCATTCCCATTGATCGCTTTAGCCAAGTTTTAAAACCTCCTTTAAGATCGTCATTTTTTTCATTAGCTCTGCCTGACGTTCCTTGTTTTCTTCTGTTGTTGCCGCCTTTTTTATCTGCGCATTAATTTTTTCAAGATGATGTAGCTCTTGCGTCCATTTTTTAAGAAAGACATCATTTTGTTGTTTTGCCAAAAATGGGCCAACAAACATACCTGCATCAAATGAGATGCCTTGATATGGTTTATCTTTATCACCTTTTTCAGCGATTAATATCTCATAGACCTTTCCATCTTCTTCTAAAATGACCTCATCTAAAAGCTCGTAGCCCTTCTGATAAAGCCATAAACGGATATGATGGGCATGGATATTCGGCTGAAGGATCAGACGCTCACTGCCTGACAGTCTTTCCTTTCCTTCATCTAGAATACTTGCAATCAGCGAGCCGCCCATACCAGCAATCGTAATGGCGTTCACCTCGCCCTTTTCAATGACTTCAAGACCATCACCTTTTCTGACAGAAATAAGTGCGTCTAGATCAACTCGCAAAACCTGCTGCTTCGCAGATTGAAACGGTCCATCCGTAATCTCACCAGCGATTGCCCTCTTCGCTTTATGTTGCAAAATAGCATAGCAAGGCAAATAGGCGTGATCTGAGCCTATATCTGCAAAGACAGCGCCTTTAGGCAAAAATTCTGCTACACTTTTTAATCGTTTTGACAAATTCATTTCATTCATGCAATCACTACTTTTCTTTAATCTTCATACTTGTCTATCTTATATAAATTATGGACTTTTTAAAAGTCGTTTTCAAATGAAAAAAGCTCTTCTTGTTAAAAAGAGCTTTTAAGCATAATATTATTTAATTTTGGATACCCATTCCGCCATTTCATCAAGCTTTTCATTAGGAATGAGACCACCTGGCATTCCATTTCCGCCTTCTTGAATTTTCTTTTTAATGTCGGCAACCTCAAGTTTGTCACCAACTCCTGTTAAAGCTGGTCCTGCTCCGCCTTCATAATTTTCCCCATGACAGCTAATGCAGTTCTGCTTGTACAATTCTTCCGGCGTTGCATTTGCAGTCTCTTCCTGCTTCTGCTCCTTGCCACCAGAGGCAATCTTCTGTTCATCTTTTAGTCCCTTCATGGATAAGAAAAAAGTGAGTCCGATTCCTAAAATGGCAATCAATAAAAATGGTATAAGTGGATTCCGTTTCATTTCATTCATCCTCCCCTTTGTCAAAAACCCCTTTGTAACTATGCAAACAATTCTAATTCTACTTTAATTTTACAAAAAGTAAATGAATTATGATACAAAACTTTGGTCAAGTTCACATTTTAGACAAAAGTTTTTCTAAGATGATGAGAAACGAAGTCAATAGCAGATTTAGATGTATTTTTTATACATCTTTTCTTCGAGAACGTTTGCAAATTCATTTGTTATTCAGTAAAATATAATCAGATTGAAAAAAGCGTTTTCATTTTAAGGTAAGAAAGAACGGATCTCTCTCAAGATCCGCCTAATTTCTATTCTAAGAAGTCCTTTAGACGTTTACTTCTGCTAGGGTGTCTTAATTTACGAAGAGCCTTCGCTTCAATTTGACGAATACGCTCTCTTGTCACGCCAAACACCTTTCCAACCTCTTCTAACGTACGTGTTCTTCCGTCATCAAGTCCGAAACGGAGTCGCAGCACATTTTCTTCACGATCTGTTAGCGTGTCTAATACATCTTCTAGCTGCTCTTTTAGTAACTCGTATGCAGCATGATCAGATGGAGACGTCGCCTCTTGGTCTTCAATAAAATCACCAAGGTGCGAGTCATCTTCTTCACCGATTGGTGTTTCTAAAGATACTGGCTCTTGTGCGATTTTCAGTATTTCTCTGACCTTTTCTGGTGTTAAGTCCATGTCTTCAGCAATTTCTTCTGGTGATGGTTCTCTCCCAAGATCTTGCAAAAGTTGTCTTTGCACACGGATTAACTTGTTAATGGTTTCAACCATATGAACAGGGATACGAATGGTTCTAGCCTGATCGGCAATGGCACGTGTAATCGCCTGTCTAATCCACCATGTCGCATATGTTGAGAATTTATATCCTTTACGGTAGTCAAACTTCTCAACTGCTTTCATAAGACCCATATTACCTTCTTGAATTAAATCAAGAAATAACATGCCACGTCCGACGTAGCGTTTTGCGATACTGACAACGAGACGAAGGTTGGCCTCAGCCAGTCTTCTTTTTGATTCCTCATCGCCTTCTTCAATTTTCTGTGCATATGTGATCTCTTCTTTTGCAGATAACAAATTGACTCGACCAATTTCTTTCAAATACATACGAACTGGGTCATTGATTTTGACGCCTGGAGGTACGCTTAAATCGTTCAGGTCAAATTCCTCTTCTGCTTTAGCCAATTGTTGAACATTCGGGTCTGCAGTCTCTTCATTTTCACTAATGAGTTCAACACCCTGTTCGCCTAAATATTCATAGTACTCATCCATTTGGTCTGATTCAATTTCAAAGCTGGACATACGCTCTGCAATTTCTTCGTATGTTAATACGCCCCGTTTTTTACCGGTTTCAGTGAGTTTATCTCTCACCTGTTCAAAGGTTAATTCAGTTTCGGTTTCGTGGGCTTGTTTATCAGCCATTATGGATCCCTCCTTCCAAAGCTTGCAACGAATTCTAAAGTAAATTGCGATTTGCTCCTTTTCATGCTCTTCTTTTTCTCTCAAGCAACAATAGGGCAAAATAGGAATAAAAATAAATGATGAAGGCAAGATACTTGCGGTCTTATGCTCCTCCCGTAAAGGATTCATTGCCAGCCGTAGGTCTTGTCATCATAATAGACGTTTTATTTCAGCGTACGGTTCAACTGAATAATTTCTTTTGCAAGCGTTGCTGCTTTGAAGAAATCTTTTTGCCTCTCCGCCTCTGCTCGTTCTAGATCTTTTTCCTTTATCATTGACAAATTTCGATGATTCAACACTTTTTTTACATAATCACTTAATTCAGCCTCAGTTAGTTCATCTCCAACTTGAATCATTAAGATGTCTGTGAGAAGTTGACTAATCGTTTCATCTTGAAAGCAATTCATCAGGTGTTGTGGAGTAGGATCTTTGCCTTCCTCATATAATGCATAAATATAAGTTGCAAGCGCCTTATGTGAATCTATATTAAAATCAATGCCGATTCTGTCAAGCACTTTGCGAATGACCTCTTGACTTTTTAGCATATGAGCAAGTAACATTCTTTCTGCATTTTCAAATGCTGGTTTTAGCCGTTTTCGCCTCACTTGTGTAGAAAGGTGTGCACGTCTTTTTTCAAGACCATTTTGATCTTTATGTTTGCTTTTTTCTTGTTGTTGCTGCCTGACAAACTGTTCCAACTGTTCTTTTAATGAATCAAGAGAAATGGAAAACTCTCCTGCGAGCTGCTTCATATATATTTCCTGTTCCAAAGAGCCATTTAAATGGCTAATTTCTTTGAGAACTTGCTTCATATAAGCAAGCCGGTCTCCTTCGTCTGATAAATTCTTTCCTCTTCGGAAATAATTCATCTTAAACGTCATCAATGTGACACTTGCATCTATGATGTCGTTCTTAAACTTTTCGCCACCATATTTTTTAATGTAATCATCTGGGTCAAGGCCATCTGGAATCATGGCGACCCTCACCTTACATCCTCTTTTACCAAGCAAATCTGACGCTTTCATGGTTGCATCATACCCGGCTGAGTCCGAATCATAACATAGAATAATCTCTTCAACATTCCGTCTTAGTAGCTTTACATGTTCTTCAGTTAATGAAGTTCCCATTGTCGCTACACTTTCGGTTACACCAGAGCTAACTGCTGAAATCACATCTGCAAAACCTTCAAACAGAACAGCTCGTTCTCGTTTTCTAATATGCATCCGTGCTTCATGAAAATGATAAAGTAGCTTACTTTTATGAAAAAGTGGTGTCTCAGGGCTATTCATATACTTTGGCTGCTGATCACCAAGTGCTCTACCAGAAAATGCGATCACTGTACCATGATGATCATGAATCGGGAAAATGACTCGATCTCTAAAGCGATCAAAATATCCGCTCCCATTTTCACGCTGAATCAGCAGTCCTGCCTTTTCCATGATTGCTGGTTCAAATCCACGCTTCACTAAAAAATTGGTCATAAAATCCCAAGAATCTAGCGCATATCCGATTTCAAACTTGGCAATCGTTTCATCTGTAAAACCTCGTGCAAGTAAATAATCTAACGCTTTTTGACCTTCCTTTGTATTTACCAGCAAATGGTGGTAAAATTTCTTAAGAAGCTCATGTGCCTCGATCATTTTCTTATCATCAGTGGCTTCATGTCCTGATGTAGCTGACTGTGTCCCTATCAAATGGTCTGGTAAATCGATATGATACTTATCAGCAAGATGTGATACGGCTTCATAAAATGAATAGCCTTCCATCTGTCTGAGGAATGAGAAGACGTTCCCTCCCGCTCCACAGCCAAAACAATGAAAAATTTGTTTATCTGCTGAAACAGAGAATGAAGGAGTATTCTCACCATGGAATGGACAAAGACCAAAGTAGTTCCGCCCTTGCTTTCTAAGCTGTACGTATTCTCCAATCACTTCGACGATGTCTGCATTTTTTTGGATTTGCTCCAAAAGTTCATCTGGTATACGTTTGCTCATCCTAATAACACTCCGTCGTACATTATTCGCCTTTTAATTCAAAAATCCTTCACGATTCGACAGGATTTTTTGTAGTTGCGCGGTAAATCTCTTTTTATCCTCTTCTAAAAGCTTTTTGGGACCTTTTCCGTATACACCTTTTCGCCTTTGTTTGCTAGAAATATGTCTTCGCTCTAGATCAAAACCAATTGTTTCATTCGTGTACATTCGTCCTCTTTCCGACAGAACAATCACATTCCTCGGAAGCAATAAAGAGGCGAGACCAATATCCTGCGTGACCACAATATCGTGGGCTACAACTGAATTTGCAATAACTAAATCTGCTGCTTCTTTATGTGTATCGACAAACCGCCAATGCTCATGCTCTGATCTAGATGTTTGAAAATGTTCGTAAGAAGCAATGAATTTGACATGTACGTTAAAGTGGGATGCGACAGAAAGGATCTCATCTTTCACAGGACATGCATCCGCATCGACAAAAATCGCCCTTCCTCTTTCTTGTTCATCAAGGTGACTAATTCTCCATCCCTCCATCGGATTCCTGCTTTAAAGAAGCAAAAAGACCATACTTTTCCCCCATAAAGCTATAAACAGTACAGCTCATTTTGTCGAAAAGTTATGTTCAGAATCGCTTGACTTCTGCCAATATTAGTTTATTCGTTCTTGACTTAACTTAAACCTAAAATCAATCATTTTATCACAATTTTTTATTATAATACAAATTGAGCAAATATGCTATTATTTTTCCTTGTCCGGTTCCCTGGATATGAAAAACCCAGGAGGAATATCCTGAGTTTATTCGGAACCTCTTTTAGTCAGCATCTGGTGAATAACATTTGCTGTTTCTTCAACCGCTTTATTCGATACATCGACCACCTGACAATTGATCCGATCTACTACTTTTTCGAAGTATTCCAATTCTTCTTTGATCCGCTCTATATTTGCATAGATTGCTCGATCATTCAGGCCAAGTGACTTCAAGCGTTCCTTGCGAATATGGTTCAATTTATCAGGACTGATTTTAAGTCCGATACATTTTTTTGGATCCACAGAAAATAGCTCTTCTGGTGGGTCTACTTCTGGTACAATCGGTACGTTTGCGACCTTTAATCGCTTATGAGCAAGATATTGAGAAAGCGGTGTCTTCGATGTACGAGAAACCCCAATCAGCACGATGTCTGCCTTTAGGATTCCCCTGGGATCTCTCCCATCATCATATTTCACTGCAAACTCAATGGCTTCTACCTTTTTAAAATAGTCTTCATCTAGCTGACGAACACGACCTGGCTCATTCTTTGATTCATTTCCGTATGCTGTCTCCATTTTATCAATCAGTGGACCAATAATGTCGTAATACACAACTCCGTTTGCTTCCGCCTCTTCAATGAGGAATGCACGCATTTCTGGAACGACCAATGTAAAACATACGATACCATTATCCGCTTTTGCTAGTGAAATCACTTCTTTAATTGTACCGATATCCTCTACATATGGGATTCTTCTTATGTTTGAATGATCTGATGAACCACCGTCAAATTGGCTAAGCGCCGCTTTTACCACAAGCTCTGCGGTTTCACCGACGGAATCTGATACAACAAAAATTACGCGATTACTCATAAAATCCCCTCGCAGTCTTTGATTAAATAATTTCATTCTCCGATAAACTGACAAGTATTTTTGTCATGTTCGTTTTTGTAATTCTGCCTACTACTTCAAAGCCTTTCTCGGTGTCTTTTATAACAGGCAGTGCGTCTATTTGTTTCTCAATCAAGTACTTGGCAACACCCATAATGAAATCTTCTTTGCGGCAGACTGTAATGTTAGGCATTCTCGTCATAATAATATGGACAGGAATTGATGGAAGTTCCTGTTTACCAATACTGGCCCGAAGGAGATCTTTTCTTGATAACACACCCGTTAAAATCGAGTGATCGTCGACCACAAACAGTGTGCCAACGTCCTCTAAAAACATCGTACAAATCGCATCATAAACTGAAACATTCTCATGTATCACGACTGGAATAGACTGAAAATCTTTCACCTGTAGTTTTTTCAGCTTATCCGCAAGTAGTTGTGTCCCTGTTTTCCCTGTAAAGAAATAACCAACTCTCGGTCTTGCTTCAAGAAAGCCAGACATTGTCAAAATAGCTAAATCGGGACGAAGTGTTGCCCTTGTTAAATTCAGCCGATCGGCAATGTGCTCTCCAGTGATCGGACCATTTTCTTTGACAATCTGTAAAATGTGTTCTTGCCTTTTATTTAACTCGATTGTACTCACCACCTTTAAATAGAGAGAGCGGATCTTTCACTTTATGTATATCAATTCAATAACTTATCATATTATAGCGCATCTTTGTCCAATTGAAACAACATTACGCTTAAAACCTGTAATAAAATGAGCAAAAAACGATTGCCTATTTGAAGGCAACCGTTCTTCATGTATTTATTTGACAATCAAGTTGTTCATATTCGCAAATGATTGAATCACTTTTGCAAGCTTCACCATCTGTGCTAAACGATTCTGCTTAAGCTTCTCATCATCAGCGTGAACCATCGTATGGTCAAAATAGTCGACAATCGGTGTTTTTAATGTTTCTAATTCTTGAAGGGCATTTATGTAAGCACCTGTTTGATAGTGTGCACTCACTGCCACTTTGACCTGCTCATATGCAGCAAACAATGTTTTTTCTTGGTCATTTTCAAACAAGTTAGGCTCAATCTCGTGATCCTCACCTTTTTTGCTAATAGAAATCACTCGACCGAGTGCCTCGGCAGTTTCTTTAAAGCTGTCTTGCTTTACTCGTTCTTCGAGGACCGCTGCTTTTTTCACAGCCGCATATGGTTCGATATTTTCGTTATCCAGCACTGCATCAACGACATCATGACGAATATGTTCAGCTTGAAGAACGAATTTCAGGCGTTGTGTAAAGAAGTCAATTAACGCCGTTTCCTGTTCAGCCTTAACGCCAGCAAAGACCAGCAACTCTTTAAAAGAGATGTTCCAATTACGGTCAAGAAGGATATGCACAATACCACTCGCTTGTCTTCTTAAACCATATGGATCCTGTGAGCCTGTTGGAATGACGTCAATGGAGAAGAATGAGCAAATAGAGTCTAATTTATCTGCAATGGCGACGATCGCTCCAATAAATGAAGTTGGTGCTTCATCACCTGCAAAACGTGGCATATAGTGTTCATTAATGCTTTGCGCTACCTCTTCATGCTCACCAAGTGCTCGTGCATATTTTTCTCCCATGATTCCTTGAAGCTCTGGGAATTCGTAAACCATTTGTGTCACAAGATCGAATTTCGAAATACTTGCAGCTCTTTCGACTCTCGCCACCATCTCTTCGCTTGCTCCAACATGCTTCGCTAAACGAGTTGCTAAGCTTGTCACACGCTTAAGCTTATCACCAATTGTGCCGAGCTTCTCATGAAATACGACTTTATCAAGCTTTTTAATATTTTTCTCGATGACCAATTTTTGATCTTCTTTGTAGAAGAATGCTGCATCTGATAAACGGGCACGCAATACTTTCTCGTTACCTCGTGCAACATTTTCAAGGGCTTCACTGTTTCCGTTTCTTACTGTAATGAAGTGAGGGAGTAGCTCACCTTGATCATTTTTCACCGGGAAATAGCGTTGATGTTCTTTCATCGTCGTTACAAGCACTTCTTCTGGCAATGCCAAGAATTCTTCCTCAAAGGACCCAAATAAGACAGTTGGATATTCAACTAAATCATTGACCTCTTCTAGCAGTTCAGGATCAACTGGAATGACCCATCCCTTTTCTTTTGCAAGTGCATCAAGCTGATCTGTAATCATCTGTTTTCTTTCTTCTGAATGTGCAATGACATATTGCTTTTTTAGTAATTGCTCATAGGAAGATGGTTGATCAATGATTGCTGTACTTCCTAGGAAGCGATGGCCCCTTGTTTCACGACCACTTTTCACCCCTGCGATTTCCACTGGGATAATGTCTTGCCCAAATAGACAAACAATCCATTTGATCGGACGGATGTAACGTAAATCCTCACTCCCCCATCTCATGTTCTTTGGGAAACTTAGTGAGGTGGCTATCTCACCCAACGCTGGCAACAATTCTTTCACAAGCTGTCCCTCTTGGAACTTTTGCACATGTACATATTCAACACCCTTGATGTCTTTAAAGTACAGGTGATCTGTTGAAGCACCTTGACCACGTGCAAAGCCTTGTGCAGCCTTTGTCCATTGACCATTATCATCTAGGGCAATTTTTTTTGCAGGACCTTTTGCCTCTTCTTTTATATCCTCTTGTTTTTCTGCTACATCTTTGACAAGCACTGCAAGTCTTCTCGGTGAATTAAATAAAGCAACTTCTCCGAATGAAATATTTTGTGAGAGAAACCATTCAGTGACCTTGTTACCTAATTGCTTTGTGCTCTCTGGCATAAATCGTGCTGGCATTTCTTCTAAGCCAATTTCTAATAATACATCTTGTTTACTCATGAGAAGCAGCCTCCTCTTTTAGCATTGGGAATCCCAGTTTTTCTCGTTCATCATAATAGGTTTTGGCTACTTTTCTTGCTAAATTTCGCACTCTGCCAATATACCCTGTGCGTTCTGTTACAGAAATGGCTCCCTTGGCGTCTAGCAGGTTAAATGTATGTGAACATTTAAGAACATAGTCATACGCTGGATGAACAAGTCCTTTGTCCATTTGACTATGTGCTTCTTTTTCATACGTCGTAAATAGATCAAACAGCATATCTGTATTGGATGTTTCGAACGTATAAACAGAATGCTCATACTCAGCCATAAGGAATAAATCACGTACAGTAAATCCATCAGTCCACTCTAAATCGAAGACATTTTCTTTGTCTTGGATATAAGATGCGAGTCTTTCAATACCATAAGTAATTTCAACTGAAACTGGCTTACATTCTAAGCCACCCACTTGTTGGAAATATGTAAACTGCGTAATTTCCATACCATCCAGCCATACTTCCCAGCCAAGTCCTGCACAGCCGAGCGATGGGTTTTCCCAGTTGTCTTCGACAAATCGAATGTCATGCTTAAGTGGATCAATTCCAAGTGCCTTTAAAGATTCCAAATACAGCTCCTGAATGTTGTCAGGTGATGGCTTAATGATGACTTGAAATTGGTGATGCTGATACAGTCTATTTGGATTTTCTCCATATCTGCCGTCTGCTGGTCGTCTAGATGGCTCCACATATGCAACTTTCCAAGGCTCAGGACCAATGCTTCGCAGGAATGTGTAAGGACTCATCGTTCCTGCACCTTTTTCTGTGTCATAGGCTTGCATTAACACACAGCCTTCGTTTGACCAATGCTTTTGCAATGTCAAAATCATCTCTTGAATATTCAATCAAAGCACCTCCATCTTATTAAAACCAACCGCTTTGGCGGGTGAACAGTAGAACCTATACGTATATCAACAGGAACACACAAAAACTCCCGTCTCTATGCTCGCAGGTTCTGCAAACATAGGGACGAGAGTTCTCCCGCGGTTCCACCCTATTTGCTGGATACTAGCATCCAGCCGCTTTTTTCACGTCGCTCAAGAATGCCTTTCGTTACGCTTCCATCCTTAGCTCACACCATCCTAAGGTCGCTTTTATGGGATCAACGCAAGTACTTCTTTCTGTCAATGCAACATCGTTTATCTTAGATGATCTTACAAAAAGTCAAGGAAGATGTCAACTTTTGTTTTGATCATCCATAAGTCGTTTCATGGATTCCATTTGATCCATGAATTTTTTGGACTTTAGATAGAGCCCTGAATACTCTTCATAATAATGATGAAGAACATCCCTAATTTCTTGCTTCGTTTGTGGCTTGACATCTACATTTCCAAGCCTAGTTAAATCAAAATAATGAAATAACCGAAGCAGTCTAGCAGCTGCTGAAGATAGGGGCAGTTTATAAGGATCTTTCACAAAGCAGTTTTGACAAATAAAACCGTTGTCCCTAATTGAAAAATGAAACTGCCCTTCTTTATTGCCACAGTGTACACATTGGTCGAGCTCTGGTCTAAGCCCCATGACCGATAGCATCTTCACCTCTACGATAAATAAAATAATATCAGCGTCAGTACCTTCATTTAGGTGGCGCAAAGATTGTAGCAGCAACTCAAACAGATATGGGTTTGGCTTTTTCTCTTCTGTTCCTTTGTCCATTAACTCGGTTATATATGCAGCATAAGCAGTTAAAAACAAATCCTCTCGAATCGCCCGCAAGCTTTCAATCATTTCACCTTGCTGAAGCGTTCCAAGTCCTGTTGATGTTTGAATAAGGAAGGACCCGTATAAAAACGGTTGGCTGATGGCAGACAGTCGGCTATTTGACTTCTTTGCCCCTCTTGCCATGACACCAATTTTCCCTTGTTCTCTCGTCAATAGTGTTACAATCTTGTTTGTTTCTCCATAATCAGTTGTTCTAAGGACAATTCCTTCGCATTTCATGAGCATTTGTCTACACTCCGAGCATTGGAGGCGATCAAGATATGATCAGATTGGAAAATCAAGTCGTGCTACTATCTCTTCTTCAAGTACATCGGGTCTTTCCAGGTTCTCCTTTTCTAACTCCTTGAAAAGCAGATACGTGTCAACGCTTCCTGTTTGTGAAAATACGTTCCATGTAAAATTCAACATAAAAACCCCACCTTTCTTTATTAGAAGCAGCAACGCTACATCCAACACATTAATCTTATCTTGACCAGGCTTCCTCCATTTCATGTTAAACAATTTTTACTAATAGAACCGCAGCTTTGTCATATTTTCTAACAAATACTACCGTGTTTTTTTAATATTCGTCTTCTTTAAATCCAAAATCTCGTAAATGAGTGGATTTATTTCGCCAATCCTTTTGGACTTTCACCCATAGTTCTAAATAGACCTTAGAACCAAGTAGTGCTTCAATGTCCTTACGTGCTTTTTGTCCAACTTCTTTCAATAGACTTCCGCGTTTGCCGATCACAATTCCTTTTTGAGAATCGCGTTCGACAACGATGGTTGCCGCAACATGAATCTTTCCAGTATCCGCAGGCTTAATTGATTCAATGGCGACTGCGACACTATGTGGTATCTCTTCTCGTGTCAAGTGCAGCACCTTTTCACGAATCAATTCAGAAATAATAAATCGTTCTGGATGATCTGTTACTTGATCTGCTGGATAAAATTGAGGTCCTTCCGGCAAGTACTCTTCGATTTGTTTAAGAAGCGTGTCGATGTTATTTCCTTCAAGTGCTGAAATCGGTACGATTTCTTTAAAAGAGTAGCGGGTGCGATACTCATCAATGAGAAGAAAAAGCTCATCAGGATGAATTTGATCAATTTTATTGACGACAAGAAAAACGGGTGTTGATGTCTGTTTCAGCCGTTCAATGATAAATTCATCACCTTTTCCATAACCTTCTGCCGCATTGATCATAAATAGGATAAGGTCGACTTCCTTCAAAGTGTTCTGAGCAACCCTCATCATAAAATCACCAAGTTTATGCTTAGGCTTATGAATACCTGGCGTATCAATAAAAATCGTCTGCGTTGTATTTGTTGTCAGGACGCCCTGAACTTTATTTCGTGTTGTTTGGGGCTTATCACTCATGATAGCAATTTTTTGCCCAATCACTTTATTGAGAAAGGTCGATTTCCCTACGTTTGGTCTTCCAATAATTGATACAAATCCTGATTTAAAGCTTTCGTTAGTCATTTAGATCCTCCGGTGAAAATGCGCCAGGCAATAGTTCGTTTACTGTTGTTTCGTATATTTGTCCTTTTAAGTTTGTTAGAATCACAGGCATGTCGGGTGTGCATAGCTCTGAAATCACCTGTCTACAGGCACCGCATGGTGACACAGGTCTATCCGTATCAGCGACAACTGCAAGCATTTGAAACGAAGTGTCACCTTCTGAATAGGCTTTAAAAAGTGCTGTTCTTTCAGCACAATTACACATGCCGTAAGCCGCATTTTCAATATTGCAACCACCATACACTTTTCCATCATTCGTTAAGAGAGCTGCCCCGACTTTGAATTTAGAATAGGGTACATATGCAAAATCTCTTGCTTTTATCGCTTCTGAAATCAATTCTTGTTTGTTCATCCTGGTTCCCTCTTTCAGAAGAAATGGTACCACTGTCACATTTATATTTTACATAATTTACGTGACATTTTCACGCCCATTTCTAAAATTGTTAATAAATAGTAATATTGTTCTATTGCACAATCTTTGGCAAAAAGATAATTAATCCAATCATAACCGAAATAGCGGCAAAAACGCAAACAGCTCCGGCAGCAGCATCCTTAGCCCTTTCAGCAAGAGGATGCTTTTTTTCTGTCACAAGATCAATTGCATGCTCAATTGCTGTATTCACTAACTCAAGCGCTAGCATACCACCAATTAATAAGAGTACGATCATCCATTCGGTACTGCTAATATGAAGCCAAAATCCACAAAAAGTGACCACGATAGCGGCCACTGTGTGAATTTTAAAATTCCGTTCATTCAAGAGCGTTCGCCAAATCCCTCGAGAAGCATAAATAAAACTCCGAAGAAACCGAACAAATGGGTGACGTTTACGATGATCTCGAAAGTCCATAGTCATCCAGAATTTGAGTTTGTTTGGCGAACATCTCTTTTTCCTCTTCCTCTGTCATATGGTCATAACCAAGAAGATGCAAAAAGCCGTGAATGGTTAAAAACCCAAGCTCCCTCATAAACGAGTGACCATATTCCTCTGCCTGATCTTTTGTTCGATCAACACTTATGATAATGTCTCCTAAAACTGGTGGGATGTCGTCCGCACCGATAATTTCAATTTCACCTTCGCCCTCTTCTTCGAGAGCAAAAGAAATCACGTCTGTCGGTGCGTCTTTTCCTCGATATTCTTTGTTGATCTGTTGAATTTCTTCATTTGAAACAATCGTTACAGATACTTCTGCCTGATCTTTCACATCTAGTTTTTCTGCAGCAAACTGTAATAGTTTCCCCACTTCTTTAAGTTGCTCCGTCGATACTTCACCTGTTTCGTCTATTAAATCAATTAACAATGTCATTTACTTCACCTTCTGTTTTGGGGCTTCCGGATATTCAATTCTTGAATGGAAGATCCCTTTTAGTGTTGTACAAATGGTTTGGCTAATAATATTCAATTCTTTAAATGTAAGGTCGCACTCACTAAATTGTCCGTCTTGCATTTTATCAGAGATGATCCCTTTGACCAGCTTCTCAATTCGCTCTGGATTAGGATTATGCATTGATCGAACTGCTGCTTCTACACTATCTGCAACAGAAATGATCGCAGCCTCTTTTGATTGTGGCTTAGGACCAGGATAGCGAAATTCTTCTTCTGTCACCTGATCATCACGTTCTTTTGCTTTGTAGTAGAAAAACTTCAAAAGCGATTCTCCATGATGCTGCTCCGCTATATCAATAATCTCCTCTGGAAATTTCTTTGCACGTAGCATGTCTGCGCCATCCGTCGTATGAGCGATAATGATATTTTTGCTTAGCTGTGGAGACAGCTTATCGTGCGGATTATCAATGTTCATTTGATTTTCAATAAAATACTGAGGGCGCTTCGTCTTTCCAATATCATGATAATAGGCGCCAACCCGAGCGAGAAGCCCATTTGCACCTACTGCTTCACATGCTGCATCCGCTAAATTTGCCACCATGACGCTGTGATGATATGTACCAGGCGTCTCCGTTAAAATTTTCTTTAGAAGCGGATGATTAGGGTTTGATAACTCGATCAATTTCATGGTTGATAAAAGGCCAAACATGCTTTCAAAAACAGGCATAAGCCCAATGACTAAAATAGAGGATGCAAAGCCTGACACCGTACCCATGAGCATATTGATACCAATCTCAAGACCTGATGGCGATGAGTTTTGAATAAGTGTGATCGACAGAACAACCAGTACATTCACTGCCGCAACCAAAAGACCTGCTTGTAAAATCTTTGATCTCGCATTGTGCTTTCTTAATAAGAGAATGCCTGCCATTCCACTAATTAGGTAATATGCACACATGACATAGTTAAATACACCCGTGACACCTTGGTTAAACATCATACTGCCGCAAAGGGCAAAAACAAGACCTGAGAGAATCGCTAAGCGTTCATTAATTAATAGTTTAATGAGCATCGTGCCAAGCGCAACAGGCACCACATAACCTATGGTCGTATATTTCGTCTCCTGAAACAGGCTAAATACTTCCATAATGATCAAAATAATCGTGAAAATAAGTGAGTAAAGTAAAAGTGTTTGGTTTTTTCTAACGAGTGAACGACTCTTACCTTCAAAAGAATGGATGATGGCCGCTAAAAATAGGCCGATCATGATGATTAAGCCAGTGATAGGTTTAAATAAGTTGGAACTATTCAACAGCCCTGTAAGCTCAAGTTTACGATACACTTCACGATCTATTAATTCGCCTTCTTCAACTAGAATTTGTCCTTGTTTAATCTGAACAGGCTGAATGTTATCTGTTGCTTCCTGTCTTTTCTTTTCAGTGGCAACTGGGTCAAAAACATAATTTGGAATAATCGCAAACTCGCCAATTTCTGTCGCAGCCTGTAAATATTTAGATGGAATCGAATTATGCTCAAGCTCTGTTTTTACTTGTTTTTTTTCGTTCTGAAGTTTAGCCGCTGTAATCTCTTTGCTCATCAATGAGTTGACCACAGTAATGATCGAATCCTTTGTGAAAGACACATTTTCATCACTCGCTTGCAGGAGCGCTTTGATGGATTGATCAGAAACCGCTTCACGCATATCAGTTGTCAGTTTTTCTTTTACATTTTGAACCATCTTCTGATCAGAAGGCGGGTTATCTTTTTTTTCCGCTGCTCTTTTCTCTTCTTTAATGGCTTCAAAGAGGGATGAAATGAGGTCAACACGATTATCAGAATACGCTTTTTTCAGTGTATATTGATCCTCGACCTGATCTGTTGCTTCCTGTTTCTTTTCTTCTGTCGCTTCTTGATCATCTACTGTTGATGGAGAGTATATTGTCTGTTCGCTCACAGAGAATAAATCAAGATCGAGCGATTCAGGCTTCACATGGAAGAAGAGCATCACAAACATAATTCCCGCTAATGCAAGGTATAACAGCTTGTTTAAATAACGTGTATGCTCCATTTTTTGAGGTTCTTTTTTAGACAGTAGCCTCTTTCGCTTACCGTCTTTCTTATTCTTTCTCAAGGAAAGTACCTCCCTTTTTTACTGTAAACCACACTTGAAATAAAATGACCCGATTAAGACGATCGGGTCACTCCGTTCATTTTTGCTTTTCATATGCTCCGATAATCTTAGCCACAAGCGGGTGTCTGACCACATCTGTTTGATCAAGCTCAATAAATGAAATTCCGTGGATGTTTGAGAGCATGTCCTTTGCAACAGCAAGTCCTGAATCGACGCCCTTCGGCAAGTCAATTTGCGTAACATCACCTGTAATGACCATTTTAGAACCAAAACCAAGTCTAGTCAAAAACATTTTCATTTGAGCAGGCGTTGTATTTTGGGCTTCATCTAAAATGGCGAAGGCATCATCAAGTGTTCGTCCTCTCATGTACGCTAAAGGAGCGATTTCAATGACCCCACGCTCAATTAAACGTTCTGTATGATCACTGCCAAGCACATCGTGCAATGCATCATAGAGTGGTCTTAAATAAGGATCTACCTTTTCCTTTAAATCGCCTGGTAAAAATCCAAGACTTTCTCCTGCTTCAACTGCAGGTCTTGTTAAAATAATTCGTTTGACATGTCCATTCTTCAAAGCATGGACTGCATTCACAACCGCAAGATAGGTTTTGCCTGTTCCTGCTGGTCCTATTCCGAAGACCATATCATTCTTTTTCATCGCCGCTGCGTATTCACGCTGTCCAATCGTTTTAACCCTGATTGACTTTCCTTTGGCATTTTTAGTGATTTCATCTTCGTACATATTTTCAAAATACTCAAGCTTTTGTTTTTGTGCCATTTTGATGGCATAGATGACATCTCGCTCAGAAATTTCGATTCCTTTTCGAATGAGATGTAAAAGAGACGTAATCAAGTTGCTTGCAGTCTCTGACGAAGCTTTTTCTCCAGAAACATAAACTTTTTCTCCACGCGTTATAATGGAGACATGTAGTTCATTTTCCATTAGCTTAAGGTAGGAATCTTGATTGCCAAATAAAGAAATTGCTTCATTTGGACTATCCAATTTTTGTTGAATCTCAAGTAAATGTTCTGTCATTCTCTAGTCTCCCTGAACGATAGGTGTTGTTTGAACAATATCTTCTATAACTTGGTAAAGTATGATCAACTTTACTTTACCATTCTCGCTTGTCTCGTGCAAAACTTTTTCACTTTTCACCTTTCCTGTTTGTCCTAGCTTCTCTTCTAATTCTTTTTTTCCCATTTTAATCCCTGCTTGAACTGCTTCTTTATTTGTATATTCGCGATTGATTATTTCACTTTCACGCACCATTTCCTTTTCATAGGAGATAGGAAGCTTAAACTGTAAAAAATGGAGCGGATGAGATTCAATTTCTGTTTTTGGTTGCTTTAGTTCGTCTTTTTTTAAATCGAATCCCCAGAATGGAAAGGATACACCAAACAGAGAAAGCTTGTGCTTTGTCTTCATTTTACCCGTATATACGTCAAAAGATGTTTTAAGTGCTACAGAAACTTCAGAACGATACCAAGTCTCTCCATAAATTTTCGCTTTTGCGCCAACTTTTTTTTGATGATCTTCACTGCCAATCAGTCCTGAGACAAGCATTTGTCCTTTTTTCACATGCTCATCGACAGCTGCTACCGGCTCCCCTTTTTCAACAAACATTCTTGTAATGACGGCTTTTTTCTTCGCGACAATGTGTTGTGGGCTAGTGTATTTCTCCTTTTCAGGTTCATTTTTTTCAACAACTTTCATTTGAAATGCAGTACCATTTAATTCGACACCGACCCACGTAATACTTTTAATATGGGTCGTTAATGATTTTTGAATTTTTTCTGGCGATCCCATCAAAAACTGAAATCGGCCTTTTTGTACGCCAATCTCGTCTAAATGCTTTCGCATTTGGTGTTCCGTTTCAGGATTAGCACCAGATATTTCAATTTTCCATACCATGTTTGATAGGACAAGAATTGTGAGTAAAAAAAGCAAAACCCCTAATGTAAAGCCAATATTTCTTCTAGACCATAAGAGAAGGAAGGGAAATCCTTTTTTTTGATAAAAAGAACATGTTACTTTATGCTTCCTGCGAACTCTTCTAAAGGCATGTACATCTGAAAGACGAATAAATAAGCGCACGCTCTCTTTTCGATGGCTCACATGAAAAATCGCGATGCCTTGTCTCGTGCACTCATTGATCAATCGCTCTATACCACTTCCCCTGATCTCCACCTCAACCCTGCCAATAAAATAGGCAAACCATTTATTCTTCACACTTTTCCCCTCCGTCATTTAAGAATCGATATAACGGACTTCATCGATTGTTCCTTCTAATAATATCTCTTCTGGCAAAATGGTTTTGATGACAAAATTTTTGCCTAAAATAATGCATTGCCCTTGTTTTAACATGAGCCTGACCTCTTCATCACTGAAAAGCAGCAACCCTTTATGGTTCTCTATGTAAATGTGGAGTCTGCCAACCATCGTAATTCGTGGAAGGTCCATCATCACGTCTGGGGGGATTTCTAGCGTTTTTGTCAGCCATGCTTTCATTCGATTTTTTCTTTTTCCCATTCAATAAGAACCCCCTTCCACCTCATGTGTATGAGATCAAACTTAAGGATGGATGAGGCCATCATAAAGCCTCTATACCATCCTATTCTAAAGACTCTCATATCATGCTAATGAATCGAGTTAAAAGACATTCTCGGCAACAGCTAGAAACATCATGTTAACAAGGGTATGCATTTGTGAATTCAAACAGTACAAGACGTATACTTTTCAATAACTGGAGGAGATATTTTAGTGCTTTTTATGAAAATGAAAAAGCCCCCTTCAAATAAAAGGAGGCTTTTCGTTTTATCTTTTGTGTAATCGTCTCATCGTACGGTGCGGCTTTTTCGAGCGTGGTTCACCGAATACTTCCCCAAGAATCATTCCTTGTACTACCGTATCTTGGTTCAACTGATTGACGACTCTATTTGTTTGAGCAGGTGAAGATTTAGGTCTTGTCAGTTGTCGTTCAAGCGCTACATATTCATTGCTGAGTTCGCTTTTCCGTTCTTCCATTTTTGCAAGTGTCTCGGAATAGCGGTCAGACCCTTTATTCATTCCGCCATGATCATGCACATCGCCAAAATCATCGAGCTGATCAGTTGAAACTGGATCAGGTCGTTTTGATTGTGTTTGTTGTGTCGTTGGTTTTCTTTGAGTAGATGGCTTAGGTTGCTGTTGCTCATTCTCCTCTTGTTTCCCAATTTTTCCAAACACAGCTGAGATAATTCCGATGATGAGCGCTATGAGCAGCGGGTTATTAAAAAGAATGTCCATGATGCTCCCTCCTTAATACGTGAGAGGATGCTTACTTCTTCTCATTATCAGATGGACCCTTCGTCATTTGACCAAATGAGTCTCTCATATCTGTATCAGCATCAATGTTTTTGATGTTCATATAATCCATAACACCAATATTACCTTCACGGAGCGCTTCAGCCATTGCAAGCGGAACTTCTGCCTCTGCTTCAACAACTTTCGCACGCATTTCTTCAACTTTTGCACGCATCTCTTGCTCTTGTGCAACCGCCATTGCACGACGTTCTTCTGCCTTCGCTTGAGCGATATTTTTGTCTGCTTCTGCTTGGTCTGTCTGCAGGATCGCTCCAATGTTTTTACCGATGTCAACATCTGCAATATCGATTGATAGAATTTCAAAAGCAGTTCCAGAATCTAAACCTTTTCCAAGGACCGTTTGAGAAATCATATCTGGGTTTTCAAGGACTTTTTTATGGTTATCAGATGAACCGATTGTTGAGACAATCCCTTCACCAACACGAGCTATAATCGTTTCTTCTCCTGCACCACCGACAAGTCGATCGATGTTTGCACGTACTGTAATACGCGCTTTTGCTTTTACTTCAATCCCGTCCATTGCCACACCCGAAATAAATGGTGTTTCGATAACTTTTGGGTTAACACTCATTTGCACGGCTTCAAGTACGTCACGCCCTGCTAAGTCAATAGCAGCACATCGAGCAAAATTCAATTCAATATTTGCACGCTGAGCAGCGATCAATGCATTGATGACACGGTCTACGTTCCCCCCGGCCAAATAGTGACTTTCCAACTGGTTAATCGTCGCATCAAGTCCTGCTTTGTGCGCTTTAATCAGTGGGTTCACCACTCGGTTTGGAATAACGCGGCGAAGCCTCATTCCGACTAATGTAAAAATACTAACCTTAACACCTGCTGCTAGGGCAGAAATCCACAGCATCACCGGTACAAATGTGAAGAAAATTGAAAGAACGACCAAACCTGCTGCGATTAAAACAAATAAAAGTAAAGTAGATGGATCCATTTTATTCCTCCTATAAAATCAATATCTATGCTTTTCTCACGACAATCCGTGAGCCTTCCGCCTTAATAATTTTGACTTGCTCGTCTTTATCAATAAAAGCTCCTTCAGACACGACGTCAATTCGTTCATCTCCTAGGATAACAGTACCAGATGGGCGAAGTGCTGTCGCAGTAACGCCAACCTGCCCAACGAGCTCAAGTCTTGTTTCATTTGAAATGTAGCCGCTCTCCTTATTTGTCGAGTCGGTTAAAATAAACTTTTTAAAGAATTTCATCCGTTTTCCCAACACCTTTGTCAATAAAATAGCTGCTGCAATTGATACAGCAGTGGCAATCAAGATGGAAATCGCCATTTCTGTGAAACTTCCCGCTGCCAAAAATAAGCTGACAACAATACAGACGAGTCCAATAAAACCTAAAATGCCTCCTGGCAAAAACAATTCTAATATGATCAGCGCAACACCTGCTATAAATAAAAATAAAGTTTCATATCCAGCAAACCCAGCCACAAGGTGTCCATAAAAGAAAAGTAGTAGCGCTGTCAATCCCATCGTTCCAGGTATGCCAAAGCCCGGGGAGTACAATTCTACAACAAGACCTAGACTGGCAATTGAAAGCAATATTGGAATGACAACAGGATGTGTGAAGAATCGTGCTACCTTTTCAGCAAAGCTGACTTCATCATGTTGAACTTTTGCATCCGCTAAGTTTAGCTTCATCAGTAAGTCATCGAGATTTTTTGCCTCACCTTCTGCATAGCCAAATTGGAGCGCTCTCTTAGTATTAAAGGTGAGGAGTTCCCCTTTAGGTGCACCAGCCTCTTTGGCATCTACATCAACGTCAGCCATCGCTAGCGCATATTTGGGATTGCGCCCTTTTTTTTCAGCAGCATCACTCATTTCTGCCAGCCACAGTGATTCAGATTTTTTATCAGCTGCATTCCCTTCCCCGTCAATAATGGCAGCAGCACCCATTTTTCCGCTTGGGCTCATGTAAATCTGATCCGCATTTAATGCGAGAAATGCGCCAGCTGAAAGCGCTCTATGATTCACGTAAGCTGTCACAGGAATATCTGAGGATCGAATGGTATCCGCCATCTCCAGTGCAGCATCCACTGCTCCACCAGGGGTGTTGATATTTAGAATAATATGCTTCGCCCCATTATCTTTTGCTTGCTGGAATGAACGCGCAAGAAATTGGGAAAGGCCCTTTTCTACTGTATCCTCAATTGGAATCACATGAACTTCTTGTTCTGCCGATTTCGCGGTCAATTGAACCCCTAATAATAAGGATAGTATAAAACAACTGAAGAGAGCAATAGAAATTTTTATTTTTCTCATATGCTGTATCAATCCCCCCCTTCTTTTCTCAATTTTCACGTTACGTTACATACGTTACAAATGTATCATAAGTTTCACTTTCATATGACAAAATAGTGGAAACATAAAAAAGTATCCTTCTAACAGTTAGAAGGATACTTTTTTAATTAGATAGCTGTTCGCTGACGAGTCTGTTAATAACAGCCCCATCAGCTTTACCTTTTACTTTTGGCATAATAGCGCTCATGACTTTACCCATATCAGCTTTTGTTGAAGCACCGATTTCGGCAATCGTTTCCACAACGATTGCTTGGAGTTCTTCATTAGTTAACTGTTCAGGTAAATAAACGTCTAACATGTCAATCTCTTTTTGAACTTTATCTACTAAATCTAAGCGATTAGCTTTTGAAAATTCACGGAGGGAGTCTTTACGTTGCTTAATCTCGCGGGAAAGGACGGTTAATTCCTCATCGCTGGTCAAACTGTCTCTCTTAAGCTTGATTGCTTCGTTTTGTAGTGAAGCCTTCACCATACGAATGACAAGAAGCTTGTCTTTCTCGCGTTTTTTCATAAACAGCTTCATATCTGTATTTAACTGCTCAAGAAGACTCATAAATCCACCCTCTTTTAGAATTTGCGCTTTCTAGCAGCTTCGGACTTTTTCTTGCGCTTTACGCTAGGTTTTTCATAAAATTCACGCTTTCTTGCTTCTTGCAATGTGCCAGTTTTGGATACACTGCGTTTAAAGCGACGAAGAGCATCTTCAAGCGATTCGTTTTTTCTAACGACCGTTTTTGACATTCTCTTTCCCTCCCTCCGAATACACCAATCGACTGCATTTAAAAAAAGATACATGAAAACATGTACTTAGATATTATAATATAAGCCTTCTTTAAGGTCAACTAAGTGATTTGGAAATATATTTTCGTCATGTTCGGGTAGACAAGTCCATATATTCATTAGTAAGAGGAGGACTTTTCTTATGATTGAACTCATTTATTTCTGCGGACTTATTATCCTTTTTTTATGGTCAATGGGGCTATTACGAAAAGGACTCATTGCGCTAGCTTCTTCTCGCATCGAGCAATCTTTGCTGCTTTTTACTGATCATCCGCTCAAGGCTTTTCTTGTGAGCATTGTGTTTACTGGGGTTCTCCAGAGTAGTTCGGCATTTATGGTCATTGTGATCGGTTTCGTCAGTGCCGGCACGCTTACATTTAAACAAGCTATCCCGATGATACTCGGAACAAACATTGGGTCTACATTCACCACAGAATTTATCGCTATCAAAATGGATGTTTTTATGTGGGTACTTATTACCTTTGGCATCGTCTTTTTTATATTTGGAAAAAGACAGTTCAAGCATATAGGCATCAGTTTATTTGGTTTAGGAATGATCTTCTTTTGTATAAAAGGCTTTTCTAAAATTGCCAGCATGATGACGAACCATTCACATTCCATGCACCTACTTGAGGTCATGCAGCATTCTGAATGGACTTCCCTTCTGTCAGGTACAGTCTTCACAGCCATCGTACATTCCAGCTCTGTTTGCATCGGAATTTTAATGGGGTTTATGAACGAAGGTACAGTTGCTTTAAGGGAGGGTATTAGCTTTGTCCTCGGATCTAACATTGGTACATGCATTACTGCTGTGATGGCCGCTATTTCTGGAGGCTATGCAGCACGCCAGACAGCATACGCTCATGTTGTATTTAATATCATCGGTGTCATGCTATGTCTTCCATTTCTAAGCTTTCTCTCAGAGGTTGTGAGCCAATTATCTGCACAGCCCGCACAGCAAATTGCTCATTTTAGTTTACTATTTAATGCCGTGTCCTCCCTATTATTCTTACCACTGATCCAACCCTTCCATACATTCATCCTTTTTTTATCCCCCAATCGAAAAAAATAAAGCCGGTCTCCTCTGCACAGGTGACCGGCTTTATGTTGAATTACGATGTCATTCTTACTTTTTCAATGATTTCATCACTCATACGCACAAATTGTCCTTCGTTATAAGGATATCCCGCTTTCGTGACTTTTACTTTTACTAATTTTCCAATCATGTCTTCAGTGCCTTCAAAGACAACCTTCATGTAGTTATCAGTGTAACCGACATAAAGATCATGTTTACCCTCTTGCTCCTTAAAGGACTCCTCTGGGATAATTTCAAGAACATCTCCCTCATATTGAGAGGCATATTCTTTTGCAAGCTGGTCAGAAAGCGCGATTAAACGATGAACACGCTCATTCTTCACATTTTCATCGACTTGATCTTCCATTCTTGCAGCAGGCGTACCTGTCCGCTTACTATACGGGAATACGTGCAATTCAGAGAATTTATGTTCTTTAATAAAGTTGAAAGTTTCCATGAATTCCTCGTCTGTTTCGCCAGGAAAGCCGACAATCACATCAGATGTCACAGCAAGTCCTGGTAACGCTTGTTTCAGCTTCACCAAACGTTCTGCAAAAAATTCCATTGTGTATTTTCTACGCATTCTTTTCAGCACCGTATTTGAACCAGATTGTAGCGGAATATGAAGGTGTCTGACGATCTTATCAGATTGATCAAGCACTTCTATAACCTCATCCGTAATCTGACTGGCTTCAATTGAAGAAATACGAATTCGTTTTAACCCGACTACACGCTCGTCTAATTCTTTTAGCAGTTTGGCAAAATTGTAATCCTTAAGATCTTCACCATAGCCACCAGTATGAATACCTGTGAGGACGATTTCTTTATATCCTGCATCCACAAGCTGTTGTGCTTGATTGATGACTTCTTCTGGATCACGAGAACGAAGCAAACCACGCGCCCAAGGAATGATACAGAACGTACAGAAGTTGTTGCACCCTTCTTGGATTTTCAGTGATGCACGCGTACGGTCTGTAAATGCAGGAACATCAAGCTCTTCGAATACACGTGCCTTCATAATGTTGCCGACACCGTTTATCGGTTGTCTTTCACGACGGAATTCTTCAATATATCCTAGTAGTTTATGTCTGTCCTGTGTACCTACAACAATATCCACACCAGGAATCGCCATAATCTCAGCAGGTGATGTTTGCGCATAACAGCCTGTTACACAAATGACTCCATCAGGGTTATGACGGATAGCTCTTCTAATGACCTGACGGCTCTTTTTATCACCTGTATTCGTAACTGTACACGTGTTGATGACATATACATCTGCTTTTGATTCATAGTCTTTTCTTTCATAACCGGCTTCTTTAAATAGCTGCCAAATCGCTTCTGTTTCATAGTGATTGACTTTACAGCCAAGTGTATGGAACGCAACAGTTCCCATAATGATTCACCTCTTCATAACTCTGTTTGATAGGAAATCGCAGAAAGTGCGTATAAAGGAGCCGTTTCTGTCCTTAAAATTCGAGGACCTAAGCCACAGGTGACAGCACCAAGAGCTTCAAGTTCGTCAATCTCCTTTTTCGCAAGACCGCCTTCCGGGCCAAAAACAATTAATAGTGTTTGTCCATTTGTCATCTCATTAAGCAAAGATCGGAAACGATTTTGCTCTCCTTCTTTCGATGATTCTTCGTATGCAACGACACATTTATCGAAGTCACCAGCGAGTTGCAGAAGCTCCTTAAATGAAAGAACGGGATGAACTGCTGGAATGATATTTCGATAGGATTGCTCAGCCGCCTCTTTCGCAATCTTTACCCAGCGATCACGTTTTTTTTGTGATTTCTTATGATCAAGCTTTGTGATCGACCTTTCTGCCTGAAAGGGCATAAACATACTTGCCCCTAGTTCAGTTCCCTTTTGGATAATTAGCTCAAGCTTGTCGCCTTTTGGCAAACCACTTGCAATGGCCACTTGAATTGGTAATTCTCTATTTTTATTTGTCCAGCTTTCAAGTGTACATGTTACTTCTTCTTTCGTTATTGTATCAATTTTACACAATGCTTCAAAGCCATCCGCCGTTAGGCAAAGAATTTCCTGCCCTTGCTTCATGCGCATCACGTTGGAAAGATGATGAACGTCTTCTCCTGTAATGGCAATAGAGCCGGTTGCAATGACTTCTTGCTTGGTGGGGTCGATAAAATATCGTTGCATACGTGTCTTGACACCTACTAACCTTATTTTTTCGCAATAATGCTGACCCAGTCTTCCATAGACAGCACTTCGACAATCTCAAAACCAGCTTCTTCTAAAGCAGATCTCACTTGTAGCTTCTTCTGCCCAATAATACCAGACGTAATAAAATAACCGCCTTGCTTCAACAGATCATAGGCCTGATGTGTAAAGCGAAGAATCACTTCTGCTAAGATGTTTGCCACAATTACGTCTCGTTCTCCTGTAATGCCATCGAGCAAATTGTTTTGCTTTACTGTAACTTGCTGACTCACGCCATTTAATTGAATGTTTTGACTCGCACTTTCAACTGCAACGGTATCGAGATCAAATGCATGTATTTCTTTTGCACCAAGCATCGCAGCGGCCACACTCAAAATCCCGGAGCCCGTTCCAACATCAATAACCAGGTCATTTTCTTTCACATAGCGCTCTAGCGCTTGGATACATAGCACCGTTGTTGGATGAGTACCTGTACCAAAAGCCATTCCCGGGTCCATTTCAATGATGAGTTCATCTGAATGTACAGGCGTGTATTCCTCCCATGTAGGCACAATTGTAAATTTTTCTGAAATTTTCACTGGATGATAGTATTTTTTCCATGCAGTCGCCCATTCTTCTTCATTGACCTCACATATCGACAGATGGTTCCGTCCAAGGTCAATATCGTAAAGCAGAAGATTGTTAATGGCTTCTTTGATCTCATCTACCGTTTCCATCAAAAAACTGTTGACCTGAAGATAGGCTTTGACGATGACACCCTCATCCGGATAATCATTCGGATCGAGCTGGTAGATTTCACCGTAAACATTCTCACGTTCCTTTACTAAATCAAGCAGGTCTTCAATCACGACACCACTTGCACCTGCTTCATGCAAAATATTGGTGATTGGTTCCACCGCTTCATTTGTTGTATGGACGCTAATTTCTGACCACTTCAAAACTACCAACTCCTTATCCGTTCTTACTCGCCTTTAAATGCGCGTTTGACCTTATCGAAAAAGCTCATTTCTTGTTCGTCAGGTTTGTTTCCGCTCACTTCAGCAAATTTTCTAATGATATCCTTTTGATTATCAGTTAAGTTTGTCGGTGTCACGACGCGCACGACAATATGCTGATCGCCTTGGCCGTAGCCGCGAACATTTTTGACACCTTTACCTTTTAATCTAAATTTCGTCCCAGTTTGTGTTCCTGCAGGTACTTTTAATTTCACTTTGCCATGCAGGGTTGGCACTTCGATTTCATCACCTAGGGCTGCTTGAGCAAAAGTCAGAGGCATTTCACAGTAAATATCGTCCCCATCACGCTCAAAAAATTCATGTTCACGAACATGGAACACAACAAATAAGTCGCCTGGAGGTCCTCCGTTTACACCTGGCTCCCCTTGTCCTGACACACGAAGCTGTTGACCATCGTCTACACCTGCTGGAATCGTCACATTGATTTTTTTGCGTTTGCGCACTTTACCCGCACCGCCACATGTGGAGCATTTGTGGTCGATCTGTTTACCAGTTCCACTACAGTAGTTACATACTCTGCGGTTCACGACTTTGCCAAAAGGTGTTGATTGTTCGACGTTTAATTGACCTGAGCCACCACAATGGGTACATGTTTTAGGTTGTGTGCCCTGTTTTGCTCCTGAGCCTTTGCATGTTTCACATGTTTCTTCACGAGGAATTTCAATTGTGGCTTCTTTTCCAAATGCCGCTTCTTCAAATGATAGCGTCATTGTATATTGGAGGTCAGCTCCTTGACGTGGGGCATTCGGATCTCTTCTTCTTGCACCTCCGCCAAAAATACTTGAAAAGATATCATCAAACCCGCCAAAACCACCGAAATCTCCGCCGCCAAATCCACCGCCACCAAACCCTTGATTTGGGTCCGTATGACCGAATTGATCATAATGCGCACGTTTTTGTTCATCAGAAAGCGTTTCATAGGCATCTTTTACCTCTTTAAACTTTTCGTCTGACCCTGCTTCTTTATTAATATCAGGGTGATACTTTTTTGAAAGTTTGCGGTATGCCTTTTTGATTTCTTCCTTAGAGGCGCTCTTACCAACGCCAAGCACTTCATAGTAATCACGCTTACTCATCTCTTCACACTCCCGATTTTCTCACATAAATACGATTGTATCATTTTAATTTGTCTTTTTTCAATTCCTTTTCATATCTGTAAAGAAAAAAAGTCAAAGCCAAGAGATCCTGACTTTGACTTTCTGACTCGTACGGTTTCAGCAGTCTTTTTCAAAAGTAAAGGTGATTATTTTTTCTCTTGATCGTCGTTTACTTCTTCGTATTCTGCATCCACTACATTGTCATCTGCTTTTTGCGTTCCTTCAGCACCTTGCTGGGCCTCCGCTTGCTTAGCAGCTTCTTCGTAAAGCTTAGTTGTAAGCTCCTGTACGATTGTTTGAAGTTCATCTTTTTTCGCTTTGATGTCTTCAAAATCGCCTTTTTCAATTGCAGCTTTCAGCGCGTCTTTCGCATCTGTTGCTTTTTTCACTTGTTCTTCATCGATTTTGCCTTCAAGATCTTTTAATGTTTTTTCTGTCGTAAACACTAATTGATCTGCTTCATTACGCACTTCGATTTCTTCTTTTTTCTTTGCATCGGCTTCAGCGTTTTCTTCAGCCTCTTTCACCATTTTTTCGATCTCGTCATCAGAAAGACCTGAAGATGATTTGATAGTGATGTTTTGCTCTTTGCCTGTACCCATATCTTTTGCACGTACGTTGACGATACCGTTCTTGTCGATGTCAAATGATACTTCGATTTGAGGGACGCCACGTGGTGCTGGTGGGATATCTGTTAATTGGAAACGACCAAGTGTTTTGTTATCAGCCGACATTGGACGCTCCCCTTGAAGGACATGAATATCTACAGCTGTTTGGTTATCAGCAGCAGTAGAGAACACTTGTGATTTACTTGTAGGAATTGTTGTGTTTCGTTCAATCAACTTCGTGAATACGCCGCCCATTGTTTCAATTCCTAGTGATAGTGGTGTAACGTCAAGAAGAACAACGTCTTTAACATCACCAGTGATTACGCCACCTTGAATGGCTGCACCAAGTGCAACAACTTCATCAGGGTTTACACCTTTATGTGGATCTTTTCCTGTTTCTTTTTTGATTGCTTCTTGAACAGCAGGAATACGAGTTGATCCACCTACAAGGATGATTTTATCAATTTCGTTAGCTGACAGGCCTGCATCTTTTAATGATTGACGCACAGGTGTCATTGTACGTTCTACAAGCTCAGCAGATAATTCTTCAAATTTCGCACGAGTTAATGTTAACTCAAGGTGAAGTGGACCTGCTTCGCCAGCTGTGATAAACGGAAGCGAAATTTGTGTAGAAGAAACACCAGAAAGGTCTTTTTTCGCTTTTTCAGCCGCGTCTTTCAGACGTTGAAGAGCCATTTTATCCTTTGAAAGATCAATACCGTTTTCTTTTTTAAATTCAGCAACTAGATGATCAATGATTACTTGGTCAAAGTCATCTCCACCAAGACGGTTATCCCCAGCAGTTGAGCGAACTTCAAATACGCCATCTCCTAGCTCAAGGACGGATACGTCAAATGTACCCCCACCAAGGTCATATACAAGAATGGTTTGATCCTGATCTGTTTTATCAAGACCGTAAGCAAGTGCTGCTGCTGTTGGCTCGTTGATAATACGTTCTACTTCAAGACCTGCAATTTTACCAGCGTCTTTTGTCGCTTGGCGCTCGGCATCATTGAAGTAAGCAGGAACCGTAATAACTGCTTTCGTTACTTCCTCGCCTAAATAAGCTTCCGCGTAGGATTTTAGGTGTTGAAGGATGATTGCTGATACTTCTTGTGGAGTATAGTTTTTCCCTTCAACTTCTACTTTATAGTCAGTACCCATATGTCTTTTCACAGACATAATTGTGTTAGGGTTTGTGATTGATTGACGTTTTGCTACTTCACCCACTTGACGCTCTCCATTTTTGAAAGCAACAACAGATGGTGTTGTACGTGCTCCTTCAGCGTTTGCAATTACTTTTGGCTCTCCGCCTTCAAGTACTGCGACGCATGAGTTTGTTGTTCCTAAGTCGATACCAATAATTTTACTCATATTAGTTGACCTCCCATTATGTAGTTATTGATTTACTTTGACCATTGATGGACGAATCACGCGGTCTTTAAGCTTATAGCCTTTTTGAAGCTCTTCTACAACGACATTCGAACCGAAGTTTTCATCCTCGACTTGCATGACTGCTTGATGAAGGTTCGGGTCGAACTCTATGCCGACAGCTTCGATTGGTTCTACACCTTCTTTTTTCAGTGCTTCAATCAGCTGGCGGTAAACCATTTCCATTCCTTCTAGCAAGCTCTTTGTTTGATCGTTGTCTGGATCAATTCCAAGCGCTCTTTCAAAGTTGTCAAGAGCTGGGAGAAGATCGCTAACAACATGTTGAGAACGATATTTTTGTGCTGTCTCTGCTTCAGTACGCACACGACGTTTATAGTTTTCAAAATCTGCTTGAACACGCAGAATTTTATTTTCTTTTTCATCTAAAAGTTGCTGCAACTCCTCGAGTCTTTGCGTTAAGTTAGCTTGTTCGTCAAGTTGTGCATCCTCTTGTTTGTCTTGAATTGCTTCTTCTTGTGCTTCAACCTCTGCTTCTTGCTCGGGCGTTTGTTTTTCTTCTGACATTGTGTTCACCTCCCTCAAAAGATTCAAGAATTTGAGGAGCTAAGCCCTCATTACTAGTCATCACCTTACTCATCATACAAATTGGAAAGTGCGTTTGACAAGTCTTTTGATACATGATGCAAGAGACTCACAACCCGATTGTAATCCATGCGGGTTGGTCCAATCACCGCAATAGAGCCAAGTTGCTTTTGATCAAGCGAGTAGGTTGCAGTAATTAAGCTACAATTCTCCATTGCTTCCATATGATTTTCTGAGCCGATTTTAATGGTGATGCCTTGTTCGTTTGGATGAAATAACTGCATGACATCGTTTTTTTGTTCAATCAGCATGAGCAACGATCGGATCCGATCAATGTCATGGAATTCAGGTTGATTCAGCATATTAATTTTGCCGCCAAAGAAAAGTCTGGACTCATCATGGGTCGTTGTAAATGTTTTTCCAAACGCATCTAAAATGTGATCATAGTTTTTCACATGGGTTCGAAGTAACATGACGACCTCTTTAAACATGCGATCCTTTAACTGATCCATCGGTACTCCAACAAGACGGCTGTTTAAAATATTCATCAGCTTCTCAATGTCAGAAACATCTAATTGCTCTGAAAAGGTAATGGTTTTGTTTTCAACGTGACCGCTGTCCGTAATCATAATGGCAACGGCTTTGTTTGGTTGTACTGGTACTAGCTGAATCTGTTTCAAGCGATTTTCGCTTAGTTTTGGCCCAAGTACAATCGATGTATATTTTGTGAGATCTGATAAAATTTCCGCAGATTTTTGAACTGTTTTTTCGAGTTCGAAAATTTTCTCTTGAAAAGCTGATTGAATGAGTACCAGTTCTCCCTTTGACAGCTTTCGAGGAGAGAGTAAATGATCTACATAATAACGATATCCTTTTTCGGACGGAATTCTTCCTGAAGAAGAATGGGTTTTTTCGATAAAACCGAGTTCCTCCAAATCAGCCATTTCGTTTCTGATCGTTGCCGAGCTGAACGTAATGTCATCTTTTTTTGAAAGAGTCCTTGATCCAACCGGCTGTGCCGAACGAATAAAGTCATTAATGATGACTTGCAGAATCAACAGCTGACGATTTGTTAGCATCATCATCACCCCTGTTAGCACTCTCCAATAACGAGTGCTAATTGTATAAACAAAATTACCAAACTACAATTGAATTGTCAATTATAACTCACCGAGAAATGCTTGAAATACTTCATTACCTAATAATTTACCTTTTCTTGTCAAACAAATACTGGTTTCATCTTCTTGAATGAGCCCTTTTTCATGTAAATCTCGAAGAACAGCAGAGAAGAGCTCTTCTGCTTTTTTGCCAAACTTCTCTTGAAAGTGCGGCTTATTGATGCCTTGAATTTTACGAAGACCAAGAAACATTTCTTCCTCTATCTTTTCTGCCATCGTGACTTTATGTGTTTCCTTGTATGGAAAGCCTGTTCTGTCAATGAGATCTAGATAATGTTTAACAGGGCCTGCGTTCGCATGACGAATCCCATCGACATAGCCGTGCGCACCTGCTCCAAAGCCAAAATAGTCTTCATTGCTCCAATAGGTTAAATTGTGCCTGCTCTCAAAGCCTGGTTTTGCGTAATTACTAATTTCATATTGATGTAATCCATGCTTCTCCATCTCGTCCATGACAAGCTCATACATCTCAGCTTCTCTTTCCTGAGGAGGAAGGTGAAGTTTGCCTTTTTGCATCAAGTTATAAAAGACCGTTTTCGGTTCAACAATCAATGAGTAAACTGAATAGTGTTCTGCACCTAACGAAAAGGCTGTTTCCATCGAGTCCATCAGGTGATGCTTTTCCTGGTGGGGTAATCCAAACATTAAATCAAGACTGATGTTATCAAAACCTACAGCCCTTGCTCTTTCAAATGAGGTCAATACATCTTTTTTTTGATGTACCCTTCCTATCTTTTTCAGTAAATCATCTTCAAAGGTTTGTACACCAAAGCTAAGGCGATTGACGCCCGCAGATTTTAAAACGTTTAGCTTATCTAGTGATAATTCATCCGGGTTTGCCTCAACAGCAAATTCGACTAAATTGTCTGTTGGTTTGAGTACACGGTGAATCTGATCCATTAATGTGTCTAATTGATTGACCGATAGTGAGGTTGGTGTACCTCCACCGATGAAAATTGTTTTCAGTTCGGTTTTACCTTTTTGCTCGATGGTATGCTTCATTTCTTTTTCAAGAGCTGTTAAATATTCATCGACGGGTTGTGTTTTGATAAAAAATTTATTGAAGTCACAGTAGTGACAAATATGCTCACAAAATGGAATATGAATGTATGCTGCTTTCATCTGATGACACCTTCTTTACAGGTAAAGAGCCGCAGTTTATCGCTGCGGCGCTCTTTTGTTTCGACTATAAACCTCAAAGCTTGTGATGTAAAGCAGGTCGCCTTGTGGTATTTATTTCTTTGGACTGGAGTCGTCCATTTTAAGGACTGCCATAAAGGCTTCCTGTGGAACTTCAACCGATCCCACTTGTTTCATGCGCTTTTTCCCTTCTTTTTGCTTTTCAAGAAGCTTTCTTTTTCGGGAAATGTCACCACCGTAACATTTTGCAAGCACATTTTTACGCATAGCTTTAATGGTCGAACGAGCAACAATTTTTTGTCCGATTGCCGCTTGGATTGGGACTTCAAAGTGCTGACGTGGAATGAGCTCTTTTAGTTTTTCGACGATGATTTTTCCTCGCTCATAAGCATAATCACGGTGTACGATAAAGGAAAGGGCATCGATTTTTTCACTATTCAGCATGATGTCCATTTTGACAAGGGTAGATGGACGGTAACCAATGAGTTCATAATCAAATGACGCGTACCCTTTTGTATTGGACTTCAATTGATCAAAAAATTCATAAACGATTTCAGCAAGTGGCATTTCATATACAATACTCACGCGATTCGCATCTAAATATTGCATATCGATGAAATTCCCTCGTTTTCCTTGGCAAAGCTCCATGACTGAACCGACATAATCGTTAGGAACCATCATGGTTGCTTTTACGTAAGGTTCTTCGATGCGTTCAATTTTTTGCGGATCAGGAAGGTTTGACGGATTATCAACGACCACATGCTCCCCATCTGTCATATACACATCGTAAATAACACTTGGTGCTGTTGTAATGAGATCAATTTTAAATTCACGTTCGATCCGTTCTTGAATGATTTCCATGTGAAGCATCCCTAAGAAGCCACAGCGAAAGCCAAAACCAAGAGCCTGAGATGTCTCTGCCTCATATTGAAGCGATGAATCGTTAAGCTCAAGTTTTTCTAACGCCTCACGCAAATCATTATACTTTGCTGTATCAATTGGATAGAGACCACAATATACCATTGGATTCAGCTTACGGTAGCCTGGAAGTGCTTCTTGTGCCGGATTCACTGCACTTGTGATCGTATCCCCGACACGTGTGTCTCCGACATTTTTAATGGCAGCTGTTAAGTACCCAACATCACCCACAGTAAGCTCGTCTGTTGGCATTGCCTTTGGTGTAAATACACCGACTTCGAGTACTTCAAATTCCTTGCCTGTTGCCATCATTTTAATTTTTTGTCCTGGTTTTACGGTTCCTTCAACAATACGTATGTACGCAATAACGCCACGATAAGCATCGTATAAAGAGTCGAAAATAAGTGCTTGAAGCGGGGCTTCAGGATCACCTGTTGGGGCTGGTACCTTTTCTACGATTTGTTCAAGGATTTCTTCAATGCCGATCCCTGCTTTTGCAGAAGCGAGTACGGCTTCTGAAGCATCTAATCCAATGACATCCTCAATTTCTTGGCGCACACGTTCCGGCTCTGCACTAGGAAGATCGATTTTATTGATGATTGGAAGGATCTCTAAGTTATTATCAAGAGCTAAATAAACGTTAGCTAACGTTTGCGCTTCAATTCCTTGCGCTGCATCTACAACAAGAATGGCACCTTCACATGCTGCTAGGCTTCGAGATACCTCATAGGTGAAGTCGACATGCCCTGGTGTATCAATCAGATGCATGATATATTCTTCTCCATCCTTTGCATGATATTTCAGCTGAACAGAGTTTAATTTAATGGTTATGCCGCGTTCACGCTCTAAGTCCATGGAATCGAGCAATTGTTCTTTCATTTCTCTTTGTGTAATCGCCGCTGTTTTTTCTAAAATACGATCCGCTAATGTGGATTTCCCATGGTCGATATGGGCGATAATAGAGAAATTCCGAATCCTCGATTGTCGTTCTAATCGCTTTTCTTTATCTGTCACAATCTATCACTCCTACTATAAAACGCAAGTTGCGCTAGCTTAGATTATATCAATAGGGATGTAAAGATTCAATTGAAATCACGAAAAGCCACTTATGAATAAGCGGCTTAGGTTCCATGATTTCCCTAGTGCTTTTTTATCACAGCTGTGACTGGATATCTGAATGGATGAAAGCATACTAGTCTACTCTCTCTTTTACCCAATCGTAAAGGGAACGGGCTGCATTTGTCATTCCATCCGATAAAGCTCTTCCTGCCTTTGAGAATGCATTGAAACTTTCCATTTCTTCTAATTGCTTTTGTTTTTCAGCTAAATCCTTCTCTGAGACCGCCGTTCCAAGAATCGAGGCTTCTCTTTCCTTGTCATCATTTATATGAACAGAGAAAGCCCCTTTCAAATTTGGGTCTTTATAGCCTTTCATATACAGCATCCCGTTATTTGCCTGTTGCATCCCTAAGAAGACACCAAACAATAAGACGATCCCTAAAAGTAAGCTTTTCCCTATAAAAGATCCCATTCGAATCACCAGCCTCATGATTGTTTTTTCTTACTGGAGCTTCCTCCATTTACTTTTTCAGCATCCCAGAATATTTCACTGAAAACATCTGCTGCTGCATTTGCAGCATTTTTCAGCTCATTCATATTATTGTCAACTCCACCGAATTCTAAGAGAAGCGCTTTGTCCGATAAGTCTTGGTTATACACACCATTATCGCCAATTTCTCCTTTTGCAAATACACCGACACTGAGACCTTTATACTTTTTTTCCATAAGATTGTGAAATTCAGTTGCTAGCTTTAAGTTTTTCTCGTAGTTTTGATTTTTCTTTCCAATCACAAAAGCGATTCTCGCATATTTTTTGCCTTTAATGTCGACAGTTGTGTCTTTCTTTCTTCTTGAATCACGATGAATATCAATAAAATAAGCAAGGTCGTCATTTTTTGCCATCGCTTCTTTGACTACAAGTCTTGACTCGTTATAGGAATGTGGGTATTTTAGTCCTTTATTGAGTAGTCGCTTTTCTATTTCTGTTTTATCAACTGTGTTCCCAACACCTTGCTGATCAAGAGCTTTTCCAAACATTTCTCCAACAAGGGTCACGTTCACCTTGGAGTGCCGGGCATTGTTTGGGTTTGATTCCCCCTTTAAAAATGGCAAGTATGATTCCGTATTGTGCGTGTGATAAATATAGACGACTTTCCGTTTACCTGTTGTCTGGTCTGGCTCTTTAGAAGGCTCCTTTTGCTCGTCCTCTTCTAGCTTATTTAATTCTGCTAGGTTTGCTTCTTTCTCATCTTCTATGACTTCACTAGGCGGCGGTGACTCCATTGGCATGTTGGTATAATCTGTCCCTTCACCAGCGACAATGATTTTCGTGTCAAAATGTTCAAAGCCGGGCAGCTCCCTACCAAGAAAACTTCGAGGGTCCTCCAAATTAATACTAGTAGCCAGTTTTAAAGACAGCCCTGAGAAACTCATCTTTTTCTGATCCTCTGGGACCGCTGAAGCAAAATACTGATTTTCCATCCCAATCACCTGAGCAAAAAAAGCACCGGGCAATTCCTCCGCTACACCATAAAGTGAGGCCTGGGGTCTTAGCTCTGGTTTTAGTGAAGTTAGAGCACCTGTCACAATAAAAACCATGACCAAAGTGGCAATGAATAAAAAAATACCTTTGACCACCTTTGTTCCATTAATGGCGACGACTAATTGACGATGACGACGAGGTCTTTTTTTCATATGTTTACTCCCTCCAGCGCGCTTTCTAGTAATTACACTATGAGCGAACTAGAGAAAGTAGAACATGATTAATGATTATATGATCCCTTATTATCCTGAGAAACCTTTTGATGCAAAGCTGTATTTAGTCCATTCGCAAGTACATTTGCCATATCGTCAATAAACGTATCAACTTCCTTTGGGGTAACCATTAAGTTTTGGCCGAGTGGCGATAATACTTCATGAATGAGTTGTCTTTTTTCTTCCTCTGATAGTGTTCCGACAATTCCTAAAAATGACTGTCTCGTTTGTTCATCTGGCAAATCCTCTTCGTTCAGTACTTTTTTCTTTCCGAACGTCATACCTGCTGGTACTAGTGAGCGAGAGGGACGATCGTCTTTTAATTCTCTACCGAAATGTTTTAACACATAATCGATCGTATCACTTGTAATTGTCACAGCATCTACAACCGTTGGAACACCAATTGCAATGACTGGAATTCCAAGGGTTTCTTGGCTTAATTCTTTTCTTTTATTCCCAACACCAGACCCAGGATGAATGCCTGTATTTGAAATTTGAATGGTTGTATTCACTCGTTCAATGGCACGAGCGGCTAACGCATCAATGGCGATCACAAAATCAGGCTTGGAGCGTTCAATGACCCCTTGAATAATGTCACTTGTTTCGATACCTGTCAGCCCCATAACACCTGGCGCAAGTGAGGACACAGGGCGATAGCCTTCTTGAACGTTCTCGGGCTGTAGCTCGAATAAATGTCTTGTCACAAGGAGGCTTTCTACCGTTAAAGGTCCAAGAGCATCTGGGGTAACATTCCAGTTCCCAAGCCCTACCACTAGACAGCTAGCATCCTGTCTGATCCCTAATTGCTTTAAAAAAGCGGCAAATGTTCGGGCGAATACTTCAACGATTTTTTCCTGCATGTCTGAATCCTTTTCTCTGATCCCCTGTGCTTCAAGTGTGATATATGTGCCGGTTTTTTTGCCTGTTACAGCTTCGCCTTCTTCAGTGATTTCAACTGTACGAATGCGAATGCCTTGCTCCTCTTTTTCTTTTTCAATAATTCCTTTAATACCGTCGTCTTTCACAACGTTTGGGTCATTCTCTTGTTTTAGAATTTCTTTCGTTTCAACTGCAAGATCTGTACGAATCTGATACGCACTTAAATCTAGTTCGCGTTTCTTCATGAAAAAACTCCTTCCACAATCGTGATTAGGAGTAGTCTTTCCATCTCGAAACAGAAACATTCGAATCGCTTCATCAATGAAAAATACTTTACATTTATATTGCATTCTAAGGGTGTGTTTGATAGAATACAACTTGTTCTATTGTGAAGATTTAACCTTAAGACAATTATGTTTAGGTTGTATCTTAGGAGGTGAAACATATGCCAAATATTAAATCAGCGATCAAACGTACAAAAACAAACAACGAACGCCGCGCGCATAACGCAACGATCAAATCTGCTATGCGTACTGCGATTAAACATGTTGAAGCTTCTGTAGCAAGCAACGATGCTGAGCAAGCGAAAGTTGCTCTTAATGCTGCTGCAAAACGCATTGACAAAGCCGTTAAAACTGGTCTTGTACACAAAAACGCAGCTGCTCGTTACAAGTCAAGACTTGCTCAAAAAGTGAACGGACTGTCTGCATAATGATTGCATAGCCTCTTGATAAGTGAGGCTCCAGTTTAACTGTACGTCCGTCCGGTAAGGCTTTGCCTTTGGACAGACTGGCAATTATACATGTAAACAAAACGACCCTCTGTAAAGAAGGTCGTTTTTTTACGTTATGCACGAAGTAATCGCATCAAAAATAGTTCAAGTAAGAGTTGTTTGTCCTTCTTACCTGTTTTCATTTCATAATCAATGGTAGATAGCTGTTTAACGATGCTTTTCAGCTCTTCTTCTGAAAACAGTCTCGCCTGATCCATCGCAAGCTTCACGCGAAATGGGTGCACCTTAATATTAGAGGCGATTTGCTTTTGTCCGTATCCTTGCTGAGCAAAATATTTCGTTTGCATAATCAAACGAAATTGGCTTGAGATCAGTGCCAATATTTTAATAGGCTCCTCATTTTGCTTAAGTAGATCGTAAAACATTTGCATTGCTTCTGTTCGATTTCGATTGACGATCCGATTGATTAACTCAAATATATTTTGTTCTAAACTTCTAGCAACAAGCTGATTCACATCAGTTAATTCGATCTCATTCCGTTCCCCAATGTATGTACTTAACTTTCGAACTTCTTGAAAGATAGAAGACAGACTACCACCACATAGCATTACTAGCTGTTCAGCAGCTTCAGATGAAATTGACTTCCCTTCTGTTTTTGCTAGAGTGATCGTAAAATCGTTCGTTTCTTTAGAGCTTAGCTCCTTCGCTTCAACAACTGTCGATTTCTGTTTTAACAGTTTGGTTATTTTTTTCCGTTCATCGAGCTTCTCATAGGGTGCTAGTAACACAAGGACTGTATATGGTGCAGGTTGTTCTAAATAAGTTTCTAGAGATGACAGCTGATGTTCAACTTTCTCCTTCTTTTTTTCAGCAGTTAAAAAATAGGGATTTTTTATCACAACAAGACGTCGCTCTCCCATAAACGGGAACGTCTCTGCATCAGCTATAGCCTGATCAACTGAAGCCTCCTCCATGTCAAAGACCGAATAATTAAAATCCTTCGCTTCCTCTTCTACTACAGTCTGTCTAATTTTAGCAACTGTTTCTTGGAGTAAGTATGTTTCTTTTCCATATAAGCAATAAACGGGATGGATGTCCCCTTTTTTCATATTATTCCATATATCAAACACCATTTTTGATGTATCCCTCTCTTTCACTTCCTCCTCTATCCTAAAGTGTGATGAGAAATTAGTAAAGAGGAAGCTGAAAGTGCCGCCTCCTCATTTATAGTAAACGCCTCATGCAGACTCCCGGGTTAGTCTGCAACAAGACGATATTCACAAAATGAAAAAGAAAATGGAAAACGGTTACTTTAACTTCTAGCAATTACAAAAAAGTTCAAGTATACTGAAAAGAGAGCCAGGAGGGATGAAAATGAATGAATTTGAAAAGAATGTACAAAGCAAACGGAACGATGCCACCGACTCAGCCGTTGGTTTTATCGTCACTTTCGGATTTTTCGCCTCAATGTTTATTTTGGCAACCATCATACACCTAGTAGGATCTTAAACTTCATGAAATCTCGTTTGTCCCAAGGCTGCCGTTTGGCGGTCTTTTTATTGATTTTGTATGATATCATATGGAACATACTGACGAAACGTTCCAGTCTGCTCTCTAAATTCATAAGAAACACTGCCATTCACATCTGTTCGAAAAATATCTATCTTTTCTTCTCTGATTCTTTTGAGCACTTCTTCATGCGGATGCAGATACCGATTCCCTTCCCCAACAGAAATGAAAGCAACAGAGGGCTTTAAACGTCGTAGCCATTCTTCACTTGTCGAACCTTTACTTCCATGATGCCCAATCTTTAATATATCTGCATTCAAATGTGGATAAGAATGAAGGATTTCCTGTTCGCCTTCCTTCTCAAGATCACCAGTTAGCACAAAACGCTTTCCGCCAAGCGTAAAGAAAAGCACAAGCGAATCATTATTTTTGTTCGACTGCTTGGCTACACTCGGATGCAAGACATGCATGTTGAATCCACCGATCGCTAACATGTCACCTCTTTCTAATTCACTAATTGGGATGCCATTTCGGTTCGCCTCCTTAAGTACATCACGATCATTTACATCATGAACAAACCCTTTCGGTACAACGAGATGCTTCACTTTATTTCGTTTCAATAATAGGAGCGCTTCTCCCATATGGTCTTGATCTGCATGTGTGAGAATGAGCAGATCAAGCTTTGTTACCCCTCTCGATGTGAGAAAAGGAATCAAGACATTGTCACCGATTGAAGAGATGTTTCTTCTTTTTTGCCACGGCTCTACTTCAAAAGATAGCTTACCACCTGTATCAACCATGATATTCCCATTACGATAAGGCAGTTGAATAAACAGACTGTCTCCTTGTCCTACATCAAGCATTGTGACCTCACCACTTTCACTCATAAAAGGCGTCAAGTAATGGATGAATAATGCAAATATCACAAGGAGACAGGGCACTATTTGTCGTTTTACTGAGCGACTTTGTTCCAGAGATACAAACAAAAGGAGAATTGTCACCGTTTCCAAAACAACGTGCCACCATTCCGGTTTGATGAGTATGATGTCAAACACATCAATTGCTGCTGTTGCTAAGGAAAATGTATGACTCCATTGAACAACAACATCAAGCCATTGAAAAAATGTTTGACCAATCGGTAGATAGACGAGTGATATGAGAAAAAAGAGAAGGGACGCTGGCATTACAAGGATTGTGTAAAAAGGAACAAATACGACATTTAACGGAATACTAAGTAAGGAGAACTGCTGAAAGTGATAAAGAAGTATGGGTAACGAAGCAAGCTGAGCAATAAATGATACGAGAAAAAGCTGTTGCCATGTGCTTTTTGCTCTCGATATAATCTTCGCTGACAAAACAATGAAGAAAGTGACTGCATATGAGAGCTGAAAACCGATATCGAATAAAAATAGAGGGTTGATCGCTAAAAGAAAAAGGAATGTTAAACTTAAAATGATTGCAGGTGGATATTTCATTCTCCGCGGGAGACTGCTAATAATCAGATATAGACCTGCCATGAGACAAGCTCGCAATACTGATGGTGCAGCACCAGTCAATACAACATAGACGGGAAGAAAAAGAAGCAAAAGAAGTTTTGCAGTACCTCTTGTCACACCTAATCGTAGCATACACCAAAATAAACAAGCTGTTAACGTTTGAACATGAAGACCAGAAATCGCTAGCAAATGAATAATTCCTAATGTTTGATAAGCCTTGAGTGTGTCTGCATCAATGAACTCGCGCTCTCCAAATACTAATGCTTGTACGATTCCTACAGAATCTTTCGGTACATGTTTTTCGAGAAAGCGAAGCCCCTTTTGCCTTAATCTTGTTAAGAAGTGTGAGTGCTCTCCATCTGAGCAGTTTTTTATATTCTGAAGCATGTATAACGAGTCAATGTCTTTTGTTTTTAAATATTCTCTATACTGAAATCCATTGGGGATCGTTGATGCCTTTGGCACTCTTCTTTCACCCGTCACTTCACAACGCATACCTGGCTGCACATTCAAAAGACCTGTTTTCTCATGCTTTGTTTGAATGGTATAAAAAGACATCATGCGTCCATAGGTCTCTGACGAAATGATTGCAGAAAACCGATTTCCATCTATTTTAGGTATATCTTCTATAACAATTGAAGCGGAAAAGGAATCACTTTTTACAACACGATTGATCGCTTTCTCTTGGTGCATCATATAAAGAAACATATAGAAAACGCCACAAATGCTGACAATGAGGAAAAGCTGGGGTGTTTGTTTGTATACACTTAGGAGCAAAAAAGGCAGCAGAAAAAGAAGATAAAATATAGGATGGCCATAAGAAGTCAAGGCAATTCCAACTGCTGCTGAAATTGCCCCAAACGGCAATAATTTAAACATACGACGTAAATAAACGGTTGGCTTTCTCATGCATTTGTCGAATGTCTGCTTCACCTAAACCAGCTTCACTTAGCTTCCCAATTAAATCAGCAACAAAGGCGAGCTTTTCTTGGTTTTTAAGGTCAATAATCATTTCATCCAACTCGACCTGTTCTGTATGCACGTCAGCTTGTTTAAACAAATCAACCGCATAAGGGTGATTTTTATAATCCTTCGCATAATAAACAGTTCTAATTCCAGCCTGAATAATCGCTTTACAGCACTGGAGACAAGGAAAGTGCGTCACATATATTTCGGCATCGGCTGTTGGCGCTCCAAATTTCGCACATTGTAAAATGGCATTCATTTCAGCATGTATTGTGCGCACACAATGATGATCAATCACGTAGCAGCCAACATCTGCACAATGAACATCACCTGCAATTGATCCATTGTATCCTCCTGCAATAATTCGCTTATCTCGAACGATTGTTGCACCAACCGCGAGACGCTCACATGTACTACGTAAAGCAAGTAAATGGCTTTGCGCCATAAAATATTGATTCCAAGAAATTCTTTCCACGAAATGATCCCTCCAGATTGATTTATCCACACTAAGTGTACATGCCGTTCTTCTATCACGTCAATTTCACTTGACGGTTAGGTGATTTTTTAAACGTTCGACTGTTTTTTCTCCGAATCCTGGAATATTCCGTAAGTCTTCAATTTTTTGAAAAGCACCATGCTCTTCCCTATAGGCTAAAATCGCTTCTGCTTTTGCAGGCCCTATCCCATTTACCTTCTGAAGTGCACTTGCATCTGCTGTGTTTACATTGATGAACTCATCCACATGATGTTCTGATGATGTTAATCCAGCAGTTGGTTGCCCTGTTGCTTCTTCACCTTTTTTCGGAACATAAATCATCATACTATCTTCGAGACGCGCTGCTTGGTTGATTTCTTTATCGTTTGCATTTTCAGTATATCCTCCTGCTTCCTTGATGGCTTGCTGGATGCGGTCCTCCGATTGCAAAGCATAAACACCTGGTCTTTTAACTGCTCCCTTTACTTCTACAACGATTGTCATTTGTTCATCATCTGTTTGTTCTACCTTATTCTCTTGTGACTCCACAAGCTCAATTCTCTCTTCTCCACTCTGTTCGTTTTTATTTGTGCCTTGCTTACTCCAGATAAACAGACTAATTGAAATAAATAAGATAACACCTGACACTATATAAGGGATGTGCTTTTTGAGCTGAACAAGTCTTTCCACTTTCCTACACTTCTTTCAATCATATTTTTCTAATAAGTGACATACTGTTTAGAAGATAACAGACCATACGTTTTTAAGGAGGGGAGAACGTTTGAATATTGGTTTAATCGGTACAGGTAATATGGGCACTATACTCATTGAGGCGTTTATTGAATCAAAGGCAGTCAATCCCTCATCCTTCACAATCACAAACCGCACAATTGAAAAAGCGTTCAACATAAAAGAGGCGTATCCTGATCTTGAAGTGACAGAGCAAGTCGAAGGTGCGATACTGGATAAAGATTTTATTTTCATTTGTGTAAAACCTCTCGATATTTATCCACTACTTCAAAAGCTAAGGCCGATGCTTAAATCAAATCAGACCATTGTCACCATTACAAGTCCAGTTCAGCCTAAACAACTAGAGGACCTTGTTCCTTGTCAAATAGCTAGGCTCATTCCAAGTATTACGAATCGGGCGCTTTCGGGCGCTTCACTGTTAACGTTTGGCTCTACATGTCATGAAGAGACAAAAAAAACTTTAAGACAGCTGGCTTCTCGTATTTCAACCCCTATTGGCATACACGATTCTGTTACGCGAGCGGCTTCTGATATTGTCAGCTGCGGACCTGCATTTATTAGCTTTCTTGTACAAAAACTAATAGAAGCAGCCGTTGAAGAAACAGACATTACAACCGAAGAAGCAACTGTTCTCTCTGAGGAAATGCTTGTTGGACTTGGTAGATTAATTGAGAAAAAGGTGTATTCATTGCCTACACTTCAAGATAAGGTATGTGTAAAAGGTGGTGTAACTGGCGAGGGCATTAAAGCACTCGAAGCAGGAGTTAAGGATATGTTCCATCATCTTTTCCAAAATACACATAGCAAATATGAAGAGGATTTACAGGCTGTTGATCACCAATTCCAATCAAGTGTGTTTACTGATGATCGCAGAAATTAACGTAGAATGCAAAACGCCAAAAAATGATTTTAAAAAACCATCGTTGTCTTAAACGATGGTTTTTGGTTTCTTCGCTGAGATAAAGAATCGTTCTGTGTGTTCGCGAGGGGGATCATCAGAAAAGTCAGCCGTAACTTTTAAGAGATCAAACCCTACCGAAGTCAATAATTTCGTCAATAACTCAAGTGGATAGGTGCGCTGTTCATGTGTTTCATCATAGCGTTCATACACCTCTCCACTCCTAACAAAAATACTTAAATCATGGATAACGGAGTAAGGTTCATCACCTTGATAGCTCTGCCAAATGTAGCTGATATCTTCATCTTGATCCGCATATGTTGCGCCTGGGAAGACCTTTTCCATTTTATAAGGAGAATGAACATCAAACAAAAGGATGCCATCTTCTTCTAACAGCTGAAACATGTTTTTAAACGTCTTTTCGACTTCATTTTCATTTTTTAAGTAATTGAGAGAATCACAACATATAACTGCCGCTTGAAATGTTTGTTCAAAACCTGTAAGTTCTCTCATATCCTGTTGAAGAAATTGCAAATGCTGATGATGTGCCTGTGCTTTTTGCTGTGCAAATGACAGCATCTCCTCACTGACATCAACACCTGTGACGTTATGACCTTTTTTGGCTAATCGAAGTGAAATTTCTCCAGTCCCGCAACCTACATCCAAAATGTCAGCATGCGGCTGGATATGCTGGTCAATCCATTGTACCCATTCATCATAAGGTGCATGTGCCATTAACTCATCGTAGACACTTGCAAAGCCTTGATAAATCATGAATTAATCCCGAAAGTCGGTGTTTCTCTTGGCGCATCTCCCCATAGCTTTTCAAGGTTGTAGTAACCTCTTTCTTCTTTGTGGAAAACGTGCGCAATGACATCACCAAGGTCGATCAAAACCCACCGTGCCTCATCAAAGCCTTCCATCTTTTTCACTTCTACACCATTTTCTTCGGCGAGATCTTTTACTTCTCTTGCAATTGCCTGCACTTGTTTATCAGAATTCCCATGACAAATAAGGAAGTAGTCTGCAACAAGCGAGACCCCTTGCATATTAAGGGCAATGATGTCCTCTGCCCGTTTATCATCGCATGCTCCTGCTGCGATCTTTAAAATTGAAGATGAATCCATTCAATCATTCCTCCTAGTTCTTGTTTTGCACAAGCGCATTATATGTTGCTAGTGTATCTGGATAGACAGACTGATTCTTTTTCATTAAAAAGCCAATCGTATTCTTTAAAGATTGGATAAGTGCTCCATCCAAATCGCTTTCAGCAAGTTCTCTTACTTCTTCGACACCAGGAAAATGTCTCCCCGGTTCAATGTAATCAGCTACATAAATCACTTTTTCAAGTAATGTCATATTCGGTCTGCCTGATGTATGAAATTCAATGGCAGATAATACATCTGTATCTTGAATTCCTACTTCTTTTTCAACTAAATACGCACCGACAGGCGCATGCCAAAGTTCTGGTGAATAATCGAGCAAAGCCGGATTCATTCCCTCGCTTTGAATGACGCCTTTCATTTCTTCCTTTGGTCGGAATTTGGCATAGTCATGAAAAATCGCTGCTATTTCTGCTTTTTTTACATCTGCACCAAAACGTTCTGCTAATAGAATCGCTGTGTCCATCACACCAATGGTATGTGTATATCTATGCTCCGTTAACTGCTTTTTGACACAGTCTAATGCCTCGTCACGTTTCATATAAATGATGCTCCTTCATATAGCTCTTGACAGCTTCAGGAATGAAATAATCAACAGGTTCTCCTGCCCGCATCCGCTGTCTAACCAATGTCGATGATACATCAAAGGCAGGCACATCTGCAAATAAAAGGGGATAGGTTGTCTTCCCTTGAAATCCAGGTCTTTTCATTCCGATAAACGTGATCATATTCAGCAGATCGTCAATTCGATGCCACTTTGGCAAATATTCTACCATGTCCGCTCCTATGATAAAGAAGAATTCATCATCAGGATAGCGTTTTTTCAGTAGTTCAACGGTATCAACGGTATATGAAGGACCCTCTCGCTCCATTTCGACCAGATTCAACTTAAAATAAGGATTTGACTGAATCGCTGCCTTTACCATGTTCACCCGATGAGCACTGCTTGTTTGCTTACGATTCGACTTATGCGGCGGTTGTTGATTTGGTACAAACCAAATTTCATCAAGACCTATTTGAAATCGCACCTCGCTTGCCATAAGCAAATGCCCATTATGCAAAGGATCAAACGTGCCTCCAAATAATCCAATTTTCCTCATATGCTATCCACCTTTACGGCAGCTTAATTTGCTTATTTTCCTTCGATTCTTTGTACAGAACAATCATATTTCCGATCGTTTGAACGAGCTCTGCTTTTGTTCCTTTGACAAGTGAAGTTGCTACCTCACTTTTGTCCTTTTCACAGTTTTGCAATACGCTCACTTTTAACAGTTCCCTTGCTTCAAGCGCTTCGGAAATTTGTTTGACCATATTGTCATTTACCCCACCTTTTCCAACTTGAAAAATAGGTGATAAATGATGTGCCTGCGCACGTAAAAACCGTTTTTGCTTACCTGTTAACATGGTGTTCCTCCTAGTTTCTCTATGACAATTGATTTCATTTTTTCTACATCTGGTGATGTGCCTGTCCAAAGCTCGAATGCTCTGACTGCTTGTCCAACAAACATCCCGACACCATCAACCGTTTTTAATCCTAACTGCTTCGCTTCAATTAAAAGTTTTGTTTGTAATGGGTTATAAACAATATCACAAATGACCGCTGTTTTCTTAGCATGTTTTAAAGAGATCGGCATGAACTCGATATGCGGATGCATACCAATTGATGTTGTATGGATCACAACGTCATATTGTCCAAGCTGTTTTTCTGCTTTACTTAAGTCTAAAACAGCCGATGTCATCTTTCCATCTGCACTTGCAATTAGTTCCTCTGCTTTTTCTAGTGTGCGATTGACGATGTCAAAACGCAATGGTTCGTACTCAACCAATGTTGTATAAATTGACCTCGCTGCTCCGCCAGCACCAATCATTAGAAATGAGAGGTCTGATAAAGGTTTGTCTAATGACTCTAGCAAAGAATGCAAAAAGCCCTCTCCATCTGTATTATAGCCAACAAGTTGTTTTCCTTCGAGTCGAACAGTGTTTACAGCACCTAGACGCTCTGCCGCCACATCAATTCGGTCGAGATACTGCATAATATTTACCTTATGAGGGACAGTGATGTTAAAACCGCTAACCCCTAATGCCTTTAGCCCTTTTACCGCTTCCTCTAATTGATCATTCTCCACATGGAATGCATGATAATGAGCATCTATTCCCGCATCTCTCAGTGCAACATTATGAATATCAGGAGACATTGAGTGTCCAACAGGGTTCCCAATTAATCCGTACAAAGATTTCAAAGTCTCTCCCCCTCCAAACTTTTAAATTAACGATCGTCTAATGAAGACATGCACACCTTTAGGCGCGTGTGCTTTGATTTGTTTATTTGTTTCTTGAACAGTCACCCAGCCTAAACCAGAAAACACGATGTCCATTTTTGGTTCATTGATTGTGAATGTATGGGAAATAAGAGGCGGAAAATCTTCGAGCTCTTCTTTTGATGGCGGTGCGAGCAACTCTCCTGCATGTTTCTCATACAACTCATCGGCATTTTCTAGCTTTGTCCGGTGAATGTTTAAATCGTTAGGCATATAGCATACAAATGATGTTCTTCCGCCTTCTACATAATCAAAACGGGCAAGTCCACCGAAATAGAGCGTCTGCTCTTCGTTTAATTGGAATGTTCTTGGCTTCAATTCCTTTTTAGGGGCTAAAATTTTCAAGTCTTTTTTGCTGACATAGTGTGCCATTTGATGATGATTGATAATCCCCGGTGTATCAAAAAGGGCTGAGCCATCATCAAGCGGGATTTCAATGGCATCAAGTGTTGTCCCTGGATATTGAGAAGTGGTAATCACATTGTCTTCACCAGAAACTTCTTTAATAATCCGATTGATAAACGTAGATTTCCCAACGTTTGTACAACCTACAACATACACATCTTTGCCATTTCGATAAGATTCAATGGCTTCCATTACTTCCGGAACCCCTTGTCCGCGACTTGCGCTGATCAAGAAAACATCCACTGGTTTTAGTCCGTTTTCCTTCGCTTCTCGCTTCATCCAATGAACAAGGCGGTCTCTTTTGACCGATTTTGGTAGAATGTCTGCCTTATTACCAACCAATATAATTGGATTTCCCCCAACGAAACGGCTGAGTCCGTTGATCCAGCTTCCATTAAAATCAAAAATATCAACGACCTTAACGATTAATGAATCCGTCTCGCCAATGCCATGTAAAATATTTAAAAAGTCGTCTTCTGTCAAAGAAACGTCTTGAATTTCATTATAGTTCTTCAACCTAAAACAGCGCTGACAGATCACATCTTCCTTCATTAGAGATGCTGCCGGCGCATATCCTAATTTATCTTTATCTTCCGTCTGAATGGCTACTCCGCAGCCAATACAAACAACTTTTTCCATTATTATTCTTCCTCCCACTGAATGTGGCCCTTGCGCTTTAAGGCACTTAATATTCTACGTTCAACCTGCCTGTTAAATTTAGTGAAAAACCCGTCGGATGCCGCAACAGGTACGACAAGAATGGTGTGGAAGCCATGTCTATTCCCGCCAAGGACATCTGTCATCAATTGATCACCAATAACAACAACATCTTCCTTTTTTAATTGCATATTTTCAACCGCTTTGTTAAATGCTCTTCCCATCGGTTTTTTCGCTTTGTAAATAAAAGGGATTTTAACCGGTTCAGAGAACAGCTTGACCCTTTTCTCGTTATTATTAGAAACAATCGTTACTTGTATCCCATGATCCTTCATTTCTTGGAACCATTCGATCAGCCTTGGTGTTGCGCTCGGGCGATCCCATTCTACAAGTGTATTGTCTAAATCTGTTATGATGCCCTTTACATTTCGTTCTTTTAGCTTTTGTGGTGAAATATTAAAAATGCTTTTCACAAATTCATCAGGTAAGAAATACTTCTTTAGCACAATTTGCACCCTTCCTTTACTCATTTTCAAGTCTCATGTCGAATCAAATCATAATTTGTCTGTCTATCGAATGCAATGAAAAAGTTTTCGACATATCGTGAGGCTCTTCAACAGGTGTGGATAATTTTACACACATTATCCACCCATATTTCATCAAGCTTCCATTCATTTATAAACACTCTACCCACAAGTTATCCACTTGTCCATGTGGATAACAGAACGATTGTTCTTGTTTCCCATTCATGGTAGATTAAAGGTACTTCAAAGACATTCGATCAACTTATGATGATATGTCTTTTCCTTAAGTATTATGCCAACTTTTTCAGGGGAGGTGCTTTTCCCATCAAATGGGTTTCTAGTATGAAAAAGCTGTCAGATGATTTACTTATAGAATCGTATTATAAAGCAAATGAAATGAATTTAAATCGCGATTTCATTGAATTGATTGAGACAGAAATGAAAAGACGTTCGCTCGGGCATATGCTCTCTGTTTCCTCTTAATTCTTTAAGCACAGTATTTTTTGCCTCCCGGGCTCTTTCCTTTTTTTAAACTTAGGTGACTGATATTATATCACTTGCACTATGGGCTTACTACTATTTTCCGAAAAAACACCTCTTCTACAAAAGAAGAGGTGTCTTATTCACAAGACTGTTCATTCCAAAACCATAGCCCTCCACCTACAACAAGAATGACGACTAGGAACACAACGAGAAATGCGTAGCCAATCCCCGAGCCTGCAGATGGATAGGGCGGGTACGCAGGGTAAGGGCATCCCCACATATCAGTTACCTCCTTATTAGAAGATATACTTTTAACCTATGCGCAGTTTATTTTCCTGTTTAGGCATTTGACGTACATTCAAAAATTTTTGATGACCTTACGCACTTTGATTTCATTGTAAATAACCCTAGCGCCTTTTGGCGTCATATGATTACCAGAAGGATCTATTAATCCTGATTGAATCAATGCATGATCACTATCTTCTCCAGCTTCTTTAATAAATGCCTTCCAGTTATCGACAAGGGGTACGTTCATCTCTTGAGCAACGTTTCTTGTGATATCGTTATATGAGTTTTGCCAGTGCCTTGCGCCGCCTCTTTCCGCAAAATAAGAGGACTTGTATCTCGAATAATAGTAAAGACCTTTTTTGTCGCCTTCAACAACTGGGACACATGTCATTAAAATGGGGGATATCCCTTTTTTCTGGCTTTCTGATACGAAATACGAGAGGTTTTCTTTAAAACGATCTTTGGTGACTCGCGGATTTTTTCCATCTAATATAGCTGCATCATTTGTGCCAAACATGATCAGTACATAGGTCGGTTTTTTTTCTAAAATATCTGTTTCAAACCGTAATTTCGCATCTTCAGTTGTTTGTCCTCCAATACCTGCATTCTCTACATGTATTTGACCTCGCTCGACATTTTTGATGAGATTGACCCATTTTTCAGAAGTTGGGTAATCACGAAAATCCCAATTTGAGCCTCTAGTGTTACTGTCCCCAAATGCAATGATGCTTTCATTTACTGCTCTGCCGCATCCAGAGACCAATAATAACAAGGCCAAGAGCAAGATATGTTTCTTCAAAATGGTTCACCTCCAAAAGCCCTCTTCATATAGTAAACGACAAGACTTTTGGTTTCAATGAATGACTGGCTTTTGACATCATCCCTATTTCAGTTGAACAGGATCAAAGTGATTGCTTTGATAGACCAGCTCTGTTATTTTGACGAACTCATATCCCTCTTCTTTTAGTTTTGGGATGACCATTTTCAAAGCTTCAACGGTCTGCTTTCGATTCCCACCACCATCATGTAATAAAATAATGTCTCCTCCTTGGATGTTATTGATAATGCGACTGGCAATTTTATGAGCACCCGGCCTTGACCAATCTTTCGGATCTTGTGTAAAAGACCACATAATAACATCGTAGCCTTGCTTTTTTAAGATGCGAAATGCTTTCATCGTCAGTCTTCCACCTGGTGGTCTAAATAATAGAGATCCTGCTGGCTGTAATGCAGCGATGTGTGTGGACGATTCTTTCAATTCTTGTTTGATTTGTTTGTTCGTCAAGAGATCAAAATACGTATGATTCATCGTATGATTGCCTAGTTCATGCCCTTCGTCAACTAGCCTTTGGGCAATGGTTGGATAAGCCTGTATTCGACTGCCTACAGCAAAAAAGGTTGCATCCACTCCATGTTCTTTTAATACATCTAAAATGAGATTCGTGTAGACTGGATGCGGCCCGTCATCGAAGGTTAATGCGATTTTCTTTCTTTCTTTTCTCATATCCCAAAAGGCACGTCCGGATTTTTCTAGGTCTATTCGTTTTAAAGTCAGAGCGCATGCCTCTTTTGGTAACGCGAGATATGAACAAAACAATAGAATACACAAGAGCATATGTACACCTTTCATCATGCCCGCCTCCAGAGAACAAAATCGTTACGTCTTAAAATACCCCTCCGCTTTTCATTTCATGCAAGAAAGGGGAATTGCTCACCCCTTCACCGATCCAATGAGCACCCCTTTTGCAAAATGTTTTTGTAAGAACGGGTATACAAGTAACATCGGAATGGTTGCGACAACAATGACTGCAAGCTTTATGCCCTGCTCTGGTGGGATGATGTTCTCTGGTATATCGCCATTTGTTGTTGTAAAGTCAGATAAAATTGTCACTTGCCTGAGTACCATTTGAAGCGGCCATTTTGCACTATCATTGATGTATAGAAGCGCATGGAAAAAGTCATTCCAAATGCCGACTGCGTAAAAAAGAGCAAACGTCGCAATGACTGGTTTGGATAGTGGTAACACAATTCTCCAGAAGATTCCGAATTCTGAACACCCATCCATTTTTGCCGATTCCTCTAGCTCTTTAGGCATTTGCTGAAAGAAATTCTTGACGATGATCAAGTTGAATGGATTAATCGCCACAGGTAAAATTAATGCCCAATACGAATCGAGCAAGCCAAGCGACTTGACGATCAAATAGGTTGGTATCATCCCTCCTGAAAATAACATCGAAAAAATCACCATATTCAGTAAAAAATGACGTCCTTTCACATGCCTTTTAGATAGAGGATATGCCATTGTAAATGTGAAAAACAATTGTACAGCTGTGCCTACTACTGTAATGAGCACAGATACCCCCATGCTTCTAATAAACGTTGGCGTCGAAAAAATATACGTATAAGCGTCTAGGGAAAATGTATGAGGAATGAAGAAAAAGCTACGCTCAGCAAGCTCTGTCTCACTTGCAAAAGAACCTGCAATGATATATAAGAAAGGTAAAATGGTCATTGCGCCTATAAGCCCTAAAAAAATGATATTACATACATCGAATATGCGTCCTGCCATTGTTTGATGCTTCATATTGAGATCAGCCACATCAAATTCTCCTTTCCTTAAAATAAACCGTCCTGATCACACTTTTTTGCCACATAATTGGCACCAAAAATTAACATAATACCAACTACTGCTTTAAATAAGCCAACAGCTGTACTGTAGCTGTAGGCCCCCTGGGTAATACCTACCACATAAACATACGTATCAAAAATTTCAGCGACACTTCGATTGAGCGAGTTGGTCATCAGAAAAATTTGCTCAAAGCCAATGTTCAGAAAGCTACCGATGCGTAAAATAAGCAACACAACAATTGTACTTCTGATCGCAGGCAAGGTAATATGCCACATGCGGCGAAATCTTCCCGCTCCATCTATAATAGCCGCTTCATATTGCTCTTGATCTACTGCGGCTAGTGCGGCTAAGAATAAAATCGTTCCCCATCCTGTCTCCTTCCAAATACTTTGAAGAACAATAAGCGGTCTAAACCAGTCAGGGTCTGTTAAAAAAGCAAAATTCGATGCCTGTGAGTCGTTCGACAAGCTGAGTCACTGCGCCTGTATCTACTGTAAAAAATACAAACGTGATACTCGCTACAATCGTCCAAGATACAAAATGAGGGATATAAATAAAGGTTTGAATGCAGCGTTTGTAAATGGCTTTTCTTAGTTCATTTAAGAGCAGAGCCAAAATAAGTGGTGCCGGGAATCCAAACAATAAATCAAGGATCGCTAAAATGAGTGTGTTATTTAATAAGCGAAAAAAGTCCGGATTCATAAAAAAGTCTTTAAAATAATCAAAGCCTACCCATTCACTTTGCCAAAATCCGAGAAACGGCGAATAGTCTTGAAATGCAATCAGCACTCCCCACATGGGTGCATATTTAAAAATAAGGAAATACGTAAGACCTGGTAAGAGCATGACATATAACCATTTATCACGTTTTAATGCAAGCCGCCACGATGTTGTTCTTTTCACCTTAAGTAGCTTTTGCACAGTTTTTGGCTCGGATTCCATCTAAATCCTCCTTTTATGAAGAAATGAGCCCCATCCATCAATGGGGCTACTTTTTATTTCGCTTTTTCGTACAAACGATTTAAATCATTCATTAATTCCGTGCCACCACTTCTAAACCAAAGATCCACTGCTGCTTGAAATCCTTTTTCATCAATTTCTCCAATAATAAATTGGGTTCTCGCATCTAAGATGATGTTGTCAAGCTGGGTTCCTTTTTTCGTGTATACGTCTGATATGAGTGATTGTGTGGGATCATATACAGCCATTTTTTCACCAGTTTGTCGAATTTCTTCTCGATGTTTCACCAATCTTGTTTGTTCTGTTTCAAGTTCATATAAATCGCCCGGTATCCCCATGCTTACTTGTGCAAGCCCTTCACGTTCATAGACAAGTGCTTTTTTATTTGCTTCTAGCGATTGATATTTCCCTTCCTCTGTCACCCGATAGTTACGTCCTTCCACGCCAAGGTTGATCAAGATTTGTGCCTCTTTATCATTTAAGCGATCTAAAAACGCAAGAACCTCCTTCAGTTCTTTTTCCGTTTTAACGCTAGATTTAGGGATGGTGACTAGACCCGAATAGCCAGCGGTAGGATAGGTTCTTTTTCCGTTTGGTCCTTCTACTGTCGCAATTACGTCAATGATGTCCTTTTTCTGCCGATTTGCTTCTTTCATCATGTTTTGAATTTGGAGCGCTCTGGAGCCTGTATCTACAATGACACCGGCTTTATCTTTTAGCACTGGATCATTCCACTTGGCTGAATCCATGACAGCAAAATCAGGATTGATGAGTTTTTCATCATATAGTTTTTTGAAAAAGCGCAGTGCGTCCATATATTCCTTCGTTGTAAAATCTGGAATGAGCTGCCCGTTTTTAAGGCCATATTTATTCGGTGCACCAAACCACACTTGCATGATATCCCACGGACTGCCAACGCCAAGTCCCATCCACTTGGGAATGACCATTCCATACGTATCATCTTTGCCATTTTGATCAGGGTCTTTCTCTTTAAACGCTTTTAATACTTGATAGAATTCATCAATCGTTTTTGGCATCTCCATCCCTACATGTTCAAGCCAGTCCGTCCGAATGATAATACACGCCCGAATTAAATCCCGAGAGCGATAAATACCATAAACCTCTCCATTGATGGAGCTATTTTGTAAGATTTGTTCATTCGCTTGGCTGAGATTTTTATAGTCTTTTAAATAAGGAGACAGCTCCCAAAAAGCGCCTGATTTCACCGACTTCACAAATCCGGGTGATTTATCTGAAACAACAATGACATGTGGTAAATCACCTGATGCCATGACGATATTGAATTTATCTTGATAAGAGGCATTTGGTACCCATGTAAAATGAATTTTTTTGTCCATATAGGCTTCAAGTGCTTGAAAAGCAGGACTGCTACCTGGACTTTCTGGTGACAGTAGTGGTGCCATAATGTTGATTTGATCTAGTTTTTTTGAGGTTGAGGTTTCTTTTCCTCCTGAACAGCCTGCTAAAAAAGTTAATGTGATGGAAACAGTGAGAAGCTTCTGTACGAGTGTGTGTGACGTCATCCGTTTCGTTTTCACTCATTTTCCCCCTTTTTTCTTTTGCTTTTTAAATATAAAGCGCTTACACATTTTTGTTCAATTTTCATTTTTTGCAGTAGGAATCCCCTTGTATGAAGGGGACTTGGCGATTGATATTCATTATTTGCTTGATGTTTCTTATTTTGTCTTTTTTGAGTCTAAGATTGGCAAATGACCTTCTGCCACGTGACACTTGAATTCATTATCAACCTGACAGCCTATCACTCCTGTAAGATGGGCAGACCGCTTTCTGAAATATGGGTTGTTTGTACAAATATGCTGACGTGATCCATGCTCCATCACCTCTTTTTTCATTCACAAACATTCTTTCTCGATGCTGATATGTCATCCACCTTGGTGGAGTTGGTGTGCAAAGAATGGTTTCGATACCATGTGAATTCTCCAATGCGAACAGCTAAAATACCAAGATTCGTCATCTAATCGCTATCCTCGCTGATGACCTGTTCATCCCAAAGCTCTCTGGATAATAACAAACAACGTGATACATTTTTTTCTAACTTAGTCCTTCTTTCTCATCTGATTTCATGCTCCCTCATGCCTTCAGCTACAAGTCTCGCCATTTCACGTGCGCCCTTTTTTGTGAAGTGGGTATAGTCATTGATGCCTTCTGAGACCATGAAATACGTATAAACCGTTTTTTCACCTATTGCTTTAAAATGGGCTAAACTTTTTTCCATTAAATCAATCAGGGGCACTTGTTCTTCCTCTGCTACCTGATTCATAGCCGTGCAGTAGTCTGGGAAATCATTGATAAACTGCCCATTTTTATAGTGAAATCTAGCGACTGGTGTAATGAGAAGTGAGCTTGCTCCTTTTTGTCTTGCACCCGTCACATACTGTCTCAAATAATATTTATACGTGGTAAATGGCTCTGTGTACCGATCTGGGTTATTCTTGGAGGCATCATTATGTCCCATCTGAACAAAAAGCCAGTCATTTGGAAGAATGTCTTGAAGAATCCTGTCAAGCCTTCCTTCCTCCACAAATGTTTTTGAACTTCTGCCTCCAATGGCACGATTGATGACCTTAAAGTCACTTGTGATATATTCATGCAAAAATTGTCCCCAACCGCCTTGATTCGTGGTGTCATCGTAACGTTGCACAGTAGAATCTGCGGCAAGATAAATAGACGATGTATTCATGTCTTTCACTCCTTTATATGGGTAGCTGATTTGACTAAATAAACATGTGGCCTTTCTGGTTTTTTCATTCCTGTACCAAGATAAAATCCTGTGTGAGGCGGTTGATTGTAAGCCGTGTTTTGCCATGCAATCGACAACCTGTAAATAGGATCATGCATCAGCGTATAAAATCGATGAGATGTCACATGTGTGGTTGTATACAGTCTAAGTGCTTCACTATTCTCTGTTCGCCAAATAACCTGCTCGCGCCAGTCGCCAAATAGGTTAGCCTGTAGAACTGGATTTCCTTTTGTAAAATTATTAGATCGTACACCATCTGGTTCCATTATCTTGATAAGTTCTTCTTTTTCGTAATCCCATTTTGAAATATGCGGTTTTCCCTCTATGCCATTAAAATCATGATCCAGTAGCTCTCTCAGCAAATCACCATCCCACCAAATGGCAAAATTGGCTGATGGCGGTGCATGCTCGCTTAACTTTTCCCCCTTCACCGTATAAAGTCCATAGGATGCATCATCATTCCCTGGTGGATCAATCGCCCAAAGCAAAACCCCTTCATAGCGGGGATCAATATGCGCAGCCATCCCGCGCCCTACGTCGGTATTGGCTGGTGCTCCCCAAAGTAGCTCTCCCGTTTCACCATCACGAAAGGATAGACCATATGGCAAACGAGCATCCTCATGCACTTGAAACACTTCAATTCCTTGCCTTGTTGGGTCAAAATCACCCACATGCAAGGCATCTCCATGTCCAAGCTTCGTCGTATAAAGTCCAGTTCCATCATGATCAACAGTCATGGCCCCATAGATGATTTCATCCTTCCCATCACCATCAACGTCCGCTACAGAAAGGCTGTGATTTCCTTGACCTGCGTAGTCTTCATAACCTTGGTTCGAATCAAAGACCCATCGTTTCTTTAACTGACCTTCTCGGTAATCATAGGCAACAAGCACGGTTCTTGTATAATAACCTCTTGCCATCACGACACTTGGCTTGACCCCATCTAAGTAAGCAACTCCTGCTAAAAATCGATCCATTCGATTTCCATATTCATCTCCCCAGTCAGAGAGCTCACCGCGTGATGGATCGTAATCATCTGTCACAAGGGCTTCTCCTGTTTCACCTGAAAAAACCGTTATAAATTCAGGTCCCGTTAGAATTCGTCCCTGTTCATTGCGGTAATCAGCATTAACGTCACCAATGATGATCCCTTGACCATCTACTGTACCATCAGCCGTTTTCATGACAATCTCTGCTTTTCCATCACCGTCTAAGTCATATACCATAAATTGCGTATAATGAGCACCCGCTCTTATATTTTTGCCTAAATTCACGCGCCAAAGGAATGTGCCATCAAGACGGTAAGCATCAATCAACACCTCGCCTGTATAACCGTCATGAGCGTTGTCCTTTGCGTTCGAAGGATCCCACTTTAAGACAATTTCATACTCACCGTCTCCATCAAGATCACCAATACTTGCATCATTGGCACTATACGTATAAGTATTTCCATCTGGCGTTACTCCAGGAGTTGGCTGATTCAATGGAATGTCGAGGAAAGGATGCTCCCATACGTTACAGGTTGTGTCTATTCCTTGTTTTGTTTTTAACGTATAAACCGATGCACACCTGCCATCATGATCTAAATAATTCGTGCTATCTGTGATCGGCCGATGTGTTAATTGCTTACCATCACGATATAACCAAAACGGTTCATCTTCTTCATCACTTGCAAGAAGCCGCCAACTGACGAGCACTCCAGTGTCTGTTCGTACAGCAATCATGCCTCGATTTAAATGCTCCATCTGTCTTTTTTTCTTCCTTTTCATTAAAAACGGAACAGGCTGCATACATTGCTGCCCGTTCCTCCCCCCCTTTTTGATATTAAGGTGTATATATATTAAGCTGATTCGGCTTTGTCATCCCTTCACCAAGAAAATAACTCGTATGAGGCGGCTGATTATAGGCAACATTCTGCCACGCAATCCCAAGCCGGTAGACAGAATCATGCATTAATGTGTGTATCTTATGTGATGTTAGATCGGTTGTAGTGTAAATGCGAAGAGCCGTGCTATCTTCCGTACGCCAAACAACCTCTTCTCGCCAGTCTCCTAATAAATCTGCTTGCAGGTTTGGTGTGGCTTTCGTTGAGTTATTAGAGGCAGCACCGGTTGCAGTTAGTAGGTTCATTGATCGTCCATTCGCATAATCCCACTTATCAATTCTAATGTCATCCAACTGTTCCCTTAGCAAATCACCATCCCACCAGATACCAAAGTTCACAGACGATGGAATCCTTGTTCCAATCTTTTCACCTTTTGCAGAATAAAGATTCCCTGCTGCCCATACTTCCTGCCCGGGATAGCGAGGGTCAATATCAGATGCCATTCCGCGACCGACATCTGTTCCTGTGTGAACACCCCACAAAATCTGTCCTGTTTTAGCATCGCGAAACGATAACCCATATGGTGCTGATTTATCCTCATGCACTTGGAAAATTTGCAAGCCATTGCGAGTCGGATCAAGCTTTCCAGTGTGCAGCGCATCACCATGACCAATACCAGTGCTATAGAGGCCTTTGCCATCGTGATCAACGACCATTGCTCCGTAGACGATCTCATCTTTTCCGTCTTGATCCACATCTGCCACACTCAAGCTGTGATTTCCTTGCCCTGCATACGCTCCATTCCCTGGTTGATTTGAATCAAAAGTCCATTGTTTTGAGAGTTGACCATTTTTAAATTGATATGCAACAAGAACCGTTCTTGTATAGTAGCCACGCGCCATTACAAGACTTGGGGTCACACCATCTAAGTACGCAACACCGGCCAAAAATCGATCCACACGATTTCCGTAATTATCTCCCCAATCTGCAACGTTTCCTCTTGGTGGATCGTAGTTAGTTGTCACAAGTTCTTCTCCTGTTTCTCCTTTAAAAACGGTTAAATATTCTGGTCCACTTAAAATACGTCCCTTTGCATTCCGATAGTCTGCATCTTTGTTTCCGATCACCTTTCCTTTTCCATCTCGTGTTCCATCAGCTGTTTTCATCGCAATCTCTGCTTTTCCATCACCGTCGAAGTCATACACCATAAACTGTGTGTAATGGGCTCCTGCCCTAATGTTTTGACCAAGTGAAATCCGCCAAAGATGCGTTCCGTCTAATTTATACGCATCAATGAACACTTCACCTGTATAGCCATCATGTGCATTATCCTTTGAATTGGACGGGTCCCATTTGAGAATTAATTCGTATTCTCCATCACCATCGACATCACCTACACTTGCGTCATTGGCACTGTAGGTGTACGGCTCTCTTGCTGGCGTTTTTCCTCCTGCTGGCTTTTTCAAAGGAACTGTTAGAAAGTTTTTACCCCAAACAGTTGCTTTAGGTGAAGCCGATTGTTCTTGACCGCCTACAACTGCACGAACCGTATAGGAGGATTGAGCATTGCCTGATGAATCAAGATAATTGGTGCTACCAGTAATCAGCGAACTATTCACCTTTGTATTTCCACGATACACATTAAACGAGACAGAACTTGACTCGGTGCCAAGCAAACGCCAACTTAGAAAAACACCTCGATCTGTTTGCACCGCTACAAGCCCTCGATTCAACTTCTCCATTTGATGCGGGTTGACAAATGGTTTCTGATGTCCTTTTGCATACCCTTCCTCTGCACTCATACCTAACAGAACAAAAAGGGAAAGCAACACCGCACATTTGAATATTTTCTGTTTACACATTCTCGTTGTGTCAGCTCCTCTTCGCGATATTGAAAACGCTTACTATTACGTATTGTAGGAGCACTCAAATATGTGTGCAATGGCATTTTTTTGCACAAGGATAATGATTGAATAAACATTTTTTGCGACGTTTTCACTTTTTCGCGCCTACATCTCTTAGCTCGTCAATTCTTTGAAATATGCGCATTGTAAAAAACATTATGGTTAAGGCAAAGAAAGCTCCCCCATAAAAGGGAATCAGACCTGGAACAGTGTAAAGGACATAAAAAATAAAGGCAGAGGAGATGAATAAGCACAATGTTGTCACAGGTCTTGCGATACCACATAACAGTGCCTGCTGAACATACGTCTTCAATGGAAGTTCGTAATGAACATATAAAGGAAACAAGTAGAAAAACGCCGCTAAAAACACAACGGCTGATACGAAAGTGCACATGATCATAATAAATGATACGATGCCACTGCTCGCTGAAAACACTTGATAGTTAAAGAGAAGAATAGAGAATACGATGAAAAAGAACATTCCTAGCACATTCGTTTTGACCCATTCTTTTTGATACACTTTGATAAAAAGAGGAGAAATAGGCTGATCCCCTTCTCCCCTGAGCCATTTTCGAACAACAGCAAGCATGGCACATGTACTTGGTGCAAAGCCCAATATGATTCCCCCTAGCAACGTAAATAAAAGCCAAAGCATATTGAGCCAAGCTAGTTTCATGAGTAACTCACATCCACTATATAGCCCACCCAGGACATTCTTTTTCATATGCTTCTCCTCACATCCGTGATGTCACATTTTTTACGTACGCTTTGATTGGAAGGTCAAGACGTTTGATTTCGTTGACCACAAGACGCGCGACCTCAAGTGCACCTTTTTGAGAAAAATGAGTATTGTCTTCAATTCCAGCAGGGTAGTTCGGATGCTCATCAGGCTCGAAAATCACAAATAAAGTTTTAGAGCCTTCCACTCCAAATAATTCATATAACTGTTTTGTAAGAGATTGCAAATCAATCACTGGTATATGAAGCTGTTCTCCAAGTGCTCTCATCGCAGCAGGATACTCTCCCAACGTATGCTTGATTTTCCCGTTTTCATCAAAATGTCTGCGCTGGACAGAGGTGAAAAACAGCGGATATCCCCCTTTGTTTTTTGCCAGCTGAGCAAAGGTAGCCAAATTGCGTTGGAAATCACCGTATGCTTTGGTTCCTCTTGGTTTCTGGTCATTGTGACCAAACTGGATGAACAAGTAATCACCCGGCCTAATCGCTTTTTCTATCTTTTGAAAATGCCCCTCGTCGATAAAAGAATTGGTACTAGCCCCTCCTTTCGCATGATTTTCTACCTTCACCTTCTCTAAGAAGAACGTTTGTAGCATTTGCCCCCAGCCTGCCATGGGCGTTTCGTGAGGCGGGCAGTCTGCCATTGTTGAATCACCAACTAAAAAAATACGAATGTGCTTCACTAACCATTGCAACCTCCTTATGACAGCTTTGACGCTGTGTGTTGATGGGTTTGGCGATACACACCAGGCGGCATCCCAACTTGTTTTTTAAAAATGCGGTTAAAGTAACTATGCCGATAGCCAACCTCTTCTGAAACGTCGTGAATTTTTTTGTCTGTATGCAAAAGTAACTCTTTCGCTTTTTCAATCCGAAGCGCTGTTAAATATTCAATAAAATTTTTCTCTGTCACTTGTTTAAATGCTTTACTCAATGTATAGGTGCTTGTGCCCTCCTGATCGGCACATATTTCAAGTGAAATATCTTCCATATAGCGTTCATGAAGCGTTTGTCTAACTCTTTCTACTAGCAGTGTCTGACTCTTATTTTTCCGTTTGGCAAGCATGATTACATAAGGAGTTAACACACGTGACATCAGCCATTCCTCAGCCTGATTCGGATCATGTAAGTCCAAAATCTCTGAAAATAGGTTGCGATCTGTAAACAGCTCGGGTGGATACACACCGCACTGTACCATTTCCTTTTGAATTCGCGATACCAATTGCATCAAACAAGGATGGACATATGCATTCTCTTTCGCCTCTTTTGATAGTTCACACATTAAATTGGAGACATCTTGAAGTATTGCCTGTTCGTTTTCCTGCTGTAAAGATTGGATGAGTGAATTTTCTAGTTCAAATGGATAGTCAAATACCACCTCTTCTCGCTCCTTTGCATTTTTATGCGCCCTTATGATTTGCTGTTCATTTTTAAATCGCCTATTTTGCTTATGCTTTTTCACCCATTCAAAGAGTTGCGGAATTTCTCTTAAATCATGTGTAGGATCACTGATGGTCATTGTAAGTGATAGACCTGTATATTGTTTTAACCAATTAGCTAAATCTGTTGTAGCAACTTCCAACTCTTGAGCGAAAATGGACGCGTTTGTGACAAGGCCGGTGAGCGACCATCTTCCTTGGTCAAGTACAACCAATTGAGTTCCTTTTTCACAAAGAATGGATTCAAACACATTTTTCATCATAAAAATGGCAAGCTGTTCATCTTTTTGCGTAAAGTCGCTTCTCTTCAAAAAAGAACCTGTTGCCTGCAAATCAATGATCGTGTTCATTCCTTCAAAAGCAAAGCCAGCTCTTTTCATTTTTTCCTGTAGGTGTGAAAGCGGCAGGTCATTCAATTTACCGCCGATAAGCTGTCTTAAAAGATTTTGTTGAAAGTGTGGTCGTTGACTCGTCATTTGCTGCTGAAGTTCAGTGCTTTCACTTGATAAATCCGTCCATTTGGCGGCAAACCATTGAAACTCATCCCGTATGTGAGATGAAAACAATTGCTTTTCATCCCCTGTTAACAAACGAATGAACTGTTGGATTGGCCGATACATTCTTTTAGACACATACCAAGTCAAAATAATGGCAGTAATGAGGCAAATCACGATTAAGACAACAATGAATTTTGAAATTGTTATAAGTGGAGCTGTAATAGAAGTGAGCGGAGCGGCTGATACATAGGTCCAGCGCTGATGGAGCCGCTTCATCTCACCGTAAGTGACTGAATACATACTTCCTTTCCACTCGGTACGAAAACTCCCCTCATTTTTTCCTTGTGCGCTTATGCTCTCCTGTAAAAATGACTCAAATGTACTCTTCTTCTTTTGACCTGAGTGAAAGATCACTTCTTTTTTTTCATTTAAAATAAATGCGTCGCCAGCATCGTACCGAGATAAGTCCTGAAGAAGTCGTGCTATCTCTTTTTGATTCATTTTGAACACATAAGCACCGGATGGCTCATCTTCTGAACTACGAATCAGTTGTATCAAAATAGGGGGAGCAATCCCTGTATCTTTCCAATAAATATCTTCATTTGCTTCAAGCAATGACCGGTATTCTTGCAACTCAGCTACACTAGATAATCTGCTATATTCGGGGCTTAATAGAAGAGGGACATTTCCATCGATAAAAAGAGATGCTTCGGAAAGAAGCGGTTGTTGATCTTTGATCATAAATAATAGTTTAGAAAGCTGGTAGGTGGAGCGAAATTCTTTCTCTAGTCGTTCATGTGTAAAGGAATTTGTCATGTCCGTATCAAAAGCAAGCTGTGACACCAATAGCTCCATGCTGTCCACCTTCTCATGCAAGCGGTCTACTTGCCGCTCAACCTGTTTTTCATGTGAGGCTTGAAGCTCCTTCTCCACTTTTCCAATAGATAGCATGTAAATACCTCCTCCGATAAAAAGCACAGGGAGACATGAGATGAATAAAATAAACACAAAGCTCTGTCTAAAGTAAGCTCCTTTCCTCGGCAGGTTATTCTGCTCTTTTGTCATGGCTTTCCTCCTGCACCATTGCTCGTTTTAAGCGTGGGTATCGGCGACAGCTCTTGTCCTTAGGACATCCGTTAAGAAGACGAGCGCAAGCCCTTGTCCCCATCCTTGTATTCGTTTGATTGGCACCTTTTTATACCCTTCTGCATGCTCCATGATGGCTGTACCAGCAGAGACGCCTGTCACACTTCCGTCCTCCTTCACCGCTGCTAAAACTCCCGATAACGCCTGTTGAATTTGCTTATTGTACAGGTGACCTCGCGAAATAAGAGCAGACGCAATTCCGCACGAGGCAGATACTTCAAGATACGATGTCGGATCGTCCAATATCGTATGCCAAAGGCCTGACTCTCCTTGAAGCCGAACGAGTGCGCTCAGTTGATCTCTTAAAGAGCCATCAATGATCATAAAAGATGGATGTGTAACAGGAATGAGTGGCAATGCTTTGGCCATTGTCAGTGCTGCCCAGGCATTTGCTCTTCCCCAGTAAATTCCCGATAAATGATTTTGAGCTTGATGATCCCAACCATGATAATACAGATGCGTCATTTGATCCTGCAAAAATTCCTCATGCCCATGATACTGCTTCAATGCATCATCTATACAATCTTGGCGCGAAGCCACCACACCATATTTCAGCATAAATAGCCCCGCCATCATCAGCGTATCTGCCCATGCTTGCTCAGGAAACACATAGCTTGTGGAATTGACAGTATGCTGGAGTATACCATCTGCAAAGCGGGGCGCTTTTTTAAGAACATAATCAGCCAATTGTTCGGCTGTTTCCAAATACACCTCTTCCCCTGTATGCTCAAAAAGAAAAAGCAATGTATGACCCATTGATACACCATTAATTGAAAGAGGCGGTAGCCCACCTTCTAAATGGTCATCCATCCACGTTTTCAGGCCGAGCAGATAGTCTTCTTTTTTGGTTATTTCATACGCCTCTGCAATGCCATAAAATGCAACACCACCAGGCCAATCCCAATCAAAATCCATATCAAATGTCCGTCTGACGATCTGATCAATGTATGTCGTTATTTTTCCTTCTTCAAACATAAGTTTTGCCAATGATTGACACTCCTTTTATTTTAATCCGCTCGTACTAATACCTTGTACGATGTACTTTTGAAACAAGAAAAACACGAGAATCACAGGAAGTAGTGAGACAACCGACATAGCAAACATGGCCCCCCAATTCGAAGCGGTTTCTGTATCAAGGAAGAGCTTCAAAGCAAGTGAAACAGGATACAGCTCTGGTTTGTTTAAATAGAGCAATGGCTGAATAAGCTCCTCCCATTTCCAATAAAACGAAAAGATGGCAGAGGTCGCAAGTGCAGGTGCAATGAGTGGTAGAATGATTCTCCAAAAAATACCAAATCGCCCACAGCCATCAATTGTCGCCGCTTCATCTAACTCCTTTGGAATGGTGCGGATGAATTGAATGATCAGAAAGATAAAGAAAGCATGACCAAAAAACTGCGGGACAATAATCGGCTTAAACGAATTCAGCCAACCGATCTTAGCAAACATGATATATTGCGGAATCATTAGCACCTCATGCGGTAGCATCAGCGTACCCATCACACATACAAACCAAAAAGCCTTCCCTTTAAATGGTATGCGGGCAAACCCATATGCAATGAATGCAGATGAAATTACAGCGCCTATCACTGAAAAACAGACAATCACAAGCGAATTTCGAATAAAAGTGAGAAAGGGTTGCCCTGCAATCCCTTTAAAACCATCCACATAATTTTTTAAAACAAACGGGTCTGGAATAAGAGAATGTGACGTGGCAAAAATACTACTGCTTTCTTTAAAAGAGCTGACAAACAGCCATATAACTGGATAGAGTAAAATGAGGACAAGCAGTGATGTGAGCACATGATAAAATATCCGTTTTGGCTTCATTCTCCCCCTTTGCACGACTTTCGATTTCGCAATTTCTTTCACGGTTTCCAAGGTCGCCCTCACTCCTTCGATTCATAATGCACCCAATAAGATGAGGTTTTAAAGAGAATCCATGTAATGGCTCCAACAATCAACAGCATGATCCATGCCATCGCAGACGCATATCCCATCTGAAAATAGTTAAATGCCCTTTGAAAGAGATATAAAGAATAGAGAAGTGTTCCATCAAGCGGACCGCCTTCTCCTTTTGAAATAATGTAAGCAGGTGTAAATGTCATAAATGCAGAAATGGTCTGCATGACGAGATTAAAGAAAATAATGGGTGTTAAAAGCGGCAACGTAATGCGGAAAAAACGCTGAAATCCATTTGCTCCATCGACATTTGCCGCTTCATGATAGGAAGGAGGAATATTTTTTAAACCTGCCAAAAAAATCAACATGGATGAACCGAATTGCCATACTGACAACAAAATCAGTGTCCATAAAGCACTGGCAGGGTCTTGATACCAAAGAATTTTCTGATCGATGCCAACAAAAAACAACAATGCGTTTATGACCCCGTCATTGCCGAAGATGTTGCGCCACATAATCGCAACTGCCACACTGCCTCCAATAATGGATGGCAAATAAAACAACGTTCGGTATATGCCGACTCCTCTAACCGCCTGATTTAGAATCATTGCGATGAAGAGAGCAAAACCAAGGCGGAGAGGGACGCCCGCCAATACATAAGTAAATGTAACCTTTAATGACTGAACATATTTTTCGTCACTTGTGAACATCTCATAATAGTTACCAAAGCCAATCCATTTTGGCTTTGTAAACAAATCATATTGTGTAAAGGACAAGTACAACGAAACAAGCATCGGAATGACAGTAAAGCAAATGAAGCCAATAATAAAAGGAGAAATAAACGCATATCCCATCCATGTATCTTTTTTGATTTTGCGATGTCTCACATTTGCGCCCCTTTCCGACTCATCATTGATTCCGTTTCAATATACTATTTGCTTGCTTACGAAATTTTCCAGCCGCCTTTGCTGGTGTTATTTTTTCAAACAAAATTTGGTCTGAAGTATCCTTAAGCAATTTTATCACCTCTGCTGATCCCACCGGTTCTGGCGGATCTGCCTCACTTGCTACGGGCGTTGCCTGATCTACATACGCTAAGATCTTTTTCTCATCTTCATTCAGCTTGCTCTTAATCACATCTGCTGTCTTAGTCGAAACAGGGACACCTCGCTCTCCTTTCATTAGTAGATTTGCTTTCTCATTGTTAACGAAGAAATCAATAAACTTTGCTGCCTCTTTTTTATGTTGCGCGCTTTTAGGTATCGAAAACATCATGCTCGGCTTTAACGTAAGGGCTTTATGCTCACTATGTTCAGGTGGTAAATGCAGAGATAGTGGTGAATCGGTTAGCTGCGCAAAGGCACTGAACTGATTTGAATAGTTCCAGGAAAGAGCGGCTCGTCTTTTGACGATAAAATCATCCTCCATCCCTTTTATTTGTGCACCTTCATCTGGTGTTGGTATGACCTTTCTTTTGACAAGCCGAAGCTGACGTTCAAAATAATCAATAAAGAGCTGATCATCCTGATAGGCAAGTCCTGCCCCATCCTCTTGATAAAAACGCTCCCCTTTTGTTTTTAAATAATAAGGGAAAAAAATATCTGGCGGATGCGCACCATTTGAACCGTAGCTTCCAGTTTGTTCTTTCACCTTGTAGGAGAGCTTTTCATAGTCATCCCAGCTCATATCATCCTTTAATTGAACCCCCGATTCGGACAGAAGGTCATCATTGGCAACAAGGGACAACACATTAATGCCTAACGTAAAACCGTACAGCTTTTGATCTATTCTGCCTCCAGCTAATTTCTCATCTGCAATGGCTCTTGTATCAATGGTGCCATCCGTAATAAATGGCGTTAAATCTTCTAGCTGATTCTTTTTTCCATATTGAGATAAATAAGCCGTATCCATTTGAATGACATCTGGCAATTGACCCGCAGCTGACATCGGGGCGAGCTTCTTCCAATAGTCATCCCAGTTGGCAAACTCCGCCTCTATGTTCACATATGGATGTTCCTTTTCATAAAGCGCTATTATCTTTGTTGTATAGTCATGCCTTGGCTGACCGCCCCACCAGGCTACTCGAATTGTGACCTCTTCCTGATCATTGGATGACACTGTTTCCCCTTGAGAACAACCGGCAAAAACAACTGCAACACAGGACAGAACCAAGATAAGCAACACCTTTTTCATCATAAACCTCCCTTACCACCTATCATGTAAGTGCTTACATCATATTTTAAATCGTACCTTTTTCACTTCACACTCAAAAAACAGAGGAATAGGTTAAAAAAACAGAGATGATCTTTGAAGAATCAAAGCTTTATCTCTGTTTCATTGCTTTCTTTTTATATTCTGACGGCGTGCATCCAGCATACTTTTTAAAGACAAGGCTAAAGTATTTGGGGTTATGCCCAAAACCAAGCTCTTCTGCCATGTCATATAGACTCGCATCGCTTCCTCCTTGTATCTTCCGCATAGCAAGCTCAATCCGCTGCTTTGCTACATATTGTGAGAATTTCTCCCCTGTTTTCTGTTTAAACAATTTACCAGCATAATCTGGATTTAAAAAAAGCACTTCTTGCGCCGCCCACTTGAGAGATAATGAAGGATTCGCAAGCTGATCGTGAATCAAATGGATCATTTTAGAAGCCGCATCCTCTTTATTCCCGATTTGAACACCTCCTTTACTCGGCTCTACTTTCATCGTCTCCATAATCGCTTGAAGTGATGTTTTCATCTGCTGTTCATTACACGGCTTTAGATGATAATGCATCACGCCATATTTCATCGCTCGCTGGGCATATTCAAATTCACCATAGCCCGATAACAGAATAAATTGCGCATGAAGCTGTGCTTTGGCAGCTTGCTCCACAAGTTCAATTCCTGTCATCCTTGGCATTTTGATATCGCTGATCACAATATCAGGTTTCTCTATCTTCATTAGCTCATATGCATCAAGGCCATTCTGCATCATGCCAACAACTGATGCATTCATTTCCTCCCACTTAATGATGGATGAAATTCCTTCAAGGATGACCCTCTCATCATCAACAAGCACGACTTTATACATGTGATCGCCCACTCTCATATGGAATTCGCAAAGAAATGGTCGTTCCTACACCGTCTTGGCTGAAAATCTTTAGCCCATATTCGCTACCAAAGGTTAATTGCAAACGCCGATGAATATTGAAAAGCCCAATTCCGCTTCTCCCCACATCTATATTGTCTAAAAGTGTCTCATCCATTCCTGGGCCATTATCTGAAACAGACAACCAAACAACATCATCCTCACGCCATATCTTTATCTGGATTGAGCATGATTCTGTATAAGGCTCCAATGCATATTGAATGGCATTTTCTAAAATAGGCTGAAGGGTTAGCTTTGGAATCATACAATGCTGAAGATCATCCTCCACTTCCCATGAAAAAACAAGTCGCTCCTCAAACCTATAACGCTGAATGGTCATATAGTGAAGAGCAATATCTAATTCCTCTTCTAATGTCACTTCATGTTTCTTCACATGAATGCTATTTCTAAGTAAAAATCCAAGGGATTCCGTCATTTTTGAAATTTGTTCTTGCTGATTCATTTTCGCCAGCCAATGAATCGAGTCGAGTGTGTTATATAAAAAGTGAGGATTAATTTGTGCTTGCAATGCCTTAAATTCTGATTCTCTTACCATGAGCTGTTTTTCATAATTTTCTTCTATGAGTTCATTTATTTTCTTCATCATGGACCGAAAATGCCTTGATAGTCTCCCGGCTTCATCATTTGCATGCTGTTTAAATTCCAGTGTACTCGCTGTTTTAAACTCCCCTGCCTCTACCACTTTCATTGCAGTCACTAACTGCTCAATAGGCCCTGTAATGTTCGTAGCCATCTTCCGTCCCAAAAGTAAAACCACTGTAAAAAACGCGAGAAAAAAAATACCTAACACGGTCTTCATCCAAGAAATATGGGTGAATATATGATCAAATGGAACGACATTGACATACGCCCACGGCTGATAAGTGGATGTGACAAATGAAATAAAATACTGTCTCCCATTTTCTTTTCTGATTTCATAACCTGAATGCTCATTTACTCCCGATTGTAGAAGGGAACCATTCACTTTATGGTGTTTTCCTAAAACGATTCTCTGACCGCTTGTGATGAACAGCTCGCCCCCCATATCTGCCCATTCTTTTGGTAAATCTGCAACGATGCGTTCCAGATCAATTTGAATAAGTAAAGTACCAAGTGGTAATAGACTCAGTTGATCATATGACCGAATTTGACGAGCAGACACAAGAACTTGTTTTTCTTCATATGAAAATGGAATGAACACATTTTTTCCTTGCCTTCGTATCGCCTCTTCAAAAAAAGCGCTTGTCTCTTGACGTAAGCGTACTGATGAATTCCTTCCTGCTGCATACTCTGTTCCCTCTTTATCAAACAAATGAATGGATTCAATGTATTTTTCAGAACCAGCGTATGAAGCGAGTTTATCCCATAGTTCTTTTTTCGTTTGGTACTGTGAATACCGGTTGTCGCCTTGTTCAATATTCTCGAGGTGCTCCTGAATATTTCTATCTGTCATCATCTCATATGACACTTCTTCAATCTTCCTCAATTCATCTTCAATTCGCTTAGACGACATCGCAAGCACCTGACTGGATTTCCGATAATATTGCTCATCGTATACATGAAACGCATATTGAACACCACTATAAACAAATAAAAAGGACACAAGCATGATCCCACATAAAAATAAAAATAATTTATCCTTAATGCTTAAATGCTGATAATACGTAATCCACCTTGTCATTGCCCTTTTCATCTGCCGAACATCCCTTCTATTTAACTAAGACGAGACACATCCTGCTGATACGTATTTGCCCCTTTCTCCTCAATTGGAAAGTAAATCAGCTTTGTCAAAACCAAGCTAAGGCCACTTCCACAAAAAAAGAGCGCAAAGGTGATATGCCAAAGCCCTAGAAGCACAAATCCGACAGCACTAAGCAGCATAAAGAACGTGATATGTGGTCTGATAAAGGCTAAAACAACACAAAACTTGAACATGTACCAAAAGCCAGCCTTCACATGAAGATACACAGGCACAATATAAAGCAAAGCAGATATATAAACGATCGATACACTCAAAAACAAACTCGCAACAATGGAATGAACATATGTAGCTGAAATCACCACATCAGCATAAAGAATTAGTGCCATCATACATATGACACCAAACAGTCCATTTGACTTACACCATTCTTCTTTATACACCTTAGCAAACTGCTTAAAAATCGGCTCCTCTATGTTTCCATCCCCCCATTTTTTCACCACTGCGAACATTGCAACAGTCGCCGGCATCACACCGAAAACACCTAAACCTAATAACGTAAAAAAGATCCATAATACATTTAAATATGCAAGTCTCATGACCCATTCACAAAACAAATACATCCCATTTGTCAGAATACGTATCACACTACTCCCTCCCAAAGAAAACGCTTACATATCAAGAGAAAATCACATGGATTGTTATAGATATTTCTCTCTCGTATGAAAAATTCCTGTTTTCCCGTTGAAAAGCGTGCTTGCCACCTATGAAATGCATCTAGTCTTCTAAAAGGCAATAAAAAAGCCAACCATCTCTGGCCAGCTTTTGATGTTTCACGTTTGGTTTCGATCTGATACTTGGACAGCATTTTTTTCATATGCTGAAATTGTCGCCTGACTCATGATACCGATGCCAAGACTTAACGTCACAATTCCAATAATGGTCGCATTTTTCTTAAAACTCATACAAACACTCTCCTTTTTGAATTTGATTTTGAGCCCATAATACTTTTTTATAATATTGATTGGACTTTTGATAATTTTGAGAGGCTTCATAGACTGTAGCAATTTCTAGTGAAATATCCTCTATATACGAGTATAGGCTAAGTTTTTCCAAATAAGCAATCGTTTTTTGTAATTGCTCTTCATTTACATCTTGAACATATAGAGCATCCAAATAACGAAACATGTGAATGAATAGCTGGTCCTCATGCTTCTTAGCTGCAACCTTTCCATCTTCTAAAATGATGAGCGCACGATCGTATTGATTTTGTTGGAATAGTGATTTGGCTAAAGTGTATAAAGTGTGTGGGAGGGTTGGAAGTGCTTCATCTCTTGCAATTGCAGCAGACTCTGTCATATATCTCTCTGCTTCCTGCAAATACCCAAGTTCACCAAAGCATTTGCCTAAATTATAAAGAGCAGAGCTATACATTCTCGGATGATCAATTTCAGATGCCAAAGCCTTTGCTTTTTTTAAGTGAGGAAGTGCCTTATCTTTACGCCTTAAATCTTGATAATTCCCTGAAATGACAAATAAGCATTGTATGATTCTGATTTTGTATAATTCATGTTGATCGTAAATCTCCAATGCTTTTAATATATGGTGCATGGAGACATGGGTTTGCTTCATAATATAATAGGCCTCTGCTACTTTAAAATGAAACTCTGCCTGTTCAATATCATCAAAAAGCATTGAAAGCTGCTTTTCAGCAACTCGATAATATTTTACTGCCTCTAAATATTCTTTTTGACTAAATTCATACATACCTCGAAAAAAAGCATGGTAATAGTGAAGCATATCTGATAACTCATGATTAGAGTTCTCTATTTTATCGACAAGATTAGATACTGAAAAAGGTTGATATTTTGAAGGGTGGATATAATCAAGCATAATTTGATGCCTAAAACACATTAATTGATAGTAAATGAGTAAATGTTGATCCTCTTCCATTCGCTCTATCTCTGTTTCTACTTCTGACTTAAGGATTTCCGCATCAGGTACACTAAATTGTCTAATCATTCGATACCATTCATTGATTTTCACTCCTACATGCGAAGAAAGAACCTTTCCCATTTCCCCATATAACCCCTTCCTTTTCCGTCTAACACTTACATATTTTAGCATGCAATGTCGCCCACAAGCACCGCAAAGAAACCGCAAACATCGCTGTGCCTTGAAAGACCTTCCATTAGGCATCACAACATTTGATTTGAATGAAGCACTTTGTCAAAACAACTATTTTTTCGTTACATGAATTACTTCTATTGTACGTGTTTATTGTCAAATGAGAAATATTTTATTTATACAAAAATGATTTTGATCGTACAGACACAGACATCCCCTCCTGCACATACATTTGATTGTATAGGCAAATGCCTAAAAAGTGTGGAGGTGAAAATCATGGCAGGAGTATTGACAGCGATGGGATTGATGGTCAAGGAATTGGTGTTTTTAGTATCATACGTCAAAAACAACGCCTTTCCACAACCCCTTTCGGGAGATGATGAAAGAAAATACTTAGCCCTAATGGCACAGGGGGATGAACACGCAAGAAACATGCTCATTGAACATAACCTTCGGCTCGTCGCCCACATCGTCAAAAAATTTGAAAACACCGGCGAAGACGCAGAAGACCTCATCTCCATCGGGACGATCGGACTCATCAAAGCCATCGAAAGCTACTCATCAGGAAAAGGAACAAAACTCGCAACCTATGCCGCAAGATGTATAGAAAATGAGATATTCATGACAAAAGGGGGGTGCATACAAACGCACCTCCCCTTTTAATGAGTTCTTATATGAATGGTTTCAGAATCAACAATCAATACTTCTTCAACAATAAAGTTAATAATGGCTTTTCTATCTTCCAGCTTCAAATTATCCGCATTGACTGAGTTGAAGTAATCAAGTGCCCTCTTCAAAGCATTTTCTCCTGCTACCGATCCTTCTGATTCCTTAATCTCTTTTTCAATTTTATCATGTTGGATCATGAGGTGATTTTGCTTCTTCTGGAGCTCAACAATCTGTGTTTTCACTTCTTCAATATTTAAATCGTCCTCTTCACTAAGACTAATTAAAGTGATTAAACGCTGACGGCCTTTTTTCGCCTTCTCAATTTCTATTTGAATCAGCTCAAACTCATCTGCTTTATGAGTAGTCTTTTCCTCTTCTTTAAAGGCTCTATACTTCTCTGGGTTGGTGATAAATTTGTATATCTCTTGCCAAACAATTCTGTTCAGTTTATTTTCTGACATAGATTTACCACAGCCTTTATTTTTAGCCCCAGCATAATTTTTTCTACATTCATACACAAAGTAGTTTTTCCCATGTGATTTATTCTTTTTACCAGTCATTGTATTTCCGCAGTTTCCGCAGCGTACTAAACCAGAAAGTAAATATGGATGAGTGCCATAGTGTAAATGCTTTCTTCTACTTTTTCCAAGTAGCTCTTGAGCGTATTCCCACTGTTCATTAGAAACAACTGAAGGTATTTCAGTAATATATCGTTCTTCTTCCGGCCTTAGTTTCAAAATTTTTGTTCCCCCTGCCTGTTTAGATACATAGCCTCCCTCAGTATCATACTTATATTGCTCATGCTGCCCTTTATAAGATGGATTCATTAGGATCTGCCGCACCACTTGTCTGTGCCAAACTTTTGCACCTTTTTTTGTCGGAATACCTAGCTCCGTTAAATGCAACGCAATGCCATTCACACGTCCAAAGAAATGACTAGAATGATCCGTAAACAAATCAAAAATCATTCTCACAACTCTTGCCTCTTTTTCTATTATCTCAAGGGTTCGTTTCTCTTTATTTATTTTGTATCCTAATAAACCAGAGTCTTTAATTATCATCCCTTTTTTGATTTTTTGTAACCTACCTGTAGACGTTCTCTCTTTTATTTTCGCCTTTTCAAATTCAGAAATGGCCCCTCTCATCGAAAAGAACAGTTGCCCTTCAGGTGAGTCTGCATACTCCCCATTTACGAAGGTTAAAGTTATTCCTTTTTTCCGTAGTTCATCATCTATAATTAATTGATTCATTAACTTACGCGACAAACGATCAGGATCATAACAAATCAATTCAGTAATTAATCCTTTGCGTGCATCCTCTCTAAGACGGTTTAAAGCTGGCCTTTCTAATAATTCACCTGAGAAGCCTTCATCTGCATATTTTAAGACGTTTGTAGTCCCTGCTTTCTTCACACATGCTTCAATCTGGCTGTCAATACTCGACCCTTTTATTGCTTGTTCCTCGGTCGATACCCTCACGTAAATTGCTATCACGCTTAATCTCCTTCCTCCACCACTTAATCAAATAGTGGTAACAATCATTAACACGTGCGTCAACATTCTGTCCTTCAATGATTTTGACCTTCATCTTAGATCACCTCATGACAGGTTATGCCGACATGGATTGTCCCTATTTCATAAAGAAAATGAGTTTACCAGTAGATATAAAAAAGACCTGACTGAATGTCAGCCAGGTACATAAAGGGGATAATCTGATTCTTATTATAACGAAATCCAAATAGTTAACCAAACATTTGTTCCCATTAAAAAAAGTAACTTTAAAGAGCCATTCCCGATACTCTCTCTAGAAAGGACACCTTAAGATCGTTCTATTAAGATAGAAGTTCTGTTCCAATCGCAATATTTTCTCCGAGATTCACTAGCAGAGGGTCATCATTTTTTTCTAAAAATTTAGCTATTTGATGCAGAATCTCACTAATTTTATCGTTGATCGGCATATTTTGATTTAATAAGAAAATGCAGAGAATTGTATCAGCTACTTGATAAAGCGCATCTTCATCTTTTGTATTTTCAATGTGATATTGCATCTTTTTAAAAAACCATTCAATCTCATTTAAGTCCACCATCGGGTAATATTGAATTTTATAAAGATTATTTTCATCAAGAACATCCATCTCAAATATGGCTTCAAGTTCTTCTTTACTTAAATGATCTTCAGGAAGCTCATATTCAGCCTCTGCTTCTTCTTCATCAACAGTGTACTCAGCTGTATAAAGCCCCTCAATGAATTCATCAAAGGAATCTGCTAATTTAAAGTCTTCTTCCATCTCAACATCAAAAAAATGAATTGTAGGCTTTTCTTTCGTTTTTCTATAATCCATCGCTACCCAAGTATGCCCATCCCCGCTAATCAAAACAAGCCCTTCTGGCAGCTCCCACTCTGTTATTAAATAGGCACTATCCATAATCCCTTCATCTTCAGCAATTCCCAGCAGGTGATTAAATTGAATATGATCCTCAGCCCATGAATTAGAGTGAGTGGTTGGAAAAGCATTATGAACTGTATAACCACCATTCTTTTCTAATACGAGCTTTTTATATGTATCTGGCAAAGTGACTCCAAGTTTCTTTTCAGCTTTAGCTATTTCTTCTGCGTTGATCTTTTTTAATGTGTAGTAACCTTCCTCATCTATTTCCCAAAAAGATTTCAAGATTGATACCTCCTAGTATAATATGAACATAAGTATACCTTTTTTGACGATTTTTGTTTAACAACTTATTCAAACTGAGTAAAGAAATATAAATTTAATTGAATGATAAGTAATTAGTATTGTCTAATTTTGTCGAAAGGATAGAAAAGAGAAGGAGCTTAATGTAAAATCCATATGCACCTAAAAAAGAGGAGGATTTTTAATGAAGAAATTTTTTGTATTATTTTTTATCTGTTTATTATTATTAACAGCTTGCAGCAGTGCAACATCTACTGAAAAACCGCTCACCACAGACAACATTATTGAAGCTTTTAAAAGTGCTGGGCTTGAAGCAGAAAAACCGTCTGAACTAAAACAAAAAGAGTTTGGAAATATAAGAGAAGAAGGAAAAAGAATTCTCATTCCTTCCTTAGGTGAAAATGCTGGTGGAAGAATTTTTAAATTCGGAAATGAAACTGATCTAGATCAGGCCAAGTCTTATTATGATGAGTTGGGCAATGCTGGATCTATGTTCTTCTCACACACATATTCAAAAGGGAATTTCTTATTACAAATGAACGGGGAAATGAAAGATTCTGAATTTGAAAAATACAAGAAAGTAATGGATGAGGAAATAAAATAACCTAATTATTCATTAGGGTTCTTTTTCATTTTTTGATCATTCTGTCTTCAAGGAGGAAGATAAATGTCTTACTGGCTAATGACAGCTATCCTTACAATTATTATAATAGGCATTTCTTTAATCTTTCAAAAAAAGAATTCACCTTTACATTATGGATTTCTAGCGATTTTAATGATGGTGAGTATCATCTTACTGATCATAAGTTTTTTCGTGGGAAAATGGGAAGGTTTAGGATTAGGGGCAATAAGCGTTTCTTTGTTGATTTCATCAGTTATTGCTATAATTATTACCAGCGTTTCAGAATTTTTTAATGATAAACAAAAAGATGCCTAACTAATCAAATTTAGGCATCTTTTTTAACAACCCTTTGGTTTATTTGTTTTTTGGATCACACATTGTGAAGAAGATTTTCAGAAAAACTACAAGTGAAAAATGAATGATCAAAAAAACCCTCTCTAAAAAGAAAAGGGCTTATTCATTTTTCATTTTTCAAGAGCTGCTTTCGTTTTAGGTCCAACATAAATACCATTAATCACAAGTCCATTCATGCGCTGTTTGACTACGTCAACTATCTTTATCATAATATCTGAAAAAACAAAACTAAAAGAGCAACTTCAAAAGCAGAAGTTCAGTTTTGTACTTTCTGAAAACAATATTTGTTGTACTATATTTTCTCTTTCCTTCATTGATAAGCTTCTAACTTTTCAAATCATATTGTGTTTTTATTTAACTGGAAGTAAATGATCGACCACAATACTATTTATTGCATTAATATACGCAAATGCACTTGCTTTTAAGATGTCTGTATCTGATGCTTTGGCAATATATATTTCCCCTTTAAATTCAACTTGAATTTTCACTTTTCCTAGTGCTTCTTTCCCCCTTGAAACACTTCTAATATCGTATTGAATCAACTTCATATCTAAATCACATACATTCATAATTGCAGAATATAAAGCATCAATTGGACCAGAACCTATCGCAGTTCCCTTTATGATTTGATCAGCCTTCTTTAACTCCACACTAGCAGAAGGAAATTTTGTATTACTGATCACTTGCAAATCTATTAACTCATAAAAATTGTTACTGTAATGGCTGATGTCCTGATTATTCCCCTTTACTCTTTTGTAATAATTTTCAATTATTACATATAGATCGTGATTATATACCTCTTTTTTTGCATCGGCTAATTCAAGAAAGTCTACAAAGATTTCCTCGAACTCTGAATTTGAAAATTGATTCATACCTAATTTTTCAAAAGCAGTTTTTACCGCATGGCGTCCAGAACGTGCTGTTAGAACAAGCTCCATGTCATCAAGACCCACAGTGACAGGATCAATTATTTCATAAGTATTTCTTGATTTGATTAATCCATCCTGGTGAATACCTGAAGAATGTGCAAAAGCATTTTCCCCTGTAATTGCTTTGTTTACTTGTACATCAAGTCCCATGAATCCACTTACCATCCTCGACGTATTCATAATTTCCTTCGTATTAATATTCGTAAATGCTTGATATATCTCAGAACGTGTATGAACAGCCATAACTACTTCCTCTAGTGAAGCATTTCCTGCACGTTCTCCAATTCCATTAATGGTACATTCTACTTTTTCTGCACCATTTTTAATTGCTGCCAATGTATTAGCTGTAGCCATTCCTAAATCATTGTGGCAATGAACACTTAGAAGCACATTATCATTCAAATTCTTCAAGCGATCATTTATCTTATATATTAGTTCACCGAACTCTTGAGGTTCAGCATAACCAACTGTATCAGGTATATTAATAATTGTAGCTCCTGCTTTTACTACAGCTTCTATCGTTTTCCATAAATATTCAAAATCAGCTCTTGACGCATCCTCTGTTGAATATTGTACTTCTGGTAGGAGTGTTTTCGCATACTTCACAGCATCCACTCCAATATCTAATATTTGATTTTTCGATTTTCCAAATTTCTTTTCCACATGAATATCCGAAGTACCTAAAACAATATGGATTAGTGGATTTTTTGCATATTTCACACTATTATATACAGCATCAATATCGGATTTTACTGCTCTTGCTAACGCCGTAATTATCATATCATCTGTATTTCCTATCCTTTTAGCAATTTCTTTAACGGCGTTAAAATCACCTGTTGATGAAGAAGGGAATCCAGCCTCAATCATATCAACTTTGAGTTTCTTTAATTGCTTGGCGACTTCCAATTTTTCATATACATTCAATTTTGCACCAGGAACTTGTTCTCCATCTCTTAATGTTGTATCAAATACCCAAATTTTTCTTGACATGGTGACACACTCCTTATTAAATAAAATATAAAAAGCCCCGCCTCTATATAAAAATATAGAGACGAGGCATTGCTCGCGGTACCACTCTAATTGGTTAATATAAAATACTTAGTAACCCACTCATTTTCGGTGGCTATCACCACCTATCTTTATAACGGAAGAAATCCGACATCCCTTACTTATATGGTTCAGAGAGTAGCTCTTGGATGAGTTCAAAGGGTATAACTACCGATTCGCACCAACCATCGGCTCTCTGAAGGAGTTTATAAACCTTCTACTATTTCCAATCTTTGCTTATCTATTATTTAATTATAGAAAATGATATATCAGTCATTTCAAGTTGTCAAGTTGTAATTTTCAGAAATATTTAATTTGCTCAACTTTTCTGTAATTATCGCAAAAGGCTATTTAATAATTTGATTAATTGGACAAATTAAAGGTCATTTCCATTTATCAATAACATCCTTTGTTTCATTTATCACTTCAGTAATTCGTTTTGTTCTTAATAAATAACTCTTTTTGAATCTGAGCCATTTCTAATTTAACCATTCAGTCGAAATAGTTAATAAATTCTTTCCACATTTACTATAACGTTTTACTTAATTTTTTTGAATGATAACTACGCACCGAGAGGATGCCAAGTACAGTCGATCATCGTAAAATGAAAAACTGTCCTCAATACGTCTGCCGCAGACCAGCTGCTATCCAGGCTCAGAATGTACCTCTCGTATGATCTATTTTCGAAAGGAAATCTTGGAGAATTATCCTAACTGGCGGGTTAGCAGTAGACAACAAATGATTTACACGCTTTAAAATCTGTGGGTTATTCAATATCATTTTTTTACTTACTTCACTTGAATAACTCCTTAATGTGTCAATACAAATCTCAAACAATTCTGTATCATTAGTATTCAACAAAGTCATTAAAATATTAAGTTCATATTCATTGCACTCATTATCCAAACAATATGCAATTTTCCGTTGCCATTCAATTGGTTTACTAAGTATCTGATTTGATAATTTTTCCCAATCATTTAAGCTAAACTCTAAGAGTATCTCACTTGCTATGACACAACCATCATCGTACCAAGAATCTACCGTTGTATCAGCAGACAACAGATTATCTAGTTCTTTATACACGTTTAATACCTCCAATTAAATTTAAGTTAAAAACCTGATGGACGAGAAGCATTTACCGTACCTGTCGGATAGCCACTAGTTACATCATTACCAACTTTAATTACATCAATTTCTACACCATTAATAGCTGCTCTATGCCAAGTCGCTCTATCTCTCAATCTTGAAGAATTAGCTGCAGTGTTGCCAACCTCAGTAATACTCTTAAGAATTTGCTCATCGTTCCATGAATCAGGAAATAGAGTACTCTTTTTAATTTTGGGAATATTTCCATCAGAAAACTGTTTTGTAAAAACAACATTTTTTGTCCCATCAGCATTTGTTGATAATACTTCAACTGCAAATTTGTCATTAGCATTATTAACGCTGGACGAATGTCCACCTATTAATTGATTTTTTGGAACCTTGCGCTGTCCTTCTAAAATCTTAGCTGCTATCTCTGGACTAATTACTGTTTTTTTGGAAAAAGCTTCACTTTTACCCCTAACCCCCATCTTCCTAGGAATAAAGATACAAAAAAATTCTTTCGTTGATAAAAGAAAAGTGCTTCTCCTAATAAAAAACTCAAGGCATTTATAGTGCTCAATGATCAGCGTCCGCAGGTTCTTCCTTCTGGACAAAATATTCCGTTCGTTTTGCTTGTCTCCATCATACGGTGATTCACAAAGGAAAAAAGGTCCCCTTTTTGTCGGTTTTTTCTCGGATAAGAGTCCAATAAACACCAAAAACCTTGAAAGGCATTAGCCCATCAAAGTTTTTTATAATCTATACATACTGTAAATCATCTCCACCGCCAGTTAATTTCTCTATCAGGATAAACTGCCGGTATATATATCCCCCTTCTTTTATTTTCATCATCAATAATGTACCAATTGTTATCATCTAACCATTCTTCGTTATAATTCGTTTCTACAAAATCATTTTCCTCATCAACAAGCGCTGCGAAAAAATCATTAAATTTGTCTATATCATTTGAAGGGGTAATCTCACCATTCACCCACATACCATCAACATTAATATCGCGTATATCTCCTAAAAACTCGTTTAGAAAGTATAATTTCACAATTCTCACTCCTTAGGCGAAACCTCAATATATTGGCTTGGAACTTCCCCTTTAATCAAATACTCATTATCCCTTTTAGTCCAATTAATCGCTCTTTTCTTCCAAAAATCAGAAGAAATAACATCTCTTTCAATCAACTTTTGAATTTGTTTTGGAGAAAGTATAACAACATCTTTTAGCTTTCCAGACTGTATATCTTTCCTTAAAGCTGATATATTTAGTTCAATTGCATTTTCTCCATAATTTCCAATAACATTTTTGTTATTTGTAAAACTAGTATAAGGGCTATTAGATTTAGCTCCTTTTCTATAACCTCCAAGTATATGCTCTGTAACAGTCACTTCTCGTCCTTTATATAAACCTTCTTTACTAGCTGGTACTAAATCACCTGAATTTGATATATGAGGTTTACCAATTCCATTTGGTCTAGATGGAGAGTGTAGTAAACTATCCCCTCTATATAAATTACTTTTGTTGGTTGCATCATCTATACCCTTAATCCCCATCTTCCCATGAAACCCTTTCGTCCCAAATGGCAAATGCATTCCAAGAGCCGCATTCATACTGGCTTCTTGCTGTTCTTTTGAGACCTTATTCCCAAACATGTCTCGACCTGTGATCGCTTCGCTGAAGCCGTTGGTTGCGGTGAGACCATATAAGCCTTTTTGGGATGTTTTCAAGGCGTCAAAGGATTTTTGAGACGTCTTATAAATGTCGACCGCCCTGACTGCGGCTGACGTGGCTTGGGTGGTTTTGTATACAGCTTTTCCACCTTTGAAAATACGACCTGCCCAGCCAATGACTGGGATGTAGCCTGCCGCTGCCATGCCACCTGCGGCAACACGCTGACCTGCAGTGAGCTGTTCGCCTGTGATCGGATCAACGCCTGTTGCCGCACGTTTGGCATCATTCACTCCGGTCAACTCATTGACAATATTTCCACCATAATCGAGCGCCTTTTCATACCATTGACGGTTGGCAATTGCTTCTTGTTCCTTTGCAATCTCTCTGGCTTCTTCTTGTTCTTTTTTGATTTTGAGATATTCAGCAGTTTGTTTCTCAATATCACTTTTTGCCTTGTAGATTTCACTATTTTGATATGCTTTTTTATCAAAATTCATAGGCGAAATGGCTTTTCCGTCATTTGTCGCATTCATCATTTCTGCGTACAATGCCATTGTAGCCTGCTGTTCAGTTTCTGACAAACCATATTCATCTTGTAAATTTTGGTCAAGTTCTCTTAACTCTTTTACTGTTTTTTTTCGTTCGTCTTCCGTATCTTCGATCTTTTCATCAAAGGTTTGGCTATCAAATACCTCCAGAGAAATGAGATCATCAATGTCTTGAAAAACGGTTTTGAGTGCCTTTTTTTGATCCTTCACAATGCTTTTGGCGTTTTTGATTCCCATATGTACTGCATTGTCTAAAAAGTGTTCTTCCACAAAGGTATCGCCACCAAAACTGACATCATCAAGGGTTCCAGAAACGCCTTCATGAAAAGCTTTTTGCTTATCGATGAAACTGATGAACATGTCCACATTTCCAGCTAGTTCTTTATAAAAGCTTTTAATGTTATCTGCACCTTTACCAGTGAAATCGTCACCGAGATTGGCCACACCTTGTAGTGCCTTTTTTAAATCCATCATTTGTTCGCGGAGTTCCTGATAATTTTTCACTCTAGTATCCATAGCACTTGTTAGTGCTTTGGCATCAAGTATCTTCCCCAGAAGAATTCACTCCCTTCTATTCATTGACAAGGTTAATTTTACCAACGCAATTCTAGCCATTAAATAGGAATAAAGATACAAAAACAGCACTTAGATGATTCCAAGTGCTGTCGAAAGGTTAAACGTTGCTTGTTTTTTCAATTTGTAATATTGATCTTTCTTTAATCCAGCTCTTCGCATACCTCTAATTTCTAACAACTGTAATACTTAGTGGCTAAAGAAACTGAAGCTCATGCGAACTGTCACACCAGATACTTCTTTAAAATTTGAAAAATAAGCTCTTCATATCTAAAGAAAGGACATAATATACATTTCAAACAAAAAGGTCAATTAATAAGAATTAAGGATGAGAAATATAGAACTGAACCAGTATTGCTGCACTGTTCTAGCACCCCCTAATCGACATGAATAACGAGATATTAATGCATTTACGTGCCCTGAAAAAAACCAAAAAGGATGTCTCTCTTCACGACCCCATCGGTCAAGATAAGGAAGGAAACGAAATCAGCCTGATTGATGTCTTAAAATCAGAAAACGAAGACGTCATTGACACCATCCAGCTCAACATGGAACTTGAAAAGGTCAAAGAGTACATTGACATTTTAGATGGCCGAGAAAAGGAAGTCATCGTCGGGCGGTTTGGACTAGATTTGAAAAAGGAAAAAACGCAACGAGAAATTGCAAAGGAGCTTGGAATTTCAAGAAGTTATGTGTCACGGATTGAGAAACGGGCACTGATGAAGATGTTTCATGAGTTTTATCGGGCGGAGAAGGAGAAACGGAAGCGGGATAAGGGGAAGTGATGAGATAAAAAAGGTAAAGATAAACGATAAGAACATCGCCTAACAGTTCTTAAGTATGAATTAATTTAAAACATAACAGTATGAAAAGGGGCAAGAATCATCTGCAGCCCCTTTTCATTTATTCAGCTAGAATACGATTTTAAAAACAAAAAATATAACTAAAGTGGTAAAGATTTGGCTTCCAATAAAAATCACATACCCTTTGCGCACTTGTTTATGTTGAAGAAATTCACTTTGCTTACGAAAAATAAGTTGTTTTTTTTCTTCAAAATGTTTAATCAAAAGATATTCTGTAGCAACACATGTAAAGTTTGCAAGAAACAAGAAAATGATTGTTAAATATAATCCGTTTTCTTCACCAATAAAGGAACGGGAAAATAATATCATTGTTATACCTAAAAAATATAAGAAAAATAAAACTTCTTAAGATCATTCATTATACCTCTATTCCTTTTCACTTTTTCATATTACTTACAAAGCGTGCTTCCTAAAAAATATGCAGTAGATATGACAGCCCACCTGTAATTCCAAGAGCCAGCATGAATTAATCCAATAGCACCTAATACGTTACTACATGTAATAATTCCTTTCACACTAATTTCGCTATTAGTATCCTTATTTATCAATGGAGAGAGTTCATTAGAAACTTTTGTTGTAAAATCTGCTAACACTTCGTCTCTAACAATTAGTTCATTAATTTTTTAACCTAAGATACCAGTTGAGAAGATGTTATGGGATAGTCTTGCTTGGCAAGTTCTTTTTCTAAAGTCTTTTTCTCTACAACTTTAATTGTTTTTTCCCACTAACGTTAGTGTACGTATATAAATACTTTATAATTACTTCCGCAGCTTTGAAGTCTTTATCTTCCCATAAATCATTAACTAACTTTATTGAAATATATTCTGTGCTTTTATTGGGCTCGAAAAAGCAGTTAATACAATCAGCAAACTTAAACAACAAAGCAAAAACTTTCTACTAATTTATAAATATCCCTAATTTTGTATTTAATTGTAAATAAATTACACTTTATCATAATTACCAACACTATTACAATACAAAATTATACTCTTTAGGAGTTTCTCAAATAATATGACTAGTGAACCTTATAATCTATATTCTATTTAAATTGATTATCTGTCGATAGAAACTTTTTTACTAAATATAGTTAAGTCAATACTCACACTTAGCAAATTAACAAACAAGTTAGATAAATATGAAAAAACATAGTTTTATTTTATACTTTGGGTTTTTATTGTTAAACCACGCACTTCCTTTAACTCTCCAGCTCAGACACTATCAATAATTGATACCCTTATTTTTCAGAAAAGGAATAAGAAAGGAAGAGAATTATTCAAAGAAACATTCCTAGAGATTTGTGATTTTTATGATTTAACCCATGCACTTGAAATGCCTGTCAAACACAATCTATTTCCTTGCTGAAAAATGAATTCTCACATAAATAAAGAAAACAAAAAAGGATGTCTCTCTTCGAAATTTCATTAATTGATGTCTTAAAATCAGAAAAGGAATTTGAAAAAGGAAAAAACGTAACGAGAAATTGCAAAGGAGCTTGGAATTTCAAGAAGGAATGTGTCGCAGATTGAGAAACGTGCGTTGATGAGGATGTTTCATGAATTTTATCGGGCGGAGAAGCGGAAAAAGAAGCGGGACAAGGAGAAGTAAGTTGAGAACTTTAAGTATGACAATTTTCTTTTTCGTCTAGATATCGAAAACAGGCCACATAAGCCCTGTTTTATTTTACAATTATCCGTTCTTTTTTTGCCTCTAACTATTTTTCGAAGAATGATAGTTATTCTGATTAGTTTCTTCCAATTTAGAGTTTGTATCTGACTATTAGATACTGCATATATACCTGCACCAAGCAACATAATGGGAACAAATTAAATAATCTTTCTATTACTCATAAAGATACTCCCTTTTTTGAATATCATTTTGGGTTTTCAATGTCATTCTGTAGCATTCAGCAGCTTTCTTGAAGTCCTATTTTTTCAAAATTTCACCTACACCCAGGTCTTGACCTTGCAAACCGCACAAGCATTTCAATCCACGCACTCATGTAGAGTGCAACTTCTTCTTCGCTAATTTCTTTAAAAGTCATTGTATTTCAATCCACGCACTCATGTAGAGTGCGACACGAACGACGGACACTTTACCATTGATCCATCAAAATTTCAATCCACGCACTCATGTAGAGTGCGACCGCTGAAAACCCGACGTCATTCGATCCAATTCAGTATTTCAATCCACGCACTCATGTAGAGTGCGACCATACGGTGTATAGCTTTGTAGTAATACTGCGAAAATTTCAATCCACGCACTCATGTAGAGTGCGACATTAGACTCCTGTTTTACTTCCTCATATGTTTGATTATTTCAATCCACGCACTCATGTAGAGTGCGACGACAGCCTATATGATTATTGCTTTGGACTAACAATTTCAATCCACGCACTCATGTAGAGTGCGACCGTCTGATAATGTGCGGTCATAAGCATCAATTAGAATTTCAATCCACGCACTCATGTAGAGTGCGACTAGGATAGCTTACGGGCAACCAATACAACGTACTATTTCAATCCACGCACTCATGTAGAGTGCGACTTCTACAAGCTCTTCTAAGTAATCGTGGAACCAAGATTTCAATCCACGCACTCATGTAGAGTGCGACTATTTTACGCATAAATGATCTTTCATCTTTAAAATTTCAATCCACGCACTCATGTAGAGTGCGACTGCCGATCAGTGAGGACCAGGTAAACACATTAACAATTTCAATCCACGCACTCATGTAGAGTGCGACTTCATCTGATAAAAAAATAGATGACTTGTTACAAATTTCAATCCACGCACTCATGTAGAGTGCGACGACAACTGGCGAGATATTTGTTTTGATACATCTATTTCAATCCACGCACTCATGTAGAGTGCGACGCGTTAGGGTCTCTATCCCAAGCTAATCCTGTAAAATTTCAATCCACGCACTCATGTAGAGTGCGACGATTTTGCCATTGCGATCAGTGAGGATGGATTTAATTTCAATCCACGCACTCATGTAGAGTGCGACACTATGTATTCCAAGTCATTGGTGCAATGGGTAATATTTCAATCCACGCACTCATGTAGAGTGCGACTTTCTAATTCTCGGCGAATTAATGCCATTTCTAATTTCAATCCACGCACTCATGTAGAGTGCGACGGCGATTTTCAATGAAAAAATAAATAAAATAACAATTGTTATTGAAAATCATATTTAAAAAGATCATTTTACTCACAAAAGTATACATAATTGAAATATTTAGAGATAGAATTTGTCGAAAAATCTTTCATTTTAGGTGCGAATGCTCCGGGGAATTCATGTGCACCTCACATTCGCACCTAAAAAATAAAAGGATCTTCTACAAAAATTGTTTCCTTTGCGCCAACTTGTTCTACTTTTTTTCGATATTGGTTGCCTATTTGATAAAATCTGATGCTATCTTTTTCTTCATCGATGACTTGTAACAACTGAATCTTCAATGTAGCAAACTGCGTAGAATCCACAATACATTCAAAGACAGAATGTTGTACTCTTTGACCATAATTCTGGCAAATTTTCGATACTTTTCTAAGTCTTCTTTGGCCATCTTTGTCTATTGTACTGACATCATACGTAATCACAACCATCATATGAAAATATCCCCTACTTCCAAAGTAATGGTGGGTATTCATCTAAATCATTTCGCAAGAATCTAGCGAGAAGGAGTGCTTGTGCATGCGGGACTAGTCCCCATGAAATTTTTTCCCCTAAAAAAGGATGCTTGATTTTATCTTGTTTACGATTTTGCCATGCAGTTAAAAATGTTTTGCGGCCTTCGTCTGTCATGATGACTGCACCATTTTCTTTTTTAACAAAGTCGGATGGCGAGATCATTTTCTTATTCACCATTGTTAGGACAAATTTATCAGCATATACCCCTCGCAGTTCCTCCATCACATCTAAAGCGAGTGATATTCGTCCAGGACGATCTCTATGAAGGAAGCCTACATAAGCGTCTAGCCCAACTCCTTCTAATGCTGCTACATCATTAGCCAGTAATGTATAAGCAAATGAGAGCATAGCATTTACCGGATCAAGCGGCGGTCTCCTAGACCGAGAATAGAAAAAGAATGATTCTTTTTGCTGAAGAATCATTTCATCGAACACTCGATAGTATGCGGAAGCAGCCTGTCCTTCTAAGCCCCTTAATCTATCTAAATCTGACTCCACTCTCACATCAGCTAAAATATCTGAAAGGTGCTGGGACGTTTGCTTAAATAGCGGGACGTTTATTCTCAGTGGATAGTCTCTTGTCATTCGTTCAATCATCCATTTATGATTGTATATCTTACCAAAAATAAAATTCCTTGCAACTTGAACCGATAAATCTTGATGATCAGACATTCGATATTGTTTTTTTCTTAAGGTGACATTTCCTCTACTTTTCCCTGTGACTCGCGCCAAAAAACGTCCACTCTTTGTTAAAAACAATAGAAATATGATGCTCCGCACAATAACCCATTAAAGCAGGGCTGATGCCTCTATATCCAAAAGAAACAATTCCCTCGATATTATGAAGAGGAAGTCGGCCCACTTTGACTTGATCCTTGAGCAAAACAATATTCTCGCCATCTAAAGCTAAATATACTTCAGGTTGGGTAATAAATATTGTGTTTAACAGCTTCCTCATTCACCCATCGCCCTCTCAAGATACTGTTTGACTGTTCTTTTGTTCATCAAACTGGGTAAACATATATGTTGAAGAGAGCAATTCTTACAAAAGGTTCCTGTTTTCACTTTTGGCGTATGGCGTCTTTCGAAATAACTCATCATCTCTGCTACCACAGCTTTGATTTTTATTCTATTTTCGGCCGTAATTGGCACTTCAATTCTCTGTTTGATTTCATGATAAAAAATGAATCCAGACTGAATATCACAAAGAAGCATTTCTTCTAAACAGATGGCCTGCGCAGTGAGTTGAAGAATATCTGCATCATTCAGTTTTGGCTTCCCTCGTTTATACTCGACAGGGTAAACAAGGTAGTTGCCTTCTAATTTAGGAATATAGATGCCTTTTGTATGTGAAATAAATTCAACGACGTCACAAATCCCACTTATTTTTAGCTCGTGAGATACAATTGGCATTCCTCTGACAATCAATTTATCTTTTCTTTTTTCTCTCACAAATGGATTATCTGCTTTTTGATGAAGATGCTGCCCTTCAATGGTTTTCACATTTTCTGCCCATTGTTGTTCAATATGAATAAGCGCCCATTGCCTTTTGCAAAACTGAAAATGTTGAATACCTGACAGCATCAGGTATTCTTCTTCTCTATTATTTCCCATCAAGTACCTGATATTGTAGACCTTCTAATTCTGACACACTGAATTGGTAGTCTTTTTCAAATGACTTTGGTTCACCATGTAATGGCTCTATATGAATCAAACGATGCACTTTGGCTGATGAATATTGCCCCATCTTTGATTGATGCTCCCACCAAATGACTTTGTTTACTTCCATACTGCCTTCAGGGCGTGCAGATGATGCATCATTCTCAAATAAGGTACAAAGTGCTTCTTTTATGTTCTGTGCATCTTTTTCTGTAAAACCTGTTTTCTCAGCTAATTGTGTGTTGATACTCCCATAAAAAACATAAACACCGTGTTCCACTCGATGTTTCATTCCCATCGTATCAGAACCCTTTTTCTCACCAGGTTCGCTGTTTACACTCTTCGTGATCTGCATGCTCGTTAAATCTATCGGAACAACGCTTGTCGCTGTATGGATTGAGACAGGTCCCCTCACTCCAACAGAAACACCTCCACCCTTCACTTTAAAAGCAAAGACTTGACCAAAACTACGTACATCTGTCCATTTCTCGCATGCCAGTCTCGCAACCTCATCTGTAGAAGTTTTTTTATCCTTGAGGAGTTTTCCAACATCAGGATCTGCTTCAGCCCGCTCTCTTAAACTGCCAAATTCATCTGCCTTCCGGTCATTTGATTGGACAAAAATAGATTCTCCCATATCTAATAAACGATTTCTGATTTTTCGTTTGATGGCTACATCAGAAATTTCTCCATACCCTTCGTGGTTTTGTCTTGGGCGGTTTCCGTTGAGTGGGTCTCCGTTTGGATTTGCTTTATGGACAGATAATACAACTGCAAAATCAATTTTTTTGTTTAAAGTGGTCATCGTTTACTCCCCTTTTTCGTCAGATCCATTCATTTCTGTCTGTTCTTTTTTCTGATAAAGTTCGTGTCGTTGACTTGAAAAACCTAAAATATATTTCCCTGATAATGGCTTATTTGTATAGTCATCCATTGCAAAAGAAGAAAGAACCTCATCCATTACTTTTTCCAAGTACATGCCCCTTGTCCCAAGTTTCACTCGGTAAGGCTGCAATGCTGTGTATATTGTTGTCCACGTGCGCTCTGGATGTCTTGAAAACGCATTCATGTAACGGATCGCATTTGTTGCTCTTTGTTCATCATGTCCAAGAGCACGTCGCTCTAGCACATCTGCAATGGCAAGTAATCGTCCAAACAGATAGCTGCGATCTGTATTCGTTTGATCTAAAGCCACTTCCATTCCCTCCTCTATATTGACTAATGCACATGCAACACCTAGCGTTTTTTCCCATTCCCATGTTTTCATCGCGACAGGGTTAGAAGCACGCTGGAATGCAAGATTGACAATATCTTTTGGTATGTTCTGATTCTTTTGATCTCCAACCATATAAGGGACTAGACGACTCACCACCTCTTTGACCATTTGTTCCTTCACTTGAGGACCGTACATAGCAAAGGCAATATCCTTCGGTGTTGGGGTGCCTATATACGTTTTCCCCTCTGCATATCGCTGTCTCCAGCAACACGACACATACCATTGATTTAACCTGTTTAAATATAAGTCTTTGTCCATGTTGATATAATAGAGTACAGCAAGCCTACCCGTTGTAGCCGAATCTAAAATCAAAATATGAATATCTCTTTTTTTCAGACGAAGATCATGCTCATAACCAGCTAGCGCTTTACCTACTTCTTTTGCATACTCTCTTGCAGTAAAACTCTCTTTTTTTACAGGAAAATCTTCAAATGAATAAGGGTCATCAAGAGGCGAAGGTGTATGTAATCGGTCATGGTGCCAAACTAGAAATACTCTTTGGTCTATTGTTTTGCCTTGATATTGAATTAGCCATTTTAACGCATTGTGCGCTTTTTGCGATACTTCATAGCTAATACTGGCCACTTGCTGACTTTTATCAAAGCGTCCTCTAAATGTGAAACCACTTGTATCGTTTGATGATATAAGCTTCGCCTTATCTCCTGCATGACGTATTTTATTTGCATGTCGTTCTGTTTTGGGAATGACTTCCCCTTTCACAAAACAGACATCTTTTTCATTTAATAAAGTGTTATAAAATTGAACGAACGATTCATAGATCTCTGTATCTTTCCATATTTGACGGCTCACGTCATGGAATGAATGAACATCAAACCGTATAAAAGCACTAAGCTGATCACCTGCTAAAACAGAAAAAATTTGTGGTTTATTTTCACCATACTTTTGATCCCACTTTTCTATCAATTGCTGATTTTCATCGACATGAAGAATACCTTCATTCACCAAGTCTCGGATAAGTGTTTTCTGTTTCACATATGTTAAAATACTATTTAATTTAGGATGAGCATGAGAGGAATTAACCCATGATTCTAAATTTTCGATATATTGATGGAAATGATCTTTCCTCTTTCCACCATATGCCTCATAATCTCCTGCGACATACATGAGCTTGTCATGTAGTGGATATGGGGCAACAACACTACCAGCACGACTAGCAGAGGCTTCCGTGCAAGGAATGACAGTCACTGCATCTTCCTTGTTCGTAACTGTAGCTGAATGGAATGATCCGTCTTCTGTCACTAGTACTTCAATATGTGCTGTTTGTGTTGTATGCGAAATCGGTAGAAGTGTAAAGGTTTTGGATTTATCTCCGTAAAATCTTTCTTCTATTTTTCCAATTCGGTCGAGATTCTCTTGGTACGTTTCATACAAATTCAAAAGCCAACTCATGAGCCCATTTCCCCTTTAATTTGAGTGAGCAACTCTTCTACGCTTTCGATCTGATTCTGTTCGAATGGTTTGACATCCATTTCTTTTACTTGTCTCACTTGCTGGCATTCTTCTGGTCGTATAAATTCAATAAGTCCATCTTTCATGACAGGATTCCATAATCGCACCTCTAAATGCCGACCACCTGTTTCATCAGGATAATTCAGCCCATGAACCATCGTCCCAAAATGAATGTCACCATACTCGTCATAATAGCCTGTCCCTTCACCGAATTCACACGGTTCTACATAGGCTTGGCACTCCCTTGTACCTAGAAAAATATCCCGCCTACCCCCAACATGAAGCGCACGCTTTAATATGTTGTGGTGCTTATGTTCATTACGATCAAACGCCAAGTCAGGTCGATGTAAATTAAATTCAAAATGAGCTTGCACCTGATATTCTACATCTTGCAAATATGTATAGTGCGCAAGCGTATTTCCACCACCGTACTCAATTGGACGAACCCCTTTTGATTCCATTTTAATCGGTTTCAAGACCCTTATTTTGTCAACCACCATCAGTAGTGTAGGTTTCCAATAAATCGATTCTACAATTCCCTTTAGCGCCTGATATGTGGGGATATGATATGAGTATTTTTCACCTCCCATTTTCGTTAAAGGGTCAGTAAACAGTGCATAATCCCCATATAATCGGAATGAAATTGAATTCCTCATTCCATCACCTCCTAATACGACTACTTTTCCACAAAATACTGTATCATTATCTCTTAAAAATGTAAATATATCCTATTTTAAAATATTGCTGATTCCATCGTACTATCATTCTCTATATTTAGACCAAAATGTTCTTGATCGTACGCACCTTCTGTCAAACAAAAGATTTGACCTTCCCAATAACTTTGAAGGCCTCCCTGCCTCATTAATTCATCTTTTTGATAAGGAAAGATATTAATGGAGTATCGTTGAGCCTCATTGAGCAACTGCGTTATATTGGTCGGGTTTGCACCATTCAGTTCCGCAATGATCGCTTTCCCTTTTTCTTGATATGGAACGATTACACTTGTCGTTAACTGGTCAATTACTTGAAAATGATCACTTGCGGTTTTATAACTGTTAGGGAGACAAAGGGGCAACTTTTCATCATGTTTAAATGTATAGGCAGCATGGTAACCGTCATGTCCATTCTTTGGTGCAGTTATTAGTTCCATCATACTTTTTTCAAGAGCTTTAATTGGGTAATCTAGCTTCGTCTCAAACTGTAAATAAAAGTGTCTGAAATAGTAGCTCATGGCTTCCCTAGAAAGAAGGTGCCCGCCATAAGCAGAGGTATCCATTTGTAAGTCTTTTAACATGCGTTTGACAATTTGACTTCCAATTTGTATTTCGCGTAAATGTGTCAGCTTTTCCTCTTGATGATCAATGATGTATACAAGCCCTTTTTCCCTCTCTCCATGCCGATTACAGCGCCCTGCCGCTTGTGCAATAGAATCGAGACCTGCTAAAGAACGAATGACACATTGAAAACTTATGTCCACCCCTGCTTCAATTAATTGGGTGCTCACACAGATAACGGGTTCTTGGTTTCTTAAGTGGGAATTCACTTTTCTTAACATATCTTGACGATGTGCGGCACACATCGATGTACTTAAATGATAGACAGGTAAGTTTAATGCTTGTAAACGTTCAAACAGGCTTTTGACAACTGATTTTGTATTTAAAATAACTAACACACTTTTCACACGTTGGAATTGTTTTTGAACAAATGCTTGCAATTGATCATGATCAAACGATTCTTGTGTCGCACAATCGAAGATTTCCACTCGGCGAAATGCTTCGATTACTTCGTCAATTGACTGAATCATTTCAGCATTTTGTTTCAAATTCAATTGTCTCTTTACAACGTGCAAAGCTGGTTGCGTGGCTGTACAAAGAACAACACTGCACTTTGCTTTTTCTTTAAGAAAATTTACTGTTTCATTGAATAGAGACACACAAGGTGTGGGAATCTTTTGTACCTCGTCAAAAATCACGATAGATTCAGCTATTTGATGCAATCTTCTCGTATTGCGATTACCCTTTGCATAAAAGACATTTAAAAACTGTACCATTGTCGTTAAAATAATCGGCGAATCCCAGTTGTCTTTCGCTAATTTTAAGTGATAGTTACGATTGAGAGCTGATTCATCCAGTTCTTCTTGATCTTCAGCAACACCATCTACACTCTCAACGACATTAGAATGGTGTTCTAAAATATGTCGATCATCCTGTAACACTTTTCTTAACTCAGCTGCATTTTGTTCAATAATTGTTGTATACGGAACAACATAAATAATTTTCTTTTTACCATTATAAAGTGCATGTTCAAGCCCATAACGGAGACTAGCTAGCGTCTTTCCACCACCAGTAGGAATCGAAAGTGTATAAATGTCTGAAGGGTGTTTCGCACGTTCTGCACACTGTAACGACATGTCTTTTCTCAGTTGATTGATTGGATGACTCGTTGATTGAAACGTATCCAAATGGGACAACAGCCTTTGATGAAACGTTTTAAATAACTGGTCTATTTGAACAGGTTTAACCGTTTGCCGATTCTCTTCAAAAAGACGAGAATTGGTACGATCTGCATCAATCAATGTACTGAAAACAAATTTGGATAAATAAAACGATTGTTCATAAATAGACCGCTTTGAAGATAGAACATATTGTTTCAATTCATTTACTGCTTTTTGAACATATGAACGAAAAGTCACTTCATCCATCACCTGTTCATAAAATCGCTTTGTGATCAAAGGCAACTCTTTTAGTTCTGGCTTATCTTTATCTCTGACTCTCGTTAAAAAAGGTGACTCCGCTTTGTGATTTAAAAAATCTTGCAAATCTGAATGGTGGGAAATAATCGAATTAGAAACAATTTCCACCAAAAGAGTATAATAGCGATCATTTGGTGAACCATGAAACATCTCGTACAGTAAACGTCCACCTGCAGTTGAATGATCGACACTCCCTCTTTGCGGAGGTTGGTCAGGGCACGCTATCGCTTCACGAATATAGAACTGAAACGCTTCAGAATATTTTCCTAAATCATGAAGAACTCCTGCCAATCCAGCCAAATGGCGAACGCCAAGCTTATCTCCAAACATTTCACATAATGTCTTCACTTCTAATAAATGATCTGAAACGGTTTGAATAGCACCGTCTTCTTTTCTCACATGTGCGATATAGTCCATCGTTGACTCCTTGATTGATTTTTGTTTGTATACTTCATGAAGAGTACGACTTTCATCATAACTTCAAAAAAATTTATCACAGGCAGATTTCAATCCACGCACTCATGTAGAGTGCGACGATTGGCGAGATCAACTGGAATGCCCTTACAGGAATTTCAATCCACGCACTCATGTAGAGTGCGACAAAATTAAATGAACAAGTTAACAATGTACTAGATATTTCAATCCACGCACTCATGTAGAGTGCGACTGCGATTATTCTGTAAATTATACCAATTATATCATCATTTGTATGATCATTCCTTAAAAAATTACAATTCGTTATGAAATAATGAATGAAATGCTAAAATATGGATGTTTTTTGTCGAAAAAGATGGTGCGAATCTCCCAGGGTTTTCATGTTCACCTGGGGTTCGCACCACTATCTTCATTTATCATATATAGAAAGGTTAAAGCCTTTCTTATTTGTATGGTTACGAGGTCTCCAGAGCCATCATTCTTGATGAAGCCTCTCAAATACAGTCTTTTTTCTTTTTAGATAAAATGAATTCTCACATAAATGTGTCTTATTTTACGAGTCATCATCTCTAATTGCTTAATAGAAGGTAAACATACATACTTTATGAAATCAGAATCAGTCGTCCATTTACACCTATACAAACAGATACAATTATACAACTTAGTAGCCTATTTGGAGTAATTATATTAAAAATTTTTTAAGATTTTGCTTATAAAAAGCTAATTGCGTTTATCGAGCAGTAACACAAAATTGGAAAAGTTTAATGATTCATGATATGAATCGGTGTACCTAAAGCGACTTCTGCCGCTTCCATTGTCATTTCTGCAAGTGTTGGATGGGCATGAATTGTCCTAGCTATATCATCTGCCGTCATACCTGTTTCAACGGCTAAGCCCAATTCCGAAATGATATCTGATGCATTTGCACCAACAACTTGTGCTCCGAGCAGGAGCCCATCTTCTTTACGTGTTACAAGCTGAACAAACCCGTCAGTGCTGTCAAGTGTCAAAGCTCGCCCATTTCCTGAATACGGAAATTTTGCAGTTACTATTTCAATTCCTTTCTCTTTCGCTTGCTGTTCATTATAACCAACAGTTGCAAGCTCTGGATCAGAGAATACAACTGCCGGGATGCTGATATAATCAATTTCCGATGAATGTCCGGCAATTGCCTCAGCCGCAATTTTTGCTTCATAGAATGCTTTATGTGCTAATTGCACACCTGGCACCACATCACCGATTGCATAAATATTAGGTGCATTCGTGCGGCATTGCTTATCAATGGCAATCAAACCACGGTCTGTCAATGTTACACCTGCTTGTTCTAGGCCTATTCCATCTGTATTCGGGCGACGTCCTACCATCACAAACACATAATCAGCATCCATTTTCTTTTCTTCTCCATTTACCTCAAACGTGACTGTAACACCAATTGATGTTTCTTCTACACTTTTTGCTACTGCATGAGTATAGAATTCTACTCCTTTTTTGCCCATATTCTTTTTAACGATAGCTGACATTTGTTTTTCAAAACCCATGCCTAAAATGTCATCCGCTCCCTCTACTATCGTTACTTGAGTTCCAAAGTTTGCGTATGCACCGCCAATTTCAATTCCAATCACGCCACCCCCAATGACAATGATTTTTTGGGGAATGTCATTTAAACTGAGAGCACCTGTTGAATTGAGAACACGCTTTGAATATTTAAATGAAGGCAATTCAATTGAACGCGATCCTGTTGCAATAATGGCATTTTTAAAGTTATAAGTTTGAACACCTTTTTCACCTTTTACACGTAATGAATGACTGTCTACAAAGGATGCCTCACCACGTACAATCGTCACTTTGTTTCCTTTTAACAGCATTTCAACACCGCCAGTTAACTGTTTCACGATATTGGCTTTCCACTTTTGTACTTTTGAAAAATCGACCTTTACATGATCTACGTTAATTCCATATTTCCCTGAATTTTTAGCCGTTTCATAGCGATGACCTGCAGTTATTAATGCCTTCGAAGGAATACATCCGACATGACAACATACACCACCTAAATACTCCTTTTCAATAATGGTCACTCTTTGCCCTAGTTGAGCAGCGCGGATTGCTGCAACATACCCTCCAGGCCCTGCACCAATAATGATCGTATCTGTTTCTATTGGGAAATCTCTCATATCCATTTACTTGCACCTCCAAGAATTTTCATGCTTCTTCATCAGTCTAGAATTGCTGGTTTCATTCACGTTAAATATATTTGAGAATGATCGTTCTAATAAAGTGAAAAAAATTTGATTTACTTTTCAAGCATTTTTATGGATCGTTCAGCGATTCGATAAAGTTTTTCTTTAGGAACTGACGTTTTCACCATGACCCTTATTCCAACTAAAACATTGTGCAAGTATTCAGCAAGTTCCTCGGCATCACATTCAGAAGTAAATTCACCATTGGTTTGCCCAGTCGTGATAATCTCCATCAGCATATGTTCTATTTTTTTAAGGCTTTCCATCGTTTTAGCATGAACTTCTCTATCACTTGTTGCTAATTCAACAGCAGAATTAACAAATAAGCAACCTGCTGGGGAATCTTCTTCTCCTTGAATAAAGTAGTCAAAGATCAATTGCAGAGCCTCTCTGGATTTTTTAGCATATTTTATTCTTGCTTGTAAACTTGTATAAATGAGATAGCCAAATCGATCCATTACTTGCAAATACAGCGTGTGTTTGTCTCCAAATGTGTCATACAAACTTCTACGATGAATGCCCATATGATCAACCAAATCAGTCATGGATGTTTTTTCATAACCCTTTTCCCAAAATAATCTCATCGCTTTGTCTAATACTACTTTTTCATCAAACTCTTTACTTCTCGCCATGTCAGTTCCCTCCTGAAATCAATATATCATATTGAGAATGATCAGTAAAGAATGGGTGGATGATCAGTATGAGTATCTATTTTTGGTGAAAATAGGTATTCATTTCTCAATTTCGCAACTCTAAATAGAGTATAGCTACATAAAGTCGAAGCGTATGGCTGTGATCCTAGTATTTTAATTCACGCACTTATGTAGAGTGCGACTTTTTCGGTGAAGCTGTACAAGCAAGCCGCACAATTTCAATCCACGCACTCATGTAGAGTGCGACTAATACGGATGTCTACAGGTTGGTTGATTATTTATTTCAATCCACGCACTCATGTAGAGTGCGACTTTTTTGTCAGTTTCAACTGCCTTTGATTCACTATATTTCAATCCACGCACTCATGTAGAGTGCGACAACTTCCCCAAGACCGCTATTCCTAAACCAAACCATTTCAATCCACGCACTCATGTAGAGTGCGACAAAAGAACATTTAATTAATTGTATTGGCTAACAATTTCAATCCACGCACTCATGTAGAGTGCGACCTACTGGTAAAGCAAAGGCAGCAGCACCCAAGATTATTTCAATCCACGCACTCATGTAGAGTGCGACACCACTCACGACTCAATTGTCTTACGTAGACCAAAATTTCAATCCACGCACTCATGTAGAGTGCGACCGTTACATCCAAGTTTTTAGCCCAATGTTTAGATTTCAATCCACGCACTCATGTAGAGTGCGACCAAAGACGGCACCAGGAGGCAGCTATCCAGTAAATTTCAATCCACGCACTCATGTAGAGTGCGACAGTATACCGAAAAACATCCTACAATTAAGGATGGTATTTCAATCCACGCACTCATGTAGAGTGCGACAAAGTATCATGACTTGGATGGATTGATTGACTATATTTCAATCCACGCACTCATGTAGAGTGCGACTGCGTTTTTCTTTTAAAAAAACGTAAAATAAGGCATTTTTCAAACAAAAAAACAATTCTATCGTGTTTTTTTAGTAAAAATTGATAGAATGGCAAACGATTTTGTCGAAAAAACATTAATATTTGGTGCGAATCCCCCAGGGAAATCATGTGTACCTGACATTCGCACTCAAAAAAATGTAATGAATGGTTCTTTCAAATGATGAATTCCTTTGCACCAACATGCTCTACTTTTTTGTGGCATTGATTACCGACTTGATCAATCCTTGTCCTTACCCATTACGTCTATTAACTGAATCTTCAACACCGCAAATTGGGTTGAACAATGCATTCAAATACAGAGTGTTGTATACCCTTGTCAGTCATTTTGACAGATTTTTGGTACTTTGCGTAGCCTTCTTTGAACGACACTATCTGTCGTACTCACATCATACTACAACACCGCTATTTCCACAAAAATGTTTTTCGTCTCTCGTCCGTCATCACAACTGCTCCGTTTTCTATACAAAATCAAATAGTGAGACCATTTTCTTATTAACCAACATATGCGTCTATTCCCACATCTTCTCATGCAGAGGTAACATCATTTGCTCATAACGTATGAGTGAACGAGAGCATGGCATTTACTCGATCTAGCAAAAGTCTCCTTGAGCGAGAAAGAAAAGTGAATGCTTCCTTTTGTTGAAGAACCAACTCATCTAGGTAAATGACAGCCTTGCATTTCTTGAAATTTCCATCCACCAAAACTAGTTGACATTGCAAATACATCCTTTCCATGTATCACTTATTTATCTCCTCCTTTAGCTTTTTATACAATCATTCAAGATGATCAATACAATCATCACTAAGTCATAGCACAAATGGTCATAAAAAAAGTTTACTCTCTCCATTTCAATGCTTAAAACCAAACTGCTGTCACAAAAAAGACATCCCTAGGGATGTCTCTGCCTATTTCATTGAGTCGTTATTTGTTACATCTTTTAATCAGTCGACAGCAAGGGTTCTTTAGATCGCTACCACAATCGTATTCTTCAACATAGCATTCATTTATCACAGAGTGGGTAACGGGGTAGTAGTTTTCTATTCTTTTAATATTTTTATTCACATTGGTAATGTGAGTTGGATGAATACGTCTTACAGTACGTACATTTGTTGTCGTATTGACAATGTTTTTTGTCGGTAAAACGATCGTCTCAACCTCTTCATTATTTCCTCTACGAGAACCAAAGAAAAAATTGTCTAATCTGTTGCGGCTCATATAATACACCCCTTCAACAGTTTTGACTTACACTTCAGCATATGCAAAAGATAAAAGATTGTCTTAGATAAATCACTACTTTTAAAAAAATCCACGTAAACACTATTTTTTTTAAGCAAATCGAATGAAAGAGGATTTACATGAGGAAAATTTTCACATAAAATATGGATATCCATTTGATACGACAGTAGAAACGAGGCAAAAATGAACAAGAACAATATCATTCTATCTGTTTTAGCAGTCGTGATTATTTTAGTAGCACTTCCACCACTTTCTCCCATTTTCTTTACAAATGCATCCGAAAAGGGAGCCATTAGGCATGAAATTTATCAGAGCGGCTATCCATACCAAAGCTATTTTGCCATTCTTCAAAAAAGAGACGCTAACCCAGTAGATGGCCAGCTTTATTATATTGTGTGGAATGCTTGGAAAAGTGAAACCGGTATGACACCTTTTTTATGCTATTCAAAAAAAGGAAAGAAGAGTAAATACAAAGTTAGCTGTGGTACTGCGCCATAAAAAAAGATCGTCCTTTAAGAAAGGAAGGGTTCGTTCTTTGGAGGCGGTAGCTTCCAAAGAACTGATGATGGTGAATTTTCACCACGTTATGTGACTTTTAACCATTCTTCAATGAGGTGATAACTATGACTGAAACAACGATACAATCTGTTCAGCGAAACAATCTAGATGTAGCACTTGAATTAACACAATGGCATCTTGAAAAGTATGGAGTTCATCATGAAGACCAGATTGCCCAGACTTACGCAAAATATTTTGCACTGATGGAAGTTTTAGAAACTGCGGATTATGATCAATTATTAGAGTTTCTCCCTAACGAAATAAAGCAGAAATTAGTCTAATCTAAAAGAACCATCTCTTCTATCAGTAGATGGTTCTTCTCCTTCACATGAGATAGTTCTCAGTGTCTCTTCATTAAACACGTGCTGCCATGTCTGTTTCAATTTGCTCCAAGCTTCTCCCTTTTGTTTCTACAAGTACAAAACGTGTGAAGAGTAAGCCTAGGATACAAATAAAGCCAAAGGCAGAGAAGATCACACCTAAGCTAAATTGATCGGCAAGGATTGGGAAAACGAGACCAACCGCAAGTGAGCCGGTCCAGTTGAAGGCAGATGAAATACCAGCTCCGATCCCGCGGACAGAAAGTGGGAATATCTCTCCAACAATAATCCAAGTAATGGGTGCCCAAGAAAAAGCATAGCAAAGGATAAAGCAACAAAGAGCGATCAATGTGACCCAGTTTAGCACGACCTCACTCATTCCAATTGCTCCGAGAATAGCTGGTGCAAAGAATGATAGTGCCATCCCTGTGCCTCCAACCGTCAATATTTGACGACGATCAAATCGATCAACAAATTGTAAGAAGATCACAGTCGTGACAACAAAGATCACCCCAACAATAACCGTAAATCCGGCAGCTACCTGTGGTGCTAATCCAACATTTCGGGCAATGCTCGTTGCATAATATACAATTGAGTTTGCTCCTTGAATTTGTTGAAGTGTTGCCATTCCAACTCCAATGATTAGTGCCATGCGGAATTTCTTCTGGAACAATTGGCGAATACCTGATTGCTCTTGCTTTGCGACTTCTTCAATCTCTAGCATTTCAGCATCCACTTCATCTTTTGATTGGCGAAGGGACGATAATACTTCCCGCGCTTTATTGGCCATACCATGTTTCACTAAATAACGAGGTGATTCAGGAAGCTTCAGCATACCAATGTATAAGACGATGGCAAAAAGAGCGGCACTACCTAACATGAAGCGCCAGCTATTCGGAATAGGTTCAAACACGAATGCGACGATATAACTTAACAATAATCCACTGACAATCATTAACTGATTGAGACCAGATAGTTTGCCTCTGACTTTTGCTGGAGCAATTTCAGACATGTAAGCAGGCACTAAGGATGATGCAGTCCCAACCGCTGTTCCTAAAAAGACGCGGGCAATTGTCAATGTGATTTCTTCTGGTGCAATCGCGGAACCTATCGCACCAACAAAGAAAATCACAGAGGAAACCAAAATTAATTTTCGACGACCAAACTTATCACCTAATAAACCACTTAAAATGGAGCCGATAATCGCCCCACCCATCAATGAGGATACAACAATCCCAAGCCATAAAGGACTAAGCTGAAATTCTTGTTGAATGTGCCCTTCAGCCCCCGCAATAATACCAATGTCGTAGCCAAATAATATCCCTGCAAAGGAACCGAAGAAGAAGATGAATTTACTCGATACTTTACTCACAATCATATCCCTCCTAATTTTTCGTATTCGATCTTTTTAAAACGCTTACATAGTATGAATAAATGATCCTCCTCTCAAGAAGAAAAGAGGAGTGACGCATTCATTATTTCACCACAACGTATTCCAAGTTCACAAGCTTAGCATAGCTGACGATTTGATTGGTTGTTAGATTCAGTGAAACCACTGTATGATGGCCACCACCATGCTCAATCCAAGCACCCACTCCATCCTTAAAGTTTGGCTTCATACGCCAAAGCACACGTGCTACTGGTAGGTTGGGTGCTGGAACTGCTGGTTCAAATGCTGATATTTCATTGATCAGGAGCTTAAAATGAGTACCAAAGTCAGCCATTGATACGACCACACCATCACCTGCTTTCCCATCAAATACTAATCGAGCAGGATCTTCCCGATGACCAATTCCAAGTGGAGCTACAACAATGGTTGGTTTGTTGCTCGCTAAAGTTGGATCGACTTCTAGCATATGTGATTGAAGAGCCGCTTCCTTTCCAGCAGCTAACTCATAGGTGTAATCCTCCATGAAGGCTGTTGATTGATTACGGCTCATTACTTTCAATAAACGGTCTAGTGCTGCTGTTTTCCAGTCTCCCTCTCCAGCAAAACCATACCCTTGTGCCATTAACCTTTGAACAGCAAGCCCTGGAAGCTGTTTCATCCCGTATAAATCCTCGAAATTCGTTGTGAATGCGCTGTATCCGCCATCATCAAGGAATCGTTTGATCGCAATTTCATAGCTTGCTTGAACTTTTACACTCGCTTCCCACTCCTCCTTCCGATATGTACCGTAATCAAATTCATACAGATTTGCATATTCTCCAAATAAGGCATCAATTTCTTCTTCCTTTACCTCATCTACATATTGGACAAGATCCCCTATTCCGAAATAATCGACAGTCCAGCCAAATTGGATTTGTGCTTCAACCTTATCTCCCTCGGTCACTGCAACATTGCGCATATTATCACCAAAGCGAGCAACCTTGATATTGAAGCTCTCATTATATGCAACTGCTACATCCATCCAATCAGCGATTTGCTGCTTGACGTCTTGATTTTTCCAGTAGCCTACGATGATTTTGTTTTGTTTTTTGAGGCGGGCATTGATAAAACCATATTCACGATCTCCATGGGCTGATTGGTTAATATTCATGAAATCCATATCAATTGTGTCCCAAGGAATACTTTCGTTAAATTGTGTCACGAAATGCAGAAGCGGTTTTTGTAATAATTTCGTTCCCTGAATCCACATTTTTGCTGGTGAGAATGTATGCATCCATGTCATCACACCTGCTACTTCGTCACGATAATTGACTTCTTTCATGATGCGTGTAATTTGATCCGCACTTACCGCTAAATCTTGTAATATGACCGGATACGGTAAAATACCGCTTTCATTTAATGCATCGGTCATCGTTTGTGCATGTGCTCTTACTTTCGCTAGCGCTTCGTCTCCATATAAATGCTGTGATCCTACAACAAACCAAAACTCTCTTTTCTTAAATATTGACATAGATATCCCCTTTTCTTCATTTGATCGAATCTATGATTTTTGACCGTAATACGCATTTTTTCCATGCTTTCGTAAATAGTGTTTATCTAAAATCCGTTGTGGCAATGGCTGAGCATATTCATTTAATCCTTTTGCAAATAAATTCATTTTTGCGACTTCATCTAGCACTACACTATTCATGACTGCCGATTTCGCATCTTTCCCCCAAGTAAAAGGCCCATGACCTTGTAGTAAAATGCCCGGGATCGCTAAAATATCTAGCCCTCTTTTTTCAAATGTTTCAATGATGAGCTTACCTGTTTCAATCTCGTAGCCTCGATCAATTTCTTCTTGTGATAAGAATCGCGCGCATGGAACATCCCCATAAAAAGTGTCTGCATGTGTCGTTCCCATTGCTGGTAGGTCTAGACCTGCTTGTGCCCATGTCGTTGCCCATGTAGAATGCGTGTGTACAATACCACCGATTTCGGGATAATGTTGATAAAGGACAGCGTGTGTTGCCGTATCTGATGAAGGACTCAACGTTCCTTCAACGACATGTCCGTCTAGATCAACAACCACCATGTCCCTCGCTTTCAAGGTGTCATAATCAATCCCACTAGGTTTGATGACAAATAAACCACTCTTTCGATCTATTGCACTAGCATTTCCCCATGTGTATTTCACAAGCCCATATTTCGGTAAATCAAGATTTGCTTGAAAGACCTCTTCCTTCAAGTGCTCTAACACAACAATTCCTCCCCTCTATCCGGTATAAGATGATCGACAGCCGCCTGCTGAATGTTTAAACCTTCTTTATAGCGTTTGAGAAATACTTCAAAGCCTTCTACATCCATGCGATCAGGGTAAATGTCCTCGCGTTCTATCGTTAGAAACACCTTATTGTCGAGAAAATCTACTAAGCTTTCTTTTTGATTGTTCATGAGATAAGATGCAAGAACTGCCATCCCCCATGCGCCGCCTTCCCCTGCCGTAGGCATGATCGAAACAGGCGTGTTCATGGCTGCCGCTACTATCTTTTGACCAACAATGGGTGTTTTAAATAAACCGCCATGGCCTAATAACCGCTCAATGGTTACTTGTTCATTTTTTGTTAAAATATCCATACCTATTTTCAAAGCACCAAACGCAGTAAAGAGATGTGTGCGCATGAAATTCGCTAGATTAAACTGACTTTCAACCGACCGCACAAAAAGCGGTCTCCCTTCTTTCAACCCTGTGATATTTTCCCCTGAATAATAACCGTAACTAAGCAAACCACCACCATCAGCATCCGCTTCAAGTGCTTTATTTAACATCACCTCAAATAACGCTGTTGTTTCGATCTTTTGTCCCATTGCTTCAGCAAACTCACGGAATAGCCCGATCCAGGCATTGAGATCACTTGTACAGTTATTGGCATGTACCATTGCTACTTGATTTCCATCAGGTGTCGTGACCACATCAACTTCCGGATAGACATTGGTCAGTTCTTTTTCCAAAACAACCATAGCGAAAACAGAAGTTCCTACTGAAACATTTCCAGTCCGTTTTTTGACGCTATTCGTTGCGACCATACCAGTTCCAGCATCACCCTCTGGCGGACAAAACGGGATGCCTGGTTGTAAATTTCGAGATTGATCTAAAATGGTTGCTCCGATTTCCGTTAATGTGCCAGCCTGCTGTCCAGCAAGATAGACCTGGGGCAGAATTTTCCGAAGCTCCCAAGGGTAATCCTTCTCCTTTATGAGCTCCTCAAATCGGGTCAGCATTGATTCATTGTAATCTTGCGTTGATTCATCAATCGGAAACATGCCTGACGCATCTCCAATACCAATCGCTTGTTTACCAGAAAGTAGCCAGTGCATGTAACCTGACAAAGTGGTGATAAAATCAAGCCTGAATAAGTGCTTCTCTTCATTTATCACCGCCTGATATAAGTGAGCAATACTCCACCGTTCAGGAATATGAAATTGAAATGCCTGTGTTAATTCCTTTGCCGCAGCACTTGTCGTGGCATTACGCCATGTTCTAAACGGTACAAGCAGTTCACCTGTTTGATCAAAGGCCATGTATCCATGCATCATCGCAGATATTCCGATGGAGCCAATGGTTCGAATGGTGACCCCATACTTCCGTTCAACCTCTTGCTTCATTTCACGATAAGCTGTTTGTAAACCAGTGATCATATCGACTAAGTTATACGTCCAAATTCCATTCTGTAAAATATTTTCCCATTCATAGCTTCCAGTTGCTATCGTTTGGAATTGGCGATCAATGAGCACTGCTTTAATGCGTGTAGAACCAAATTCAATTCCTAATGAAGTTTCTCCCGTCAGGATTGCTTTTTTCATATTTTCACGATTCATTTTCCTACTTACCCCCACTCTGATAGCGGTTTCAAATCTTTAAATCAAAAGAGTTTTCTTTCACTCACTTAAATATATTCACAACCACAATATAATATTTGTACGTACATAAGTCAACAATAAAATAAAATGTGCATACATAAATGAGTGAATATTTTTGTGTGTTTATGTCAAACACTTGATACTTAACGCTTCAGAAAACAGGTTCATTTTTGTATCCAAGCAAAGCATGATAAAATATGTCCATACAATTCAAATGAGTTGATGAGAAGGCGAACAACTAAGAAAGAAGTGAGGTCAATGAAAAAAAAATATCAGATCATCATTGATGATATAAAAAGCAAAATTCTTTCAGGAGATTATAACGCTGGCGACCGAATCCCTACTGAATCCACCATGCAAGACATGTATCAAGTCAGCAGACATACTGTTCGCAAGGCTATTTTAGAATTATCGAGCGAAGGATTCCTTAGAAGTGAAAAGGGTTCTGGTACATATGTAAGTAATCAATATCAATCTAAATCTATGGGTCATTCCCACATGAAAACAATCGGTGTCATGACGACCTACATATCTGATTATATTTTCCCTTCGATCATTCGAGGAATAGAAGGAAGATTAAACGAGGAGAACTATTCACTATTATTAGCTAGTACAAATAATGATGTCGAACAAGAAAAAAAAGCATTAGAAATGATGTTGTCGTTTGGCGTAGACGGTTTAATTGTGGAACCTACAAAAAGTAATTTATATAATCCCAATATCGCTTACTATCTTTCATTTAAAGAACAGGATGTCCCGCTTATCATGATTAACGCATATTATGAGGAATTGGACGTTCCATTCCTTTGTTTAGATGACGTACAATCAAGCTACCTTGCAACAAAAGAATTAATCTCTCATGGTCACACAAAAATCGGACTCATATCTAAAACTGATGATTTACAAGGGAAATATCGAATGAAGGGATATATCAAAGCACTCGGCGAAGCCAAACTACGCTTTCTTCCAGAGCATGTTCTGTTCTTTGATACGGAATCGAAGCTCAACCTATATGCGGACTTAAAGGCATTCCTCAGTGAAAATAAGAACGAGCTGACAGCCATTGTCTGCTATAATGACGAGGTTGGATTAGAAGTAGCAAATGTGTGCAGACAAATGGACGTCTCTATTCCAGACGAATTATCCATTATCGGTCAGGACAATTCTTATATTGCCCAAAAAAATGCTTATATCCAGCTAACGACATTGACTCATCCACAGGAACAGATGGGACGAGATGCAGCGGATTGGATGATTAAGAAAATACAAGGGAAAAAGGATTTACCAAACGAAACATACTATCAGCCAGTGTTGATGAAGGGTGAAACGGTGAAAAAACTAGAACCATAATCAATAAAAGCAACTCTTCATTAGAGTTGCTTTGGCTAACGATTATCAAGACTGAGTCACTTCCGCAAAAGCTTTAACACATTGGATAGTCATGAGTGGAACCAATGAATTAAAAACTAGCGTTTTATATCACATTCAATTACTTCTTCGCATTCACAGTAGGGACACAAAAACCATCTCCACATGCCTCTAAAGCATCTGTCGTTTCAGTAGAAGCCTTTTGTCGTGCTTCTTCTTCCTTCCAAGCTGTTTGAAGTGTGTTCAGAAAAACCTCAGTTGATTGTGCACCTTTGATCGCATATTTGTTATTAACTTTAAAGAAAGGCACTGCTGACACGCCTAGCTTGCTTGCCTCTGTCTCATTGGCACGTACGTCATCAGCAAATTCATCACTTTTTAATATGGCTTCTACTTCTTCAGTGTTTAAACCTACTTTCTCAGCGATGTCAATCAGTGTTTGGTGATCGCCTAAATGCTTAGCATCGGTAAAATATGCTTTAAACAGTTCAAGTATCAGTGATTCGCCCTTTCCTTGGCTAGTGGCGAACTGCGCCAGTCTATGTGCGTCAAAAGTATTCGTCAAAACCAATGGATCAAATTGAAAATCGATCCCGTTTTTTTCTCCTACCTCTTTCAGTTGATCATTCATTGCAATTGCTTTGCTTCTGCTCATTCCATATTTTCTAACGAGCATATCGTGAACGTCATAATCTACATTCTTTGGAGCGTTTGGATCAAGCTCAAAGCTCTTAAAAACAATCTCTACTTCATCTTTATGATCAAATTGATCAAGGGCTGCTTCTAGTTGTTGTTTGCCAATATAACAAAAAGGACAAGCAAAATCAGACCAAATTTGCACTTCCATTGTCGTCTTCCTCTCATTTATACTCAGCTTTTCACAATTGAATCATCGCTGTTGTAACAATTATAGTTACATCTATTCTGAAGTGTCAAGCATTATGAACAATAATGTATAAGTAGCTGGAAAAAAGGAGGATCAGCTTTACAGTGTTCGCAAGAAATTGAACACATCATAAGCGATTCTATTAGGAGGGTATTGTGTCAGAAGGTTTCGATACTTCGCAACAACGCCTTTGTGAAAGCTTGCCGATCCGTCAAATGATCTTCAATCAGCTAATCGAATTCAAGCATCCGTTTTTGGTTCACATGAAACTCTATTGGGTTCGCTTATCCATTTTATCCACCTTGCAATTTCGCGATCAACATACAACAAAAGCAGGAGCCTCTGTATCTATATATGATATAAGATCACACGCTTTATTAATGTGTCAACATTTGACCACTTTAAATGACTTCACTATACACGTTCAACGACTTAACACACATAAGCCTTCCCTCTGTTCTAAGGAAAGGCTTATACGTATTATTCTAAATTCGCGTGATTTCCATACATTTGGTGAGTGTCGAGCCCTTTTATTTTCATCAAACGCAATATGATCGCATCATAAACCAATAAAAGTGACTGTTCAAAAAGTGATCCCATTGGCTGAATGGTTTGCGTTTCTCCTTTTGGCTGATCCTTAGGAGAACCTGAAAGCTGAACAACATGGTCTGCAATTCCTGCGATTGGTGAATCTGTAGAGATGGTCACAACTGCTACAGTACCACCAATCGTCTTCGCTTTTTTCGTCATCTGTAGCAGGCTTTCTGTTTTGCCAGAACCTGTCCCAACGATAAGCAAATCTTTGTCAGTAAATGTCGGTGTGACAGTCTCTCCAATCACATATGCATTCACACCAATGTGCATAAGTCTCATGGCAAATGACTTTCCCATGAAGCCAGAACGCCCTGCACCAGCCACAAACACTTTCTCAGCAGAAAGCATGCTCGTCAGCAAACTCTCTATTTCTTCATCATGAAGATGTGAAAACGCGTCAGAAATCTCAGTAACAATCGCTCTGAGATAATCACTTGTCATCATGATTGTGTCATCATCTGCTTCATTTGCGCTGCTACAGCAGCTTTATCATCTTGGCTTGCAATTCCTCCGCCAACAATCACTAAATCAGGATTTAATTTGACTACCTCTGGTAATGTATCAAGCTTAATTCCACCTGCAATGGCCGTTTTTGCATGTTTCACCACATTTTTAATGGTCATTAAATCAGCAAATGAGTTTTGTCCGACCGCTTGAAGGTCATAACCTGTGTGCACACAAATGTAATCAACACCTAATGCATCTAACTCTTGTGCACGAGTAGCAATATCTTTGATTCCAATCATATCCACTAAAATTTGTTTCCCTCTTGCTTTTGCCTCTTCGACTGCTCCTTTAATGGACATGTCCTCAGCAGCAGCAAGTATTGTAATCACATCTGCACCTGCTTCTGATGCTTGTTGCACTTCATAACCTGCCGCATCCATGATTTTCAGGTCAGCTAACACTTTTAGATTCGGAAATGCACTTTTTACTTCTTTCACAGCACGAAGCCCTTCATTAATGACAACTGGTGTCCCAATCTCAACGATATCAACATGATGCTCTACTTCTTTGATCAATTCGATCGCTTCAGGTATATTCACTAAATCTAATGCTAATTGTAATTTCATCCCATTCAACTCCTGTTATTTATCTATCATCAAGAGCTCCGCAGAACGTGCATCTTGAAAGATTACCTTGCAAGAACAAAGTATAACAAGAGGAAACACCCATTCCTAGTACGCACTTTTTATTTACCTACTATACTTTTCCGCACATGGTGTAAAAAAAGATACTGTCTTTCGACCAGTATCTTGAGTAGACATATCTACTTATCATCTTTTAAGAAATTGCTTTCTATATAGTTTTTACCCCAGCCATACATCGCCTCTAAAATCGGCATTAGGCTTTCACCTAGCTCTGTCAGGGAGTACTCCACTTTAGGAGGAACAACTGGATAAATTTCCCGATGCACAATGTGATCTTCTTCTAATTCTCGCAACTGATTCACTAACATTCTTTGAGTAATTCCTGGCATCAATGCCTTTAACTCTCCAAACCGTTTCGTTCCTTCTTTGCCAAGATGCCATAAAATCAGCATTTTCCACTTACCGCCGATGATGTTGAGCGTTAGCTCTTTTTCACAATTAAAAATCTTATTTTCCATACGTGATGACAAATGATACACTCCTTGTTTAACAATCCATTTACGCACTATCATATAATGAATAAAAATTGTTTGTCGAGAAAACGGCTCTACCATTGTCGGTGAAGCCATGTATAGGTCTTCAACAGCTCTTTACTGCATAGGATCAAGCTGCTCTTACAACCGTACAACCTAATTCATCGCCTATTCAAATCGTACTCCAAAACAAAATTGAAACACAGACAACCATCCCTAAATGAATCAGCCATTTACCTTTCATGCTTCTTTTTCTTTCTATGAACAAAAACATCTCTGGTAAAAGGATGACGACAATCTCAAGCGTGAATACGATGATGTACGCAAGCGGCATGGGATGAAAATCAAAGTCTCTTGCATCTCCTCCGATTGTCGCAAGATACATCATCAAGTTTGTGATCGGGATCGAAAGACAAACAAGTAATCGAATCACATACAGCCACACATAATGCTTATGTCGAATGAGACCAATAAAAGAAGCGATCACCCCATATAAAAACAGCACAACGGTTCCAAAGCTCATGACAGGATGGGTGACAAAACCGTAAAGAATTAAACCCAAGAGCATCTCCTCATCATTCCTCTCTTTTCAAAAACAAATCATGTCATGTACTTCTTTATCATCAATAAAGGTTCATGTCGAAGCAGCTTTCATAAAAAGAATGATCATCTGCATAGTTAGATAATAGCGCACTTGAAACTCTTTTTGATCACAAAACAGAATTTCTAGCCAAGAAAAAAATGTCATTGAGTGGTTGCCACTTTTCCCTCAATAACCATTCATGAGTATGATCTAATTGATTCGTCAGTCAGATGATACATATCTCTACATCTCTATCTCCTCAAACCGCCCACTCTAAGGTCGGAGATACCCAAACAAGCATAGATGAGTTCGTATGAATATCATCCATACCAACACTTAAAGTACATTTTGATATTCTTTATACAGGATGACATTTCTTACAACATTTATAAAGCATTGAAGACTTATGATATGAATGCCTATAAACATGCTAGATATACATACTAGGGAAAGTCTTCATTTTACCCAAATGATTTCTTATAAGGATACAATTGCAGGACTTGATCAACCCAACATCGATGCCTTGCAACAACTGAATCTACCATGTAGCAAACTGCGTTGAATCTACAATACATTGAGAAGTTCCAACAAAGGTGAAAGAAAGTGATGAAGTAAAAGGCAACACGTATCGTTATGCTGGATATCATTTTGACGAAGAAACAGAATTCTACTATTTAATCGCGGTACTATGAACCTAGAAATGGTTCAATCGACATCTAATCCTTCATTACCAAGTAATATCATTTATTCTTTCTTCCATAAATAGTTATGAAATTATGAAGCTGATTCTTTAAATCCCTAATTTTAGATTGATCTAATTGTAATTCTAAACAAATTATTTCCTCAAAGTCCAGTTCATTATATATAAGTTTGATTAAAGTTCGTTTAAAGCTTCTTTCAATTAAAAGTTGAAATTTCCCATCTAATGAACTTAACTCGATCTTATTTTTAAACTTGAAAAGACTTCGATTCCATTTAATAAAGAAATCAAGATTTAATTCGATTTCTTCAATCTTAATATTGATATTTTCTTTAGACAATAACAACTGACTTATAAAATAATAACCTCTATCAAATTCATCAGATTGATACGCTTTTAGTATTTTAAATTCCACTTTTTCATCAAGATTTTCAAACTTAATTTCCCCCAAACAATCCTTCCCCCTAAAATACAGATATAAATTCTACCAATTCTTTATGCAATGATTTCAATGGATAATAATCTACTTTTTGTTTAAGATAAATAGTTGATTGAGGTTTTTCAGGATCGTTCCTAATACTCAAAGAAAAATTTTCAGCTACTTCACATATCATGAATTTTATTTGTTTTGTGTGATCTCTCAAACAGCATTCTTTTATATAACCGTTAAGTATATCTTTTAAATTAAACGAAAATTCACTTAATAACTCCTTGTTGAAATCAAGTTTATAAATAAAGATTTCCTTATTTATGGAGGAATATTTAAATCGACATGTAAACACCTTTTTATCCCCCTCTGTATATTCATCTAATTCAAGTGATAACTGAAAATTTTCATGATTTAAAGAAAAAACCCTCATGTGAATACTCCTTTATCAGTGGAAATTCCTTACTCTTTTTGTCCTTTTATTATATATAACCTAATGAGTTTTGTCCGACAGCTTGAAGGTCATAACCTGTGTGCACACAAATGTAATCAACACCTAATGCATCTACCTCTGCACGAGTAGCAATATCCTTGATTCCAATCATATTCACTAAAATTTGTTTCCCTCTTGCTTTGTCTAAAACTCTTAATTTAGTTAGTCTATTAGTTGATTTAAACTAATGAACTCTTAAAGTAATAACTAAATAGTAATCAAAAGCTGTCAAGTTTCTTTGACAGCTAAAGGTGGTCTACAGAAACAATCTACTTTTTTAAAAATTTCCATTAAATTTCCAAACGAGAAATAGTTAGTTTTTCTTGTAGAATTTTAAGATTTTTATAAAGTGAAATTTTGCAGAATGGAAGGAAACTATTTCAAGAGCTAATTCAGGAATAATTACCCGTTAATTCCTCCAAAAATTCATCAAATTTTTCTCCATCACTAAATAACAGATCTAACCATTCTTTCAAAATATTGTTCACAGGTTTCCATCCTTCTTCTGATAATATTTTTATAAAATAGCTTTTAGATGTGGTGGCTAAAATACAAATCTCTAAATCCCTATCTCCCCAAATTGCCGACTGCAAAGAATTAGATAACCAGACCACTATAATCGAGTTAGTGATAACATCATCAGCTGTGGCTTCTTTTGAGCTAGTCCATAGTGCATTTATATAATCCTCACCAGAAATTTCAACACTCGTTTTCAGCCAATTATAATAACTAAATTTCTCCAAATAGTATTCTACATCATATTTCAAATCTTTTAAAAAGCATTTTACATTACTTCCATACACAATTCTCTCATTCCCTCTATATTAATCCCTTAATTTTTGGTTTTTACATCATATTCTCTATATGTTGTTTTACCAGTTAGTTTCCAATGTCTTTTTTCTTAGTTGCTATCAATCGACCATTCAATTTGTCTTTCACAACAGCCCGTTTTACCTCATTTGAATACACGTTTTTGCCCATGCAAAAACACCTCCGAATTCACACTTTTTAAGTGTACCATGTCGAAGGTGTTTTATAGTGTCTCATAAATTTAGGTTAGTCTATGATCTATTATTCTGATTTCGCTTTTACTTCTTGAATCGCTTGTTTTGCTATTTTGGAAATGGTCATATCGTCCATTGGTGGATTGTGTAGCCCAGCTCTGATGTCTCGATAGTAGCGCTGAAGCGGACATGATAAACTTAAACTTTTCGCTCCGACTAAGCGCATGGCTTTGTCGACAATTTGCAAGCTATGGTTCACGACCGTATGCTTCACGGCACCAAATTCATGTAACAGAAGGTCTCTTTTTTCCACTTGTTCATAAAGACGAGTCGTCGAATAGATCATATGACGTGCTTGTTTTAAAAGCATATCTATTTCCCCGATTAAACTTTGTACATTAGGCAAGTCGCTAATCGTACCAGAAATGCTGTTTGGAGAATGGATGGTTGCGTAATGTACAGCATAGTCACGTGCCGCTTGGGCAATTCCTAAATAACACGATGGAATATGTGCGATCCATGGATTTAACGAGCCGCCTCTTGGTCCCTTTTGCACCTCTACTAGCATTTCATCAGGAACAACAACATGATCCAAAATCAAATCATGGCTTTCTGTTCCTCTCATGCCTACGACATCCCATGTTTCTTCTATAGAAACACCCGGTGTATCACGATGAATCAAAAAGAAACCAAGTGCTTCCTTTTCTTCAATCCAAACGCCCACCAAGAAATAGGTTAAAGCAGGTGACATTGTTGTAAAAATCTTACGACCATGAATCTTCCATTTGTCGTCAGATCGTGTGGCAGTTGTACCGGGCTTTCCTCCTCTTGTCGGGCTTCCCGTTTGCGCTTCGCTGACTGCTCGATTGACAAGTGCACCCTTTTTAATTTCTTCAGCAAAAAATGCGAGCTGCTCTTCACTCCATAACTTTTTCTCATAAATTTCACCGACGACCCCTTGGTGCCAGCCGATAGAAAGAGCCGTTGCCCCGTCCATGCTACCTAGTGTTTCTTGAAACAGTACCATATCTGAAACAGATTGTCCGCCGCCCCCATATTGAGTCGGTAATGATAAAGCCGTATAGCCCAGATCAACCAGAGATTGAATATTTCTTTTTGGAAAATGGGCCCCTTCATCGTTTGCTTTTGCTGCTTGCTCAATATCAGAACGAAGTCCTTCTAACTTACTCATCCATGTCTTTTGAAAGTCCGTGTCAACAAATAATGCCTTAGTCAAAATGCACCCATCTCCTCTATCCATATATCTACCAATATTCTTATTTTTCTTATCGGAATATATCATAATCATACTTTACTTATAGGAATTAATGTGTTAAATTTTATCAATATTAAGTACATATGTCAAAGGAACGTGATGCTCTGATGATTTCAGCTACTAATCTCCATAAATATTACGGACATACACATGTATTAAAAGGAATCGATTTGTCGATAGCAGAAGGAGAAGTCGTTGCCATTATTGGACCGAGCGGCTCTGGCAAAACAACACTTCTTCGTAGTTTAAACAGCTTAGAGCTTCCTGAGAAAGGTCAACTGACAGTAAATAAGGCAACGATTGATTTTGAAACGTACAACAAAAAAGACATCTTCAAGTTAAGACAGCAATCGTCAATGGTATTTCAACATTACCACTTATTTCAAAACAAACGTGCACTTGAAAACATTACAGAAGGTTTAATTATTTCACAAAAAATGCCGAGAAAAGAAGCTGAGATAATTGGCAAACAATTTTTAGAGCGTGTCGGCTTGCTTCATCGTAAGGACTCCTTTCCAAGTGAATTATCAGGTGGACAGCAGCAGCGTATTGGGATCGCACGAGCACTGGCAGTCAATCCCGCTGTGTTGCTATTTGACGAACCAACTTCGGCACTTGACCCTGAAATGGTTGGCGAAATACTTGAGATGATCAATGATATCGCAAGCCAAGGCATGACGATGGTAATTGTGACACATGAAATTTCATTTGCGAAAGACGTGGCAGATACAGTGATTTTTATGGCGGATGGAGAAATTGTTGAAAAAGGAACTCCTCAAGAAGTGCTTCTTTCACCGAAGCATGAACGAACAAAGCAGTTCTTATCAAGAATTCATCGTGGTGAGTGGAATGCAAATAGAACGGAGGAAGCCAAATGAACCAGCTTATTTTGAAACCAGCTGTTTGGCTCTCTCTTTTTTTACTTTGCCTTTCTGGCTGTAGTGCTGTCAAGACATCAACAGATGATGGCAAACGGATTGTAAAGGTGGCACTCAGTGCAGAGGTCAATCCTCCTTTTCTTGCGACAAACGAGCATAATGAGCCGATTGGCTATAATATCGACTACTTAAATGAAGTAGAAAAGCGATTAGATGACCTTCAATTTGATTACGTATTTGGAGAAGAGGAATCCAATTTGATTGGTGTTGGTGCAGGGAAATTTGAGCTGGCTGCCAATTGGTTCTTCAGTAACCCTGAACGCGAAAAACGTTTTCTTTATCCACAAGTGCCGTATGGTTATTCGATGACTGGTTTAATTGTGGGTGAAAAAAATCAAGAGATACATTCCCTCGATGACATGCCAACAAAAAAGTTGGCTCCTGTCAGCCCTAGTGGTGGCTTACGATCCATTTTGAACCAGTATAACGATCAGCACGATAAAAAGATTCCATTGACAACGATTGAAAGTCCTTCAAACGAACTCAATTTGAAACGAGTTGAAAGTGGCAGATCGGATGCTGCCTTTATGAATATTTCTACTTTTGATACAATCCAAAAAAACCTGAGGTTAAACGTAAAAGTGGGTGGAATTGTCTCAAAAGAACCTATTTTCCTTGTACTACAGCCTAAGCAAAAAAAGCTTGCAAAAGAACTCGATCATGTGACACAAAAAATGATTGATGATGGCACACTGCCAGCGCTTGCAAAGAAGTGGTTCGGGGTCGATTTCTTTCAAGACATTGATTATATTACAGAAAAAGGATATCAGTATGAAAAAAAGGAGGAAGGACAATGACCTTTACAGCATTAGACTGGTTACGTATTTTCCTACAAGTGCTTAACCGGTTGCCGCTTACTTTCCTCATTTTGATTGTGTCATTGATATTTGCTGTGATCGTTGGGCTGTTCATTGCGTTTATTCGCATCAAACAAGTTCCTGTCCTTAAACAGCTTGCTTTCATTTATCTATCATTTACACGAAGCACACCACTCATTGTACAATTGTTTTTAATTTATTTTGGATTGCCCCAGCTGTTGCTCATGATGGGTGTCAATATCAATCATTGGGATCGTATTCTTTTTGTCATGATCACCTTTTCATTACATACGGGTGCTTATTTGTCCGAGGTGTTTCGATCCGCATACTCTTCTGTAGGCAGAGATCAGCTTGAAGCTGCTTATGTCGTCGGAATGTCAGATACACAAGCACTCTTTAGAATTATGATTCCACAAGCCTTCCTAATTGCCTTACCGAACCTTGGTAATTATACAATCGACCTCGTCAAGGATACAGCTATTGCCTTTACAATTGGTTTAATTGATATGATGGGTCAGGTCAAAATCATTCTAGGCAATCATTATGGGGTTGGGATGTTTGAGGTCTATGTCATCATAGCTATCGTGTATTGGTTCATTTGTATCGTCATCGAGATGATCACGATGCTTCTTGAGAAAAAATTTGTTAAAGGGCGCACCAGTATTTCTGGCTAAAAGGGGGAATCACTTATGCAACCAATTGATATACAATTTGCCGTACAGCAAATTCCGAATATTTTAAAAGGGGTTCCTTTTACATTGATCATTGCACTTGTCTCGATGGTGGTTAGCCTGATTCTTGGATCTGCGTTTGCCTTTATACGCGTATTTCGCATTCCAGTTCTCCGACAGCTTGTGGTGCTCTATGTATCTTTCTTTAGAGGAACTCCTTTAATTGTACAACTGTTCGCTTTCTTTTATGGGATACCACTTGTTCTCACTAAATTGAACGAAAGTTTTGGCTTCTCTTTTAACCCTGATATGATTTCGCCCCTTATCGTGGCAGTCATCGCCTTTAGCCTACACTCTGCTGGACATTTAACCGAAGTGATTCGAAGTGCGTTACTTGCAGTGGATAAAGGACAGCTTGAGGCTGCAAAAATTGTTGGAATGACGACAAGACAAGCGATGCTTCGGATTATACTGCCACAAGCGTTTGTCCATGCACTTCCGAACCTTGGCAATCAGCTCATCCAATTATTAAAAGCCACATCCCTTGCCTTTACAATCGGTGTACTTGAAATCATGGCAATCTCCCGTATTATCGCAAATGATGGCTATCATTTTTTAGAAACCTATCTCGTATCTGCTGTGATTTACTGGCTACTGAGTATTCTATTTGAAATCGCCTTTGCTTTCTTAGAAAAGCGAGTGAGTATATACGGGCGTTCTCTCGGAAGATAATGGATGTTTGTTGAGATGAGTATTCAACGACAAACATAGCGCTTCTCTTTATAAAAAAGGAGAATGACAAATGCGTCATTCTCCTTTTTCGTCTTACTTATTCAGCACTAACTAAAATTTTCACTTGATCTTTTTCATTGATTAATGCATTGAAGCCTTCCTCAATCACATCGTCAAGCTTGATTTTTTTTGTGACCAATTTATCTGCTGAGAAATATCCTTTTCTCATTAAATTAAGAACAGATGGGAACACATCTCTATAGCCGATAATGCCTTTTACTGTACGCTCTTTAATGACAATATCGTTTGGCATAATTTCTGCACCCTTCTCCCAGATGCTGACAATGACAGTTTCGCCAGAAATTCTAGTAGATTGAATGGCTTGTTTTAATACAATCGGTACACCCGTCACTTCAAAAGAAACATCGACTCCGCCATTTGTACGGTTTGCAATCTCTTGTACGACATCCTCGTATTGAGAAGGATCAACAACGATTGCTCCAAGCTCTTTTGCTTTTTCTTGACGTTCTTTCGATAATTCTATCGCATAGATATCTGTTGCACCTGCCGCTTTTAGCGCTTCAATTACTAATAGTCCGATTGGTCCACAGCCAAACACTGCAGCAGTGTCCCCCGCTTGAATTTTACTAGAACGTACTGCATATAGTGCAACGGCAGAAGGCTCAACAAGAGCTCCCTGTTCAAATGAAATTTCATCAGGTAATTTATGAAGTAATTCTTCATCTACTGAAACATATTCCGAAAAACCGCCACCACCACCAGCGAGTCCTAAAAAGCCCATGTTTTCATCTAAATTATAAGCTCCCTTGTGTCCGTGGGTAGCGAAAATTGGCTCAACGACCACTCGATCTCCAGTTTGATAGTCAATGACACCTTCCCCTACTTCAACAACTTCACCAGAAAATTCGTGGCCAAGTGTAATGGGTGCTTTTTCTTTCGTTAATGGATGTGGTTCATTCACAGGTATAAAAATGGGGCCACCTAGATATTCATGTAAATCACTTCCGCAAATGCCGCACCATTTTACTTTTAATTTCACTTTCCCTGGTGCAACTTTTGGTTCGTCAATTTCTTCTAGTCGAATGTCTTTTTGATCATGCCAGCGTAGTGCTTTCATTTGTAAGACCCCTTTTCAATATAATTAACTAACTTAAATAATCATAACATAATTATTTTAATTTGCTAAGCCGGAGGCACTAGCTTATTGAAAATCAATGAACGAAAAATGACAAAACATAGTAATAAACAAATCAGGAGCATACTTACACAGCCCATTATCACTGATATTTTTACTGATAGGAAATATGCAATCCCTCCAGAAATGCCTGTCATTCCGATCGTGAGAATGGCTTCACATAAGGCATAAAAGCTTGCAACCCTCCCCATCACTTCTACCGGGATATAAGTTTGGTAGAAAGTCATAAAACCAGTGTTGGCAAATGCTAAAAAGAATGCTAGAACAAAAAAACCAATGGCTGCCACCATAAAAGTGTGGGAAAAAGCATAGATCAGATAGCCGAAAGCAACAAAAAGACTCCCTAATCCGATCATGATTGAAACAGGCAACTTCTCTACAATCACAGAATTGACACATGCACCTACAATGATCCCTGCCCCAGCAATACTGACAAGAAGTCCATATTCTGTATCTGTCAGCATCAGCACTTCTTTTGCAAAAGCTGTTTCAAGTGAGTCGATCGCAGTTGGCAGTACGGTGATGGCAGCACCAAATAATAAATACACAGCCATTACTTGACGTGACGAGAGACTAAATCGAAGGACAAGCTGAGCATCCTCCTTTAACACAGAGAGAGAAAAACGTTTTTGCCGATCGTCTCCGCCTGTTGCTCTTGGTAAAATAGGCAAACACATGGTGAGTAAAGATGATACAAACAGACATACTGCATTGACATAAATTGAAAAAACAGGCGTGCCGATCAAAAAAAGTAACCCTGCTACTGCAGGTCCGAGCAAAAATCCACCGGAATTTAGTAAAGCGCGAATGGCATTAAACCTTTTCCTTTTATTTATCGGAATCAGGCCTGTGATATACACCATCGAAGCAGGATGAAACATCGCATGTGCCATATGAATCACAAATACCATCGGATAAACAATGAGCATTTGTCCTGAAAATAATGCAAAGGGCAGTCCCGCTATAAGAACAGCTCGACATACATCAAGTCCTGCCATCACATTACGTTGATTCAACCGATCAATTAAACTGCCCGACCAGCTATTCGTCACAAGTGTAGCCACTGGCCTTAACATGTAGATGGCTGTAACAGCCAGAATAGAACCCGTTTCTTGTAGAATAAGTAAATGGAGGGCAATTATAAAAATCCATTCTCCTATATTCGCAATTCCGATGGCTCCGAGTAAGATGCTCATATCGCGCCAATCTTTCTTCATTAGCTATCCCCCCTCTTCATGCATAAAAAAATCCCGCCCCCAAGACGTTTAAGTCTTGAGGACGGGATTTACTCCGCGTTGCCACCTCAGTTCATTCATCTGTTACCAGACGAACCTTAGCAGGTTATCATTCAACCTTTCTCTGTAACAGGAGAATTTCGCTGCACCACCATCCGAAGGAATCCGGTGCAGAGCTAAGAGGCTTGGTTCAATAAATTTCCCAGCTCCTTCTCAACTCCCGGAGCTCTCTGTGTGGGTAGACATTATTTACTCTTCTCTTTTTACGCTTTATATTCATTTCGCTTGATCTTCAGCTGAATTGTTACATATTGTACTGTGATTGAATTGCGGCGTCAATGCTTAGTTAAGAAAATTTAATATTTTTTAGACCAATCATTAAAAAAATGATCGTGAAAATCAGCAGCATCATAGAATTCACTAATAATACTGAATGGTTGGTCAAACCGTTCATGATCTCTTCAAACCCAGACATGATCAAAGTTTGAGGAATCACTTTTGATATGTTTTGCATGAATTGAGGAACGATATCTAAAGGCCAATAAATCCCTCCTAACATACAGGTGCTCACAATAATAATAGCACTTGAAATCTCTGCTTGTTTTTTGTTTTAGATACAGAAGAAATCGTGATGGATAGGGCTACAATCATTCCTATCACGATAGAGCCAAACAGCAAGAGATGTATTATATTCCCCCAATAAACATGAAAAAACAGTGATAAAATAACCATTAAAACACTCAACTGTATCCATCCAAGAATAAAGTAAGCAAATAAATATCCCAATAAAACTTGATATTTATGAACTGGGCTGGAGAGCAGTCTTTGCCATGTATAATTTTTGTACTCTTCATGAATTGATGAAGTTGCACTAGATATAGCAAACATCATAAACATGATTGTAAAGCCTATTGGTACTAAATTCAGGAGAATAGTATAGGCATTTTTTAATCTATATTTAAAAAAACAAAAAACTTACAGGAAATACGATCCTGTAAGTTTTTTGAATAAAGTCAAATATAATGAACAATCACTTAGAAACAAGTCCATGTGGGTCAATGACGAACTTTTTTGCCACACCTGAATCAAAGTCATTATACCCTCCTGGAGCTTGATCAAGGTTGATGACTGTCGCATTGACGGCTTTGGCAATTTGCGCTCTGCCGCTTAAGATGGATTTCATCAGACTACGGTGATACTGCATGACAGGGGTTTGACCAGTCACAAATGTGTGTGCTTTTGCCCAGCCAAGTCCAATTCGTACCTTAAGGGAACCAATTTTGGCATCCTCATCGACTCCGCCCGGATCCTCTGTGACATAAAGGCCTGGAATGCCTAACTTACCGCCAACTTTTGTAATATCCATGATTGTATTAAGAACTGTGGCTGGCGCTTCGCCTTGATCGCCATGACCAGAAGCCTCAAAACCAACACAGTCAACAGCGCAATCCACTTCAGGCTCACCTAAAATGTCTGTTATTTGTTCGCCGATTCGATCATGCTTTCGTAAATTAATCGTTTCACAACCAAAACTTCTTGCTTGCTCTAGTCTCTGCTCATTGAGATCTCCCACGATTACAGTAGAAGCACCAAGGAGCTGAGCTGAGTGTGCAGCGGCAAGACCTACTGGCCCAGCACCCGCAATATATACAGTAGAACCCATTTTAACACCGGCCGTATAAGCACCATGGAAACCTGTTGGGAAAATATCAGATAACATCGTTAGATCAAGAATTTTTTCCATCGCTTGCTCTTTATCTGGGAATTTAAGGAGCTGGAAATCAGCATAAGGGACCATGACGTACTCAGATTGACCGCCTACCCAGCCTCCCATATCAACATAACCGTAAGCAGAACCAGGGCGATCAGGGTTTACATTTAAACAGACATGCGTTTTCTGTTCCTTACACATAACACAGCGTCCACAGGCAATATTAAACGGAACGGAAACAAGGTCTCCTTTTTGAATAAACTCAACATCTCTGCCGACCTCGATCACTTCGCCCGTTATTTCGTGGCCAAGTACAAGACCTTTTGGTGCTGTCGTGCGTCCTCTCACCATATGCTGATCGCTTCCGCAAATATTGGTGGTCACTACCTTTAAGATGACACCATGCTCACATTTACGTCCAACATTTGCTTTTGGAACACCAGGACCATCTTTTAAAACCAAGTCAGGATAGCCAATGTCTTCAACCGCTACTTTTCCTGCTCCCATGTAAACTACACCTTTGTTACCCGTCATGTTCTCATTCCTCCCTTTTTGTTTTAAAAAATGAAGTCTCTACTTTTTTCTCCCTTCATCGACATTTTTCCTCTTTCAAATGCACATCGAATTAAAAAAAGGCCAATTTCTTTGCCTCTTACAAATAAATTGGAAATTAAAAGGGATAAAAAATGAAAATATTGAAAAAAAAGCTAAACATTTGAAAAACCATGTCGATATAAGTCATAAGCCAGACAGGTATCCTTAATCGACAAACAAATTCCTTATATATACTATCATTCCTTACACACCTGGCTGGCGCCTATACATAATAAAAAGACTCTTCACACGAAGAGTCTTTAGCTTGTCGATTTTGTCGACAAGCTTTTTTATCAACAATCAATTGGTTTAAATATGATAAGATCAAAGCAAAAAAATAAAAACCCTTTTTCTTCGAATTGCTTCTTTAGAAAAAGGGTTTGTCTATGACCTGAAGATTCTACATATAAACAGCTTGTTCATTACCCAGGAAATATTTACATTATTTTAAAGCTTTGACACAAATGTATGTATCATAGTGATAAACAGATACTTCTCTAAAATGGTAATCTGAAAACATTTTGCTTACTTCTTGTTCACTGTAAAGAGAAAACTCCTTGGCACGCTTTTGTTCCTTTATTAAATCCTTCATCTGAAAGGATAAATACACTTCACCATCAACTTGCAGTACACGATAGACCTCTTTTACTACTTGCTCCATATCTGTCCAAAAATAAATGGTCTGTACCGTATATAATTTATTGAAGGATCTGTCTTTAAAGGGCAATTTTTCAGCCTTTCCCTGTTTAATGACTGCTTTTTTTTGATCAATTAATTTTTTGTTTTTTCTTTTTGCATATTTCACCATATGGCGAGACGCATCGACTCCATAAATCTTCCCACGATCCAACTTTTCTCCCACCATCGAAAGTGCCATTCCCCTTCCGATGCCAATTTCTAAAATTCGGTCATTTTCTTGTATATTTAAGAGTTGAATCGTCCATTGATTGATATTATGATGATTTTTTTCCATATAGCGGGCAACCCATTTCGTGAACAAGCCTTTTGGTTCCCTCATTTGTTTTCCAATCCAGCTTTGAATCAAAGTCAACACCTGCTTTACGCGAGTAAATAAAAAGATTTATTTACGAATTTTTCTTACTTTTTATATCGGCCTTAAATGACAAAGAGTTAAGACCTAGTCCTAATTCTTTTATCTTTAATAAGACGGAGCATTTTTGAAAAATGTTTCACGTAAAGAAAAAATTTTCAATTCATAGGCGATTTCATTAATTATGACAGGATTGATTTCATTTTCTGATGTTTTGCATATTTTATCAATGTATCTTCAATAGGTAAAGGTGGTGCTAGATATGGGCTTTGGCGGTTACTCAGGAGGCTATAGTGGGGGAGGCGGATTTGCAGGCGGTTTCGCTCTGCTTGTCGTGCTTTTCATTCTGCTGATCATCATTGGTGCAAGCTGGATTTGCTAATATCACGTAAAAGGAGCAGAAGACGATTCTTCTGCTCCTTTTCATTAATACCAATAGTTTGGATAAATGTACATATTACGTCTTAGCATTTCTTGCTGCTCTCTTTGCATTCGATATGGATTTCCATATCCATGCTTGAGGGAATGGGGAATGGATGCATAGCCATGACCCACTGATGGAAACCGCATATATGGTGACATAGACATTCGATCACCTCACATTCACCTTTTACGGTATCATATGTGAGGCCATTAAAAATGGAACGTGTCTAAACCTGGTCCTTCTCCAATGTGTAATGATCAAGTATTGCAAGCGTAATAAACATATTGATCTCCTCCTTCTTTCATTTTTGTCTTTCGCTTTACCTTTAGTTCATGTACTTTAATTGCTTTCGTTTCATTTCTTCATAGATATCTTCAATTTGTTGTTCATATTGAATGGTTTCTATGTCCTTGAATTTACGTCTGATGGTTAATGTAATAAAAAATAAATGGATCGTCATGTAAGCTCACCTCCCTTCAATTCGCCTTTAACGCGAAATAACCCACAGATCTCCTTTATCAGTTGATCTGCGGGCACAAGAAAACGCAGACCAAAAGACAGACTAGTGTCTTTCAACCTGCGGTGGATGATGCGCTGAATCCTTCACTTTTCCTATAAAGATGTTAAGCGTGCATCGTAATAGGTAAAGGAAGGCCACGAACTCTTCCACAGGCCGATGACATGATGAAATTGAGTGTTAAAATGATTACATTGCAATACGAACATCATATTCTTCAGCCTCCTTTACGTTTTAATTACTTTGTAAGTATATACATCTCAAGGTTTTTTGTAAACCTGTTTTTAGAAATTTAGATGAATTTTGTGTTTTTAACTAAATTCTACATATTTTTTTGTTATTTTATATAGGCATATTTGTCCATTCATCTAACATACAAAAAAACCGCCCTCTCTAAGAGAGGACAGCTCGTTTATGATAGATCTTCATCTAGCTCTTGCAACTTCTTACGATAAAACAACGAACGTTTCACACATCCAAAGGCGGCAATAAGGAATAAACAATTGACTCCAATCATCAGCGTCTTTTGAACCCCTTCAATGTGTTGTGCAGGCAAAATTGTACCGATATATAAAAAGGTGCTGACGGCAAGCAATATAAAAGCGTATTGCTTATAATCCGTCATCAAACCACTCCACTTTTTCTTCACTTGTGTCACCTTCCAAATGATAAAATATATTCATAGCTTAACATAGTTAAAATGGGTGGCGAGCATGTAAATCTATCCATTATGCCAAAGCATCTAAAGCTTGCTGTAAATCATTTAGTAAGTCGTCTATATCTTCAACTCCAACCGAAATACGAATTAATCCGTCTGTGATGCCAAGCTCTAGCCTTCTCTCTCTCGGGATCGAAGCATGTGTCATTCTTGCAGGTACTGAAATCAAACTTTCGACTGCACCTAGACTTTCCGCAATTGTAAATAATGTTAATTTACTCAAAAAGGGATCTACGTTTTCTTCTTTTCCAATGTCAAATGAAATCATTCCGCCAAAGCCCGTTGCCTGCTGTTTTGTCAGCTCATGCCCCGGATGGGATACAAGCCCCGGGTAATAGACACGTGTGATCGCTGAATGATTTTCTAAGAAATCAGCTATTTTTTGTGCATTTTGATCGTGTGCCTCCATTCTGAGACCAAGTGTCTTCATACCTCTCATCAGTAACCAAGAATCTTGAGGTCCCAAAATACCTCCCGTTGAGTTTTGGACAAAATGAAGTTCTTCTCCAAGCTCCTTTGTCGCTGTCACAACAAGACCACCTACAACATCACTATGACCGCCTAAATATTTCGTTGCACTGTGAAGCACAATATCTGCTCCGTATTCTATTGGTTTTTGGAGATAAGGTGTATAAAATGTGTTGTCTACGATCAATAATATGTCTGCTTCTTTGGTGATTTTACCGACTGCTTCAAGATCAGTCACTTTTAATAAAGGGTTTGTAGGTGTTTCAACATAAACAGCTTTTGTATGAGGCTGAATCGCTTCTTCTACCTTTTGCGGATCACTTGTGTCAACAAATGTTGCGTCAATCCCAATGCGATTGAGCACTTTTGTGATGACTCTATAAGTCCCTCCATACACATCATCTGTGAGCACAATATGATCACCGCTATTAAACATCATCATTACAGCAGTAATAGCTGCCATCCCTGAGCCAAATGCATAACCGTTAGCGCCACCTTCAAGGTCACGAATCACAGCTTCAAGAGCGGTTCTCGTCGGGTTGGCTGTTCTAGAATATTCATAGCCTGTATGCTCTCCTGCCTTTGGTTGCTTATATGTGCTCACTTGGTAAATCGGCACAGATACCGCTCCTGTTTTCTCATCACCTGTGATGCCCCCATGAATCATCATTGTTTTCGGCTTCATCTTATTTTCCTCCTCCATAAATATCTTTGCTTAAATAACGATCACTGCTGTCTGGAAAAATAGTGACAATGACAGTACCTGGTGTGGCTTTCTTCGCTTCCTCAAGAGTCGCAAATAGTGCTGCACCAGATGAGCTCCCTAGCAATAAGCCTTCTTTTTTTGCGGCTTCTTTTATCAGACGAAATGCGTCATCATCATTGACTGTATAAATGTCATCAAAAAATGCGTCATTCATATAATCAGGGATAAACTCAAGACCAATGCCTTCTGTTCGATGCGGCCCTGGTTTTCCTCCGTTTAAAATGGACCCTTCTGGCTCAACAATGACGGTTTTTAATGCTTGATTTTGCTCTTTGAAATATTGTGCACACCCTTGAAATGTACCACCTGATCCTGCACCCGCAACGAAAATATCAATTTTGCCATCTAGTTCAGACCATATTTCAGGACCGAGTGTATTATAGTAAGTCAATGGATTTACTTGGTTTTCAAATTGCAAAACGCAATATGCGTTGTCAAGCTTGGCCTCTAGTTCAAGCGCTGTATCTATTGCGCCTTTCATTCCTTTTTCTCTAGGCGTTGAAATGATCTCTGCTCCAAGCGCCCGCATGATTTGCTGTTTTTCCTGACTAAAATGCTCTGGTATACAGAAAATTGGTTGGAGCTGATACTTTCTTGCACTTAGTGCAAGCCCGATTCCAGTATTCCCAGCTGTGGCTTCAATGATGGTTCCACCTGGGTGAAGTTTGCCTGATTCAAGTGCTTCTTCTATCAGCATTTCACCTAATCGATCCTTGATGCTGCCGCCTGGATTCATCATCTCAAGCTTTGCATAGACCTCCACTCCCTCTGGCACTCCAATTCCTGAAAGCTTTAAGAGCGGTGTTTGCCCAATTAACTCTGTAATGTCATGAATGACAACCATATCTTTTCCCTTCCTTTGCATGTAAAAGAAGGGGGAAACCCCTTCTTTTTATTGTGTTTGCTTTATCATACGTAGGACAAGGTCGGTTGAGTGAATCGCGGCTTGCTCGAGAAATTGATCAAAAGATACATTTGATTCTTTTCCTGCAATATCTGATAGCGCCCTAACGACAACAAATGGCGTACCAAACAGCTCACATACCTGTGCAACCGCAGCCGCTTCCATTTCGACAGCATATAGGTGAGGGAACTTCTCTCTTACAAATGCTACACGATCTGGATCATTCATAAACGAATCTCCGGTTGCAATGGTCCCTTTCACCACTTGAATATGCTCAATTTCAGAAGCAGACTGCTCAGCTAATAGAACAAGCTTTTCATCCGCTACAAATGCAGCCGGTAGACCTGGCACTTGTCCGTATTCATAGTTAAAGATCGTCACATCTACATCATGGTGACGAACATCGGTCGAAATGACAATGTCACCTACATTCAATGACTGATGAAATCCACCAGCTGACCCTGTATTGATCACATAATCAGGTTTGAAACGGTCAAGCAAAAGGGTTGTACTGACCGCAGCATTCACCTTTCCAATACCTGATTTAAGTAAAATCACTTCTTTATCCTCAAATACACCTGTTGTAAATTCACAACCAGCGATGTTTTCTTGTTTTGCATCTTTTAATTGACTTCTTAAGATCGTCACTTCTTCTTCCATTGCACCAATCACTGCGATTTTCAATAAAAAAACATCCCTTCGATTACCTTTTCTTCGCCTCTAATATCCAAACGAAATCATTCATTTGATTAAAATGAGCGCTAAAGCCTTCTTCCTCTAACATTTGCTTTAACACGTCAATCGATGGATAGTACTCAGTCTCAAGATCCTCTGCGAGCTGGTCATTTCCAGCCATTTTCGCTTTTTTAATTTCAGCTTCATGTGCAGCTTGATTTTGAAACATTGTATCGGCAAAGACTATTTTACCATTTGAACGCAGGATCTTGCCATAGGTGTGAATGGCTTGTTTTTTTTCTTCATCGGTTAAATGATGAAAAGCATATGAACTCACAATGGTATCAGGCTCAAAAGGAGGATGCGGGAAAACCAAGAAATCTCCATCATGCAAAATGTCAGGTACACCTTTTTTTAATGCTGCCTTCTTCATCGCCTCAGATGGTTCAACTCCGAATACTTGTTTTCCTTCTGCAAGCAGTGCTTGTGTTAGATTCCCCGTACCACTTCCAAATTCAAGAACGCAATCCCCAGAGCGTTTCACGATTTCATTCAAAATGTCTTGATATCGACGAAAGACTTCTTCATATTGCACGTCGTGTCCATCCACCGTGTCATCATAAGATTCAGCCCATTGATCGAATATAGAAAGAAACTCACGTCCCATCCTCTTGACCTCCACTTTTATCATTTTATTCCTATAAGTATAGTATGCTTTGTTCATTGAACAGTTTCTATCCTACCACACCTTCTGTTTCTTTTACACTAAAAAATACTGGGATTATGCGTAAAAATCATTGCACTTTTCAAAAAGAGAGATTATGATGAGCCTAGAGCGTGAAGGAGTGAGTCATTATGGGTTTTCAATTGGATATGTTAAAAGATAAGGTTGAGTTTTTTGAAGCCTTTTCTTTAAAGAAACTTGAACAAAACATCCAAAAACAAATTGAACATAATCAAGCCATCTTACTAGCCGTTCATTCAGTTAGTCACCAAACAACCGTGATTGATGACAAGATTTTATATACAGCCGTTGTCCATTTCAAAGCAAACATATAAAAGGATTCATTGTCCAAACGCAAAAAAGAAGATAGCCATGGCATATCTTCTTTTTTTGTCTGATTGTTTTTGAACATGGCAGACCTTTATTTTAGCTTTTCTACTTTCACAGGTTTCCAGCCTTTTTCATCAACCCATGAGATATTGACTCGGTAACGTTCACCTGAACTTTTATCTCTAATGGTTCCTTTGGCATCTTGCGGACCACCATTGTTACCAAGCCAAATTACAGTCATTTGATCTTCAGGAATACCTGTAGCATATGACATCGCTTTGATCATTTCCTCCCAGTCTTTAGACTTGGAATCATAAGTTGCTGTATGGGTACCCGACTGCTCAGTGCCAACAGGCTTCCAGTCTTCATTCTCATACGTTTTGGCAACATCATTTGTTGCGCCGCCATCTGTCTCTTTGGCATCTTTGAGTGCATCTTTATTTACCACTGTGTCACTCTCACTATCATCTTCCTGCTTGCTTGAATCTTCATCTTTTGAATCTGACTTGTCATCTTTTGCTTTTGAATCATCTGAAGTGTCTTTGTTTTGATCTTTGACATCTTCATCTGAGGTCTGATTATTATCGCTAGATGCGGGTGCATTTTGGCTGCTACTTGGATCTTTAGCTACGTCTGCATTTTTAGGCTTTTGAAAAATTAACAGACTCGATGCGACGACCAAAATAAGCACCACCACAACTGCGATTAATATGTTAAGCACGATATTTGCCTTTCTGCGCTTATCGCGATGTTCAAATCGAGAATATTTACTCAAAATCTCTGCACTCCTTTGCCTCTATTCCCTAAGTCGTTACTATTCTAACATGTCATAAGGGGATGTTCTATGTCTGTTTCTTTTCAATTTCATTGACCTTTTTTACAATATCATAAAAAACTTCATTTGTCTTAGCACGCCCACTTGTCTCATCCATGTGTACAACAACAAGTGCATAGCGTGGTTTATCAGCTGGAAAATATCCAGCGAACCACTTGTGGTAAAGGGGATTTCCGTTTTGGTCTTGCCCCCCCGTTTGGGCAGTACCAGATTTCCCGGCAATCTGATATGGCAAGTCTTGAAAGCGTCTGCCTGTACCCTTCTCAGATGTCACAACCTGTCTTAAATAACGCTGTAATTTTTGCGAAGTATAACGATCAAGCTTTTCCCCCTCCATCTTCTTATGCGGAAAAGAGAGCATTGTCGTTCCATTTTGATAAAGAACTTTATCAGCAATTCTCACTTCTTTGCGTTCACCGCCCCTCGCAATGGTTGCCATCATGTTTGCAATTTGAAGAGGCGTGGTTTTCACGTTTTTTTGTCCAATCGCTGTTTGTGCAATGGCTTTTTTCACGTGCTTGTCTCGTTTATCTCCCCACACATTTCCTGATTGTTCTTGGTCGAACTGTTTAAATTGTTGCTGGTGATAGACATCTCCCTGCCAGCCAACACGATCAAGTAAACCGAGACGTTTTGCCATTTTTTCAATGCTATTCTGGTCTTCTTGAATCAATGTTTCAGCTAATGTTGCAAACGTATAATTGCAACTTTGCGCAAAACTTTCGGAAATGTTCAGCACCTCTTGTTTCCCTTCTGGCTCTCCATATAAATTCTTTCGACAATCATATTGTGTCTGAGGCTGGTCTATGCTTTTTTCGATGGCTGCCGCAAGTATAGCTGTTTTAAAAACCGATCCAGGCGCAAAAGCTGTGAGCATATGATTTCTTGCTTCATGCCGATTTGCACTTGTGACATTTGGGAAGCTTGCCATCGCAAGGACACTACTGTTTTCAATGTCTAAAAGAACTGCTCCTCCTTTTTTCACCCCTTGCTCCTTTAATATTCGCTCAGTGTCTATCTGAAGCTGTTCATCAAGTGTTGTCTGAACCTGAAGTGGATAAAAAGAATTTGCCTCTGCTGTATATTTGACGTCCATACCGAACAAAGGGTTTCCCCTTCCATCAACATGATATAACAATTTTGTGTCTTGTTCTGGTAATAAAAATTCATCAAACGTACTTTCTAAGCCGAACGTACCAATTTCAGTACGAATCGATAGCTCCTTTTTATCTGGATACCTTTTCCTAAGCAATTCTGGATTTTCACTCGTAAATCCAAGTGTTTGAAGAGCAAGTCTTTTTTTGTCCTTCTCCTTCATATATACGCCGTAAACTCCTGAATATTTCATTTCATTGATGTCTTCGATGTTTTTTTTCGTGATATTCTCTTTTAAAATAAGAGGTTTCTTCGTTTCAGTTAATTGTGTTTGCAATTCTGTCGCTGATAAACCTAAAATTTTTGCTGCCTGTTCCATATGCGGACGATCATGTTGAAGAAAAGGAAAGAGAATGACGGCAGGCTGCTCTTTTGTGAGGAGCTGATGACCATTTCGGTCGATAAAGACACCTCTGCCGTCAGATATCACGACTTCCTCTGTACGTTGTTTCACACTTTCTTGTATCAAATTAATATTAAGCTTTGAAAAGGATTCAGTATAAAACAATTGAATTTCTGCTAATCTAATGAGTAAACCGAGCAGTAAAATAATTATAATGACCGCTGTCCATTTCATTCTTCTTTTTTTACGCATAAAAACACCTCATCCTTATTGTGGACGAGGTGTTTAACGTGTAAACGTGATTATGAGATTTTTACAATTTGGACGAACATTTCGCCGCCAGGTGTTTGAACTGTCGCCTTGTCATCGACTTGTTTGCCAAGCAGGCTTTTTGCGATTGGCGAATCGTTTGAAATTTTTCCTTCAAACGGATCTGCTTCTGCGCTTCCAACGATCGTGTAAGACTCCTCTTCACCATCAGGAAGCTCTACAAATGTGACCGTTTTTCCAAGAGAGACAGTGTTTGAATCGCCTTCATCTTCGATAATTTTCGCATTTCGGATCATGTTATCAAGTGCCGTAATGCGTCCTTCCACAAAAGCTTGCTCTTCTTTTGCAGAATCGTATTCAGAGTTTTCAGAGAGGTCTCCAAAGCTTCTTGCAATCTTAATACGCTCTACAACCTCTTTACGTTTAACCGTTTTCAATTGTTCAAGTTCTTCTTCTAATTTTCGTTTTCCTTCTTCTGTCATTGGAAATACTTTATCTTGTGCCATGAATCTTCACTCCTTCTATTAATCCCCATCACACACTTACTTTCTGTATGAGAGTAGCGACTGAAATATACAAGAATGAGGACATCATAAAGCCCCCATTCCTTCTGTACCATATTTGTAAAAGTCCATCTTACAGTGCTGCTTGATCAGATGCAAACATTATGCTTTTGATTAGAGCAGGGACAAATGCGACCAGATTTGAGCTATCTTCATTTGCACAAACTGTGGAAAGGCACAGGAAATTCCTGCACCTTAATCAACCTTTTTGTTTCATATGTGATCTGAAGAGAATAGCTTGACCATTCTTAGTCATCTTATACATAATATGGTCAGAGTATGATATGTCTATGCTATATTATTACAAAATTGCAATTTGATCAAGAATTGTTTGAAAATTTGTGATGATTTGTTTGATGTTTTTTTAATATAACATGAATATGCTAAAATTCGTCTGTTTTCTGTTAAGTTTTTTACCTTGCAAGTGGTTCTCCTACATAACATTCCTATCATACCAAAATATCTTCATCTTAGAAAAGCTTTTTCTGCTTCTACTTAATTTTTCCCTTGAAAGTGGTTTGAATAAATATTTAAAATGGTTTCTAGCACTTTCTACACAAAATGTTCACAATTTATTAACATTTATCAACAAGGAAAAATAAGGAATTTGAAGAATTCTATTCTTGTAACACAAAAAAATCAGAGGAGTGGTTTTAAATGAAGTTTAAGAAAACATTGGTTTCTGCTTTATCCATCTCTGCTTTATCTTTGTCGATTACTGGTCTTGCATCTGCGCAGGAAACACAAGTCTCTACAGCAATTCACACAGCTTCAGATATTATTACGGTGCAAGACTACAATATGACTTTAACAGTTGGTGATACAGGTTATGTAGGCGACCCTGCAGCAGAAACTTATGATACAAATAAAAAGAGCGTTGCTTCTGTTGATTCAAAAGGTTATGTTACTGCAAGATCAGCAGGTAGCGCAATCATTACTTTGTATAAGTCGAATGGCAGTGTATTAGGTCAAGTGTATGTCACTGTCAAATCTAAATAAATATATTTCCACTAGAGACCTTTACGCAGTAAGGGTCTTTTTTATTTAAAGAGATAACCAATATATTCTACTTGTGAAAAGCCACATGATTTTGCATTTGAAAATAGTGCTTCAATCAATGCTTTCTTTTTGCAATATATCTCTACATAAATGCTGTCACTAATAAGTAAAACGAGTTCACATTGGCTATCACAGCACCACCCCGTTTTATGTTAAAAAAGCAGGAGTTTATTTACTCTTGCCCATCCCGTTTCTCCAGGATCGTCTGGATCTTTGTCACCATGAAGTCTATAGTCTTGATATGATATTTATTTGTATTGAGTGTAATCGAATCCTAATGTTTGAGGCGTTTGTACATGTTCGGCTGTGTTGATATTTTTAATATTGTTAAATCAAATATAATTTTTTGTGGGCAAATGGTGGGCAGAAGTTGTTTTACGACGTCATCTACTAATGGGGAAAATAATCTTGTAAGAACCCAAGTTAATGAATGATAATTTTTGAGTGCTCTGTTGCAGAGTATTTTAAACCTAGTCACAATCTAGAAAAAGAAGCGAGAAGAATCACAAATGCGATATTTTAAACATGGAACAGTTTATTTATCTTTTACAAAGAGGAAATTAAACCAATAAGATGAAAAATACTTTTTACAAACATATATAATGTCCGCTAATACTTGTTGCGTGATTTTGTTCAATTGCTACACATCCGCTATTTTAAGGTGACTTATTTTATACCATCCTTTACGCTTTGAAGGAAAAATGAAGTTTTCCTTTGATTGAAAAGCGCTGGCATCGAGCCTGCTTCTAGAATTGCTGAAGCAACCGCCTTAAAACCTTGGATTGAAATCGTTTATCCTTTTGTTTTACATAAACCTCCTGCTTTCTAAAAGTTATGATATGATTTTTATTGAGGTACTGTTTAGGAAAGCAAATGAGTTATTAAAGGTTGCTTATTGACGGTACATGGGGAATTGGGAAGACAAAATATGTTTTAGATTTTAAGGATTCACATTTTAAGGCTTGAGAACTAATGTGCACGACAAGCGTCTTTAAGACAGTTGTTTCTGTCTATTAGGAATGTTCCTGTCCCACCTCAGGTCATATTGCAATTAAGGGTTTTAAAAAGCGTTCAGGATCAAGTGAAAAATGATGTAGGAAATCTATACAAAGATGAAAATTTTGTTTTTGCAGATGATTCTGGGATGCCTGAACCTGCCCGCAACTTCAAATATCGAATGACCACCTATATAAAAAAGGCAGACGTAACAAAAATAACACCCCATCATTTAAGACACACTTACGCATCTTTGCTTTTTGCTGACGGAATTGACCTCAAAGAAACGCAAAGGCGACTTGGACACTCTCGTTCTAAAACAACTCTTGATGTCTATTATCATGTAATGCGTGAAACAAAAATAGAGTCTGTTATACAGTTTAATGCTATAGCAAATAATATTTTTTAATTTTTTGTGGGCAGAAGGCGGGCAAACCAATAAATTCACATTTGCCCACTTGCCCCAAGCCCTATTCTATCAACTGATTTTGAAGAATCGTCTGAATCTTTGTCACCATGAGGTCGATTGCCACATGATTTTGTCCGCCTTCTGGGATAATAATGTCCGCATAACGTTTGGTCGGTTCAATAAACTGGTTATGCATGGGTCTGACAACGGAAACGTACTGCTCAATCACTGAATCGATGGAGCGGCCTCTTTCCTTCATATCACGTAATATGCGTCTAATGATGCGAAGATCAGCATCTGTGTCCACATAAAGTTTGATGTCCATTAGACCTCTTAAGCGTTCATCTTCAAGGGCAAATATTCCTTCTACGATAATGACATCTTTTGGCTCTACTTTGACTGTATCTTCTGAACGGGTATACAACTTGAAATCATAGATCGGCTTTTCAATCGGTTCATACCTTAATAGTTGTTCTAAATGCTCAATCATCAAGTCATTATCAAAAGCAAGCGGATGGTCATAGTTGGTCAATAGTCGCTCTTCAAATGGCATATGACTTTGATTTTTATAATATAAATCCTGCTGGAGCATGAGGATGGAATGTCCTTTAAATTTTTCATAAATGGAATTGGTGACGCTCGTTTTTCCAGAGCCTGAGCCACCTGCTATTCCAATAACCACTGGTTTTCTCCCCATAATCCTAGTATTTCCCCCTTCTCATCATGTTGCTTTGGTATACTTTTTGATCTAATTTAAATTTGACAATTTGAAGAGGATGGCGGGCTGCATCTAGTTCATGTCCCTTTTCATCCCAGATTTTTTCGATTTTGCATGTAAAGTTGTCAATTTCAGGTCCGAAAAATTCAACTTCATCACCAGCTTTAAAGAAGTTACGCTGCTGCAAGGTAACGACTTGTTCCTTTTCATCGTAATGAAGTACGAGTCCGACAAAATCAAATGTCGTCTTTTTGCCGTGAACGCCAAACATTTGCTCTTCAGTGCCAGGTACACCTTCAAAAAATGCCGGTGCTGTATCGCGGTTTGCACATTTATCTAGTTCATCGAGCCATTCCTTTTGAATGACAAAGTTTTCTGGATCTGCACAATAAGTATCAATGACTTTACGGTAGACACTGACGACTGTTGCGACGTAATGAATGGATTTCATACGACCTTCAATTTTCAAACTATCAATACCCATTTCAATCATTTGTGGGATGGATTCAACAAGCTTTAAGTCTTTTGGACTCATGGCAAATGGCGCATCCTCTTTACCAAAAAGAGGCGCTTCATTCGAGCCTTCTAGTTTATATAAATCATAATCCCAGCGGCATGATTGGCAGCACCCGCCCCTGTTAGAGTCTCTTGCCGTCATATGGTTACTCAATACACAGCGTCCAGAGTAGGCAATACACATGGCACCATGAATGAAGGTTTCAATTTCAATATCAACCTTCTCTTTCATTTCTTTGATCTCAAGTGCGCTTGTTTCACGTGCGAGTACAACACGTTCAAGGCCCTCTTCTTTCCAAAATTGAACAGCCTTCCAGTTAGAAAGGGATTGCTGTGTGCTCAAATGTACTTCTAATTTCGGTGCCACTCGTTTGCATGTTTCAATGATGAGAGGATCAGCTACGATAATACCTGCTACGCCTGCACCTTCAATTGCCTGTAAATATTCTTCAAGGCCATCCATATTTTCATTGTGCGCAAAGATATTCGTTGTGACATAAATGCGTGCTCCGTATTGCTTTGCAAAGGCAACACCTTCTGCCATTTCTTCAATTGAGAAGTTATCTGCATTTGAACGGAGTCCGAATTCTTTCCCTCCAATGAACACAGCGTCCGCACCATAATGAACAGCGATTTTTAGCTTTTCCAGATTTCCCGCAGGTGCAAGTAGCTCTGGTTTTTTTGTAATGACACGTTTTCCATTGATCATTTCAGAAATACCATCTTTTAAAAGTGTCATATCCATTTGCCTCCTTTCGTTTAATAGACGGTTTCTTTAAAGAAGAATCCCGTGTCAATTGATCGATTGACTGGCTGGATTTCTTCAATTCTTTGAACCCATTCCTCTTTTTGATTGTCGTAAGCTTCTTTATCTGTCATTAAAAGATCAATTGCTTTTCGATAAAGTGATGTGACCTCTGTCATATATGAAAGTGACTTTAAAATTCCGTCAATTTTAAATGAATCTATGCCTGCATCCACAAACTCTTCTAATTCATCAATCATACATACATCGTTTGGACTCATAATGTGAGTACCATTGATGTCTTCAAAGATGGGATATTTATTCTGACGTTCTTTGTCATGAAGGAATAAGCCTTCTTCCATGTTTTTTCCTTCTACATCCAGTTGTTTCCCTTGGTATTCATAGTAGTTGCCAATTAGGGTACGTTTAGATTGGAACATGCAGGTCATACCGTGGACTTGAATTTCAATTTCAACTTCCGCATGTTCCTTCATATCAATGATACTATCCATGTTCAGTTCTTTTGCTAGGACTGCACGTGTTGCGCCTTTTCTTCCCCAATAGTTACACGTGAAATAGTTCGTTCCAGTTGTTTCTGTGCTCCAATGGAGGTTCAGGTTCACACCTGTTTCCTTTGCCGCAATGATCACAGCAGGATCACCAAATACAACACCGTCGACCTTAAGTTCATCTAAAAATCTTAAATAGTCTCCCAGTAATTCAACACGGTCATGATGAAAAATAGCGTTCATTGCGACATATACCTTTTTATCATGTGCATGCGCTACTTGAACGGCCTCTGTGATAGCCTCTTTTGAAAACTCACCTGCAAGACGAATACCGTATGTTTGTTCGCCTATTAAGAATGCATCAGCTCCCGCCTTAATCAAAGGTAAAATATCTGACACCTCTCTCGGTGTGACAAGCAATTCTGGTTTTTTCATTATTGATCACCTCTTTTAGTACTGATGGCCATCCCATCACCAACTGGAATGATACACGTTTGATAATTCGGATTTGACATGAGCCATTGATTGTAGCTGTCAATTTTTCCGATCAGCTGTCGTTTACGTTTGTCTTCTATTTCTTCTTCATAATTCCTTGCAACCAAGCCTTTAAATAAGACATTATCCGTGATGATGATTCCATCATCCGCAAGCATAGGCTCAAACAATTCAAAGAATCGTTTATATTGTCCTTTTGCTGCATCAATAAAAATGACATCGTATGGTGCCATCGTTTGAACAGTTCCTGCCGATTCAATTGCATCACCAAAAAAGACATGGATTCTTTCTTTTAAATGGAATTGTTCAATGTTATGCGTTGCTTCTTCGTAGCGTTTCGCATTTCGTTCGATTGTATAAATATCAGCATCTGGCAAGGCATTTGCCATTCTGATGGCAGAGTAGCCAATAGCTGTGCCGACTTCAAGGATTTTTTTCGGATTTTTCATCGAGAGTAGCTGAAGCAAAAGCTCGATGCTGACTTTCTCCATAATTGGAATATGATGAAGCTTAGCATACGCCTCTAATTTCACAATCTCATCAGGGCCAGGGTGTATTAAATTTTCAATATAGTCATTTATTTGATCGTCTTCGATTGTCATCTTTCGTCTAACTCCTTCATGACTTGAAAAAGAAGAGTCCTGCCTTTTGCAGCTCTCTTTTTGTCAATCTTTCGTTCATTTAAGTAAAACAACCCGATATATTTTACCACACCCCCGTTGCAAATGCGAACCAATAAAAGGAGGGTGTTTCCACATTTTGTGCCAATTTTTATGTGTATGAGCTGTTGTTGATGAAATGAAAAAACTGTAGGCAAACGGGATGATTGTCTACAGTCTTTTCTCGTCGTTTCGTTATTTACCGTTACCTGTGATGTATTTCGCTTTCGCCTTGTTATGTTCTTTCAGTGTTTTTGTAAAGACGACCTCACCGTTTTTCTTTGCAAGAAAATAAATGTAATTTGTTTTCTCCGGGTTTAATGCGGCTTTCCAAGAGGATTCACCTGCGTTTGCAATCGGACCTGGTGGCAGTCCTTTATTGCGATACGTATTGTATGGTGAATCGACCTCTAAATCTTTGTACAATACACGTGATTTATGCTCACCAAGGGCATAAAGAACCGTTGGATCTGTTTGAAGTGGCATCTTCTTTTCTATCCTGTTATAAAACACACTAGAGATTTTCGCACGGTCTGTTTTTTCAGTGGCTTCCATCTCAATCAAAGAAGCCATTGTTAATACGGCATGTACAGACATTTTTTTCTTTTTCATCTGTTTTTCGTAAGTTTTCACATAGTGATCCGTTTGTTTCACCATCGTCTCAATGATGCTTTCCAAAGGCTCGTTCTCATCATAGAACGGATAGGTCGCTGGAAACAAGTAGCCTTCTAGTGGATGCTTGACTGTTTGTTTCTCAATACCAGATGTCACTGTCTTTGGGTATTTTTTCTTTAGTTTTTCTATGAAGGCTTTTTCATCTAGTTTCGCCGTCACTTCTTTTGCTGTGTAGGTTGTCTGATTAGCAATGATGGTTGCAATGTCTGACAGTTGCTTCCCTTCTGGAATCACAAGCTGAAATGCATAATCAGTTCCACCAGCGGTTAATTTTTGAATGAGTTTGTCTGCATCCATCGTTTTTTTTAAATGAAAATAGCCTGCTTTGAATCCGGATGCTTTTTTGTATTTGGCATAGTAAGTAAACAGCTGATCATTTTTAATTAATCCATTCTCTTTTAAAATACTTGCGATTCGTGGCACTGAAGAACCGTTTGGAATATGGATGTTGACCGTTTGTTTACTCTTTTGATCAACTGGCCCAAGTGCTGACTTTACATATAAAAAGCCAGATAATGCTGCAATGATGATCACAGCGATGGCAGATAAAATCACAATTCCTGCTTTTCTTTTATAGAATGGTTGGTTTTTTTGCTCTGAAAACATGCATCGCCCTCCTCACATCTAGCCTTTATAGTACATGATTCGACTAGATTCGGCAATTACTTGGCAAATACATATTTTCATCTTTCTCAGATTAAGTCACCTGAAACAGAGTAGCTAAACCGATGCCACCACCACTACCAATCGTCGCAATGACATAGTTGCCTTTTGTTATATTTTTCGCTTCATCATATAATCGAATAACAAGTGCAGCACCTGAAGCGCTATACGGATGGCCAGACAAAGCGCCCACCGCGAACATTCACACGATCATATGAAATACCCAGTTCCCTTACAAAGAGTGCCACTTTCACCGCAAATGCTTCATTGATTTCAAATCGAGCAATATCATCAGTTGTTAAGTGATGTTGTTGAAGCAGTTTCCTCACTGCAGCTATTGGTCACTGTCACCGTACCACCATTTGGCTGAAATATTGGCTTGCCTCGATTTCCATCAAGCGTGTTAAAGAAGAAGTCATCACAATTGCCTGCTTCTTCTGTTTCCGAAATAGCAAATACAACGAAGGAATGAAAATAGAAAAAGGATTGCAGATACCGCAATCCAAAAAATAGCTAGAATGATTAAAGTTCATATTTTTTCAAACTACTCAACAGTACTTTGCTCCTTTTTATACCTCACTACTTTTATAATTCTATAAACTATTACAGCAACATAGCACACAACTAAGGTAACCAAATATTGAACAGGAAAATCTCTTTGTACACCTTGATAAAGAAAAACACCTAAAAAAACCGTTAATAAAACTATTTGAAAAACTTCTCTTTTTATCATAAAAACCCCCATTATACTTTTAATTACAATAGTAAGAAGATTTATGTTACCATGAAATTGTAAAATAATCAGTCGTAACTTTCTATAGTTAGTGCCATATTCAGGAGTTAAGTAACAAATTGAGAAATGGGGGATTGAATACAATCCCAATGCCTTTGACCAATCTGCTCCTGATGATATGATTGTGCATGATTGATCATATCACGCACTATTAGAAAGAAGTGCTTCTGTCATCGTTGGCACTGTATATAAAACTGTGATGTCGTTCTCGTTCAGCGTCTGTTTTACCTATGCGGCAGAAAATTTTTCAAGCAACGCATTTTTGTTGAAGCAGAGGTATTCGGAGAAGGTGTTTACGCTATTTTCAAAGAAGTGAATGGCTCAATCAAAAAGATCAGTACATTGAAGAAAAATCTTTCTTTTCTTTGTCATTCGATCATGGTCTTTATTTGCTTAACTTTCAAGACGTTCAGGGAAAAATCAAAAGCTGATCGTCACCTCAGAGCTTCCATCATCAAAAAAAGACCTGTGAATGCAGACAAGCTTTCGTCTGTTCCACAGGTCTTTTATTTCTACTCTTCGTCCTCTTCTTGTTCTAAGAACGTATTTAATGTTTCTTCAATCATGTCCCATTCTGCATCTGTTTCAATTGGCTGTAACTCGCCGTCATCACCATCTTCATTTGGTGTGAAGCTTGATGCATGAATTTCAATTTCCTCATTGTCTTGTTCTGCGATTGGATAATAAAGGACATATGATTTGTTAAAATGGTCGCTCTCAAAAGTAAATAATACTTCGCAAAGCTGTTCATTGCCATTATCATCAACGATTGTAATTTGTTTTTCTCCGTGTTCCATTTTGTTTCACCTCATTTTAATTTAAGCTGTCTAAATATCCTTGCAGGATCATGACAGCAGCCATTTTATCAATGACTTTTTTGCGTTTCTGTCTGCTGACATCAGCAGAGATAAGCAGCTTTTCTGCTGCCATTGTAGACAGTCGCTCGTCCCAAAGCACAACAGGAACATTGTACGTGTTTTCTAATACTTTCGCAAATGTTTGACTGGCTTCGCCTCTTGGGCCAACCGTACCATTCATGTTTTTTGGAAAGCCAAGCACAATCTTGTCAGCCCCATACTCAGAAATGATATCAGACAGGCGGGCTAGTCCAAAATCTCCGCCTGCTTCATCAATCTTTATTGTTTCAATGCCTTGTGCCGTCCATCCCATTTCATCACTGATGGCAACACCAAGCGTTTTCGTGCCTAAATCTAAGCCTACAATTCTCATGTTTTTACGCCTCTTTATGTGTCTCTAAGTACGATTTAACCAATTCCTCAATTAATTCGTCTCGTTCAATTTTACGAATTAGGTTGCGTGCATCCTGATGTCTTGGAATATAAGCAGGGTCGCCTGACAGCAAGTATCCGACAATTTGATTGATCGGGTTATATCCTTTTTCTTGAAGTGCGTCATGGACCGTGATAAGCACCTCATTGATATTGGTTTCAGCTGAATCATCAGAAAAGTTAAATTTCATTGTCTTATCAAATGAACTCACTGCGTGTTGCACCTCTTTTCCAAAATTCTAAATAGCAAGCATTTATCTAATCGCTTATCTAATACCTTATTCTACACTACATTGCCTGATTATAAAACGGATTTGACAGATTCTTCGACAGTTGCGAGTGCTTCTTGTAATTTTTCTGGCTGTTTGCCACCTGCTTGTGCCATATCAGGACGGCCGCCTCCGCCACCTCCGCAGATTTCAGCTGCCTGTTTGACAAGCTTACCTGCGTGAAGTCCTTTTTCGATTAAATCTTTTGTGACACCTGCTGAGATGTTCACTTTTCCGTTTTGTACTGCACCTAAAACGATCACAGCTGAGCCTAATTTTGCTTTTAGATCGTCTACCATGGTTCTTAAATGGTTCATATCCTTTGCATTTACTTTCTCAGTGAGAACGTTCACACCGCCAATGTCTTGCACTTTTTCTAAAATTGAGCCTGCTTCAGCCTGGCTTAGCTTGGCAAGAAGCGATTCATTTTCTCTTTGTGCTTCTTTTAAATCAGCCTGCAAGGAGACAATTCGTTTTGGTACGTCCTTTGTATTTGTTTTTAATTCAGCTGCGGCAGTTTCTAATATTGCAAGCTGAGCATTTAATTCTTCATAAGCTCCCTTGCCTGTAACCGCCTCGATACGACGTGTCCCTGCACCAATACCTGACTCTGATGCAATTTTGAACAAACCAATTTCCGCTGTGTTTTGCACATGGCAGCCGCCGCAAAGCTCTAAGCTGTAGTTACCCACTTGAACAACACGCACAATTTCACCATATTTCTCACCAAACAGTGCCATAGCGCCCATCTCTTTCGCTTCAGCAATTGGTTTTAAATCAATTGCGACAGAGATACCTTCCCAAATCTTTTCATTGACGATTTTTTCTATTTGCGCTAATTCTTCTTTAGTCACTTGACCGAAATGGGAGAAGTCAAAGCGAAGTCGATTCTCGTTTACAAGCGATCCAGCTTGACCTACATGACTGCCTAATACGTCTTTTAATGCCTGATGAAGCAAATGGGTTGCTGTATGGTTTTTGACAATCCCTTTTCTAAGCGCCGCCTCAACCTCTGCTGTCACTTCAAGACCTTTTTGAATCGTCCCGCTCACCACAAGCCCTTCATGAACATGTTGACCGTTCGGTGCTTTTTGAACATCCTTCACTTCAATGACCACTTCACTGCTTCGTAAGTAGCCTTTATCTGCTACCTGACCACCGCTTTCAGCATAAAACGGTGTTTCATTTAATAAAATTTGAACCGTTTCACCTTCATGTGCTTCAGTGACGATCTCTCCATCTTGCAAGAGTTCAATCACTTGTGCAGTTGCCATTAAGTTTTCATAGCCAACGAATGTGCTTTCTACTTTAATATCACCTAAGGCACCGCCTTGGACTTGCATACTGCCAACGTCTTGTCTTGCTTTTCTTGCACGATCACGTTGTTTGTCCATTTCCGCTTTGAAGCCCTCTTCATCAACAGTCATATCTTCATCCTGCGCGTACTCTTCCGTTAATTCAACAGGGAAACCATACGTATCATACAGCTTGAACACATCTGCTCCAGAAATTTGAGAGCTGCCTTTATCTTTTTCTTTTTTCATGATTTCAGACAGGATGGCAAGACCTTCGTTTAAAGTTTCATGGAAGCGTTCTTCTTCATTTTTAATCACTTTGGCAATGAATTCTTCCTTCGCCTGAACATCTGGGTAAAAATCCTTCATAATCTCAGCCACAACCGGGACGAGGTCAAACATGAATGGACGGTTAATGTGAATTGTTTTTGCATAACGTACTGCACGGCGGAGCAAACGTCTTAGCACGTAACCGCGGCCTTCATTCGACGGAAGTGCTCCATCACTTACAGCAAATGCAACTGTGCGAATATGATCAGCAATGACTTTAAAGGCTGTGTCCTTCTCCTTTGTTTCACCATAGCTTTCACCAGAGATGTTTTCTACCGCATGAATAATAGGCATGAATAAATCGGTGTCAAAGTTCGTTGGAACATTTTGAATCACAGAAACCATGCGTTCAAGCCCCATGCCCGTATCAATATTTTTCTTTGGCAGTGGTGTATATGAACCATCTGGATTATGGTTGAATTCTGAGAACACAAGATTCCAAACCTCTAAATAGCGTTCATTTTCTCCGCCAGGGTATAGTTCTGGATCGTTTGCATCATTCCCATACTCTTCTCCACGGTCATAGAAAATTTCTGTATTCGGACCACTTGGCCCCTCACCAATATCCCAGAAATTCCCCTCAAGTCGAATGATTCGTTCTTCTGGTACACCGATTTTATCTTTCCAAAGGACATATGCTTCCTCATCTTCTGGATGTACAGTCACCGATAACAGCTTCGGATCAAATCCGATCCATTTCTCACTCGTTAAAAACTCCCAAGCCCAATCAATGGCTTCTTCTTTAAAGTAGTCGCCAATTGAGAAGTTTCCTAGCATTTCAAAGAATGTATGATGTCGAGCTGTTTTCCCTACATTCTCAATATCGTTTGTTCTAATTGACTTTTGAGCATTACTAATACGGGGGTTTTCAGGTACTACACGTCCATCAAAGTATTTTTTTAAAGTTGCAACCCCACTGTTAATCCATAGAAGCGTAGGATCGTCATGTGGCACAAGTGGTGCACTTGGCTCAACCGAATGTCCTTTTTCCTTAAAAAAGTCTAAAAACATTTGACGCACTTGAGCAGATGTTAAAGTTTTCATTATAAAGTTCCTCCTTTTTCATTCCACACTGTTCACACACATACAAAAAAAAACATCTCGCCCTATGCAAACATAAAAATGCTTACACAGGGACGAGATGTTCTCGCGGTACCACCCTGATTATAGACAACAATCGTCTATCACCTTAAAATCCGTTAACGCCGGAAAAGAGCGGCAGTGTTTATCTGCACTCAGGACTAGCTTCCGTTAAAGTTCTGATAAGGCTTCTTTCAGCAAATAAAGCCTCTCTCTCAATCAGCTTTTCAACGTACTCGGGTCCATCAATGAATTCTCATTTTATGAATCGAAATTATTATAGACAACTCGCCACTTAATGTCAATCAATGCTCTGCCCTCATATGAATAATTTGCACAAGGATGACACGTAAAATCGCAGCAAATGGAACCGCTAAGATCATCCCAATTAAGCCAAACAACTCTCCTCCCGCTAAGAGTGCAAGCATAATGACGACTGGATGCATATGCAGACTTCTCCCAACAATGATTGGACTTAGCACATTGCTTTCTAGAAATTGCAGAACAGCTACTGTGACAATCACAATGATGACAGATTTCGTTGAAATGGTGAAGGCAATCATCAAGGCAGGAACCGCGCCAATGATTGGACCAAAATACGGGATCACATTCGTTGCGCCGATAATTAATCCTAACACAAGCGGATATGGGATATGGAACAGCCACAGGACAATGGTTGCCGCCCCACCAATTAAAGAACAAACGAGCAGTTGTCCTCGTATATAATCCCCAAGTGAATCATCTATTGCCTTCACAAAAAGAGATCCACGTTTCCGAAACTTAGGCGGTGTTAAATACCATGCTGCTCTTTTCATCGTGTTCATATCCTTTACCATATAAAACACTAAAAATGGAATTAAAGCGGCGATCAGAACATAGTCGAATAATACTTTACAACTGACAATGATACGTTCTGCCCCGTTTGCTGCGTACGTCTCCGTTTGCAAAATAAGCTGATCTAAGCGATGATGCAAACCATCTGGCCAATGGTTCGTATGACGGTGAATATGTGATAACGCACCGTTATACGTCTCTGCTAAAATCGGAATTTGTTCAGACAATTCATTCAACTGAACAATCATAACGGGAACTCCTTTATAAACTGCAAAACCGACACCGCCAAAAAAAAGCAAATAAATAAGCAGGAGGCTTATTGTTCGCGGGAGACCAGTGCTATGCAACCTTTCGACAATCGGATATAACAAATATGAAATAAAAATAGCAAGTGAAAGTGGAATGAGCACTGCTTTTAACAAAATGACAAGTGGCATCCACAACTCATCAAGTTGAACCAATATATAAATGGATACGAGCACGAGCAATGTACCCGCTGCGTAAATGACGAATTCTATCGGTTTCCTATTCACCTTCTTCACCCCTCTTCTTATTGTTTATCCCTGACCTTCAAATATCCATCTAAATAAAATTTGTCCTATTTTTGTTAAAAATGAATACATATATAAACATACAGTCCTCTTAAAAAATCACTGGTTGCTGTTAAAAAGTTGAATGATATTCATTTTCCCTCATGTTACTCTGACTCACTTTATCCAAATTTTCACAAAGGAGGTTCTTCATGATCACATTCGAACAAGTGAACAAGCATTTCGGTCAATTTCATGTGCTCAAAGATATTAACCTACATATTGAAAAAGGAGAGGTAGTTGTCATTATTGGTCCCTCAGGCTCTGGAAAAAGCACGATGCTCAGATGTATCAACCGTCTTGAAACAATTGATGAAGGGCAGATTCTCTTAAATGACGTCCCGATTCAGGATCCTAAGACGAATATGAATCTCATCAGACAAAACATTGGCATGGTGTTTCAGCACTTTCATCTTTATCCACATAAAACGGTGTTGGAAAATATTATGCTTGCTCCGATGAAAGTGAAAAAAGTGAGCAAGGAGGAAGCAAAAGAAACAGCCGCATTTTATTTAGAGAAGGTCGGTATTCCCGAAAAAGCAAACACCTATCCGTCAAGATTATCAGGTGGACAACAACAACGCGTTGCCATCGCACGGGGTCTTGCGATGAAGCCTGAAGTGATGTTATTTGACGAACCAACATCTGCACTTGATCCAGAAATGATTGGCGAAGTATTAGATGTCATGAAACAGCTTGCACGCGAGGGGATGACCATGGTTGTCGTCACACATGAAATGGGATTTGCAAGGGAAGTAGCCGATCGAATTGTGTTCATTGATGAGGGGAAAATTCTGGAGGAATCAACACCTGCAGAGTTTTACGTACAACCTCGCGAAAAGCGGGCACAGCTCTTTTTGAGCAGAATTTTAAATCATTAGGAGGATTTTGAGATGAAAAAAACAACAAAGCTCTTTTTTCTATGTTTATTCACGTTTTGCCTTACTCTGCTAACCGCCTGCGGTTCCTCTGAAAAAGGGTCAACAGATGCAAAGCAGGGAAGTTCTTTTGAAACGATCAAAAAAGATAAAAAAATCGTCTTTGGTGTTAAAAATGACACACGCCTTTTTGGTTTAAAAAACCCAAGTAATGGAGAAATTGAAGGCTTCGATATTGATATTGCCAAGGCGATCACAAAAAAGATGCTTGGGGATGATGCAAAAGCGGAATTCAAAGAAGTCACTTCAAAAACAAGAATTCCTCTTCTGCAAAAAGGGGAAATTCACGCGATTGTCGCAACGATGACTATTACAGAGGAACGAAAAAAAGAAGTGAATTTTTCTGATGTCTATTTCGAGGCGGGCCAATCATTGCTTGTGAAAAAAGGCAGTGACATTCAATCAATTGATGATATCCAAAAAGGAACAAAGGTATTAGCCGTGAAAGGCTCTACTTCCTCTCAAAATATTCGAAAAAAGGCGCCAAAGGCCTCTGTACTGGAATTTGAAAATTATCAAGAAGCGTTTACCGCTTTAAAATCAAACCAAGGACAAGTGCTGACAACAGATAATGCGATTTTATTTGGAATGGCGGCTGAGGATAGCCAATACGAAGTCGTCGGTGGTACATTCACAGATGAACCGTACGGAATTGCTGTCAAAAAAGGAGACGAAAAACTCACTAACGAAATCAACAAAGCGCTAAAAGCGTTAAAAGCTAATGGAGAATACGATAAAATCTATCAAAAATGGATCAAAGAATGACCTCTTGATGAGAACATGCTTTAGGATGAGCCATTGTGGTTCATCCTCGGCTTGTCCTTTACCTGAAGGGAGTGACCCTGATTGCTAAGGTTTTCTATTTTATCCGAAAACTTAAATGTCTATTTAGAAGGATTTAAATATACGATTGGTGCTAGCATCATTGCCTTGATCGGAAGCTTTATCATCGGTACGCTCATTGCCATTATGAGAATTGCACCACTCAAACCACTCAATTGGCTAGGAACGGCTTACGTGGAATTTATTCGGAATATTCCGTTATTATTGATTACATTTGTCTTTTTCTTTGGATTGCCCGTCATGGGAATTGTTGCCGATGGTTTTACGGCAGGTACGATTGCGCTTGCTATTTATACCTCAGCATTTATTGCAGAGGCGATTCGTGCTGGGATACAAGCAGTCCCGATTGGGCAAATGGAAGCTGCGCGCGCATCTGGTTTATCTTATGGCGGTACAATGAGATATATCATTTTGCCACAGGCTATCAAAATTGTCATTCCCCCACTCGGAAATCAATTTATCAACCTTGTAAAGAACTCGTCGATCTTAGGCGTCATCGCTGGGTTCGATTTAATGTATCAGGGGGATTTAATTGCCTCACGTACGTTTGTCACCTTTGATGTGTATATTTTCGTTGCCATGTTTTACTTACTTTTAACAATCCCACTTAGTGTTGGCGTAAATTATTTAGAAAGAAGAATGGCACGAAGCCACTAGAAAGGGGGAGAAACGATGGATTTTTTAGGCGCTTATCAACCCGATCATCTCGCATTTTTGCTTGAAGGATTTGCGGTCACTTTAAAAGTGGCTTTCATATCAATTATCCTCAGTTTTGTCATTGGACTTGTGGTGGGCACCTTGCGATTTGCACAAATCCCTGTCCTATCAAAAGTGCTCGCTGTCATTGTTGAAACGATTCGAAATTTACCACTTTTGCTTATCATTTTCTTTACGTATTTTGCCTTGCCTGAAATTGGTCTGAAATTGAGCATTACTGCTTCTGCTATTGCAGCCTTAACCGTCTTTGAATCCGCTATGTTGTCGGAGGTCATTCGCAGTGGATTAAAATCCATTGATAAAGGACAGGTTGAAGCTGCAAGATCTTCGGGTTTAACATTCGTTCAAACATTGCGCTTGATTATTATGCCCCAAGCCCTTCGGCGGATGATCCCTCCTATTGTGAGTCAATTCATCTCACTTTTAAAGGATACATCACTAGCTGTCGTAATCGCATTACCAGAACTGTTACATCATGCACAAATATTAAACGGACAAAGTCAATCGTATTTGCTTCCTATCTTCCTTTTAGCAGCGCTTATGTACTTTATTGTTAACTTTGGTCTCTCACTCATTGCAAGACGTTTAGAAATACGCCAAACATAAAAAAGGACATCCAACTTTGGATGTCCCTTCTTTGTTACATCATGCGCATAATACGTTTTCTCATTTTTTTCATATCTCGCTTTGACGGCATATCATATCTACTAGCAAAGTGATATGCAAGTGCCCCCGCACCAAGTGTCAGAAGTGAAGAAGTCATTCTGCCCATGCTAATTCCCCCTTAACGCTTATAATTGGATAGAGCGTTCATCGTCACTGAACAGGTCATCTAAACTGCTAAGTGTCCCGTCTTCCTCAACTTGGTGTGTCGATATTTTGCCTTTTGACAGTGTCAATTCAATAAAACAGCCCCAGCAATAATATTGATTGACCCCAATTTTTCCGATGTCCTTGCATTTGCAGTTTGGACAAATGAGCATATTAAGCACCTCTTTACGTCCGGTCTAGAACAAGTGCTTCTTTTTGAACATCAATCAAGGTTCCAGCTGCATTAAGCCGCTTTCTGATCCCTGATAACTCTGTAAAGAAGCCGTTTGAGAGTTCATATGCTACGATTGTGCCCGTTTTTCTGCAAAAGTATACATCTTCCAATATGCCCAGGTTTTCTCCTTCTGATGATTGAATCATTTTCTTTTTTAATTTGTTAAATAAAAATGATGTTGCGGAAGGCTGTGCACCGGCTGTAAGGTCGGTCTGAACAAAAAGACCTTTATCCGTCAGTTTGTCACTGATTGAGAATGGGATCAGCGCACAGTCTTTTTTCTTACCATCTAGGATGTAACCCTGGCAGCTGCCATCAGGAGAAAAACAAATATCCTTCACACGCCCAAGTTCCGAAGACAGGTCACGAGTATAAATGGACATTCCCTGTAATTCTCGACATGTTCTCAAAGTGTGATCAACCACCTTTTGCGGAACACTCTTATCGTATGCGTTTGCCGTAATCCCCATACGAAGAAATGGCTTCCATGAAGGAAGCCATTTTAATCATGCATAAAATCAAAGGGAGTGACACCTTCCATTCCAATATTTGCATCGTGCACACTAAATGGCAGTTCTTTTTGCAGGGCTTCAAGTTCTGCATCCATTTTCTCAACTGTCTGAACGAGACGCATGGTCAATGAAGTTTGTCTCAGCGAGGCATCGTTATTTTTCACGCCCCACTCCAGTGCTGATTCTTCACCACACAGGATTAAAAATTTCTTACTGCGTGTAATCGCTGTATACAACAAATTTCTTCTCAGCATTCGGTAGTAGCTTCTAAGCACTGGCAAAACAACGATTGGAAACTCACTCCCTTGAGACTTATGAATGGAGCAACAATACGCATGTGTAAATTGGTGAAAATCTTTTTTTGTGAATGTGACCTCATGTCCATCAAACGACACAACCACCATGTCTTCTTTTTCCGTATTTTCTTTGGCATAAAAAATCGAGACAATTTCACCAATGTCACCATTAAATACATTGTTTTCTGGTTGATTGACGAGTTGTAATATTTTATCACCTGTTCGGTATACAACATCTCCGAAGGGAATTTCACGACCTTTGGGTTTTTTCGGATTGAGAATGCTTTGTAGCATCTTGTTTAATTCATTAATCCCAGCTTTCCCCTTGTACATAGGTGCTAGCACTTGAATATCCCTGGATGTGTAACCTTTTTTTGTGGCATTTAAGACGACTTTTTCAATGACTTCCTTCATTTGATCGGCATTGCACCTGATAAAGGAACGATCTTTTGACCGAGTAGCGATATTTTGTGGTAGGATTCCATTTTTCATATCATGGGCAAGCTCTACGATGGAAGAACCATCCGCTTGCCTATAAATATCTGTTAAAGTCACAGCAGGAACCGCATTGGATGCCAAGAGATCTCGCAATACTTGACCAGGACCTACAGATGGAAGCTGGTGTTCGTCACCAACCATGATCACCTGTATATGATCTGGAATGGCCTTAAATAAATGATTTGCTAGCCAAATATCCAACATACTGGACTCATCGATGATGACGAGCTTTCCTTCAATTGGTTGATCTTCATCGTGTGAAAAACCCTCTGATCCGTTCCAACCAAGTAGTCGGTGGATCGTCACAGCAGGAAGTCCTGTTGATTCGGTCATCCGCTTTGCCGCCCGTCCTGTTGGAGCTGCCAGTACAAAAGGAAAAGGCTCGTCTTTTTTATAATCAGATGGGTCAAGTGATACACCGTGAAGCTCACTGTAAAGCTCTACAATCCCTTTAATCACTGTTGTTTTACCAGTTCCGGGACCACCTGTTAGTAACAACATCGGAGACATAAGCGCTTTTTGAATCGCTTCCTTTTGCGTGGCAGCATATTGTACGCCAAGCCTTTCTTCCAGTTCACCTAGAGCAAGGAGGAACTCAGATTCAGGAAACTGATCTGCATATTCCGTCTGCGATACAATTTTCTTTATCCGTTTGGCAACGCTTTGCTCTGCATAAAATAATGAGGGATGATAGCAGCGTTCTTCCTCTATGACCATGTCCTTTTTTTCACCGAGTTCTATGACTTGCTTGGCGACATCCATTTCGGTTACTTTATATTCATTTCCTGTTTGGTTCAGCAATTTTAGCGTTTCTAAAATTAAATCTTTGGTTTGTATGTAAGTATGACCATCTTGCAGGCTTGCCACTTCAACTGTATAGAGCAGAGCCGCTCTGATTCGTTCAGGATCATTTCCTAAGATGCCCGTTCTCGCTCCAAGCTCATCTGCCTTAATAAACCCAATCCCCTCTACATCTTTGACGAGCTGATAGGGATTCTCTTCAATTTTTTGCAATGTTTCGTTTTCATATACTTGATAAATTTTCATACTAAGTTGCGGGCCAAAGCCATATTGATTTAATGATATCATGATTTGCTCAAGCCCTTGATGCTGCTGGAGAGCGGCGGCAAGCTTGTCCGCCTTCTTTTTAGATAAACGAGGAACATTGTATAAGACAGCAGAATCATGCATAATTTTGTGAAGCGTCTGATCACCTAAGTGTCCGACAATTTCTTCCGCTGTTTTTTTGCCGATTCCTTCAAATAAATCACTTGATAAATATGAAATGATGCCTTGTTTTGTTGTCGGTACTTCCTTTTGAAAATGTGTGGCTTGGAATTGCATACCAAACTTTGGATGGCTTGTCACCCGACCATAAAACGTATATGTTTCTTCCTCGTGAAGTGCAGGGAAGTATCCTGTCACAGATGCCGTTTTCTCCTCGAAGATTTCTGATGTTTCAATAACCTTCACCTTCAGCACAGTGTATAAATTACTTTCATTATGAAAAATAACAGCTTGCACACTGCCTTTTAAAAACGGCTCATCATCAAGTTTCAATTGATCTGGGTTTTCCTGCACAGGTCTTCCCTCCTTCTTCGTTATTCTGCTTCTTGTATTAGCTTTTGCGCATGAAGTGCTAGCATATGGTCAGGCTGTACAGCAATAGCCTCTGCGAGCATCGCAAGTGCTTGATCCTTGTTCTCTAAATAGGCATAAGCTACACCGAGATTGTAATAGGCATCTGCATGCTTTGGATCGCGCGAGATTACTTCGGTAAATACGGTCACTGCTTCTTTTAATAACTGTTCATTGGCAAGACACATGCCATATTGAAATCTTGCGTCATTGTCCTCTTCATTCAGCTCTACTGCACGCTGTAAATATGGCATCGCGAGCTTCGGCTGATCTAATTTGATCAAGGTTTGTCCTAACATATAAAAGAGATCACCATTTTCCATTCCAGCTTTTAATGCTTTTTCAAAGAAATCTTTTGCTTTCATGAAATCCTCTTTTAATGAATAAACATTACCTATTCCGTAGTATGCCGCAGCAGCCGTTTCATCTAATTCAATTGCTTTATGAAAAAAATTAAGTGCACGTTCAAATTCATTTATCCCTGAAAGCAGGTTGGCAAAATTAATATATGGAACGGGATCTTTTGGGCTTTCTTCAATTGCCTTTGTAAATGCCTCAGCCGCTTTCTCAAAATCCCCATTGCTCATTGCTTTAATCCCAGTTTCATTGTAATTCATTTATGTCACCCTTTCATTAAAAAACCCCAACTATGACGTTGAGGTTTGTAAACATTTACACATACGAAAGCTTTTTACCTTCTTTAAAGACTTCATCAATTGTTCCGCCCCCAAGACATTCGTCACCATCGTAGAACACAACAGCCTGACCTGGAGTCACAGCACGTACCGGCTCGTCAAAAAGGACAATGGCTTCTTGATCACTTGTTAGCTGAACTTTCACAGAATGGTCCTCTTGACGATAACGGAATTTCGCCGTACACGTCAATTCACCATTTTCGTTCACAATGTCAGGACGAGTCCAGCTTATTTGAACAGCTGAGATGCTTTCAGAGTATAAAAGTGGATTATGGAAACCTTGTTCTACATATAAGACGTTTTGTTCTAGGTCTTTTCCAACAACGAACCACGGATCACCACTTCCACCAATTCCAAGCCCTTGTCGCTGACCGATTGTATAATACATTAATCCGTCATGCTCACCTTTCACCGTGCCATCCATTGTTCTCATTTCACCTGGCTGTGCTGGCAAGTACTGACTTAGGAACGTTTTAAAGTTTCTTTCACCAATAAAACAAATGCCTGTAGAGTCTTTTTTTGTTGCGGTTGCAAGGTTAGCTTTTTTAGCTAACTCACGTACTTTGCTTTTCTCAAGATCACCAATAGGAAACATCACTTTTTCAAGTTGATCTTGTGATAGCTGATTTAAGAAGTACGTTTGATCTTTATTCGCATCAAGACCTCTTAGCATTTTGACCTCATCACCGCTTCGGTCTATTCTTGCATAGTGACCGGTTGCCAAATAATCCGCTCCAAGTGATAAAGCATGCTCAAGAAAGGCTTTGAATTTAATTTCTTTGTTACACATCACGTCAGGATTTGGCGTTCTGCCTGCTTTATATTCATCAAGAAAATATTGAAACACTTTGTCCCAATATTGCTTCTCAAAATTGACTGCATAATAAGGGATACCAATTTGGTTACAAACACGTATGACATCTTCATAGTCCTCTGTCGCTGTACAAACACCATTTTCATCTGTGTCATCCCAGTTTTTCATAAATATGCCGATTACATCATAGCCTTGCTCTTTTAATAAAAGCGCCGCAACGGATGAATCAACACCTCCGGACATACCGACCACTACTCTTGTATCTTCTGGTCTTTTTGTCATGTTCATCAACTCCAATTTCAATGAAACAGCGTTCATGTTCTTTATCATGCGTAAAGCCGTTTCACTCTTCACACATCGAATGTGTCTTGTTTTATTTCACTAGTCGCTTGACAACAGCCGCTATTTTCTCCGCAGCTACTTGAACCTGATGTTCATCATTGCCAAGGCCAAAGCTCACCCTTACCGAGGACGTTAGCTCTTTTGCCTCATCGCCAAACATTGCGCTCAGTACATGCGAAGGCAGGACAGACCCTGCTGTACATGCAGATCCACTTGAAACAGCAATCCCTTCCATATCTAAATTCACAAGCAAAGATTCAATCGACACATCAGGAAAAAACACATTCATGATATGAGGCAGTGTGTTTTCCGGATGCCCATTGATTGAGAAGTGAAGATGCTCTTTTTCAAAGGCTTGAATCATGGTCTCTTTGAGCTTACCATAATGCGCCGCCTTTTCTCTTCTATTTTGCTTCGCAAGCTTGGTTGCTTCAGCAAGACCGACAATGCCTGCAACATTTTCAGTACCGGCACGTCTTTTTCTTTCCTGTTCTCCGCCGAATATTTGGGCTTTCAGCTTGACACGTTCATTCACAAATAAGAAGCCTGTTCCCATTGGTCCATTTAATTTATGACCAGAAGCAGACAACAAATCAATATGACATGCTTCAATATGAATATCTACAGTACCAAAAGCTTGTACTGCATCTGTATGAAAATAAGTGGGATGATCTTTCAGCAATTCGCCAATTTCTTGAATGGGCTGAATCACGCCTGTTTCGTTGTTACCGTACATGATCGTCACTAAAATGGTGTCTGGTCTCAGCTCAGCTTTTAGCTGCTCCAGGCTAATAAGGCCTGTTTGATCAACATCTAAATAGGTGACTTCAAAGCCAAGATCCTCAAGTTTCTGACATGTTTGCAAAACAGCATGGTGCTCTGTTTTGGTTGTAATGATGTGTTTGCCTTCATGCTGTTTCGCCATGGCTACACCTGTAATTGCAAGGTTGTCCGCTTCCGTTCCACCACTTGTCAGAATGATTTCCTGCGGTTTGCCATTTACTTCGTTTGCAATGGTCTCTCTTGCCTCATCAAGCCATTTCCTTGCCTCTCGTCCAAAAGAATGAATACTTGATGGATTGCCAAACGTTTCTGTAAAAAATGGCAGCATCTTATCTACAATACGCTTGTCCATTGGGGTTGTAGCAGCATGATCTAAATATATCCGTTCCATTTGCGGTACTCCTCTATTTTAAATATAGAACATATACGAGTCATGATCCCCATCTTCTGTATAACTTGCAAGGTCTTCAAGTGTCGTATTGTCCAAAACATCTTTTACTGCATCTCGAATACGAATCCATAATTCGCGCTTCGCTGGTTCTTCATTTTCAATGACTTCAACAGGACTAATGGGCCCTTCAAGTACACGGATGATATCTCCAGCTGTAATTTCATTAGGTTCATGTGCTAATACATAACCACCGTAAGCGCCACGAATACTCTTCACAAGACGGGCATTTCGTAGTGGTGAAACAAGTTGTTCTAAATAGTGCTCAGATAAATCATTGTTTTGAGCAATTGACTTTAGTGATGTCGGGCCCTCGCCATGTCTTTTTGCAAGTTCTATCATAATGGTTAGACCATATCTTCCTTTAGTTGAAATCTTCACATTAAACACCTCTGCGTTTTCTATTCTATGTGATCATCAATCAAATTGATTTTATATACGTTTTTATAGACCAAAAGCTATTATATCATACTTCCAGCCAACTTTCATTTGACGCATCCGTTCATCAATTGAAAGGTCTTCCTCTTTTCTATTCACGAATTTTTCGTTACTCTATACAAATAGACTATTGTTCAGGAGAGATTGAAAATGAAACCTTTAGCATATCGGATGCGCCCAAGCCATATTGAGGATATCATCGGGCAAAAGCACCTAGTTGGTGAGGGACAAATTATTAGACGGATGGTAGAGGCAAAACATTTGTCCTCCATGATTCTATATGGTCCGCCCGGCATCGGCAAAACTTCCATTGCAACAGCGATTGCCGGTAGTACGAGTATTGCCTTTCGGACATTAAATGCCGTCATCCATAACAAAAAAGACATGGAGGTTGTCGCCCAAGAAGCAAAAATGAGTGGTCAGGTGATTCTCATTTTAGATGAAGTCCACCGATTAGACAAAGGAAAACAAGATTTCCTGCTTCCTTACTTGGAAAATGGCATGATGATCTTAATTGGGGCTACAACTGCGAACCCGTATCACGCCATCAATCCAGCCATTCGGAGTCGAACACAAATTTTTGAATTAAAGCCGCTTGAAACCGATCAAATGAAAGCAGCACTCAATCGCGCGCTTGAAGATGAACATAGAGGACTTGGCGGATACACTGTTTCCGTTTCTGATGAAGCAATGGAGCATTTCGCACAAGGCTGTGGCGGCGACGTTCGATCTGCTTTAAATGCGCTTGAACTAGCTGTCCTTTCGACAAGAGAAGATAAACATGGAATCGTATCAATTTCTCTTGAAACAGCAGAAGAATGTCTGCAAAAAAAGAGCTTTTCACATGATAAAGATGGTGATGCTCATTATGATGTGCTGTCTGCTTTTCAAAAATCCATCAGAGGCTCTGACCCTGATGCTGCACTTCACTATTTAGCAAGACTCATTGAAGCTGGTGATCTTGAAAGCATTTCCAGACGACTACTTGTCATTGCCTATGAAGATGTCGGATTAGCTAGCCCGCAAGCAGGACAGCGTGTATTAAGTGCTGTTCAAACAGCTGAGCGGATCGGCTTTCCCGAAGCACGTATACCGCTTGCCAATGCTGTCATCGAGCTTTGTTTATCACCAAAGTCTAATTCTGCCTATGTGGCCATTGATGCAGCCATTGGTGACATTCGTTCTGGTAAAATTGGTGAGATTCCAGCCCATTTAAAGGATGCCCACTATAAAGGAGCCGCAGCTCTTGGTAGAGGGACAGGTTACTTGTACCCTCATGATTATGACAACGGCTGGGTAAAGCAGCAATACTTGCCCGATCCACTCAAAAACAAGCAATATTATCAGCCGAAGCAAACTGGGAAATTCGAAGGAGCGCTGAAGCAGGTGTACGAAAATTTAAGACGCAAAAAATAAAAATCCCCCCTGCACAATGGCAGGCGGGGTATTTATTTATCTTTTACGCGAGTGATTTTAATTCCATCAAGAAGTTCCATCACGACATGTCCACCCATAATGAGCCCAGCCACAGATGGTACAAAAGCATTGGATGATGGCGGCATTTTAGCTTTACGAATCGCCGCCTGATCATTCCCTACTTCTTTTCTCACGTCTTCACGGATGACAATTGGACTTTCATCAGAGAAGATCACTTTAATTCCTTTATGAATGCCTTCTTTACGCAAACGTGTTCTCACAACCTTTGCGATAGGATCAGTATGTGTTTTAGAGATGTCACTGATCTGAAATCGCGTTGGGTCTGTTTTATTGGCAGCCCCCATGCTTGAGATCATCTTTACGCCACGTTTGAGACACTCTTTCATCAAATGGATTTTGTAATGAATTGTGTCAGATGCATCAATCACATAATCAAGAGGATATTCAAAAAATTGCTCATACGTTTCCTCTGTGTAAAACATTTTTAATGCAACGACATCACATTCAGGATGAATGTCAGCGATTCTCGCTTTCATTAGGTCTACCTTAGGTTGACCTACCGTTGAAAGAAGTGCTGGCAATTGACGATTCACATTTGTAATATCAATATCATCTTTATCGACAAGCACAATACGACCTACACCTGAACGGGCAAGCGCCTCGGCAGCAAAAGAACCAACTCCGCCAACACCAAGCACTGCAACCGTACTGTTTTTTAATATCTCTAAGCCTTCCTTGCCAATGGCAAGTTCATTTCTTGAAAACTGATGTAACAAGTGCCTCACTCCACCTTTATTTAAAATGAATCGAAAGAATCATATCACATTCAGGCTCCTCCGTCATCCTTCTGAAAAAACACAAAAAAGTCCCAATCACGCCGCCAGCTTTTTCCTTCGTTTTGAACCCCGCACCATGCAGGTGGGTGCTTTCTCCCAAGCTTTATAAGTCCTCAGTTGAGGCATTTATTTAGCAAGGGAAGGCAAGCTCCCGTATGAAAAAATGTTCGGTCAAAACTAGGTAACCAACGTACGCATCAGGACTTATTTTCTGATGAAAGCATATCATAAGGATGCCGCTTTTTCAAGCGTTTACATGCTGAGTGATATGCGTCTTTTTTACTGTTTTACTTTTCTTTTAATGGATAGGTTTAGCTCGTCCAATTGTGCTTCACTAACCTCTCCTGGTGCATCTGTTAATACACAGCTTGCACTAGCTGTTTTAGGGAAGGCAATCGTATCTCTTAAGTTGGTACGTCCTGCTAAAATCATCACAAGACGATCAAGACCAAGTGCAATTCCGCCATGAGGAGGAACACCGTGTTCAAACGCATCAAGTAAGAAACCAAATTGCTCGTATGCTTCTTCTTTCGTAAATCCAAGAAGACCAAACATTTTTTCTTGAATGTCCTTTTCAAAGATACGAATTGAACCACCACCAAGTTCATAGCCATTGAGAACAAGGTCATACGCCTGTGCCTTCATATCTTCTGGACTTGTTTCAATGAGTTCAAGGTCATCACGAACTGGCATTGTAAAAGGATGGTGCGCTGCATAGAAACGGCCTTCTTCTTCATCTTTTTCAAGCAATGGCCAGTCTACGACCCATAGGAAGTTAAACACACTTTCATCAATGAGCCCTAGCTCTTTACCAAGTTTAAGACGAAGTGCACCGAGGGCGTCATGAACGACCGATGTTTTATCAGCTACAAAAAGCAGAAGGTCACCTTCTTCAACATCGAGCAATTGCGTTAATTCTGCTTGCTTCGCTTCATCAAAGAATTTCGCAATCGGTCCTTTTAGCTCTTTTCCTTCAGCCTTTAGCCATGCCAAACCTTTTGCGCCGTAGTTTGCTGCAAATGTGCCAAGTGCATCAATATCCTTCCTTGAATAATTTGCAGCTGCTTGCTTCACATTGATCGCTTTCACAGCACCGCCATTGTTCACAGCACCACTGAATACTTTGAAGTCAGAATCCTTCACAGCATCAGAGATGTTAACGAGCTTCATTTCAAAGCGTGTATCAGGTTTATCTGATCCATAGCTGTTCATCGCTTCATCATACGACATGCGAGGAAGTGGCAATTGAAGATCAACGCCTTTTACATCCTTCATGATGTCTGCCATCATTTGTTCAGCAAGCCCCATGATATCCTCTTGGCTCATAAATGACATTTCAATATCTATTTGTGTAAATTCCGGCTGACGATCAGCGCGCAAATCTTCATCTCTGAAACATCTCGCAATTTGATAATAACGATCCATCCCAGATACCATCAATAGTTGTTTGAAAAGCTGTGGTGATTGAGGCAGAGCATAGAACTCACCTTCATGTACTCGGCTTGGCACTAGATAATCACGTGCACCCTCTGGTGTGCTTTTCGTTAAAATGGGTGTTTCAATATCTAAAAAGCCGTTGTCATCTAAAAAGTGTCGTGCCGCCTTTGTCACTTGATGACGCATTTTGATTGTTTCAAACATTGCAGGACGACGAAGATCTAAGTATCTGTATTTTAATCTTACATCTTCTGATACCTCATCTGCTTGATCTGAAATGACAAACGGTGGTGTTTTTGCTTCATTTAAAATCGTCACAGATTCAGCTTGAATTTCAATTTTCCCTGTTTTCAAGTTGGCATTGATGGTTGATTGCTCTCTTGCGACAACTGTTCCTTTCATATCAAGAACATATTCATTGCGGATTGTTTCTGCTGTAGCAAGTGCTTCTTTTGAAAGATCAGGATTGAATACAACCTGAACAATTCCTGAACGATCGCGGAGGTCGATAAAGATCAGGCCACCGAGGTCGCGTCTTTTTTGTACCCATCCTTTTAATACAACTGTCTGACCAATTTGTTCCTCTGTTACTTCTCCACAATAAAAAGTTCTACCAAACACAAAAATCCCACTCCTTCTTTACGCCTTTTCGTTCGCTTTCATGAATCGAATCAGCTCATCAAGTTTTACTTCAATTTGTTCACCCGTTGTCGCGTCCTTGACATTGATGACATTCTGATCAAGCTCGTCATCTCCAAGAACAGCAATAAATTTTGCCTTTAGACGATCAGCCGATTTAAACTGCCCTTTGAGCTTTTTACCAGTGTAATCTATTTCACTTGAGATCCCTTCTTGTCTTAAACGATTCAAAAGAGAAACAGAGTAATCCTTTGCACGATCTCCAAGTGTTGCAATGTATAAAGCAATGCCATCTTTAACAGGGAGCTCTATTTTTTCAGCATCAATTGCTGCTAAGAAACGCTCGATACTCATGGCAAAACCGATACCTGGTGATTCTGGGCCACCAATTCCTTCAACTAGTCCATCATATCGTCCACCGCCAGCAAGGGTTGTAATAGCCCCGAAGCCTTCTGCATTGCTCATAATTTCAAATGCTGTGTGGTTATAATAATCAAGTCCACGCACTAGATTCGGATCTACAACAAATTCAATGCCTGCATCTGTTAAGTACTGTTTCACTTTTTCAAAATAAGTTCTTGATTCTTCGTTTAAATAGTCTTGAATAGATGGTGCTGTTGTCATCAGTTCGTGGTCTCTATCTTTCTTACAATCCAATATACGAAGCGGATTTTGATTCAATCTTACGTTACAGTCATGACAGAACTCATCAATACGTGGTTCGAAATGTTTGATAAGCGCCTCGCGATAATCAGCACGACTTTCTTGATCACCAAGGCTATTAATGACTAGCTTTAGATTCGATAATCCTGCTTGCTGATAAACGCTCATTGCAAGCGAAATGACCTCTGCATCGATGGCAGGATCTTTCGAGCCAATCGCTTCAATACCAAATTGATAGAATTGGCGATATCTTCCCGTCTGCGGACGCTCATATCGAAACATTGGACCAATATAATAAAGTTTTGTCGGCTGTGCTGGATTGGCAAACAGCTTATTTTCTACATAAGATCGTACTGTTGAGGCTGTTCCTTCTGGGCGAAGTGTAATGCTGCGCCCTTTTTTGTCTTCAAATGTGTACATCTCTTTTTGTACAATGTCTGTTGATTCTCCCACGCCTCGAGCAAAAAGTTCAGTATGCTCAAAGATTGGTGTACGAATCTCATGATACTGATAAACCGCACAAGTCTCTCTTGCTATTTGCTCAATGTACTGCCAGCGCTCTGATTCTCCAGGTAAAATATCCTGTGTTCCTCTTGGAATGTTAAAGCTCATTTTTCGTCCTCCTACGACCATCATTCATTTTTTATCTGGACATATAAAAAACCCCCGCCTCTACTATTCATGATAGTAGGGACGAGAGTTATACCCGTGGTGCCACCCTAGTTGGAACAAAGTCAAAAAATGTTCCCGCTCAAATCCTTAACGCAGATTCACGTTCTCCACCTAATAACTCATTTTATAAGCGTTCAGCAGGAAACCTTCAGAGTGTTCTTTCGTGATAAATGCCATGCAGATTCGCTTTCAGCCTAAGGCGATTCCTCTCTAGTCACGCAATTTATCCTACTATTCTCTATCATCAGTTCCACATTTTAAATTTTCAAGAGTGTCGATTTATATTATAATAAGGTCGGTGCTGCCACTCTGTCAACCCTTGCGCCGCCTCTTTTTCTTTTCAAGCTCTTCTTTTGAAGTGCATCCGAATTCAGAAGCGGCTTCTTCAAGGAAGCCTGGATGATCCAGATTGTCATGCTGTCTTAAATCGATATCGCCGTGTCCATTGTACTGCACTCGTCCTAATTTCCTGCTTAATCTCATGTTTGTACATCCTTTAATCACATTTTTATCTAGTATAAACAGATCGAATCAATTTTATTAAAAAAATGGCAAGGAATTTGACTCGTACATAACGAAATAAAGTTTTACTGGTTTTACAAAGGAGGGGAAAACACCATTTTAAACAAACAGAAAAAAATAGGGCTGCTGCTTATCAGTTTTGTTGTCATTCTTAGCACTTGGCCACTTGTACATGCAACGGCCCAAACGGACAAAGCTGTGATTGCAACAGATGAAATGAATGTAAGGACTGGTCCTGGACTGAGCTATGGGATAGCAGCAGTTGTCAAACGCGGAGAAAGCTATCCGATTTTATCGGAGCAAGGTGATTGGGTGCAAATCCAGCTGGGGAACAGTCAAAAGGGCTGGGTCGTCTCATGGTTAATCACAAAATCTTCTGATGCAAAGAGCACGACTCCATCAAGCAATCAAAGTCAATCCATTTCAGATAGCGGTACTGTTACATCAACCGCTACTGACCTTAGAATACGGAATGGCCCTGGCACATCTTATCAAGTGATTGGTACATTCCCACAGGGTGCTTCAGCAAATAAGCTGGAAACAAGTGGTGCATGGACAAAGGTTTCTTACAAACAGGCGACTGGTTGGGTTCATTCTGACTATATATCAGAAGGACAATCAACAGCCAAAGCAAGTAATGCCTCTACAGCCAAACGATCTGGGAGTGTCGGTGTTTCGAATCTAAATGTTCGAAAAACAGCCTCACATGATGCTCAGGTCATTTCATCTTTAAGCAGAAATACACGTATTTCAATTTTAAGAGAGCAAAATGGCTGGTTTGAAATTCAGGTCGGATCAAGTAAGGGCTGGGTTGCGAGTCATTATATTGTTTCAGATAGCAGTGGTCAGGCAGCAAACGAGAGAAGCCAATCCACGACTTCATCTTCGGTGAAAAAGGCTTATATTGTGTATGGCGGAACCAATATTAGGAAGAGTGCATCAACATCTGCTGCAATTGCCGAAAGAGCTTCAAAAGGAGCTGCTTACAGCATTGTCGGGACACAAGGCGACTGGTATGAGGTTGCACTATCGAATGGCGGGACAGGTTATGTAGCCAATTGGGTCGTACAAACGAATAAAAATAACAGTGAAGCACCAAGACCACAGCAAGATCGCTCATCTTCTGCTGGTACTGGTTCTCTGCAAGGGAAAACGATTGTACTTGATCCAGGTCATGGTGGAAAAGATAGCGGTACAATTGGCGCTGACGGAGCTTTTGAAAAAAGCGTCACGATCAAAACGGCAAACCTACTTGCGGGTAAATTACGCGCTTCTGGTGCTAATGTGTATTTAACACGAAGTGACGATACGTTTATTAGCCTTCAATCAAGAGTAGCGACATCACATTATCGAAACGCAGATGCATTTATTAGTATTCATTATGACAGCTTTATTGATCCTAGTGTCAGAGGGAGTACAGCATATTATTATCATTCAACAAAGGATCGTGGTCTTGCCTCTAGCGTCCATAGCGAAGTGGCAAAGCGCTCACAGATCCCTGATAAAGGTGTCATGTTTGGCGACTACTTTGTTCTCAGAGAAAATCAGCGCCCTTCTCTTCTATATGAACTAGGATATTTGAGTAATCCACAGGAGGAAGCCATCATTTATAGCTCTTCCTATCAAGAACGAATAACAGAGGGCATGACAGAAGGATTAAAACAGTATTTTCATTAAACTAAAAGGGGCGCTTTCGCCTCTTTTTTTATTGTGCGGGTCGTACATCCTAAGAGAAAAAAAGAAAAAGACTCTAAACAAACTCCGTTAGAGTTTATCTACAGTCTGTAGGGGTTAGGATCCCCTTTTATTCTTTGCTATCCATGATAATTGTAACAGGACCTGAGTTGTTAAGAGAGACTTCCATCATCTCTCCAAAACGTCCCGTTTCAACTTGAATTTCTTTTTCTATTAGCTTTTCATTGAAAAATTCATAAAGCTTGCGAGCCACATCAGGCTTCGCAGCTTTCATAAAGTTTGGGCGCCTGCCTTTTCTTGTATCGCCATAAAGTGTAAACTGCGAAACGGATAGCACGCTCCCTTTTCTATCAAGTAGCGAGAGGTTCATCTTTCCGCCCTCGTCTTCAAAAATACGTAAATGTGGGAGCTTTTCCGCTAAATAAATAGCATCTTTTTCTGTATCCTCATGTGTGACCCCAACAAGTACCAAAAGTCCCTCACTGATGGCACCTGTCACTTCTTCTCCTACTGTAACAGATGCACTTGTCACACGCTGAACGACAAGTTTCATGGACGTTTAACTTCCCTTCTAATTCAAAAATCGGCGAACAGAATAAATATCCTTGATTTGTTTTATACGTTCAACGACTTTATGCAGGTGGTTGATATTTTGAATAAAAATCGCCATGTGAATCGTTGCTACTTTGTTTCGATCTGATTTCCCAGAGACAGATGAAATATTTGTCTTTGTCTCGTTCACGGCTTGCAGCACTTCATTCAATAGACCACGTCTGTCATAGCCCAGAATTTCAATTTCCACATTATACTCTTTACGGTTTTGCGTAGGCTGCTCATGCTCCCATTCTACTGGAATTAAGCGTTCCTGAGCTTCACCCGTTTTCACATTTGGACAGTCATCTCTATGGACAGAAACCCCTCGCCCTTTTGTGATAAAACCAACAATACTGTCCCCTGGAACTGGGTTACAGCATTTAGATAAACGAACAAGCAAGTTATCAATGCCCTTGACCCTTACACCTGCTTCACGTTTTTTCCCGCGATATGTTTTAGGCTCAACAGTCACATCTTGTACAGTCTTTTCTTGTTCTTCTTGATCTCTTAGTTTTCTTTCTTTTTCTGTTAAACGGTTTGCCACTTGAAGTGCCGTAATTCCGTTATAACCTACAGCCGCATACATATCCTCTTCGTTTGCAAAATTAAATTTGTCGGCAACCTTTTTGATGTTGTCGGCTGTCAGAATATCTTTGACATCGAATTCAAGATTTTTGATTTCTTTTTCAACAAGCTCTCTGCCCTTATCGACATTCTCTTCTCGGCGTTGCTTTTTGAAAAACTGTCTAATTTTGTGCTTTGCTTGAGACGTCTGAGCCAACTTCACCCAATCTTGACTTGGTCCATAGCTGTGTTTTGATGTAAGGATTTCGATGATGTCGCCTGTTTTCAGTTTATGATCCAGTGTTACCATTTTACCATTGACCTTCGCACCGATTGTTTTGTTACCGATCTCTGAATGAATACGGTATGAAAAGTCAATCGGAACAGATCCAGATGGTAATTCAATGACGTCGCCCTTTGGAGTAAATACAAACACCATATCAGAGAACAGATCAATTTTTAGTGATTCCATAAACTCTTCAGCGTCTGTTGATTCATTTTGGAACTCAAGAATCTCTCTAAACCATGACAGTTTCTTTTGGAAGACGGCTTCCTCATTTGGTTCAGCTGTTTCTTTTCCTTCTTTGTATGCCCAATGCGCCGCAATACCGTATTCTGCAATTTCGTGCATCTCAAATGTACGTATTTGCACCTCTAACGGGTCACCTTTTGGTCCAATCACTGTCGTATGAAGTGATTGGTACATATTTGGCTTTGGCATGGCGATGTAATCTTTAAACCTGCCTGGCATCGGCTTCCAGCACGTATGAATAATACCAAGCACCGCATAGCAATCCTTAATACTGTCTACCAAAATGCGGACAGCCAGCAAATCATATATTTCATTAAACTGCTTATTTTGCAGAACCATTTTTCGATAAATGCTATAGATATGTTTTGGTCTACCTGAAAATTCCGCTTTAATATTGACTTCTGATACGCGGTCCTTCACTTCATTGACAACCTCGTCCAAATATTCCTCACGCTCAGCACGTTTTCGTTTCATCAAATTGACGATGCGATAATACTGCTGTGGATTGAGGTAGCGAAGTGCTGTATCTTCAAGCTCCCACTTAATTTTAGAAATCCCTAATCGATGTGCAAGTGGGGCAAAAATTTCTAGTGTTTCATTTGAGATTCTCCGTTGCTTCTCTTGCGGCAAATGCTTGAGTGTTCTCATGTTATGCAGACGGTCAGCCAATTTGATCAAAATCACGCGAATATCTTGTGCCATCGCAACAAACATTTTCCGATGGTTTTCTGCCTGTTGCTCTTCTTGTGATTTATATTTGATTTTCCCAAGCTTTGTCACGCCGTCTACGAGCATCGCAACTTCTTCATTAAAATGCTCTTTTAAATCATCAAGTGTGACATCCGTATCCTCTACCACATCATGCAGAAAGCCCCCTGCAATGGTAGATGGGTCCATTTCAAGGTCAACCAAAATACCGGCAACCTGAATCGGATGAATAATGTAAGGCTCACCGGACTTTCGATATTGCTCCCGGTGTGCGTCCTCAGCATATTCATACGCTCTTTCTATGAATTGAATATGTTCAGCGGACAGGTATTCTCTTGCCTTGTCTATGACCTGCTGCGCCGTTAAAACTTGTTCGTTCGCCATGGAATCACCTTTTTAAATGAAAACTGTATTGTAGTTTATTATCAAGAAAAAAACGATAGATGTAAAGAGAATAAGTCCGCTAAAGATTTTTGATAGGAAAAAAGCACCCTTCTTACTGAGTGCTTTTTTGAACAGAGCCCATTAGTATTGCATTAAAGTCAGGATGTCATATCCGTCAAGCTTCTTTCTACCATCAAGATAAGTAAGCTCGATTAAAAATGCAATGCCGGCTACAATTCCGCCTAGTTCTTCCACAAGTTTAATGGAGGCTTCAATTGTTCCACCTGTTGCAAGCAAGTCATCCGTAATCAATACACGTTGCCCCGGACGAATGGCGTCTTTATGAATTGTTAGTACATCCTTGCCATATTCTAGACCATATTCAACTTTCACCACTTCACGTGGAAGTTTCCCTTCTTTACGAACCGGTGCAAAGCCAATACCAAGAGCGTAAGCGACAGGGCAGCCGATAATAAAACCTCTAGCCTCTGGTCCAACGATCAGATCAATGTCTCTTTCCTTTGCGTAATCAACAATTTGATCTGTTGCATAGCGATATACTTCGCCTTTATCCATTAATGTTGTAATATCTTTAAATTGTACACCCGGCTTTGGATAGTCTGGTACAACCGTCACATATTGTTTTAAATCCATCTTTTTCTTATCCTCCTCGTATGTCAAAGCACAGCTGAGACTTCTCTCATCATGCTATTTAGCCATTCCTTCAGTTCTTTTGCTGAGGAATATGTTAGTTTTTGATCGAGTTCCATCAATCCTTGTTTTGCTGTATATGACGGTGATGCCGATAAATCTTTTTTAGGGGCATCAAGGGCAACTGACAGCACACCATTCTCTATTTTAACAAAACCTAGTTCAAAAAACACCTTTGTCATGAAAATGATTGTTTCTTTTGTCCATCCTTTATGTTTAGCTAGGTCCATACCGTGTGCTTTTATATCAAAGCTCTTTCGTTTGAGCAAAAAGCCATAGTACCATTTAAATTGGTCACGTGAAGGGAAGGCTGACATAAAGTGGTCTTCTTTTTTTTGAAACACCGTATAAATTCGTGCTGGCTGCTTATTTTCAAGCAACTGCTCTAAAATTTGTACGTCTTGCGGGAAATCAGCTAAAATGACATACTTTTCCTTTAGATCTAATGCTGAGATATTGTCAGAATCAACAACAATGATGTTCGCTTCAAGTGAAGAGTCTGCTTTCGTCTCTTCTCCGAAACAAAGAATGAGCCGCTTCTCTTCATCAAGGTCTGCCACTTTCTTTTCCCACTCTTTTTTGCCTCGCAAATCAAATAATTGCCATTCATCTACACGTGCATCTTTTAGCATTAATTGTGGCTTCTTCCGGTTATTCCATTCATTGATCGACATTTCTCCAATAACAGATATGCTTGATCCTGGCACAATTTCTTCCTTTAGTTCTCCTTGGTGAAAACCAACACAATCAAGGATTGTCTCTTCATCTTTTAAAGACATTTTGATATGGTTATGATTCGCACCAATTGTCCGAATTTCTTCAAGTTGTGCATCCTCTATCATGATAAATGGCTTTGGGTTATGCATCCCAAATGGGGATAAGAGACTAACCTCTTCAATGGCTTCCACTGTGATCTCGTCTACTTTGCAAACCGCATCGATTCGTTGAATTGGGATAAAGTCTTCCTCTGTCAATGTCTCCTCAGCAAATTGATTCAGCTTTTCCCTTAATAAAGGGACATCTTCTACACGCAAGGTCATTCCCGCTGCCATCGGGTGCCCCCCAAAGTGCGGCAGAATGTCACGGCATTTGCTCAAATGAAAGAACAAATCAAATCCAGCTATACTCCGTGCAGACCCTTTTGCCATCCCTGTTTCTTCATCAATTCCGAGAACAATTGCTGGACGAGAAAACTTATCTGTCAGTTTAGAAGCAACAATTCCCACAACTCCTGGATTCCATCCAGTTTTCGCCACTAGAATAGCCGAATGGTCTTTTTGTTCTTCATTCACCATTTGAATCGCTTCATCAGTGATGGTACTGACAATTTTCTGACGTTCTTTATTTAACTCTTGAACCAAACGAGCAAGCTCTTCCGCTTCATCAAGATGCTCTGTCATCAAAAGATGTACAGCTGGATCTGCCTGTTCAATTCGACCAACAGCATTGATTCTTGGTGCTAGTTGAAATCCGACCGTTTCTTCATTTGCCTCATCGAGATTAGCTCCCGCCTCTTTCATTAACGCTTTAAGCCCAGGGCGATTTGTTTTACGTAATTGAATCAACCCTTTTTTAGCGATCAGTCTATTTTCATCATGAAGTGGCACAAGGTCAGCAATCGTTCCAATTGCCGCTAAATCAAGCAAATGAACTGGCACTTCACCAATCAGAGCATGGGCGACCTTCAGAGCAACACCTACACCAGCAAGTTCTTTAAATGGATACGTACAGCCCGGTTGTTTAGGATGTACAATCGCATGTGCTTCGGGTAATTCTTCACCTGGTTCATGGTGATCGGTAATAATGAGGTCGAGTCCAATTTCTTTTGCAATACGTGCCTCATGTACAGCCGCAATACCAGTATCAACTGTAATAATTAAAGAAGCACCTTGCTCCTTCAAGTGCCGAAACGCTTGTTCATTTGGTCCATAGCCTTCTTTAAATCGATCTGGAATGTAGAAATCTACCTTCGCAGAACGCTCTTTTAATGTATGTAAAAGCACAGATGTACTCGTAACACCGTCTGCATCATAATCTCCAAAGATAACAATCGATTCCTGCTCTTCAATCGCTTTATTGATGCGGTCTACCGCTTCTTTCATACCCTTTAGCAAAAACGGATCATGAAAAACGTTTTTTTGATCAAATAAAAAGGATCTCGCTTCCTCTACATCTTCGAGACCTCTTGTCACTAGAAGCGACGCAGTCAGCGCTGAAATGTTCAGATTTTCAGAGAGTGATTTCACTTTTTCTTCGCTTGGATGTTCATATTCCCAGCGCATTTTGGATAATAACATAAATTCACCCCTCAACCACACTATTATACTAGAGTGGACTGAGGGGTTTCAATTTTTATTTTATGAAATGTACGCTTAGGATTACTTTTTCTTTTGATCGAAAGGGACTTGTTGATCTTGAATTGGCTTGGCATTCGGTTTCACGCGATCTGTCTTGTCCGTTGTTGAGTGAACTGGTTTTGGTGCTGCTTCCTGTTCAGCTTTTAACATTTTCACTTCACGTTTCAGTTTAAAGATTTGAAAGATTCCTGCAAAAGCCACAATCAAACCGCCCATCAGCACAGAGCCGATAATGACAAGGATAAGTGGCCATTCAGCTTTCCCAAATAAGTAGTCAACCTGTACAGGTGCCACATTAATCACTGCGAAAACAGAGACAATCAACACAAAAATAAATGCAAGAATAATGGTCCATTGTTTATTCATTAAAATTCCCCCAGACTTTTTCTTTTTATCTATCTTCCCTATTCTCTCACAGTTTTAAACACGCTTACGTATAAACGAGAGAAAACGAATCTTAAAAGGGATAGGAGAAAATGATTAATTGCTAAGTTTTTCCTTAATCAAATTTTTCAATTCTTTTCTTTCACCTGAAATGACGAGTGTATCACCATCTTCAATAAGGGTTTCAGGTCCTGGATTTAGAATTTTTTCGTGTGTTTTTTTCACCATGGCAATCACTGTTACGTCATAATTTTGACGAACATCTAAATCTCCAATGGTTTTCTGAACAGCAGGTGCCCCCTTTTCAATCTTAAACCATTCAATAATCAATTCATCAATTGCCACTTCCACTGTCTCGAGCGCCTTTGGCTTATACACGACACCGCCCAAAATAGCAGAAATTTGTCTTGCTTCATCATCATTTAATGTAATACTTGAGATAGATTCCTCATGATCATCTTCATCAAAATGATACATTTCACGTCTACCGTCATTATGTGTAATAATCGCGAGCTTGTCATTGTTTCTTGTGACAATTTCGGCCTTGTGACCGATACCTGGCAGTTCAGTTTCCCGAACCTTCATAACAAACAGCCCCTCCAATTAATCAAGACAAATGTCCACGAAAGACATCTGCTTATATACTTATCTAAACGTATGTCATTATAGCAAAAGACCCTTTCAAGATCAATGAAACCCGAAATTTTTAAAAAACAGCAATCTGCCATCATCTCATTCCTTGTATTACTTATGAACGTCTGTCTTTAGGCCATTTAAAAAAAAGCTACCTATTGAGGTAGCTTTTTTTATTAAATATCATGTTCTGTCTCTTCTTTTGAAGGATTTTTCAGTTCTTTGCTTTTCCACATTAGCCATATCTGTGCCGCAATGTAAAGGGAAGAATATACCCCTGTCAACAGTCCGACTAATAATGCAATTGAGAAGTTCGTAATGGACGCTGAGCCAAAAATCATTAATGCGACAACAACGACCAATACAGTTAACACCGTATTCACTGATCGTGTAAATGTTTGCTGTAAGCTCAGGTTCACAATGTGAGATAATTCTTCAACCGTTTTCGGTTTACGTTTCCTCATTTGCTCACGTACCCTATCGAAGGTAACGATTGTATCGTTAATGGAGTAGCCGATGACCGTCAATATGGCAGCGATGAAGGTGACATCCACCTCTAAACGCGTAATACTGAAGAATACGATGATGAAAAACGCATCATATAAAAGTGAGATAATCGAAGCGATCGCCATCTTGTATTCGAAACGAATCGATACATAAATGATAATGCCGATTGATGCAATAATCACAGCATACAGTGCGTTTCGTGCCAGCTCCTTCCCAACAGTAGGGGAAACCGTACTAACATTTGGCTCTGCTCCATATTTATCTTTAAAATAATCTTTTATTTCAGCAATCTTCTCTTTATTTGGTACACCAACAAATCGAGCGCCTGCTTGATTCTCTTTTTGACCAGATAAGACAACAGAATCTGCTTCAAGATCTAGACTCTTAAAGTCTTTTTCAATTTGCGCTGTTGTTAGCTTCTGATCACTTTGAATATCTACTCTCGTTCCACTTGTAAAATCAATACCAGCATTTAGCTTGAAGATTAACAACACAATGATACCAGCAATTGTCACAACACTTGAGAAAATCATAAAACCTTTGCGTTTGCTGACAAAATCCCATTTATCAAATGGTGTTTTAGGCTCTGTATTTACTGTTGTTTCATGGATGTCAAAGATGTCTTTTTTACGTACACCAAACCAGCCTTTTTTCCGATCGAGATATTTGCTTTCCACAAGCAAACCAAGTAAAAATCTTGATAGGAAGACGGCTGTGATAAAGCTTGTTAATATGGATAGGATGAGCATGGTCGCAAATCCTTTAACAGAGCTTGTACCGAAGAAGAACAGCACTCCGCCCGCAATAATACTTGTAATGTTCGCATCAAAAATTGTTGCAAATGATCTGCGATTACCCGATCTGAAGGCTGAACGAACTGTTTTCCCTAGCTTTAGTTCCTCTTTAATCCGCTCGTACGTAATAATGTTTGCATCTACAGCCATCCCAACACCGAGAATAAGAGCAGCAATTCCCGGAAGTGTCATGACAGCGCCCATCCAATCAAATATTTGAAGCGTGATGTAAATATATGCGGATAGTGTGATGACAGCAATAAGACCAGGAAGGCGGTAATAAAGCAACATAAATAAGAAAATAAGTGCAATCCCTACGATCCCTGCAAATACGGTTTCATTTAATGCTTGCTCACCAAACTGTGCACTAACAGAAGTCGAATATTTCTCCGTTAATTTCACTGGAAGTGCGCCAGCATTTAAAATGCTTGCGAGGTCTTTCGCCTCTTGTACAGTAAAACTTCCTTCAATCTGAACATCACTGCTGTTAATCACTTGATTCACATTTGGAGCAGAAACGTACTTATGGTCCTCCTTTGTTACTTCTTTTTTGAAGGAGTCTCCTTTGTCATAATCAAGCCAAATGACGAGCTGGTTGTTTGGTGCCATTGCTGCAACCTTTTTCGTCACATCTCCGAATTTCCCTGCATCCTTTAGCTTAACAGTCACAATAGGTTCATTCGTTTGGTTAAACGTCTGTTTCGCTCCGTTTTCCACAAGGTCTGATCCGTTTAAGAGTTCTTTATCATTTGTGTCTCTAAACGAAAGCTCAGCTTCCGTTGATAAAATTTCCCTTGCTCGGTTTTGATCTTTTACCCCTGCTAGCTGTACGCGAATTCGGTTGTTCCCTTCGATTGAAATGTTCGGCTCACTAACACCAAGAACATTCGCTCTTCGGTTTAATGCTTCAACCGTACTGACAAGAACATTGTTTGTAATCTTGTCCCCTTTTTTAACAGGATGTACATCATACAAGACCTCAAATCCACCTTGCAGATCAAGCCCAAGCGTGATGTTGTTTGCTACAGGCTTTGTAAAATAGCCTACACCGGTTCCAATTAAAAGAACCACCAAGAAAAACGCAAGAATGCGCCCTTTTTTCATTATGTATTTCCTCCTTACGCACCTATATCCATTTACATGGCTTACTTCAACAGTTCATCTAGCATATTTTTCCCATCTTCACTGTCCAAAATAGCAGACGTTTTAAACGACTGAACAGTTGCATAGTTCATAAATTCGCCAATTTTCACAGACAAAATGTCAGTGACCATTTCATGAATAGGATGTTCTTGTCTTTTTTTCCATTTCTTATTCTCTAAGTATGACCATAATTCCTCTAAATCTACATCTTTATAGCCCAAAATGATGAACTCTTCAAGTTTGCTGAACAGAAAAGGCTTTAAATGATCTTTATACATAGCTGCTGGATGCTTTTCCAAAGTAGATGCACTCCTTTTCAGTTTTTTATCTAGAGACTTGTCATGCTTGGACGATATACACGCATATCTTATTGTATATGATTCTATGTCGTTTGAGAAGGCAGGTGATCTGTGATTTGACGAAGCAGACTTTTTTAAAAGGTACGATTATTTTAATTTTAGCAGGTTTTATCACCAGAGTATTAGGTTTTGTCAATCGAATTGTGATTGCCCGGTTTATCGGCGAAGAGGGTGTTGGCCTTTACATGATGGCTGCACCGACTTTTTTTCTCGCTGTGACACTTACACAGTTTGGTCTTCCTGTTGCGATTAGTAAGCTAGTGGCAGAGGCTGAGGCACGAGGTGACAAGAAGAAAACAAGACATATTCTGGTCATGTCACTTGCAGTTACTGGGACTTTAAGTCTGATCTTCACTCCTCTGTTTTTATGGTTTGCACCGATCATGGCTGAAACCATGCTCACTGACCCAAGAACAGTATACCCACTTCTTGCAATCACACCAGTTGTTCCAATTATTGCTGTCTCTAGTGTACTGAGAGGTTATTTTCAAGGAAGGCAACAGATGAGTCCACTTGCGGTCTCTCAAGTACTCGAACAGGTTGCCCGTATATCCCTCGTCGCTGTATGTACGACTGCATTTTTACCGTATGGCATTGAATTTGCGGCAGCTGGGGCAATGATTTCTTCTGTTATTGGGGAAATGATTTCACTCGCCTATTTAATGATAGCGTTCCGATATAAAAAGACCATCCGTATTCGCAAGCGCTTTTTTAAAGCCATTCATGAAGGCAAGGATACATTTAAACAGTTGATGAGTATCTCATTACCTACAACTGGCAGCCGTTTTATTGGGAACATCTCTTGGTTTTTAGAGCCAATAGTTGTTGCGCAAAGTCTTGCTATTGCAGGTTATGCGGCCGTCGAGGCAACGAGGCAATATGGTGAACTGACAGGCTTTGCTCTGACATTACTCACCCTTCCTAGCTTTATTACCTATTCGCTTTCTACCGCGCTTGTCCCTGCCATCAGTGAAGGGATGGAGCAAAAAAAGCAAAAAACGGTGGAATACAGATTGCAGCAAGCGATGCGACTCTGTCTCCTTAGTGGCGGTATTTCATGTATTTTACTGTTTGTCTATGCAGAAGATTTAACCTTTTTTATGTATGGCTCATCTCACGCAGCCATTTATGTCAAGTTCATGGCACCATTTTTCTTACTGTATTATTTCCAAGGTCCCCTTCAGGCTGTCCTTCAAGCATTAAATTTAGCGGGTGCAGCGATGACAAATAGTTTAATTGGAGCTGTTGTGAAAACGGTGCTCATTTTCGTTCTTGCCTCACAGCCTCACTTCGGGATCATGGGGGCAGCTCTTGCCATTTTGATTGGCATCGTGCTTGTGACACTTTTGCATGCTGCAACTGTTGGTAAAGTATTGCCCATTCATATACCAGTGAAAGAATATGCATTATGTGCGTTCGTCATCCTAGGGACAGGTGCAGTCAGCATGTGGCTAAAACATCAAATCAACTTCTCTTTTTCCGCATCAATCGAGTTATTGATCTTCATCTTCATCACTTGTTTACTGTATGTCACTCTATTAATCTGTTTGGGTTTAATCAAACGAGAAGAGCTTCGTCGTATCCCGTTTATAGGGAAGTTGTTATAATCTCAGCTTCCCTGTATTTCATCTTTGATGTCAATATAAAAAGCACCTTCATTAAAACTGCAAAACGAAATGTCTTCTAAGTGATGGTAGCCCCTTTTGACAAGCTGATCCTTTAACCACTTCTCATCTTTATAGATCATTTTTAAGTGCTCATGTTGGATTATTCCATCTGCAATGAGTGGAAGTTCAAGCTGAGCATGCTTTCGTTTATTTTCCTTTTCCACCACAGCAAGTTTTCCAGATGGTTCAAGAATGGCATAAGATACATCCTGAATGCTATCGATATTATTTTCTCTCAGCTGAATAAGCAAATCATCGAAATTATAACGTTGCTTCCGCATTGCACCTTCATCAATCTTTCCATTAATAATAATTAAGGTTGGTTTTCCATCAAGCAACCGGCGCACACCTTGAAATTTTAAAGATAGGTAAGCGAGTGAGATTTGAATCACGGTTAATAGTAAAATCGGCCAAACCGTATGAAGCATATGATCCTCTACTTCTTCTATCGCAAGAACTGCTATCTCAGCGATCATCATAAAAATGACGAGGTCTAAAATACTGAGCTCACCAATTTCTCTTTTTCCCATTAACCGAAAGATGAACCAAATGAGAAAATAGAGAACAATCGTGCGAAACGAGATAATCAAAATGTCCTGCATTTCTCTCACATCCTCCTCTCTTCATTCTTATCTTGTGTTAAAAAACTTTATTTATGTAGAAAAGAGATGTCTTGTTTTTAAGCAGGAATTCATGTCTATTTTCCCTTTTAGGTGAATACATTTTAGAAAAGACAGGCTTGGTTTTATTTGAGAGGAGACGAATAAAATGCAGGAGACAAAACAAATAGGAAAAGGAATCTTATCAGGCTTAATCGCCATATTTGCTGTTATGATTGCAACAAGTTTACTCGTATCACTTATGCTCACATTTACAAAAATGCAGGAAACATCGTTCACATGGGTGATCATGATTTTATCCTTTATTGCACTATTTATGGGGGGGATCATTTCAGGTGGAAAAGCAAGAGAACGCGGGTGGTTCATCGGTGCAATGACTTCATTGATTTTTTCCCTCACGGTGTTTTTATTTCAATATCTTGGCTTTGGAAAAACATTTTCAGTTGAGCAGTTGATCTATCATGTCGCATTTTTAGGGATTTGCATGTTTGGCGGGATCATCGGGGTCAATCTTCGAGGTAAATAAAAAAAGAGCGGTTTTTCATCGCTCTTTTTTTACTGCTATGTATAAAAGTATTAGCTTTTATCAGCATTTACTTCTCTTATAGCACGTCGTTCGAATGTTAAACGGTTGTTTTCGCTCGTTTTGATGACAACAATTGTCTCATCGATTGAGTCGATTTCACCATGTAAGCCGCCGATTGTGACAATCTTATCGCCTTTTGATAAAGACTGTTGCATCTGACGCACAGCTTTTTGTTGCTTTTGCTGTGGACGAATTAATAAGAAGTAAAGCACAGCAAACATGACAACAATCATAATAATTGAACCCATACCACCATCCATTGAATTTCACCCCTTTCTAATGTATAAAAGCCTTTCGTTTATGCGTTAAAAGTTTTTGGCATTCGGTTTGTTAAAGCCATAACGCTCAAAAAACTCTTCTCTAAAATCACCTAAACGATCCTCACGGATAGCTTCTCTCACTTGCTCCATTAATTTTAACAGAAAATGCAGGTTATGATAAGTTGTTAATCGAATTCCGAACGTTTCATTTGTACGAATTAAATGTCTAATGTAAGCACGTGTGTAATTTTTACACGTATAGCAGTCACAATTTTCATCAATCGGTCTAAAATCACGCTCGTATTTCGCATTTTTCACAACAAGGCGTCCTTCACTTGTCATCAGCGTTCCATTTCTAGCAATTCTCGTTGGCAGAACACAGTCAAACATATCCACTCCTCGAATCGCACCATCAATGAGAGAATCTGGGGAGCCAACGCCCATTAAATATCTTGGTTTGTCCGTTGGCAGTAGTGGTGTTGTAAATTCAAGAACACGGTTCATGACATCTTTCGGTTCACCAACAGACAGCCCACCAATCGCATATCCTGGGAAATCAAGTGATACTAGGTCTTTTGCACTTTGTTTACGCAGTTCTTCGTATTCTCCCCCTTGGACAATTCCAAAGAGTCCTTGATCATTTGGACGTTGATGTGCACTTAAGCAGCGCTCTGCCCAGCGACTAGTGCGTTCAACAGATAGCTTCATGTAATCATACTCTGCTGGATATGGCGGACATTCATCAAATGCCATCATAATGTCCGATCCAAGTGCATTTTGGATATCCATTGCTTTTTCTGGCGAGAGGAAGAGTTTATCTCCGTTCAAATGGTTGCGAAAATGAACGCCCTCTTCTTCAATTTTTCTAAACTCACTTAATGAAAATACTTGGAATCCGCCCGAATCGGTTAAAATTGCTCGATCCCAATTCATAAACTTGTGAAGTCCGCCTGCCTCTTTGACAATGTCATGCCCAGGACGTAACCATAAGTGATACGTGTTGCTTAATATAATCCCTGCTTCCATTGCTTTCAGCTCTTCTGGTGCCATTGTTTTAACGGTAGCAAGTGTGCCTACTGGCATAAAAACGGGCGTTTCAAAGGAGCCGTGTGGTGTATGCACACGGCCAAGACGTGCTCCTGTTTGTTTGCATGTTTTAATGAACTCATAACGTATCGGTAGTTGCGACAATGAATGAGCCCTCCTATCTCTGATGTTTTATTGGATGAGCATCGCATCGCCGAAGCTAAAAAATCGATACTCTTTTTCAACAGCTTCTTCATAAGCATGAAGGACATGATCACGTCCAGCTAAAGCACTAACGAGCATGATTAACGATGATTTCGGCAAATGGAAATTGGTTATCATTCCATCAATTGCTCGAAACGTATAGCCTGGATAAATAAAGATGGATGTCCAGCCGCTTGATTCTTTAAATACACCCTGATTTGCAGTGGCAATGGTTTCAAGTGTCCTTGTAGAGGTCGTTCCAACTGAGATGATGTTCCCACCGTCCTGTTTCACTCGGTTAAGCAGTTCAGCCGTTTCTGCACTCATTTCATAAAACTCAGCATGCATTTCATGCTCTTCCACACTTTCTGCACTGACTGGTCTAAACGTCCCTAGTCCAACATGGAGTGTAATAAAGGCAATATGCACCCCTTTTGCTTTCAGCGCACCTAGCAATTCAGTCGTAAAGTGTAAACCGGCTGTCGGTGCTGCGGCAGATCCAACTTCTTTTGAATAGACCGTTTGATAACGCTCTCTATCATCTAGTTGTTCCTTAATATACGGAGGCAATGGCATTTCGCCAAGTGATTCTAGCACTTCATAAAAGATGCCCGTATATTGAAATTCAACCTTTCGACCACCATGCCCTAATTCCTCCGTACACACAGCGCGAAGTCTACCATCTCCAAATGTAATGATCGTTCCTTCTTTCACACGTTTCGCAGGTTTGACAAGTGTTTCCCACTTGTCACCTTCTTCTTGTTTAAGAAGAAGTAGTTCAACCTTCGCTCCCGTGTCTTCCTTCATGCCAAAAAGCCGAGCAGGCAGAACGCGTGTGTTATTCAGGACAAGGCAATCCCCTTTTTGAAAATAGTCCACAATGTGAGAAAACGTAGAGTGCGTTAACTCACCTGTTTCCTTATGAAGCACCATTAACCTCGATGCATCTCTTTTCTCTAACGGGACTTGGGCAATGAGTTTCTCCGGTAAATCAAAATCAAATAGTTCTACTTTCATATTCTTCACCTATTCTGTAGTTAACTAGTTAACGTTATTTCATCCGTCCAAACACATTCAAAAGAATGGTCAAAATAAGACTAATAACGATACATGTAATAACCGGAAAGAAGAAGGTGACATTCCCTTTTTTCACAAAAATATCACCAGGAAGCTTTCCGACAAAATGAAATATAAGACCAGAAACAAAGAGCAGGCCACCTAAAATCATCAATATTTTAGGAAATTCAGTCACGAATCGGTACCTCCAATTGAAAATGTTCATACGCTTCTCGTGTCACGACCCTACCACGTGGCGTCCTTTGCAAGAAACCAATTTGCAGCAAATACGGCTCATATACATCCTCGATCGTATGTGATTCTTCCCCAATTGTTGCTGATATTGTATCAAGACCAACAGGACCACCTTTAAATTTTTCAATCATACTTAAAAGTAGTTTATGATCAATATGATCTAAACCAAGACGATCAACCTGTAATCTTTCCAATGCGTTCTGGGCAATTTCTTTTGTAATGGTTTGATTTCCAAGCACTTGTGCAAAGTCTCTCACCCTCCGAAGCAAGCGGTTTGCCACCCTTGGGGTACCGCGAGAACGTCTGGCAATCTCTTCTGCTGAGCGAATATCAATCCCAATTTCAAACAGCTCAGCCGTTCTTGCTACGATATGAGCTAAGTCCCTTTGTTCATAGTATTCCAATCTTGCATGCACACCAAACCTATCACGGAGTGGTGCCGTTAAAAGACCAACACGCGTGGTTGCTCCCACAAGTGTAAATGGGGGCAAATCAAGACGAACAGAACGAGCTGTATCACCTTTACCAATGACTATGTCAAGACAAAAGTCCTCCATTGCCGGATAAAGCACCTCTTCTATAGAACGTTGCAAGCGATGAATCTCATCAATAAATAGGACATCTCCTGGTTCAAGTGACGTCAGGATGGCTGCCAAATCTCCCGGACGTTCAATTGCAGGTCCAGACGTTGTACGGAGCTGTACATTCATTTCATTGGCAATAATAGAAGCAAGTGTCGTTTTACCAAGTCCAGGTGGACCATATAATAGCACATGATCCAATGTTTCCTGTCTCATACGAGCGGCTTCTATGAATACACTAAGATTATCTTTTACTTTTTGCTGACCAATATACTGGCTTAGCGTCTGTGGACGCAGACTTTGCTCAATGGCTGATTCATGGTTGTCTGCTTCAGTTGATACGAGCCGTTCATCCATGAGACATCACCCTATTTCAACATTTTTTGTAATGCTTTTTTCACATATTGATCGGTTGTGAGACCTTTCTCTTCTTTTAAAAAAGGAAGAACCTTTTTAATTTCACGGTCACCATAACCAAGCACACCTAATGCTTCAAGTGCTTCATCAAGTGCCGTTTGTTCAACTTGTTTTTGTATGCTCTCCTCGTGATTAAACAGGTTGCCAATCATCTCTGGTACAACATCTCCAAGCTTGCCTTTCAAATCAAGGATGATTTGACGCGCTGTTTTTTTGCCGACACCAGGGAATTTCACAAGAAATGCTTCATCCTCTTGTTCAATCGCCTCGATCACCGCACCTGGGTCACCTGAGGCTAAAATGGCTAAGGCTCCTTTTGGACCAATGCCTGTTACATTTAACAATTTTGTGAACAGCGCTTTTTCCTCTCTCGTTGAAAAACCGTAAAGAGAAAATGTATCTTCCTTTATGTAATGGTATGTGTAAATAGTTTCTTGTTTATTAACCTTATAAACAAATGGATTTGGGCTAAATACTTGATAACCGATTCCACCATTTTCAATGACAATATATTGTGGACACACATAATCAATGGTCCCTTTCACAAATTCTATCACCGTTTTTCACCTCTTTGACTGTTCTTCATTGTAACATAAAACAAGATGAAAACCGCAAAAAAAGTTAACGTATGTTCGCTAAAGTCAAATTCAGTCTCTTCCTATATAAAAAGCCTGCAGCACATATGCTAGCAAGCTTGTGTTTCCCATTAGAACGAGAATTCGTTTCGATAAGGCTTCATGACTTCAAGAACGTGCTCAAATTCAGCCTTTGTGCGAAAAGGAATGCCGTTTTGTAATTGTTCTTCGACATGGCTCTCTAAGCGGGACGTATCAATTTGAAAAAATAAATGAATCGGCTCGGACCAGCCGTCAGGTCTTCCGTGAAAAGTTGAAATAACACCTCCATCTGATAAGCCAATATAACCATTTGCTTTGCTCAGAGGGGAAATATCATCTATTTGTTTTCTAAAAAGGGCAAACCCTTCTCTTTGCTCCACAAGTGTCCATCCCTTGTAGGTCTCCCAAAATGCTTCCTTTGATGCTAATGTTGCTTGCTGCCTCTCAATGCTAACGTCACCATCTAAATATACTTTTTCAAGCTGTACAGTGATGATATCTGGATGCTTTTGAATATGTTCTTTTCCTTCGACATCATTTGCCAAGATGAACACACCTAACAGCAGTAAAAGCCCAGTGACTAAACATTTTATATTCGGTTTCACTATTTACACCTCTTTAGAAACATGAGATCGATTAATTGTACGTTTAGTTTGACCAATTACACCGTTCATTAACCAAAACCATATCATATATCGAGAGAACTGCCTTGGTGAAGTGTAAATCGTTGTGCACTTTTGGCGTTAATGTTATGTTTTATACAACCATTTTGTTTTTTCATGATTCGTTTTTCAGCCGCATAAACTGATACCAAAGAAGGTGGAGTACAAACGATGACATACGTAAAAAGCTTGGCTGAATCTATCATATATAACGAACAAAAACGTTGGAATAAACTTGTCAAAAAACCAAAAGAGCTTGAACTTGCTGGTAAAGGTAGAAGTGCCTATGTCTTTACTTACAAAAAAGACGGCAAAAAAATGGCCCTCAAGGTATTTTTCCCCTCTTTTCAAGCACTTGCCAAAAAAGAAGCCGCTATTTATGAAATATTATCTGGATCTAAATACTATCCTGCCATTTATGAATCTGGCGACAACTATATATTGATGGAATTTATTAAAGGAAACACATTCTACGAATGTTTAACAAAAGGAATTACCATTAAAAAGAACATGCTTGATCAAGTGGATGTTGCACTCGATGAAGCGAGAAAAAAAGGGCTCAATCCCTCTGATATTCATCTAAGAAACTTAATTTTAACAGCCGAAGGACGCATTAGGGTGATTGATGTTGCACGTTTTACACAAATAAAAACGTGTCATCAGTGGGAAGATTTAAAGGCAGCTTATGCCTATTACAAGAAACCATTTTTTCCAAAGAAAGCTCCTCGCCTGTGGCTTGAGGTCATTGCCTACTTGTATAAAAAGAACTGGCTTTCAAAAGGTCAACTAACGAATCGAAATGATTTTCTATCATAAATAAGCCACTTCTACTTAGAAGCGGCTTATTTTTTATCATGAGAAACGAAAATGACCGTTTCGTCTATTTATTCTGATTCAACATGGATACTATTGACATTTAATAGGTTAATGATATCGTTGTTCAGCTTAAACCAATTGTTCGATTCCTCAATTTTTTTATAAAAGTCATAGGTAGCGGGCCGTTTTAACTCGAATTTAAGCACTTCTCCATTATTCAAATGAAATGTTACATTAAATATTTTCATCATTCAAACTCCTTCCAATCTCTTTCTTTATCGCTAAGTTTTAACAAACCTGCTCTCCTTTCCCATTCTATACTGAACCCGTTTCCCCTGCTATTATCTTTTCAAACCTTGATAAATTTTTGATTAAATTTTTACAGATATTCAATATTCCTGGCTAATGCGTTAGATGAATTCAATTGTGGAGCACACATTTCCATCTCGTTGATTCCTTCATATGTTGTTTGCTAGGAAAGTTTCTTTGTAAAGCAATCTCAAGTGTTGTATAAAGACCCCGCACTGCCTATTGGCAAATGCGGGGTCTTTGTTTTATTGATAGATGTTGCTTCCTGCTTCAACGAATTCTTTTGCCTTTTTCTCCATTTCTTTCTTTACATCGTTCTCTTCATTAGCTTGATGCCTGATATCATGTGAGATTTTCATGCTACAAAATTTCGGACCGCACATCGAACAAAAATGAGCGGTTTTGGCACCTTCAGCCGGCAATGTTTCATCATGGTAGGCTAGTGCTCTCTCAGGATCAAGAGAAAGATGAAATTGATCACGCCATCTGAATTCAAACCTCGCTTTAGACAAGGCATCATCACGTTTTCGTGCACCTGGGTGACCTTTTGCTAAATCGGCGGCATGGGCTGCGATTTTATAAGCAATCACACCCTCTCTTACATCCTCTTTATTAGGAAGGCCTAGGTGTTCTTTCGGCGTTACATAACACAGCATTGCAGTCCCATACCATCCAATCATGGCTGCACCAATCGCAGATGTAATATGATCATATCCAGGAGCGATATCGGTTGTCAGCGGTCCAAGCGTATAAAAAGGTGCTTCTTTACAAATGTCCATTTGTATGTCTACATTTTCTTTTATTTTATGCATCGGGACATGTCCAGGTCCTTCAATCATCACTTGAATATCATGCTTCCACGCAATTTCTGTCAATTCACCGAGTGTATGTAACTCAGCGAATTGCGCTTCATCGTTTGCATCAGCGATTGAACCTGGTCTTAAACCATCACCTAAAGAAAAAGCAATGTCATAAGCTTTCATGATTTCACAGATTTCTTCAAAATGGGTATAGAGAAAATTCTCTTGGTGGTGTGCTAAACACCACTGTGCCATTATGGCACCGCCTCTTGATACAATACCTGTCACACGATCCACAGTCATTGGAATGTATCTCAGGAGAACACCTGCATGAATCGTAAAGTAATCTACCCCTTGCTCAGCCTGTTCAATTAACGTATCCCGATAAACCTCCCATGTTAAATCCTCAGCAATGCCGTTCACTTTTTCCAATGCTTGATAAATCGGCACTGTTCCAACAGGGACGGGGCAATTACGAATAATCCTCTCTCTTGTCGTATGAATATCTTTCCCTGTTGATAAATCCATCATTGTATCTGCTCCCCACCGAATCGCCCATGTCATTTTTTCAACCTCTTCTTCGATGGAGGATGTAACCGCAGAATTCCCTATATTGGCATTGATTTTCACGTGAAAATTCTTTCCGATAATCATTGGTTCGCTTTCAGGGTGATTGATATTAGATGGGATAACAGCTCTTCCTCTCGCGACTTCATCTCTTACAAATTCAGCGCTGACCTGTTCCCTAATGGCGATAAACTCCATTTCTGGTGTCACAATTCCTTGCTTAGCATAGTGCATTTGTGTCACACATGTCCCCTTTTTTGCACGAAGTGGCTGACGGGAAAGCTTAGGGTAATCGACACGTGCTCGCTTCGCTGATTGATAGCCGTTATCCTCTGGCTTCAAACGTCTACCCCCATAGGTCTCGACGTCATCACGCTCTTTGACCCAAGGAAGCCGAAGTGGCTTTAATCCCTTTGTTATATCAATATCAACCTCTTGATCTGTATAAGGGCCACTCGTATCGTATACTCGAAGCGGTTCGTTTACTTCGTCCCCAGTTGGAGTGAGGGTAATTTCTCTTTTCGGAACTAAAATGTCAGGTCTTGATCCTTGTTCATACACTTTCTTACTTCCGCTAAAGCTTGACATAATCGACATGTTTGACTGTAAAACCGTTTCATTTTTCATTTGCTGTTCTCCTTTTCTCTTTTCATATAAAAGGACAGGATTGAATCAGCACCAGCAAAAAAAAACCAGGCTCTATTTCAGAACCTGGATAGTCGTCAGAAAAAACATGATTGCCCGTCATCATGACAATCATATGTTATCTTCCATACTTCCCCACGCTGGTACGAGCCAGATCAGGTCCAAAGGGTTAAGAAGCTTGGACTTCTCTCTCAGCCCTTCAAAAAGGGCACCCCTAGTAACATTTAAATTTCTCCATCAGTGTAGCATAGACATTTTTCTAAAAAAAGCCTTTTTCAAAAAATAGGCATTTCACACTATATCGTCCTTTTATTCATTTGGTCAACGGATTTATATATACAGTTTTGTTCTCTTTAATCTTGTTTAAAATTTGAAATATCAGTTGATACATGGGCATTTATGTGTATAATTAATCTAAACGGAGAATTTTTATACAATGTTTTTTGAAGGAAGTTTTGCGATTTGAACACGTATCTCACATTTGTACTCGTTGGTTTTTCGATTGCTCTTCCCGTTGGAGCAATCACAGTCGAAATGACAAAACAAGGTTTGAAGAATGGGTTTTTCCACGGATTATCAGTCGGTATAGGTGGGATGACCATCGATGTTTTATTGATTTTGGCTCTTTATTTTGGACTTGCACAGTTTCTTGCACTACCATTTGTGCAAATTCCATTGTGGCTCATTGGTGCCGTTTTTTTATTTATGCTTGCATATGATTCGATTAAACATGCAGATCAGGACATTCACTTAGCAGGTGAGAAAGTCAATAGATCATTACTGAAAACATATCGTAATGGACTACTTGTTGCCGTGTCCCCTGGGAATCTTGTGTTTTGGGTTTCTGTGTTCGGCGCTGTTCTCGCTGATGCATATTCTAAGAGTGAATCATCTCAATTTATCATTGCAGCCCTTGGCATTTTAACTGGGATTCTAGCCCACGATATTGGATTACTTTCGATTGTCTCCCTGACAAGAAAAGTGATGAACCGAGCAATGATTAAATGGACATCTATTATCGCCGGCATTTTACTGCTTGGCTTTGGCTGTTATTTCATTTATGAATTTTATAAAGCGATGACATCTCTTTTTTAGACAAAAAGGCTAAAGTCAGTGTGAATTCACTTACTTTAGCCTTTTCTTATAGCAAGATGCTTATCGCGTCATACCAGTTTGACCTGCTTCAAACTGTGTTTTTCTCATTTCACGAAAGCGTGTAAACGTTCCTTCATCTTTGATGACTTGTACCGCTCTGCCATCTGCATATCGTGTTGCAGATTCTTCCACTTGGCTTAGTTCATCTGTCGAAAGATTTCCATCTGTTTTTAATGCGATGAACACATTTTCATCTGTTACCATCACTTGTGAATCTGTTACATGGTTCATTTTGTTTACACGGTTTGCAATCTTACGTGAACGTTGCACGTTTTCTTCTTTATCAAATCCAGAAAACGACATTTGCTCATGATAATTCATATCGCCATGACTGTATCGACCATCGCCACCAGTAAGCGGCATTCTTACGTGGTCTTCTGTGCCAGGACGGTTATTTACATTGGTCGTACCACCTCTCATCCCTTCCATAAGTTCTGAGATTGGTCCTTGATGATCTTGCGTATTTCCATCTGTTTGATTATTTGTGCTATAACCAACTGGTTGACCGGATTGATTATAACGTGTATTCACACCGGCATCATCTTGAGTGCCACATGCAGTTAACCCAATCGGCAGGAGAAACAATGCGAATGCTGTTTGCCACTTTTTTCTCAATGGAAAAACCTCCTGTGTTAAGATCTTCTGAGCATTTATACGCTCTTCTTTATCATGCACAGATGAGAGGGAATTCACGCTGTCAGTTATAAACAATCAAAAAAGGAACGATTTTCATCGTCCCCTTCCGTTTAATCATCCTCGCTTTCATCAGGTCTTGCGAATACTTGGCTACTTGGCTGCCCGAATTGCTGTGGATAAGCGCCCATTTGTCCGTAAGGCATTGCCATTGGCATTGCCATTGAGTTTGGATTTGGGTAAACACCCGGCCAAGCTGCATGCTGATGGTGTCCATGTTGTTTAAAACCATCATCACACCCGCAGTCGTCTTTTCCATAAGCAGTATTCGAAACATTTGGATAAAAACCTTGATTGGCATTGGCATTTACGTTCGCGTTTGCATTGGCATTCGGATGTGTATGATGCCAATGATGATCATTTGTATGGTGCTCCATGTTTTCACCATATACGAACGGAGCTTGATAAGCTGGATAGTACGGTTGCGCTGGATATGGATATGGCATGTGGTGATAGTATGGCTGAACTGGATAACAAAGTCCCGATCCAGGTAATATTGGTGATACAGGATACATCTGCTGCTGCGGAGGATATGGATATAAAGGAGGCGGATAATGACCATATCCATAATATGGGTCATGGTGTTCATGGTGGTGATGATGTTCTTTATTTTCTGCTATTCCTCCGACTGCTGCACCACCGACATTCGGCATTTGTGGAAAATTAGGCAGATTTGGATAATTGGCGTTTTCCAACTCTTTTCCCTCCTCTTTTTGATGGGGAATATGAACAAATGGATCATACCCTTTTCCTATCTCATCCTTTAAATGATCTTTGTGTTCATGATGATGGTCCTTATTTTCATGATGATGATCTTTTTTCTCATGATGATGGTCCTTTTTCTCGTGATGATGCTCCTTTTTCTCGTGATGATGCTCCTTTTTATGAGGTGGCGGCGTAAAAGGTTGATATAAATTGGTCTGATAGTAATTTACATCTACCTGCGGGAAAACAGGTTGCTCTACTTTTGGTACGGGCGGTACGTATGGAACCGGCTCGTTTGGTTTTTCTTTTGGCTTTGTATCCTGAACCTGCACGACATCTTTCGGTTTTTCTTTTACGTAAGGATGCTCTACTTTCTGTTCTTTTGGCTTCGGCATTTCTTTTACTTTGTGGTGATCTGTTTTGACAGGTACACCACCAGATGGAATTTTAATTTTCATGCCTGGCATGATCAAATCTGGGTTACTAAGCTGTGAATTCAGCTTTTTCAATTCATTAAAGTCGACTCCATATTTTTTGGAAATCTTCCAAAGAGAGTCTCCCTTTTGCACAATATGAATTTTCAACGTTTTCCCCTCCTATGCAAAACGTGAACGTAGCGAATATGTCAGAAATACAATATGTTTCTACACAAATTTATGCATATCTACAAGCCGATATGATAAAAACTTGTTTTAAAAGGAGGGGATTATTCATTTAAACGATTTCAAGCATCCGATGTAATGCAAAAAGCGCTTGCTTTGTGATGTCTTTGTCTACTTTAATCATGCCAACTGGCTCTTTTTTCTCGATGCTTTCTAATGACCATAAAAGATGCGGTAGATCAATTCGGTTCATGGTCAAACATGGACACATATCTGGATTGAGGGATTCAATTTGTTTATCTGGATGATGGTGAATGATCCGATTCACTAAATTCATTTCAGTACCGATCGCCCATTTACTGCCTGCTTCCGCTTGCTCAATCGTGTCAATGATATACTTTGTTGAGCCTGCCATATCTGATGCAGTAACGACTTCATGGGTACATTCAGGATGAACAAGAATTTGAATATTAGGGTCTTTCTCTCTGACATCTTGAATGTTTTTCATCGTGAATTTTTCATGAACAGAGCAATGGCCTTTCCATAAAATCATTTTGATGTTCTCAAGCGGTTGATCGGTGATAAGTTTCTCTTGTATTTGATCCCAGACTGCCATTTCTTCTAACGGAATGCCAAGCTCGAAGGCAGTATTTCGTCCAAGGTGCTGATCAGGGAGAAACAAAATGCGCTCTTTCTGCGCAAGAGCCCACTTTAACACTTTTTTTGCATTAGATGAGGTGACAGTTGCCCCTCCATGCTTTCCAACAAACGCTTTAATATCCGCCGTTGAATTCACATACGTAAGCGGGAGTATCGTTTCACCAAATAAGGCGGTCAGTCTTTCCCATGCCCGATCTGTTTGTTTCATATTCGCCATATCTGCCATCGAACAGCCAGCCCGCATATCTGGTAGAACAACGGTTTGATGATCCAATGTCAGCATATCAGCAGTTTCTGCCATAAAGTGCACACCACAAAAAGCGATATACTCTGCTTCGCGGTTTTGCGCAGCAATTTGCGCTAGCTGTAAGGAATCACCTGTAACATCAGCAAACTGGATCACTTCATCCTTTTGATAATGATGTCCAGGGATAAACAGCTTTTTTCCAAAAGTTTTTTTTATCTCCATTACTCTTTTTTGCATCTCGTGATGAGATAATTGTTTATAATGTTCTGGGATCATTGTATTTGCTTGTTGCTCTATGAATTCAAGCATTGACATGCTGCTTTTCCCCCTTCTGGCTAAGTACCATATTCATACTAAAATCAAACGACGGAACAGAATGTGTTAAAAAACCAAGTGAAATCAAGTCGACACCTGTATGTCGGTAGCTTGGAAGCGTCTCTAATGTGATACCGCCTGATGCCTCAGTTAAAATAGTGGCTGGTGTCATCTCTTTAAAGCGCCTTACTTCCTCAGGAGAACGATTATCAAACATGATCACGTCAGCTTTTGCATCAATCGCTTCTATCAGTTGCGCTTCTGTTTCAATCTCCACCTCTATCTTCACCATATGGCCTGCATATTCACGCGCTTGTTCAACGGCTTTACGGATTGATCCGCAAGCTGCGATATGATTGTCCTTGATCATGACCCCATCTGATAAACCAAAACGATGGTTTTTCCCCCCGCCTACTTTAACTGCGTCTTTTTCAAGCAGGCGCAGGCCAGGCGTTGTTTTTCTCGTGTCACAGATCGTAATTGAGGGGTCGTCGAGTCTTTTGATCGCCTCGCGTGTCAGTGTTGCAATTCCTGACATACGCTGTAATAAATTCAAGATGACACGCTCTCCTTTTAACAAATCATTTACTGGCCCGATTATTTCAGCTAAAACACTGCCGTTTTTAATCCAGTCTCCTTCTTGAACAAACTGATGAATCACGATATTTTCATTGATCAGATGATAGCCTATTTCTACTACATATGATCCAGCGACAACACCATCTTGTTTGGCAACAATCACTGCCTTTCCTTCCTGCCTTTGAAAAATAGCCTCAGCAGAAATATCTCCGTAACCAATGTCTTCTTTTAAAAAATAAGTTAGCATGCTTTTTAGCTGTAAACGTTCCACTTGTCACCAATCCTTTCGTGTTCGACGATGTGAATCTTTCCCTTTTGATGCACAATTCTTTGTCCTTGCCACTCGGTATCAAGACGGTCTGGGTAATCCGTTCGAAAATGCCCACCCCTACTTTCTGTACGTAATTGCGCTGATTGCGTCATACAAATAGCAAGTGCCCAACTATTCGCAAGTTCAAGTTGTTCATTTGTGATATTCTTCACATTAATACGCTGAAAAGGGATCATTCGAAGTACATCAAGCAATGTCTGAAGGCCTTTATGATTTCTCAGAATGGCAAGATGCTTTGATATTAGTTGCTGAAGCTCTATAGCTGTTGCCAACGGAACATTGATATAGCGCTCTTCATTCATATTCAACTGCATTTTGTGCCTTTTTAGCTGATCATCAATATGTCCCGCTACTTTATAACCATATACGAGGCCTTCAAGGAGAGAATTACTTGCCAAACGATTTGCACCATGTAGACCTGTACAGGCTGTCTCACCTATGGCATAGAGTGCTTTCACCGCTGTCTCACCTTCATCATTCACCATAATTCCACCCATTAAAAAATGCATTCCCGGTGACACTGGGAGTCTGCCTTCATCCATATGAATGCCAGCTTTTTGACAAAGTGAGAATACAGTTGGGAATCGCTTTGAAAAATGTTGAACCTTTCGGATATTTAAATAAATGTGATGCCCTTGTTGTTGCTTTTGATATATTGCTCGAGCCACAACATCTCTCGGTGCCAGATCTAACTGTGGATGAAGCCCCTCCATGATTCGATTGCCAGCCTCATCCTCTAGAAATGCCCCTTCCCCTCTAACCGCCTCTGAAATTAAACCAGCGGCTCTCCCATCAAGCGATAGTAGCGTTGGGTGAAATTGAACAAATTCTAAATCAGCTATTTGAGCCCCTGCTCGGTACGCCATCATGATACCATCACCTGTGATTGAAGAATCATTTGTATTCGTTTCATATAACTGACCACATCCGCCTGTCGATAAAACCACTGCATCTGCTGTCATTGATTGAATACAGCCATGTTCGTCCTTAAACAACACACCAAAACATCTGCCCTCGTCAACTAATAGATCAATGACGTGACAATGTTCATATAAATGAATATGAGAACCTAGTTGATTTTTCAAAAAATTCACAATGGTTTTCCCCGTTTGATCACCGCCTGCATGCAGGATTCGCTCAATTGAATGTGCCCCTTCTTTCCCGAGCTTAGGGTCACCTGAAGAATCTTGATCAAATGGACAACCTTCTTTTATGAGTTTGCTTACGAGTTGTTTGCCAGTCGTTAAGACATCAACGACTGTTTCAATGTCATTATGCCCACACCCAGCCACAAGGGTATCTAGCATATGCTGCTCAATAGAGTCATGATCTAAATATGATGTCGCAATGCCTCCCTGAGCTAACATGGAATTACTGGATGTGTACCTATGTTTTGTCATCATTATGACTTCACAGTTTTTAGAGACATTAGCTGCAAAAGATAGTGCTGCAATACCTGATCCAACCACGATGACTCTTTTTAACGACACGTTTCACCCTCCTGTCATTTACACCTGTCTTGACACATATCATTACATAACACTACAATAATTACAAGAAATTTTTTTCATACAGGGAGATGGACAAAGCTTGATTTATTTAGACTACGCTGCTTCAGCACCCGTCTCAAAGGAAGCACTTCAAGTGTTCCAAGAGCTTAGCTTGACTTGTTTTGGGAATGCAAGCAGTCTTCATGATGCAGGAGGAAAAGCAAATGATATTTTGTCGTATAGCCGTAATGCGCTCGCCACTATGTTAGATGGAGAACCATCCGGTGTATTTTTTACTAGCGGCGGTACAGAAGCCAATCTTTTGGCCATTCAATCCATCATAAATGGGTTACCTGCAAATAAGCGACATTTTGTAACAACAAAGATGGAACACCCTTCTATCCATTATGCTGTTGACGTATTAACAAAACACGGTGTGACGGTTTCGTTAATTGAAGCAAATGATCAAGGTTTCATTACAGAAGATATATTGGAGGAAGCCCTATTGCCCGAAACTGGACTCGTGTCCATCCAGCACGCAAATTCAGAAACCGGTATTATACAGCCGCTCGCACGTCTCTCACCTTTACTAAAAAGGAAAGGCATATTTTTTCATACAGATGCTGTTCAAACGTTTGGCAAAATACCTGTCTCGATAAAAGAACTCGGAGTTGATGCCATCTCCATTTCGGGTCATAAAGTGTATGCACCAAAAGGCGCAGGAGCAGTCTACATTGCGCCAGAGGTCCCATGGAAGTCACTATATGCTGATACCGTACATGAAAACGGTTTTCGACCAGGTACAGTAAATGTTCCTATCATTGGATCATTTATTGCGGCATGTGAACAAACAATGAAGAAGCTGGAGGAAGAGATACACTCGACCCAGCTTCTACGTGAATACATGATTCGCAACATTCATGATCGAAATTTGCCGATACGTTATATCAAAGGCGAACATATCGACGTTCTTCCTCATATTTTCGGTTGTTTTTTTGAAGGGTTTGAAGGACAATATGTAATGTTGGCCTGTAATCGGCAAGGGATTTGTATTTCAACAGGAAGCGCATGTGCTTCTGGTTACCATCACCCATCACCTGCTATCAAAGCACTGCATATGACAGACCGTGATGCTTTACAATTTATTCGCATTTCGTTTGGACGACATACATCAGAAGAAGAGCTCGATCAATTACTCCAGACGTTTTCACATCTACAGCTAGAGAAGAAAGGAGAATAATGCTTGAAAAATGAAAAGAAACTCAGTGGGGAAGAAAGAAGAATTGCCATCTTACAATGGCTAATGGAAACAGATACACCGCTAACAGGTAGCTACCTAGCAAAAAAAGCGGCAGTTTCTAGACAAGTGATCGTACAAGATATTTCTTTATTGAAAGCAAAAAACGAACCGATTATTGCCACAAGTCAAGGGTATGTCTATATGACACCACGAGGTGCAGACCAAAAAGAAATTGAACAAATCATTGCTTGTAAGCACGCACCACATCGTACTGAAGAAGAGCTTCAGCTCATTGTGGATTTTGGGGTCACTGTGAAAAATGTCATCATCGAACATCCTGTATATGGTGAGCTAACCGCCTCCATTCGGGTTAGCTCACGAAAACAAGTAGAAGATTTTGTACAGAAAATTTCAAAGACGGGTGCATCATATTTATCTGAATTAACAGATGGCGTTCACTTACATACACTCTCGTCCTATAGTCAGCATCAGCTTGATCAAGCTGTTAAAGCGCTAGATGAAGCCGGTTTCCTCATTACAGATTAAAAAATAGTGTCCCTTTGAAAGGACACTATTTTTCATTTGTTAATTCATAGGTTTGGTAAGTACCTAGGAGCTTCACCTGACAACCAATTGCTTCTAGTTCTTGAATAGCTCCTGGTATGAGAACATCGTCCATTTCCTTTTCAATATCAATGATAAATAAATAATGCCCAAGTCCTGTTTTCGTTGGGCGTGACTCAATTTTCGATAGGTTGAGATTACGCCAAGAGAAAGCAGATAATACACGATGAAGTGCTCCAGATTGATCATCTTTTGGCAAGCTCACCACAATGGTCGTTTTTGGCCTTGAAGAAAACCCAGAATTCATCGGGAATGACGCCTTCGGATCTACATGTAAAATGACAAATCGTGTATGGTTATGAGGATAATCATGAATGTCCTTTTTCGCAATGGACAATCCGTATGTACTTGCTGCAATTTCATTCGCAATTGCACCAATATTCTCTTCTGGATGCTCACTCACGTATTTTGCTGCAAAGCCAGTTGATTCAACTGGTCGATGTGGAATAAGTGGGAACTGTTTTTTTAGAAATTGATGGCATTGTGCGATTGCATGTGGATGCGATTGAATCATATCAAGTGCCTTCCAGTCCTCTTCTCTCGATGGGTGTACAAGCAGATGTTGACGAATTGGTGCTGTTATTTCACCGACGATTGAAAGTGCATCTTCATGAATTAAATAATCAATTGTCAAATTGACTGAGCCTTCTAGTGCATTTTCAAGCGGAACGACAGCTAGATCGACTTCTCCCTTTGTCACAGCATCCATGCATTGAGGAATGGTGACATACGCCTTCTGGACAGCATCCTTTGGGAAACAGGAGCATACCGCTAAATGAGTAAATGTTGCTTCTGGTCCAAAATAACCTACAGTTAATTGCTTCATTCTTTATGATCTCTCCTTTTAAGCACCGGAACCTAAAATTTCAACTTTTTCGACAAATTCAAGTTTTCTTAATTGATTCATGACCGTATTGATATCATCTTCCATACCAGTCGTACTAATTGATAATGTTACGTTGGCTCTACCTTGAAGTGGAATCGTTTGGTGGATAGATAAGACGTTACAGCCTGAATCCGCCACGATTTGTAGTAATCTAGATAAAGCGCCAGAACGATCTTCAAGATGAAAGAACAAGGTAATGATCTGTTCCTTGACCATCGTATAAAATGGAAAAACGGCATCCCGATATTTATAAAAAGCGCTTCTGCTTAAATCGGCTTTTTGGACAGCATCAGCAACTGAATCAGCTTTTTTCCGATCAAGTAGCTTTTTGACCTCCAGCGTCTTTCGCATAGCATCAGGCAGTACATCTTCTCTTACTAAATAGAAGGTTTCTTCTTTCACCTGTCTTCTCCCCTTTTAAAAACGGGAGAGTCCATGCTTTGGACCCTCCTTTTGATCAATCGATAAATTCAAATTCAAATTCAAGCAGACGAACGATATCGCCATCCTTTGCTCCTCGCTCACGAAGGGCATCGTCTATACCCATACCACGCAATTGGCGTGAGAAGCGTTTGACTGATTCATCTCTTGAAAAGTCAGTCATTTTAAAGAGGCGCTCTAGTGCTTGTCCAGTCAGAACAAATGTACCATCAGAATCTCTAGAGATTTCAAACGGTGTTTCCTCGTCAGCGAACTTGTACATAACACGGTTTTCAGACAGCTCTTCTTCATTATAAAGTGGGAATTCTGGTGTTGTTTCAAGCTGATTCGCAATTTCAAATAAGAGCTCACGAAGCCCCTCTCTTGTAATTGCACTCACAGCAAACACTTTGTGAGCGTCATCTAGCTTCTCTTGAAATCCTTTAAGATTTTCAGCTGCATCCGGCATGTCCATCTTATTTGCCACAATAATTTGCGGGCGCTCAGTCAACCTTAAATTGTATTGCTTAAGCTCCTCGTTGATTGTCACATAGTCTTCATACGGATCTCGCCCTTCAAGACCTGACATATCAATCACATGTACAATGACACGCGTTCGTTCAATGTGACGTAAGAATTGATGTCCTAATCCAATGCCTTCATGTGCACCTTCAATCAATCCTGGTAAATCAGCCATGACAAAACTACGATTGTCATCAGTTTCTACAACCCCTAGGTTCGGGACAAGTGTTGTGAAATGATAATCAGCGATTTTAGGCTTAGCAGCAGAGACAATAGATAAAAGAGTAGACTTTCCTACACTTGGAAATCCAACGAGTCCAACATCCGCAAGAACCTTAAGCTCTAATACGATATCACGTTCTTTTCCCGGCTCACCATTTTCAGATAACTGCGGAGCTGGATTAGATGGCGTAGCAAAACGTGAATTTCCACGTCCGCCTCTGCCTCCTTTTGCAATCACAGCACGCTGACCATGCTCTGTAAGGTCTGCAAGCACTTGGCTTGTCTCTGCATCTGTCACAACAGTGCCTGGTGGAACTTTTACAACCATATCTTCAGCATTTCGCCCATGCTGATTTTTGCTCATTCCATGCTCACCACGATCTGCCTTGAAGTGACGTTTATAACGAAAGTCCATGAGTGTTCTTAATCCCTCATCTACCTCAAATACAACGTCTGCTCCATTTCCGCCATCGCCACCTGCTGGTCCGCCCTTTGGTACATATTTTTCACGACGGAAAGCAACCATTCCATTCCCGCCGTCACCACCTTTAACATACACTTTTACCTGATCTACAAACATAACTTCCTCCGTTTCTCTGTATCACACATCTCAATCTTGCCTCACACTCAGTTCAATCATGGACTCATGGGGAGTGACATGAAATTGAGTAATATTCATACATGAATAGTTTGCATCATGAAATGCATTTAACGCATCCAAACTAATTAATTTTCCTTTAAAATCAAAATATAAGACCAATTCTTCATCTTGATGATCTGTTTGGAATGTGACTGTTAAATGATTTTCAGTTTTTTGGCAAACTGATTGATCAAAAATAGAAAACAACTTCTGTGATACTGAAAGCAGTTGTTCATCATAAGCTGATAAATCTCGTGTTTCACCAAGCACTTCATATTCCAAGGTGATAAAATGCGACTCCCAATTAAATGTAAGAAAACAAAAAGCCAATTGGGGAATTTTCAAATTTGAGAGTTTTGATTCATGCTGTGCCTCAATGACCATTTCTTCTATGATTTCAAACACACGATCATATTTTTCTAAGGTGAGATTCCCTTTAATGAGCTGGAGTTTATTCATCCAATCATGTCTAGAACGACTGAGTATCCCAATTAATTCATTGGTTAATGTAGCGTGAGTCAATTTTCCATTTTGTTTCCTTGATATTTCTTCCATTATCGCACTCCCAATCGTTTGGTCTCTCTTTCAGGAGTCTTATCATCACTATGTCTCTCTGAATTATAACAGAGAAGACTTGATTAGAAAAACACTTGTTATTTGAGGAAAGGTTGTTTTTTCTGACGAATATAGGAGTGAGTGAGGCAAAAGTCAGCAAACTTTCTTTGAGTTGGTCTATTTACATTTGGAGCGCATCTTCTCTTCCGAGTAAGAGCATTACATATCATGCTCAAATCTTCCCCTAATAGTGAAAAAAACTCCAGTCAGAGACCGGAGTTTTTAAACATTATTGTGCCGCAGGATATACGCTCACTTTTTTACGGTCACGACCGAAACGTTCGAATTTAACAGTTCCGTCGATTTTAGCGAAAAGAGTGTCGTCGCCTCCGCGTCCAACGTTTTCACCTGGATAGATTTTCGTTCCACGTTGACGGTAAAGGATAGAACCACCAGTTACGAATTGACCGTCAGCACGTTTAGCGCCTAAACGTTTAGACTCAGAGTCACGTCCGTTCTTTGTAGAACCTACCCCTTTTTTAGATGCGAAAAATTGAAGATCTAATCTAAGCATGAAGTTCACCTCCTATTATTTTGTGGTTAAACTTACATAATCGTGATAATCTCGTTCGATTGTTTGTAAAGAAACGACCATTCCTTCTAAAAGCAACTGTGCTTTTTCAAAGGATACTGAATCTATGTCAGAAGGAAGCTCAAAGTAAAAATAACCGCCCTCTTCTCCAATATCCAATACAGGATCAATCTCTGTTAAAGCAATGATTGAATTGACAGAGCCAAATACAACTGCAGAAACACCTGCACAAACGAGATCCTGACCTTTTTCAGCATACTCGGCATGTCCAGTCATCCGAAAAGACGTAATGCTTTCATCAGAAGTTGACCGAGTAATTGTTGCATTGATCATATCACTCACACGCCTTAAGCGTTAATTTTTTCGATAACAACTTTAGTGTAAGGTTGACGATGACCTTGTTTTTTGTGGTTGTTTTTCTTCGCTTTATACTTGAAGACAGTAATTTTCTTACCGCGACCTTGTTTTTCAACTTTAGCCGTTACTGTTGCTCCAGCAACTGAAGGATTTCCCACTTTCACAGTGTCTCCGCCGACAAACAATACGTTTTCGAAAGTAACTGTTTCGCCTGCTTCAGCAGTTAGTTTTTCAACATAAACAGTTTGACCTTCTTCAACTTTGACTTGTTTACCACCAGTTTCGATAATTGCGTACATCTCTGCACCTCCTAATAAACTCAGACTCGCCGGCTTCAGGGGGCTTTAAAAGCTCTTAACTCCTGTTCCGCGCGGTTGTAGCACAGGTGCTACATATCCATAACATTATAAAATATATCAAACCACTCGCAAGATGTCAATGTATTTTCACTGTTAGTACGGTAAAAGTAGCTCTTCCATAGAGGATGTGGTTCTACGTTCTGAAAAATAAGCATGTAATAGTTCATTTTCATCTAACTGGTTCATTTTGACTCCGTTTCTTTCAATAATAATTGGATGCTTACAGCCTCTTTGAAAACGGGTCATCACCTCATATACTTTGTCATCTGCGCCAGCTTTGAGCGGAACGAGCCGGTCTACATTTTTTTGCTTTTTTCCGTAGTAACGCTCAAGCAGAAAACGAACATGAATAAAATGTCGTTGCTTGTATTCCATCAAGAGAGAGTAACCTAAGAACACAAGAAGCGACCAAACGCTTAACTGAAGTGGTGCAAGGAGTAACAAGCATAGCGCCAAAAGAATAAAAAAACAAAGAGAAGCTTTTAGCACAAGGGTATGTGCACGTTGGAATGGGTAAAAAGCAGATAAGAGCAAAAAGAAAAGCTTTCCACCATCAAGTGGCCAAATTGGCAAAAGATTGATCAGTAGAATTGCCATATTATAAAAAGTAAACACCGCAAATAAATCAGAAGATAACAAAGAAGCCTCCAATAAGAACCATGCCACTAACTGAAGCGGTATATGCTGAAGCGGACCGCATAAAATCACCGCCAGCTCTTCTTTTAGCGGACGGTTCCCATGCTCCTCCACCTCTACCGTGCCGCCGAAGGGTAAAAGAAAAATTCGTTTAATTCGCCAATGATAATAGCAAGCCGCTGCTGCATGTCCAAGTTCATGAATACCAACAATGACAAGCAGACAAAGAAGCGGTTTAATTTGTCCTGATATGACCGCACAGGCGATGACTACCCACAGCAATGGATGAACATGAATTTTAGTCAAAAACAGCAGACATTTACTCAAAGGAAATCACCTGAATAGGATCAATAAAGTGTTCATTTTGCTTAATGGCAAAATAGTAGATTCCTTTTCCCTTATCATCAAGCGAAATGCTACCAACTTTCTCTCCTTTGTCTACAAAGTCATAAAGTGCAACATCCGTATCCTTTAATTGACCGTACCAGCTATAACTGCTATCTGCATGTTGAATCACAACAGTAAGACCAGTATCACTTTTCTTTTTCACCTCAACAACATAGCCTTCTTTCATACTATCAATTGCTTCGGTCGAAGTTTCAACTTTTACACCCGCTCCATTTTGGGTGAATGACTCTTGAACTTTACCGGAGGCAGGGACAGCAAGCTCTTGATTTGCTTGTACATCCGATTGCCCTTCTTTTTTCTCCGGTAAAAAAGCAAGTGGATTTCCAATCGTCTTCTCGAACCAGTGATTGACTGTTGCAAACTGAAAATCCTGTTTAAATGTCTGATTCATTACAGGTTTTAGTTGTTGAAATGGGCCGGCCTGTCCTTTAAAGGTAATTGCGGTAATCAAAACGATAGAAGCTGAGAGCAAACATTTCAATACAAATGTATTTGGGTTAAAAAGTGGGTGCGGATACTTGCTCTTTTGTGGAACCTCATATGAAGAAGACTGAGCATGCTTTTCCTCTTCTGTGAGTACAACCCAAGGCGGAATATCAGTTTGTTTTTTCAAATCCGTTCGTTTCGACATAACCGTTTTTTTTGATTTACGGCGCTGCACAATCTTTTTTCGGTATTCATCAACTCTTTTCATCAGATCACCCTTTACATACAAACAGTTTGTACATCTTATGTCCTGTACTTCGCTAGTATGCAAGAAAAAAACCGATTCTATTAGAATCGGTTTCTCAAAAGATCATTATATTATGCTCTTACACCGAAGAACGCTTTGAGTTTAGCAATCATCCCTTTGCTCTCTTCTTCAAAGGATTGAAGAGGAACAGACTCTCCTAGCACACGCCGAGCAATATTGCGGTAAGCAATCGACGCTCTGTTTTTAGGGTCCATGACAATCGGTTCTCCGTTGTTTGAAGCTTTGATAACATCATCATCATCTGCCACAATCCCTAGCAAATCAATAGATAAATGATGCACAACTTCATCCACATCCATAGAATCACCATTTTTTGCAAGATGATTCCGAATGCGGTTAACAATTAAACGAGGCGGTTCAATGTCTTCTTGCTCTAAAAGGCCGATGATCCGATCCGCGTCTCTTACAGCTGAAATCTCTGGTGTAGTGACAACAATCGCTTTGTCTGCACCTGAAACTGCATTCTTGAAACCTTGTTCAATACCAGCCGGGCAATCAATCACAACATAATCAAAGTCTTGTTTCAATGTTTGAATTAAGTCTTTTATTTGTTCTGGTTCCACTGCTGTTTTATCACTAGTTTGTGCAGCTGGCAAAAGATATAAAAGATCCTCGAAACGCTTATCTTTCACAAGCGCTTGATGTATTTTACATCTTCCTTCTACAACGTCTACTAGGTCATATATAATGCGGTTTTCAAGCCCCATCACGACATCCAAATTACGGAGGCCAATATCGGTATCAACAAGGCATACCTTTTTCCCCTGAATTGCTAGGGCTGTGCCTAAGTTTGCAGATGTTGTTGTTTTACCAACGCCGCCTTTTCCTGAGGTAATCACAATAGCCTCGCCCAATTTCACATTCCTCCCTCAAGCCTTGTCAGATTAGGTCTTATATGAGCCAATTGCTGAAGGCGTTCAATGATCATATTGTCATCTATATCTAAGTATGCACATTCCATTTCATTGCCATCTTGCTTTTGATCTGGTGCGCGGTTAAACACATGAGCGATGCGCAGCTGCGTCGGGATCATATTTGAAGAAGCAATCACTGCCTGCTTGTTGCCGTTGCAGCCAGCATGCGCGATGCCCTTTAACGAGCCAAGCACGAAGATGTTCCCCCCCGCGCGTATTGTGCCGCCGGGATTGACATCCCCAATTAAAAGCAGGTCACCCTCTACATACAAGACCTGCCCTGAGCGAACGATTTTAGCGACAGAAGTAATCTCTGCTTCTGCCTTCAATCGTTTAGCCTCTTCAGTTGAAATGACTTCACTTTCAATAGAATGAATGACTAAATGCTCATTTTCTGCCACAACTTCCGTTAAAAGTGCCTCTTGATCCTCCGTTAAATAACGAAAGCCAAGCTTAATATGCACATTGACCTTTTGGCCTTCTCTTCCGTCTGTATATTGCTCAAGTGAAAGCACCTCACGTAAGCCAGTAAGAAGATCCTCAAACGAACAGTTGTCGTTTAATTGTAAAGTTAACCCATTTTTTGTTCCTTTTATCGTCACAAATTGCTGTTTTTGAGTTTTCAAGATGCTCACCTCAACAACATACTCATTTCGCCGTAAATGGACAAATTCCTGCTTTTATTCGTCGATCAAACCTTGTTTTACGTTTAAGAAGAAAAGCCTTAGCGGCACAACAAGTATCAGTGACGCTACAGTATTTAGAAGAATCGTTGGAATAAAACGTTCAATCACATACGTATTGAAAGACATAATACTAGGCTGAATCGTTGTTTGAACGCCATATACATAAAACTCCATAACAGAAACAGCAAGTATTGATAGAAACACGACAACTAAAATATTTGTTTGGAGTATTTTAAAAGCCTTTGACAATAAAAAGCATAAAGCGCCAAAGCCAAACATATGCACACCAAGTACTCCAGTATACGCAATATCATATAAAAGTCCGAAAACGAATCCGTAAATGACTGCATATTTTTGATTCATATATGCAGCCATAAACACGAGCGCGAGTAAGATAAAATGAGGCGCTAAAATCTGATTCTCTGAAGCAAAAGGCAGTTTCACCAGATCGACAAAAATACTGTCTAGTACAAAGATAAACATGATCACTAGCGTAAGAAGGACACGTTTCACGAGCCTTCCTCCTTTACTAGCTCAGATGAATCTGCGGTACTAGCACTGCGGTTGACAACAATCACATGATCTAAATTGTTTAATTCAGCAGCCGGTTCTACATAAATAATTTTTGTCAGTCCATAATGATCTGGTTCGATCTCGCTAACCTTTCCGATTGTTATGCCTTGTGGAAAGACTCCTCCAGCCCCAGATGTTTCAACAAGATCACCTTTTTTAACGTCTCCATCAGCATCAGATTTTAAAATATTCATTGTCAGCATCTTTTTCTTGCTGTCATAACCGTTAATGATTCCGTTGAGCTCTTCCTTGCCCTTTTTAGCAAAAATTTTCGTTGAAATTCTATTATTTTGGTCAGTAGAGCTTAACAACCTTACAGTTGAAGTAAAATTATTGAGCTTACCACTTTCAATCTTTCCAATGAGAGCTCCACTTTCATTTGTGACAGCCATATCCTTTTCCACGCCCTGCTGCTTCCCTTTATCAATCATGACAAAGCTGTCCCAAAGAGACGGGTTTCTTGCAATAACCGTTGAAAGAATTGGCGTGTAATCACGAATTGAATTCACATAGCCGAGCTGCTTACGAAGTTTTTTATTTTCATCTTCAAGTTCTTGAAGTTTCGCTTCATATTGCGTTTGCCCGTCTAACTTTTTCCGTAGTCGCTCGTTTTCCTCGTACGTATTCTTTAAGTCTTGAATGTTTCCATAAAAACCGGCAATAAATTGTGAAGGCTTATGAAATACACTTTGGAAAAAGCCTGTCGTATCACCAACTAATTTTTCTGGCCATGTAGCACCTCTGCCGCTTTTCACTGAAAAACCAATCATCGCCACCAAAATGATGACACAGACAAGGAGCAACATTAATCTTTTATTCATAAAAAACTGCGGCATGTCTTACACCTCTTTATTTACTACCGATTATCTTTAGATTTTCCTTTGAACAAATGAATGTGCTCTAGTGCTTTACCTGTCCCGATTGCAACACAGTCAAGTGGATCCTCAGCTATAATAACTGGCATTTTCGTTTCATCACTAATCACTTTATCAAGATTACGTAACAATGCACCACCACCAGTTAACACAATTCCGCGATCCATAATATCCGCTGCTAGTTCTGGTGGCGTTTTTTCCAATGTTACTTTTACTGCATCGACAATCGTTTCTACAGTGTCACGAAGTGCCTTTGCAATCTCATCTGCTGTAATAGAAATCGTTTTCGGCAGACCTGTTAAAAGATCGCGTCCTCTAATATCCATTTCATCATGTACTTCTGGATCAGCTGACCCAATTTCCATCTTAATAGCTTCAGATGTACGGTCACCAATCATCAAGTTGTATGTTTTACGAATGTAACTGCTGATGGCTTCATCCATTTCATCACCAGCAACACGAATGGATTGTGAAGTCACGATTCCACCAAGAGAAATAATCGCTACTTCTGTTGTACCACCACCGATATCCACAACCATACTTCCTGTTGGTTCCCATACAGGTAAATTCGCACCAATGGCAGCAGCAAAAGGCTCTTCAATTGGGTAAGCATCGCGAGCGCCAGCTTGTCTTGTAGCATCGATAACTGCACGCTCTTCTACAGCTGTAATTCCAGATGGAACACATACCATGACATACGGCTTTCTAGAGAAAATGCCTTTGTTTTTTAGTGCGTGATTAATGTAATACTTCATCATTGTAGCTGTCGTTTCATAATCAGCAATCACACCGTCTTTCATCGGACGAAGAGCGACGATATTTCCAGGTGTACGTCCGATCATGTTTCTTGCATCATTTCCGACTGCTACTATAGACTTCGTATCTGTTTCCAAAGCTACGACCGAAGGCTCTCTCACAACAATTCCTTTTCCTTTTATAAAGACAAGCGTGTTCGCTGTTCCAAGATCTATTCCAAGGTCTTTTGTACCAATTCCAAACATATGTATGTATCTTCCTTTCTTAAACCAAAATTCCCTTGAGGGAAAAACTCATAAACTCTATTATATCGTAAAACACTGAAAAAAAAAGTGTTACAAATACCCTTTTTCCTTCAAACTCACAAATTTTTGATCACCTATGACAAGATGATCAAGCAATTGAATTCCAATTAACTGACCACATTCAAACAGTCTTCTTGTTACTTCAATATCTTCCCTGCTCGGTGTTGGGTCTCCTGATGGATGGTTGTGCACACAAATGAACGAAGCCGCTGAACGTTTAAAGGCTTCTTTAAAGATTTCACGTGGATGAACAATAGAAGAGTTAAGACTTCCAATAAAAACTGTGTGCTTATGAATGACTTGGTTTTTTGTATTCAAATAAAGACAAACAAAATTCTCCTGAGTAAGAAACCGCATATCTTCCATTACAAAATTGGCACCATCTTCTGGTGAGCGAATGACATAGCGATTGTCAGGGGCATGGTGATGTAATCTGCTTCCAAGCTCTAGGGCAGCTAAGATCGAAATCGCTTTTGCTTTTCCAACCCCATGAATTTTTGATAATTCTTCAATTGAAGCTTCCTTTAATAATCTAAGTCCTCCAAACGTTTGAAGAAGTCTAGCTGCTACCTGGAGAACAGATTCTTTTTTTGTACCAGTTCTCAAAAGAATAGCTATAAGCTCATGATTTGAGAGACTTTGCGGGCCATATTTTATGAATCTTTCCCGCGGCTTTTCATCATTAGGAAGATGCTTCAGCATCAATGGCATGTCTTCGATTGTTCATCACTCCTTCAGACTTCCTTCCCGTCCATCAAAAAGAAGTGATGCCAAACGTCTTTAACACACGAACTGTTCTAGCAAGGGGGAGTCCCACAACAGAAAAATAATCTCCATCAATCTTTTTCACCAATAGAGCACCTTTTCCTTGAATGCCATAGCTACCAGCTTTATCAAGCGGTTCTCCTGAAGCAACATAACGATTGATATCTTCTGTTTCAAGTTCCCAAAATGTCACGTTCGTTTGTTCATAAAAAGTTTCAGTTTTATTTTCTGCTTGAATGCTTACACCAGTCAAGACTTGATGTGTCTGTCCAGACAATAAATGCAGCATCCGTTTAGCTTCCTGCTCATCCTTTGGTTTACCTAAACACTGCCCGTTAATGGCAACGATGGTATCTGCTCCAATAACAACAGCGTGGGGGTTAAATCTTCGAATATCACTTGCTTTTTGTTCTGCCAACCATTGGACGTTCTGAGCAGGTGAAAAGTTTCGATTTAATTCTTCTTTTATATGACTGACTTTTATGTCATAAGAAAGCCCTGCTAAATCAAGCAATTCTTTTCTTCTCGGTGACTGTGATGCGAGAATTAAATGGTTCATGTTCGTTCATCCTTTCAAGGGGTTTGCCTAAGAAAATAAGATACCCCTTCATCCTATCAAATGTACATTTTGACGACAATTTATGAAAAACAGATTTTAAAGTTCCTACATCATTATGTTTGAAGGAAAAGAAAAAAACTAGTCATTTTTAGACTAGTTTCTCTATACAAAAGACGATTTTACGTATTTAGTTGATCAAGTAGCACTTGCTGTGTCTTCCAGCCATTCTCCACAGATGGATCTTCTAACAACTGAATTGCCTTTAAAAGTTCTTCTTTTGCTGCCTGATCACTTGTATTTGCCTCTTCTACCTTTGCCGTTAATTGGGTGAGCTCCTGCTTTTCAAATTCCTCTCCCGTTATTACTTTAGAAGAAAGAATTGCAGCTTTCTCAATCACATCAGAGAGTTCAGTAGGGACATTAAACGATAGCTCCTTTCCACCCCATGCTTCGAAGTTTTCATCAATCAGTGCTTTTCCAACGGAACTCGTCATTTCCTGATTTTTCGCAAGTCCAGCAATGACATAAAATCCATCATCCATCGCGACTTTTTTACCAGCGTAGCCAGCATCCTTTAAACTGCCAACCAGTTCTTCGGCCCCTTTTTCAGATGAAAATTTCCCAGTTTGTACAACAAACGTTGAGTAACTGCCGCTAGATGCTCCTTTCGCCTCCTGTTTTTGCTCCTGATCATCAGATGGTGTATCGCCAGCTTTCACAGGAGATTGATTCATACTTGTAGATGCATTTGCTTCAACACCTGCCTGTGTATCAGGTGTACTACCTTGGCTTAGGCTTAAAGCAAACACACCTAGCCCTGTTCCAAGTACAACAGCAAACAGCACCGTTGTCATGACTCTTTTAATTGGGCCTCGACTAGAGCTGAGTTTCTGATCAAAAGCACCATTTTTCTTTTTTTTATATGGTTTCACCACTTTAGGGTCAGAATGGTAAATATGATCAGCCGCTTCATCCCAATGGAAGTCTTCTTCTTGTGGCTGTGGTTTCTCTTCACTAGAAGCTGCCGACTCCTGCTCAGCCTGTCTTTTTTCTTCCCAGTTTGAAAAAGTCACCCCCTCCTGTTTTTCTTCTTGTTGATACTCACCCTCGTGTATTGTCTCTTCTTTCCCATTAATATTCACCTTTAAGCCTTGTTTCTTCGCCTGCCTCTTTTTCATCTTTTTACCCCGCTTTCTGACATTGTTTGTAAGAAAGACCTTCCTGTCCAATGAATAAGCGCGATTTTAACCCGTCCTTCTTTCTGTTTCACACTTTAACATAGCGGTTTAAAAAAAGAACAAGACTTTTGTCGGCAATAAAAAAAAGTGTTCGCCAATTTTTTCACAAAAGCCAATTCACTACTTTTATGAAAAAATCATAAGAAAATATATAAAAACAGACGGCAATAGAAATGGATGGCACGAACGGAAATGGCTCGTTTTTATGATAGGAAAACAGTTTGGCATACACTATACCGCATGCAGATGAAAAAAAGAGTAAAAAAGGAAGGGCCTCAACACCAAAGCAAAAGGCAAGCACACAAAATAATTTCATATCTGCCCCTCCAAGACTATTTGGTTTCAATCGATCTAAACAAATAAAAGAAAGAAAGCACAAAACAACTCCTGCCATACCACTCCACCACACTGATAAAGGGGAAAGAAATCGGTATATGACGAAAAGGGGGAAAAAGAAGAAAAAAATGCGGTGCGGAATACGCATATAAAGAAGATCACTAACGACAGTAACTACTAAAAAACTACAGAGCAAAGCAATAAATATGAATTCAAGCGACCATGCATATTTACGCCAGCACATCAGGAAAAGTACCCCTGTCACTATTTCTATTATTGGATATAGCACAGGCAAGTGCATCACGCATCTTCTACAAACACCTTTAAGAAAACAAAAAGACACAACTGGAATTAATTCAAACACCTTGAGCGGGTGCTTACAGCCCATACAATGTGAACGCGGTGTAACGATTGATTGATGGAGTGGAATTCTTTCTCCAACTACATGCAAAAATGAACCAATCACCATTCCTATACAGAAAATAATCGCTTCTAACAAAAATAATCCCCCGTTTCATCTGCTAAATTAGAAACAGATTGTAGCACGGAAGATAAAGACAGGCACCAATTCATAAATTCATTTTCACCCTCAGCATTCAGCATTAAATAGAAAAACGCACATTGCAATCCTGCAAAATGCGTCTTTTGTTACCCTATAATGCGATTTCGAATATCTGAAATGAAATAAAGTGAGCCTGTCACAATGATGACTGCATCACGATCATGCTTTTTGTGTTCAATCAACTTTAATACGGATTCTGGATCATCCGTATATGATTTGTGTGTTAAGTTGCAACAGCTGTAAAGTGCTTCTGCATTCTCTGCCCTCGGGAAATCAAATGAAACAAAATGAATAGACGTACTAATTGTTTCAAGCTGTTTGATCATCTGGTGGTATGGTTTATCTTTTAAAGCGCTAAAACAAACATGAATATTTTTTCCAGAAAAATGTGCCTGAACAGTCTCAACTAAACGTGCCATTCCCTCTTCATTATGAGCCCCATCTAAATATACTGGCGGCTGATCTGATAACTTTTCAAATCTCCCTGGCCAAGTCGCATGTTTGATCCCATCGTATATGTCTGCCTCATTGATTTGAATGAACCGTTTTTGTTCAAGCCACTCAATGAGTAAGATAGCAAGTGCCGCGTTTTGCCTTTGGTGCGTCCCAATCAGGCCAGTTTCAAGGTGTGGATATTCTTTTTTGCGTGTCTTGAATGTAAACCGTTCACCAGTTTCCAGCGCCTGTTCATGCTCAAAGATGCAATCATCATATAAAGAGGTACATGCTACCCGCTCACGTTTTGCCGTCTCTTGAATGACAGCTAATGCTTCTGACTGATGAACAGCAGTGATCATAGGAGTACCCTTTTTGATAATTCCTGCCTTTTCTCCTGCGATTTCTTCAAGGGTGTCACCTAATATCATCACATGATCATGACCGATAGAAGTGATGGTCGTTAAAATAGGCTCCACGACATTTGTAGAATCAAATCTCCCGCCGAGACCTGCTTCAAAAAGGACAAAATCAACTGGATGTTCTTCTGCAAAAAACTCGAAAGCACAGGCTGTAATGATTTCAAATTCCGTTGCTGCACCAAGTGCTGTTTGATCTAATTCATCCACAAAGGGCTTTAGCTTATTGACGATCCTAAGCCATGACTCATCACTAATTGGCTTGCCATTCACGCTAATCCGTTCATTAAATGTCAATATAAATGGTGATGTGAAAGTACCAACCGAATAACCTGCCGCCTCAAGAATTGATCTTGTAAATGCGATCGTGGAGCCTTTGCCATTCGTTCCTGCGACATGAATGGCATTCAGTTTACGCTCTGGATGATCCAATTTGTTCATCAGCCATTTCATTCTCTCTAGCCCCGGCTTGACGCCGAATTTTAATCTTCCATGAATCCAACAAATGGCTTCATCATATGTCGTAAACAATGTCATCCTCTCATTTCATCTCTATATTTCACAAAAGACGGCTCCATGTCGAAGGAAGCCGCCTTTTTGATTATTACGCCTTTAGCTCTTCAATTCTTTTTTGAACAGCTTCACGTTTTGCTACATAGTCACGCTCTTTTGCACGCTCTTCTTCAACGACGCTTTCTGGCGCTTTTTTCATAAATCCTTCGTTGCCAAGCTTCTTCTGAACTCTTTCAACTTCTTTTGATAGCTTATCAAGCTCTTTTTGCAAACGAGCAATCTCTTCATCTAGATTGATTAAGCCCTCAAGTGGTAAGATGAGCTCTGCTCCAGAAATAACAGCTGTCATCGCTTTGTCGCTTGCCGGAATATCTGTTCCGATTTGAAGTACACTCGGATTTGTAAAACGCTCAATGTAAGATCTATTTTCTTCAAGACGTTTCTCTACATCTTGTGTTGCTGCTTTAATGAATAGCTCGATTTGCTTACTCATTGGCGTATTCACTTCACTACGAATGTTACGAACAGAGCGAATCAATTCGACAAGTAGCTTCATATCAGCAGATGCTTTTTGATCTGTTAATTCTGGCTTTACTTCAGGCCATTTCGCCGTTGTAATAGATTCTCCTTCATGTGGAAGGTGCTGCCAAATTTCCTCTGTCAGGAACGGCATAAACGGATGAAGTAGTCTCATCGTTTGATCTAACACATACGCAAGAATGGATCGTGTTGTTTTCTTCGCGTCTTCATCTTCACCGTAAAGTGGAAGCTTCGCCATTTCAATGTACCAATCACAGAAATCGTCCCAAATAAAGTTATACAGATGTCTGCCTACTTCACCAAACTCATATTTGTCAGCAAGCTGTGTGACGCTTTCGATTGTTTCGTTTAAACGAGTCAAAATCCATTTATCTGCCACTGATTTTTCACCAGTCAAATCAAGCTCTTCATATGTCATGCCATCCATATTCATTAATGCAAAACGTGAAGCATTCCAAATTTTATTTGCAAAGTTCCAAGTCGATTCTACTTTTTCAAAGCTGAAACGTAGATCCTGACCTGGTGAACCGCCTGTCGCAAGGAAATATCTTAATGAATCGGCTCCATATTGATCAATGACCTCCATCGGATCAATTCCATTTCCAAGTGATTTGCTCATCTTTCGTCCCTGTTCGTCACGGATCAAACCATGGATGAGAACATCTTTGAACGGCTTTTGACCTGTAAACTCAATCCCTTGGAAAATCATGCGGGATACCCAGAAGAAGATAATATCATAGCCTGTCACAAGCAGATCTGTTGGATAATAACGCTTAAAATCCTCACTTTCCACGTCTGGCCAGCCCATTGTTGAAAATGGCCATAATGCCGAACTAAACCATGTATCAAGCACATCAGAGTCTTGCTCCCAGTTTTCAATATCTTCTGGCTGCTCCATCCCGACATATACTTCTTTTGTTTCTTTATGATACCAAGCTGGAATACGGTGTCCCCACCATAGCTGACGAGAAATACACCAATCACGGATATTTTCCATCCAGTGCAAGTAAGTCTTTTCAAATCGATCCGGTACAAATTGAACTTGATCCTCACTCTTCTGTAAATTGATTGCTTCGTCAGCAAGCGGCTGCATTTTGACAAACCATTGAGTTGATAAATAAGGTTCTACAACTGCGCCGCTTCGCTCACTGTGCCCAACAGAATGCATATGGTCTTCAATTTTGAATAGTACGCCTTCTTCCTGTAAATCCTTTACAATCTGTTTACGACATTCAAAGCGATCCATTCCTTGATATTGCAAGGCGTTCTCGTTCATTGATCCATCTTCATTCATCACGAGAATGCGTGCCAAGTTATGACGGTTCCCAATTTCAAAGTCATTCGGGTCATGAGCTGGTGTAATCTTAACCGCTCCAGAACCAAATTCCATATCCACATAGTCATCTCCAACGATTGGAATTTCTCGACCCGTAATCGGTAAAATGACCGTTTTGCCAATGAGGTGTTTGTAGCGTTCGTCCTCTGGATGAACAGCCACCGCTGTATCACCAAGCATTGTTTCAGGTCTTGTCGTTGCAATCTCAATTGCACCTGTACCGTCCGCTAGTGGATATCTCATATGATAGAAAGCACCTTGCACATCCTTGTAAATCACTTCAATATCAGAGAGGGCTGTCTTGGTCGCTGGATCCCAGTTAATAATGTACTCACCACGATAAATCAGATCCTTCTCATATAACTGAACGAACACTTGACGAACTGCTTGATTCAGTCCATCATCCAATGTGAAACGCTCGCGTGAATAATCAAGACCTAGACCCATTTTTGCCCATTGACTTCGGATAAAATCTGCATACTCTTCTTTCCATTTCCACGTTTCTTCCACAAACTTTTCGCGTCCAAGGTCGTAACGGCTGACACCCTCTTCTCGAAGCTTCGCCTCTACCTTTGCTTGTGTTGCAATCCCTGCATGGTCCATTCCTGGAAGCCATAAAACATCATAGCCTTGCATCCGTTTCATACGCGTCACAATATCTTGCAAAGTAGAATCCCAAGCATGACCAAGGTGTAATTTACCTGTTACGTTTGGCGGAGGAATGACCACCGTATACGGCTCTTTCGTTTCGTCGTTTTTTGCTTCAAAAAATTTTCCTTCCAGCCAGTATTGATATCTGTCTTTTTCAATAGCACTTGGATCATACTTTGTCGGCATTTCTTGATTATTTGTTTCCATTTATGTAACCTCCACATTTTATAACGGCTGATGAAACTAAAAAAAGCTTTTCCATCCCTATGAAAGGACGAAAAAGCTTTTCGCGGTACCACCTTTTTTTACGGGCACAAATGTGCCGTACACTCTAAATGGATAACGGGACTTGCCCGAATTTCTCTACTTCTTTGTTCAAGAAATTAAGCTCACAGGCGACCTTCCAAACAGTCTCATCCTAGGAAGCCTCACAGCTAATAGCTTCCCTCTCTTTAGGTATCTTGTTTGTACTCTTCCTGCTCAACACTTATCTATTATTAATTTATCGTTCATCAGCACGTACTAATCTTTTATTTATATTACTAGATGATTTTTGTTTTCGTCAATCATCTTTTCCGCTTTTTCGCATCTTTATACAAAATAGGCAAGCACCCTTTGCCCATTTGCCCATATGATAGTAACAAAATCAATTAGGAGGAGGCTTCTTTTGAAAAAAATCAATCCGTACACACTCCCGCCTTGGGTTAGACAAATCCGAGCAGTCGCCTCACAAGTCGTGCTTCCGATTGCGATATTTCAAGGATTCCGCACAATTATATTCCCTACGACGTTCGACGTCCTCATTTTAGGTATCTTAATCTTCCTCGCATGTGCGTTTCACTTAGACTGGTTTTAATAAACAAAAGCGCCCGTCACTCTGATGACGAGGCGCTCTGCTCTTCTTCAAGCCGTCTTGCCTGCTCAACCTCATGAACCTTCATGACAGTTGGCTCTGAATTTTTCATTTGCCAATAGGCTTTTAATAACTGTCGACAGCTCTCCATCTCATCTTGATTGCCTGCCTCGTACGCTTTGACTACATCAAAAACTCCTTGTGGATAGGCGAGATAGCTTAGAAATAGATGAATCTCTTCTTCTCTTAAAGGATTCCCCTTTTGGTAAGTGTAAAACCACGAGGTACATTCAGGGCAGGTGGTTGGATAAGTTTTAAATGTACGAAAATAAAAGGTGAGTAGGTCATAAATTGGTGATGCCACTCTTGATCGTTCAAAGTTTGTAAAATGTCCTGTTCCTACATCATTGTATAAGAAATGATGTATAGACAACTGGCCATGATTTAAAACGACTCTCGTTGTATCCTTTTCTTTCATTTCCTCATGCCAATCCTCTAATCTTTCTAATGCAAACCCACTCGCTGACATCGTTTCTGAAAAATACATCGCAGCGGCAAGTTCAAATGGTGACATGTACCACGCATGCTCAGCCCGCTCAATCAATTGTTCATACATTTCCTTCTCTGCTTCCCACTTATCCTTTATTTGCGTGTAGTGAGCTTCAATTTCATGCTCAGTGATATCAGTCATGACTTCTGTGCGCTGATGAAGTCTAGCAATCTCTTGAAACATATATTCGTGCTTATCATCTTGTTCTTCCCTTTTCTCGTTCGCAAGCCAAGGCATTAAATAATAAACAAATCGACCTTCACTTCCACTTGAGAAAAAGGAACCATTTCTCGTACGATAAATCGGCACAAATAAACGATACCCTTTCGATTCAAGTTCAAGCATTTGATCTGTAAATTGGATGTTTCGATTCGCCTTTATTTGTTTTAAGGCAAAAACACCCTGCTTCGTATAAACTCGTAACACTGCAGGACTGACAGACTCGATGTATTCCGCCTCAAGCCCATACTCATATAAGACTGATTGGATTTCATCCACTCTCACTCACCACATTTTCTAGGTCGGTCTCCACATGTTAAGCGTTGCTTTTTTGATATTCAGGAATATAGAGAATTTGGCCTTCTTCCAGTTCCGCATCTACTGAAAGTGAGTTGGTTCTAAGCAAGTGCTGAACATTTAACTGATATCGCTCACAAATACGATCAATTGTATCTTCTTGTTGAACAATGCATATTTTCATGCGAGAAAAATCTTCCTCCTCCTGTTTAGCAAAAAGTTTTGTTAAATAAAGAGAATTTTCACTCCCAGATGAAGACTGCCTTAATTCCTCTTGAGGTTCTTCAGCTTCAACCTCACTCTCTAACCCATGATCCCGCTCTTTTGGTATCGGTTCAAAATGATAGGCTGGTGTTTCAAAAACAGGTGATTCCGAATACGGCTCACTTTCCTCTTCTTCTATATCCTCTTCTGGCTCTCTTCTTACCTCAACTTCAAAGAATGACTCATTCCGTTCTTCCTCTTCTAAAAGCTTAGGCGGATCGAAGAAGGGAGGCTCTTGAACCGGAGCTTCTGGCAATGAACGATAGCCAACGAGTGCTTCTTCCTCTGGCTCATCCTGTTCAAAAGAAGATTCCTCCTCACTTTCAGCGACAGGCTCCTCTTCTGCCGATTCCTCTACAATTGCATCCTGTTCAACCTCATAAGACACATCACCATACTCAAGATCAGCTCGCTGACCAATTTCATACAGATCCTGCTCCGACTCTTCCGTCTCCTCTTCTCCTAAAAGCCCCTCAATAGCTAAATCCGCCTGAATCGTTAATAAACGGCTATCTGTGAGCTGATAGTCAAACGCATCAATAAACACAAACACGTCACTTAAATGATTAATCTTGTTTTTTGGAATAGTGATATCAACAGGAAATTGATGCAAGAGCTCTGCCGTTCCATCTTCTCTGATCTTGACATCCTCTGCTTGCCTGTATGATACATAGGAACTGGATTCACCTAAAAGCTCCTCTTGATTTATGTTGTATTCTCCTGTTAGCTCAAGTGAACCTCTAATCGAGACATAGTCATTGACTTCTTGCACGAGAATGTCTGGATCGAGCGAAATCGACAGTAGCTCGCTGACTTCCTGTCCGTTTTTAAAATAGATAGATTCTTCTACTGAAAATTGTAATCGATTGTTTTGAGACAAGTCGATGTCCTCCTTTCATCTAATCCTTTAAAAATAAAATTAGATGTCAATACAGTTGTATGAGAGGAGCGATTAAAATATGATTTGTTTCTTATTCTCCAAATAAAAAAAGCCGGCATGTTTCCACACCAGCACCCACAATTTATTTACTTAGTTTTTGAAATACTTTTTCGACCGTTTCAATGGTGTAATGAATGTCTTCATCAGTATGAGCTGTAGATAAAAACAGTCCTTCAAACTGAGATGGCGGAAGGAAGATGCCTCTATCAGCCATTTCTTTGTAGAAATCAGCAAACAAATCAAGATCAGCCTTTTTTGCCGTTTCATAATTCACTACTTTTTCATTTGTAAAGAAGAAGCCGATCATAGAACCAGCACGATTAAAGGTTAATGGAATGCCATGGGCTTTTGCAGCATTTGAAATTCCTTTTTCAAGCATGTCGCCTTTTCTCGTAAATTCCTCATATGTTTCAGGTGTTAGCTGTTTAAGCGTTTCTAAGCCTGCCGTCATCGCTAGCGGATTTCCTGACAAAGTACCCGCTTGATAAATTGGACCACTCGGTGCAATTTGTTCCATGATTTCAGCTTTACCACCATATGCACCGACAGGAAGTCCACCGCCGATCACTTTACCGAGACAAGTAATATCTGGTTGAATACCAAAATACCCTTGGGCACAATGGTAACCAACTCTAAAACCAGTCATGACCTCATCAAAAATAAGCAAAGCACCATATTGTTCCGTCACATCTCTTAATCCCTGCAAGAAGCCCTCTTGAGGCGGAACAACGCCCATATTTCCTGCAACCGGCTCAACAATCACTCCAGCAATATCATCACCATATTCCTTAAAGGCGATGTGAATGCTTTCCAAATCGTTATAAGGAATTGTGATTGTATTGCTCGCTACGCCTTCAGGGACACCAGGACTATCTGGAAGCCCGAGTGTTGCCACACCAGAACCCGCTTTGATGAGTAAGGAATCGCCATGCCCATGATAACAACCTTCAAATTTCACAATCTTGTTTCTACCTGTATAACCACGTGCTAGTCGAAGTGCACTCATCGTTGCCTCTGTTCCAGAGCTCACCATACGGATGACTTCAATAGAAGGCACACGTTCTGACACAAGTTTTGCCAGTTCATTTTCAACAAGTGTAGAAGCGCCAAAGCTCGTTCCATTTTCAGCCACACGCTTGATTCCTTCGACAACTCGTTCATTGCTATGTCCTAAAATGAGTGGTCCCCAAGATAAGACATAGTCGACATATTCATTACCGTCAATGTCATAAATTTTAGAGCCTATCCCACGCTCCATAAAAATCGGGTCCGTATTCACAGATTTAAAGGCACGAACAGGGCTGTTGACACCACCTGGCATATACTTTCTTGCTTCTACAAATGCTTGCTTTGACTTTTCATAACGACGTACCATCTAAAAACGTCCTCCTGTCTATCCGTTCTTTATTCTGAGAGCCATTTTGCTGCATCTTTTGCGTGATACGTGATGATGAGTTCTGCTCCTGCTCGTTTCATGCTTGTTAGCATTTCAAGCACAAGCTCCTTTTCATTAATCCATCCATTTTGCGCTGCCGCTTTGACCATCGCATATTCACCACTCACATTGTAAGCAACAATCGGCAGTGTAAATTCATTTTTTACATCACGCATAATATCTAAATAAGAAAGAGACGGCTTCACGATTAAAAAGTCGGCCCCTTCTTCTACATCTGACTGTGCTTCTCTGAGTGCTTCTAGTCGATTAGCAGGGTCCATTTGATATGTTTTACGATCGCCAAATTGCGGTGAGCTATGAGCTGCCTCACGGAATGGACCGTAAAATGCACTTGCGTATTTCACCGCATAGGACATCACAGGAACATGAATAAAGCCAGCTTCATCAAGCGCCTCACGAATTGCGGTCACAAAGCCATCCATCATATTAGACGGCGCAATGATATCCGCCCCAGCACGCGCCTGACTGACAGCAGTTTTTGCAAGAAGCTCAAGTGATGCATCATTTAAGACTTCACCGTCTTCAACAATTCCGCAATGTCCATGATCTGTATACTGACATAAACAAGTATCAGCAATGACAACAAGCTCAGGGAAATGTTTTTTTATTTCAAGTGTCGCTCTTTGAACAATACCGTGATCATGATAAGCTTCACTTCCAACATGATCTTTATGATCAGGCACACCAAACACAATGATCGACTTAATGCCAAGATCAACAAGCTCCTGTACTTCTTCCTTCACAAGATCAACAGAAACATGATGAACGCCTGGCATAGAAGGAACTTCCTTGCGAATTTTTTCTCCTTCTACAAAGAAGATTGGATAAATGAAATCCGTAGGACGTAAAAATGTTTCTCGGACAAGTTCTCTCATTCCAGCACTTGTACGTAATCTACGATGTCTATTAAATTTAGTCAATGTTAAAACTTCCTTTCAGACAAACGGCACATCAGATCAAGCATGCCATCTATCGTATAAGTCTCTGGTGTTTCAGATTGAAATCCATATTGAAGCAGTGCTTCTTTTGTAAGGGGGCCAATTGTCACAAAACATGTTCCCTTTTTTTGTAGCTCCTTGCTCTCACTTTCCATGACATGCATAAATGAATGAACAGTCGAAGAACTCGTAAATGTAATAAAATCAAATGTGTGATTTGTCATTGCCGCTTTTAAAACAGCAATCCCTTCTTCATCCTTCACTGTGTAATATAAAATCCATTCTGTCACGTCTATGCCAAGAGGTAAAAGCGTCTTCTTCACGACAGCACGTGAAAGGTTCCCTTTTGCAACAATCACTTTCTCACCTGAAGCGACTTTTTTTACTAATGCATCCGCTAATTCCTCGGCGATAAACCGTTCTGGCATAACATCTACAGTCAAGCCGTGTTGATTTAAATAGGCTGATGTTTTCTCTCCGACTGCAGCTACTCTCAGAGTCGTCCAGTCCGTTTGAATATGATGTTCTTCAAGATATTGAAAAAAGAAAGATGCTCCATTTACACTTGTGAAAACAAGCCAATCACTTTCTGCCAAGTCTGCTTCAAAAGCCTTTGCTTGCTCTTGCTTTAGCGCAGGCTCAAAACGAATGAGCGATGCAAGCACTGCACTGCCTTCATGCGCTTCTATTTTATGCCTAAAGGAGTCCGCTTGGCGCTCATTCCGGGTGACTAGAACCGTTTGTCCGTGCAAGGATCTCACCTGTTTCATTGAGAGGACAAATCCTTTTTGACTTTGTCTATCAAAGCTTTCGCTCCTTTATCAGCCATCTGCTTTGCACATTGTATTCCAATTGTCTCTGGGTCTGTACCAACCACAGTCTCTTTTACGATGGTTTTACCGTCAGCAGAAGCAACAAGTCCTGTCAGCTCAATCTCATGTTTCTCATTCATGATGGCATACCCTGCAATAGGAACCTGACAGCTCCCATCCATCTGATTTAAAAATGCTCGTTCTGTCAGTACAGTCCTTTTCGTGTATTCATGTGTAAAATGAGACAGTAGCTCAAGAAGCTCATTGTCATCTTCACGACACTCGATTGAAAGCGCTCCCTGTCCAACTGCTGGTAAACAAACAGCCGGAGATAAAAACTCAGTCACAACATCTTTGCTCCAACCCATTCGAGAAAGACCGGCAGCAGCTAAAATAATGGCATCGTATTCCTCGTTTTTCAGCTTTTCAAGCCTTGTATCAATATTACCTCTTATCCACTTGATATTTAAATCTGGTCTTTCCTGTAGAAGTTGGGCGCTACGTCGCAAACTGCTCGTTCCAACAACTGCACCTTTAGGCAACTCACTGAGCGGTTGATGATTTTCCGAAATGAGCGCATCACGTACATCTTCCCGCTCAGGAATACATCCGATTACAAGCCCATCTGGTAAGACAGCAGGCATATCCTTCATACTATGTACTGCCATATCGATGTCTTTATTCAGCATCGCTTGTTCAATCTCTTTGACAAACAATCCTTTTCCGCCAACCTTTGATAAGGTCACATCTAGAATTTGATCCCCTTTTGTTACAATCTCTTGAATTTCAAATGAGTAAGAAGGGTTCAGCTTAGACAGCTTGCTAATCACCCATTTTGTTTGTGTAAGGGCAAGCTTACTTCGTCTTGAACCTACTTTAATTGTTCGCATTACGTCTTCCTCCCGAAGTTGTCCTAAGACTCCTCATTATTTAAAAAGATGAAAGGTTGATAAGCTACCAAGCAGAAAATAATTGATCATTAGCACAAGAAACGCAGCGACATTAAAAAGCGCAATGACCTTGCCCTGCACATTCCTTACCAGTCTGATATATAAATAACAGCCATATAAAAAGAGCATGATAAACGAGCCAAGCACCTTAGTATCTGTCCAGTACAGCGTATCATAGGAAATGTAAGCCCAAATGACACCTAGAATCAGACTTAATAAAAGCATCGGCACGCCAATAATATTCAAGACATATGCCATATGATCAAGTTTTGATAAATCTTCAATTCTCAGAAGCCATTTTCCCCACTTTTTCTTTTTGAGCAACCGATATTGTAAAAGATAGAGCAGCGAAAAAGCGAAAGAAAGCGAAAATGCTCCGTATGATAAAATCGCCATCGTAATATGAATGACAAGCAGTTCTGATGTAAGTTGACCGGCCATCTCTGCCGAATGGAGATTTGACGGTGTAAATGTATGAATCGCCATCATTGAAAAGCCAATGACATTTGTAAAAAAGACAATAAATTCGACGCGAAGCACTTTTGCAAGCACGAGCGAAAGTGTCACAAGCACCCACGTATAAAAATATAAACCCTCTGCCACATTCAACACAGGGAATCGATCTGTTTCGATCATAATGTAAAACATGTAGGCTGTTTGCAGCAGCCAGACAATAGAAAGCAACCAGAAAGCCATTTTCCCAGCCTTCCGGTTGTGTTGAAGAAAATCTATGAAATAAAATAGTACGCTCAGTGCATAGATGAGAATGGTCGCTTCATTGAGTCTTGCTACAATGGATTCCATCATCGTCTAATCACTCACTAGCAATCGTAGCAAAGTCTTGCTGCATATTTGGTTTAAAAAGCTGAAATGAACCTCGCTCTGTTTCTTTTTGCTCTACTTCACGATCTTCACCCGCTGCTTTTAAATCAAAAATTTCTTTAAAGAGAACTAGCTTTTCTTCTGAATCTGGTTCTCCAGCAATTTCTTTTGCTTTTAAAATGGGATCTTTTAGCATTTGATTAATGATGCTTTTCGTATGTTTATTGAGCAACTTCATTTCACGATGAGAAAGGTGTGGAAGCTTCCGCTCAATACTTTGCATCGTATCAGCTTGAATGGAAAGAGCCTTTTCTCTTAGTGCAGAAATGACAGGAACTACACCTAATGTGTTCAGCCAATGTTTAAACTCAACAATCTCTGCTTCAATGAGCAGTTCAACCTGTTCGGCAACAGCACGACGCTCTTTAAGATTAGCTGCTACAATACCTTCTAAGTCATCAATATCATATAAGAAGGCACCTTCCACTTCGGAAATAGACGGATCTAGATCACGCGGAACGGCAATATCCACCATGAAAAGTGGGCGTCCTTTGCGATGCTTATTTGCCTTCTCTAGCATTCCCTTTGTGATAACAAACTGCTTCGCTCCAGTAGAGCTAATGACAATATCTGCTTCAGATAACGTTTTTTCTAGCTGATTCAAACTTCTTGGTTCGCCAGAGAAACGGTTCGCAAGCTCTTCAGCCTTTTCAAAGGTTCTATTAATCACCGTCACCTGTCCAATTCCTTGCCCTTGGAGATTTTGCGCTGCCAGCTCGCCCATTTTCCCAGCACCGAGAATCAACACATGTTTGTCATTAAGACGACCAAAGATTTTCTTTGCAAGCTCAACTGCTGCATAGCTAACAGAAACAGCGTTAGAAGCTATATCTGTCTCAGCGTGTGAACGCTTCGCAACCGTAACAGCCTGCTTAAATAAATAATTGAAAACGGTACCAATGGTATCTTCCTCTTGAGCCACTTTGAAGCTTGCACGTACTTGGCCAAGAATTTGTGTTTCGCCGATGATCATTGAATCAAGCCCACATGCCACGCGGAATAAGTGCTCAACTGCACCATCGTTTTCGTAAAATCGCAAATAAGGAGATACATCTTCTTTTTCTAAACCGAACCAATCTGCTAAAAATCTTTTTATATAAAACCGACCAGTATGAAGCTGATCTACAACAGCATAGATCTCTGTTCGATTGCATGTTGAGATGACGATATTTTCTAGAATGCTTTTTTCCTCTTTAAGCTTGGACATAGCCTCACCGAGCTGACTCGACTCAAAACTTAGCTGTTCTCGTATCTCAACAGGGGCTGTTTTGTAATCTAAACCCACAACAAGAATATGCATAACTTCAACTTGCACCCCCAACGCCCTGTCTAATTTATAATAATTACAATATAGAATTCATTATTTATAATGATTATAACATATATTCATTTTTAACTGGATGAAAAATGTGAACAGATTTCAAAAATGTTGTGATATAGTAGAAAAATGTTCTACATCAGACACATGCTCATCACTACTTCAAGTAATTTACCAGATTTGGCGTGTGTCGACAAATGATCTGCTTAAAAGAAGGTGACATCACTTGAAAAAGAAATCCATTCTACTCCCACTGTTGCTACTCGCTGTAGCCCTTTACGCCATCCTTTCAGGAGGACAATTTGACCTTTGGAAAGACCAAGAGAAATGGTATACCCTCGTGTTGTTTTTTGGACTTGCCTTTTTGTATCAAGGTAAAAAAGAGCAAGATCATTCGCACATGTTCATCGGTATGCTGCTGACTGGCCTTTCGCTACACTTTATTCTTCAGCCAAAAATCGACTGGTGGCCTGATACCTTTACGATGATGGTTCTTATTTTCGGCCTTGCTCTTTTTGCGAAATCAGCGCTGAAAAAAGAATATCAAATGGAAAGCATGGTTCTCATTGGACTTGGTCTATTTCTTTATTTCTTTCAGCAAATTATAAGCAAGCTAGCCTCATTATCGATCCCAACCTCTGGCTTTGAATTGTACTGGCCATATGTACTAGTAGCTGTCAGTCTCCTCTTATTATTTTTAAAAAGGAGATAACTTATACAATAAAAAGGCATCTGATGTTTCCAGATGCCTTTTCTCTTAGCTATTCACCTTTGCAAGAATCGCATTCCACGCTTCTTCTTTTCCTTTTTTCGTTTCTGATGAAAAAAGAATTAATTCATCCAAAGGATCAATATCAAGCGTCTTCTTCACTACTTTGGCGTGCTTTTCCCATTTGCCCTTCGGGATTTTATCCGCTTTTGTGGCGATGACAATCACTGAAATGCCATAATATTTAAGAAATTCGTACATGTTTACATCTTCTGCTGAAGGCTTATGGCGTAAGTCAACAATTTGAACCACTGCCTTAAGCTCTTCACGTGTAGTGATGTACGTTTCAATCATGCGCCCCCATGCTTCACGTTCTGTTTTAGATACTTTGGCAAAGCCATAGCCTGGAACGTCCACAAAATGAAGAAGATCATTAATAATATAGAAATTCAATGTTTGTGTCTTCCCTGGCTTAGAAGACGTACGCGCCAGGTTTTTGCGATTAATTAACGAATTGATAAATGATGATTTACCAACGTTTGATCTACCGGCAAGTGCAATCTCCGGCAATCCCCCATCTGGGTATTGCTCAGGCTTTACAGCACTGATGACGATATCTGATTTTGTTACTTTCATGTTCCCTCTCCTACTAACGCTTTCTTAAGTACTTCATCTAGATGTGAGACTGGAATAAAAGTCAGTCCTTCTCTCACGCTCTCAGGAATATCATCTATATCCTTTTCATTATCTTTTGGCAAAATAATGGTTTTCAGTCCTGCCCGATGAGCCCCGAGCGCTTTTTCTTTCAATCCACCAATAGGAAGCACTCTTCCTCTTAGTGTGATTTCTCCTGTCATCCCAACTTCTTTGGAAACTGGTCTTCCTGTGAGTGCTGATACAAGTGCTGTCGCAATCGTAATTCCGGCTGACGGTCCATCTTTTGGTACAGCACCTTCTGGCACGTGAATATGAATGTCATGTTTTTCATTAAAGTCCGGATCAATATTCAGTTCATTTGCTTTAGAGCGAATATAACTGAATGCCGCCTGCGCGGATTCTCTCATCACATCCCCAAGTTTCCCAGTTAAGAGTAACTTTCCTTTACCTGGTGAGAGCGAAACCTCGATCGATAATGTATCCCCGCCGACTGTTGTATAAGCTAGACCTGTGACAACACCGACCTGATCCGTCGTTTCAGCCTGTCCATAACGATAGACTTTTTTGCCGAGATAGTCCGATAAATTCTTTTCTGTCACTGTGATTCGTTTGCGATCTTCTGCGACAATCGCTCTAGCAGCTTTGCGGCAAATGGCTGCAAGCTGACGTTCTAAACCACGCACACCAGCTTCCCTAGTGTAATAACGAATAATATCATAAATCGCCGATTCACGAAGTTGTAAATTCGATTTCTTTAGTCCGTGGTCTTTGAGCTGCTTTGGCAGAAGGTGATCCTTCACAATTTCTGCTTTTTCTACCTCTGTATATCCTGCAATTGTGATAATCTCCATTCTATCACGAAGCGGGCCAGGAATGGTTGCCAAGTTGTTCGCAGTCGCAATAAATAGAACTTGCGAAAGATCAAATGTCTCTTCGATGTAATGATCACTAAAGTTATGATTTTGCTCTGGATCAAGTACCTCAAGCATGGCTGAAGAAGGATCACCTCTAAAATCAGAGGACATCTTGTCAATTTCATCAAGAAGGAAGACCGGATTCATTGTGCCTGCCTTGCTCATTCCTCGAATAATACGCCCAGGCATTGCGCCAACGTATGTCCGTCTATGTCCACGTATCTCAGATTCATCACGAACACCGCCAAGAGAAATTCGAATAAACTTTCGATCAAGCGATTTTGCAATGGATTTTGCAAGCGACGTTTTCCCAACCCCTGGTGGTCCAGCTAGACAAAGAATAGGCCCTTTTAATGAATTCGTTAGCTTTTGAACTGCTAAATATTCAAGCACACGCTCTTTTACTTTTTCTAGCCCATGGTGCTCTTCATCTAAAATTGTGCTCGCAAGCTTCAAATCAAGGCGATCTTCTGTATAGATGCCCCAAGGTAAGTTGACCAGCCAATCAATGTAATTGCGTATAACAGAGCTTTCAGCCGAGCTAGACGGAATTTTTTCATAGCGATTTAGTTCCTTAAGTGCAGTTTCTCTTACAGATTCAGGCATTTTGGATTTTTCGATTTTTGTCATTAACGTACTGACTTCACCGGTTTTTCCTTCTTTATCGCCGAGTTCTTTTTGGATTGCCTTCATTTGTTCACGCAAGTAGTATTCTTTTTGCGTCCGTTCCATTGATCGCTTGACCCTTTGGCCAATTTTCTTTTCGATCTCCAGTACTTCTTTTTCATTATGAATCAAACTAATCACTCGATTGAGTCGTTTTTTCACATCAACCGTTTCAAGTACTTCTTGCTTGTTCTTTAATTTCAAAGGTAGGTGAGATGCCACAATATCCGCCATTCTTCCAGGTTCTTCAATATCGGTCACCGTTGCATATGTTTCAGCTGATATTTTTTTTGAAATTTTTATGTACTGATCGAAATGATCTAAAAGCGTTCGCATTAAAGCCTCTGCTTCAGCATCCTTGTTATCTTCTTCCTGCAATTCTTTAATTTCAACCGACGTATAGTCCTCTAGCTCTGTATAAGACTCGATTTGGGCTCTGTTTAGGCCTTCGACTAGCACACGGATTGTTCCATTTGGTAACTTGAGCATTTGTTTAATTTTTGTGTAGGTGCCGACTTTGAATATTTCCTCTTCACCTGGTTCATCTATTGAAATTTCCCGCTGCGTTGCTAGAAAAATCGTATGGTCGTTCATCATTGCCTGTTCTAAAGCTTGAACAGACTTCTCACGCCCAACATCTAAGTGCAAGACCATTGTCGGGTAGACAAGGAGACCTCGCAATGGAAGGAGCGGAATATTTCTTTTGATTTCATCTGCCATGTTGATTGACACCTCCGTCACTAGTATGAATCATTATAATATACCTGTTTCGTTCTTGTACAATGCGAAAGATCGAGAAATGATGATCTTACCGTAGTATACCCTTTCTTTTTCGCTTGAAAAAGAAAAAAATTCTCTATTTCACTAAAAAATCCCCATATGTGATGGGGATTAAACTGATTCTCTTTTCATTTCTTCACCAAATCCATCTTTCTTTTCATCTGGTGGATTCACCAGACTTACATCCAACACCTCTTGGAAATGCTTCACAGGTACAATCGTGACTCCTTCAATCTCTTTTAAAATCGATTGCTGATTGTCATAAGGAATAATGACTGTCTTTGCGCCTGCTTGCTTCGCCGCCTTAATTTTTGGAATGACACCACCTATAGGTTTCACCTGACCTTGCAAGCCGATTTCTCCAGTCATGGCTGTTAAATGGTCAATTGGAATTTGGTGAATGGCAGAGAAGATGGCCGTTGCCATCGCAATTCCAGCAGATGGTCCGTCAATTGGGGCTCCACCTGGAAAATTGATATGGATATCATATTCATTTGTACGAATGCCTAGATTCCTGAGCACTGTCAATACGTTTTCAACCGATCCTTTTGCCATACTTTTACGCCGAATTGATTTCGACTGATTTCCAATGCTTTCTTCTTCGGCAATTCCTGTAATATTGATACTTCCTTTATCAAGTGCCTTACATATATTGACCTCAATCTCTAGCAGAGCACCACTGTTTGGTCCATATACAGCAAGTCCATTCACAATTCCGACCTTTGGCTTTTCCGGCACTTTTTGCTCATATCTTGGAGTGAGTTGACTAGAGTGAATAACCCATTCTACATCAGCCAATGTAATTTCTTTGCGGTTTTCCGTCACAGCCATTCCTGCGGCAATCTGTACCATATTGACCGCTTCTCGTCCGTTTTTTACGTAAGTAGTTAGAAGATCAAGTCCTTCTTCACTTAATTCTTTTTTTATTTTTTCTACAGCTTTCGCTGCAACAATCTTCAGTTCGTGCTGATCTAAATCTTTAAAGAAAATCTCTAAACACCTTGACCTAATGGCTGGTGGAATCTCATCTGGTGTTCTTGTGGTGGCACCAATTAGCCTAAAATCAGCGGGTAGCCCATTTTGGAAAATATCATGAATGTGATTAGGAATTTGTGTATTTTCTTCACTATAATACGCACTTTCCAGGAAAACTTTACGATCTTCTAATACTTTGAGCATCTTGTTCATTTGAATTGGATGTAGTTCACCTATTTCATCAATGAAAAGCACTCCCCCATGTGCATGAGTCACAGCCCCCTGCTTCGGTTGCGGAATACCCGCTTGACCCATAGCACCTGCACCTTGATATATCGGATCATGCACAGAACCGATGAGAGGATCAGCGATGCCTCGTTCATCGAATCGAGCCGTTGTTGCATCAAGCTCAACAAAAACAGCATCTTTTTTAAATGGTGAGTCAGCATGTCGTTTCGCCTCTTCCATGACAAGGCGAGCGGCAGCCGTTTTCCCAACACCTGGCGGGCCGTAAACAATGACATGCTGAGGGTTCGGACCACACAATGCTGCCTTTAACGCACGAATGCCATCTTCCTGTCCTACAATATCTTGAAAGTCCTTTGGCCGGACTCTCTCTGATAAAGGCTCACTCAATTTAATGGATCGCATCTTTCTAAGCGCCTCCATTTCTTTTTTCGATTCTTTGTCAATCGTCACCTTTTGTGTACGTTGATTCCTCAATAAGTTCCAAAAGTACAACCCGATGACAATCCCAAAAAACAGCTGTATGAATAGTACAATTCCTGTCCAGCTCAATCGGTGCTCCCTCCTTCATCCGTCTATGTATTAAATTGGTTCACTGTCGCTAGTATTTCCTAGAGCTGGACGGAATAAACGCTTCTTTCCATATAAAAAACTCCTGAACCAGAACGGCTCAGGAGTTTTATTCAGCGATTAAGCGGAAGTCTTTGTATCTTTATTGACGATGGTACCATCTTTTAAAACCAAACGAGGTGATTCACCATCTGCAACCGTAGCACCTGTAATGACACATTTTTCAATGTCATCACGAGAAGGCAAATCAAACATTACATCTAACATAATGCCTTCAATAATGGAACGAAGCCCACGAGCACCTGTTTTACGTTCAATTGCTTTTTTCGCAATTTCACTCAATGCATCTTCTTCAAATTCAAGCTCAACATCATCAAGCTCAAGCATTTTTTTGTATTGCTTCACAAGTGCATTTTTCGGTTTTGTCAAAATTTCAACCAGTGCATTTTCATCAAGCTGTTCTAGACTTGCAATAACCGGAAGACGACCGATAAATTCCGGAATTAAACCGAAACGAAGCAAGTCTTCAGGGAGAATTTTTGTGAGAAGAACTTCTTTTTCAAGGTCTTCTACTTTATTCTCAGCACCGAAACCAATGACTTTTTGACCGAGACGACGTTTGATGATCTGCTCGATACCGTCAAATGCTCCACCACAAATGAAGAGGATGTTTGTTGTATCAATTTGAATAAATTCTTGATGTGGATGCTTACGTCCACCTTGAGGTGGTACGCTTGCTACCGTTCCTTCAAGAATTTTCAAGAGCGCCTGCTGGACACCTTCACCAGAAACATCACGTGTAATTGAAGGGTTTTCAGATTTCCTTGCTACTTTATCAATTTCATCAATGTAGATAATGCCTTTTTCTGCTTTTTCTACATCGTAATCTGCTGCTTGAATTAATTTCAATAAAATATTCTCGACATCTTCACCAACATAGCCAGCCTCAGTTAGAGACGTTGCATCTGCAATTGCAAATGGTACGTTCAAAATACGAGCGAGCGTTTGGGCAAGTAATGTCTTACCACTTCCCGTTGGCCCAATCATTGAGATGTTACTTTTAGATAGCTCAACATCATCAATTTTGCTGTTGGAGTTAATGCGTTTATAGTGGTTATAAACCGCTACTGCTAAAGACTTCTTGGCATTGTCTTGTCCGATGACATATTCATCGAGAATCTCCCGAATTTCATGAGGCTTCGGAACATCCTTGAATTCAACTTCTTCCTCAGTACCGAGCTCTTCTTCAACAATCTCCGTGCAAAGCTCAATACATTCATCACATATATATACGCCAGGTCCTGCGACCAGTTTACGAACCTGATCTTGCGTTTTTCCGCAAAACGAGCACTTTAATTGACCTTTTTCCTCGTTGAATTTAAACATTCTTTCACCCCTTAATCTTCTTCATTTTCGCGTAGCCATATGGTCAGGCTACTTTCCTGGGTCCAGTATGTATGCATTTTACCATACTTTCCTAAAAGACGGTAACGATGTGTTTCATCGACTGCACATTGTATATGTATGACAGAAAAGGCGAGACATTATCTATCGTTTCCAAAAGAAGCGACGATAAGTCAAAAATTGTACAAAACAAGGCACGAGTCACTCGCGCCCTGTTTTATTATTATGCACCATGTTAACGGTTTTCTACAAGAAAATCAATTGCTTTACGAACTTTTAAATCTTCTTTCATTGCGTCAGTCGATCCAACTGCCTGTTTGATGTTTTCAATCGGCATGTTGTACGCCTCTGCCATTTTTGAAAGTTCTTCTTCCACTTCTTCGTCAGATACTTGAAGGTCTTCTGCATTTGCAATAGCTTCAAGTGTCAAGTTTGATTTTACGCGTTTTCCAGCATCTTCTTTCATTTGCTCTTTCAACGCATCTTCATCTTGACCAGAGAATTGGAAATAAAGTTCAAGATTCATTCCTTGCATTTGAAGACGTTGTTCGAATTCTTTCATCATGCGGTCAAGCTCAGTGTCGATCATCGCTTGAGGAATATCAACTTCCGCATTTTCAGAAGCTTTCGCAACTAATTCTTCACGGAATTTCGCTTCTGCTTCGTTTTCTTTCGCATCTTCAAGACGTTTCTTCGTTTTTTCAGTCAATTCAGCAAGTGTTTCTACTTCTTCATCAACATCTTTCGCAAATTCGTCATCAAGCGCTGGAAGTTCTTTCGCTTTGATTTCGTGAATTTTCACTTTGAATATCGCTGGTTTACCTGCAAGGTCTTCAGCATGATATTCTTCAGGGAATGTCACTTCTACTTCTTTTTCAGCACCAGCTTCAAGACCAACTAACTGCTCTTCGAAACCAGGGATGAATGAACCAGATCCAATTTCAAGAGAATAGTTTTCAGCTTTTCCGCCTTCAAACGCTTCTCCATCAACAAATCCTTCGAAATCAAGAACGACTGTATCACCGTTTTCAATTGCGCCTTCTTCTTTTACAACAAGCTCTGCTTGACGGTTTTGAATCGCTTTTAATTCTTCTTGAACATCTTCATCAGTAACAGTTGTGTCGTCTTTTTCTACTTTAAGACCTTTGTAGTCTCCAAGTTTCACTTCAGGTTTCACAGTTACTTTTGCAGTGAAGATTAAGCTTTCACCTTTTTCGATTTTTTCTACATCGATTTCAGGACGATCAACTGGATCAATACCAGCTTCATCAAGTGCCTTTGGATATTCAACTGGTAGAAGAATATCTAACGCATCTTGATATAGAGATTCTACACCGAAACGTTGTTCGAAAAGACCGCGTGGCACTTTCCCTTTACGGAAACCAGGAATTGAAACTTGTTTCACTACTTTCTTAAATGCATCATCTAGTGCTTTACTAAATGTTTCTGCGTCTACTTCTACAGTTAAGACACCTTCGTTACCTTCTTGTTTTTCCCATTTTACTGACATGTGTTTCCCTCCAAAAATCTATTCATATTGTGCGTTGTTACATTCTAAAGCATCATTCAGACTTCGTCCAATCAAAATCAGCGCACTCGGCTCTATCAAATGACATAGAACAGCTCTCTTAAAACAGCTGGCATTATGTATACAACATTTTACTTGATTATACATATCGTCTTTCAAACCATTTGAATCGTACAACTGCACTCAATAAGCACAAATACAACCATTATATTATAACATAACAAGTACGTCTTTCAACTATATCGACAAATTACAAACAAGAAATTTCTTCAATATCTTTCAGCATTGTACAAGCTTCTTTTAGCTCTCGCTCTTTAAATTCATACAAGATGTGAAGCTCGTTCATTTCAATTTCAATGCCATGCATTTCATATCCGACCTTATGGAGAGCCGCCGCCCAAAGACTAGGGTCAGTATATTTAGGTAGGAATGGGTACAGCACAAATAAATGCCTGCGCCATAATTCCTCTACTCGTTGATAGAGTGTTGGGTTTTCATTACCAAGTGTGTCATCAAGAATGCGTAGCACCTGTTGCAAAAGCGGCATTTTTTCTGGTTTGACCGCCTCTGAAGGAACAAGTGTCAGGGAATCCCCAAACTTTATGATGTGGACAGGCTTTGCATACTCGTGATCTGATAAAAGCTGCAAAATCAGAGATTTGACGACCGGATTTGCGTTTGGCTTTTGTAATATCGTATTCAATAACCCTATATGCGGTGTAATGTTACGATCTTTCAATGAATGAATAAAATGAACCTGCTGATCAGTCTTTGTTAAAATCTCTTCAGCGTTCCACTCATTGTTTTCACCTTCAAAGTCCTCCACTATTTCTTCTGGAGATTCGATCATTTTTCGGCTAAACTCAAGGAGTTTATAAAAATGCTCAGCACTCTCTGGTGGCAGATGATTCTCTTCGAGGACAGCCTCAATGGTTTGCTTCACTTCTTCATATTCTTTTAACTGGATCAAAATCGTCATATACACTTGAAGGACTGTAAAATAATGACCATAGCCTTCATTTAACATTTTTTCACATACGCGTTTTGCTTCTTGAAGTTCACCTAACTCCAAAAAACAAATCGCCATCCCTAAGTGAATATCGGATTCTTCATCCTCATCAAAGGATTTCGCTTCTGAAAACAAGTGAAGCGCCTCTTGATATTGTTTATCTTTTAATGCTGTCATTCCCTTTTCTATGAGCCTTTCTTTTAGGCCAGGAAACAAAATGACATTATCTTTCTTCTTGTCATGCTTCATGCTTACGTTCCTTTCGGGCGCATATTTTTTATCAGTTTACCAACGAAGGCTAGTAAACACAAGTAACGAGAGGTTTTAATGCAAAAAAGAAGCCGTCACACTTTGATGAGCGTACGGCTTCTTGTTGATTATACACGCAACCAGTTGCTGCGAGTGTTTTCGAAAGTTTGAATTTCATCTTCTAATAATAAGGTTAATGAGATTTCATCATATCCATTTATTAGCATTTCTCTCCAGTGAGGATCCACATCAAAAGAAATAGTATTGCCTTCATGGTCTTTCAATTGCTGCTCTTGCAAGTCAACGGTCATATCGTATCCTTTATTTTCGTATTGCTCAACTAACTTCTTCCATACATCGTAGTCTAGGCGAATCGGCAGCATGCCATTTTTAAAACAGTTTTGATGAAAAATATCTGCAAATGACGGCGCAATGATGATTTTAATTCCGTAATCGTCAAGGGCCCAAGGCGCATGCTCACGTGAAGAGCCACATCCAAAGTTTTCACCTGCAATCAGCACTGAAGCTCCTTCATAAATAGGCTGATTCAATTCAAACTCTGGATTCAGACTACCATCGGCTAAATAGCGCCAATCAAAAAATGCAAAACGTCCATATCCTGTCCGTTCGATTCTCTTTAGAAATTGCTTTGGAATAATCTGATCTGTGTCTACATTTATACGGTTAAGTACAGCGGTTTTCCCTTTATGGGTAACTAAAGGCTCCATCTACTACAACTCCTTACACGACTGTTTTCTCTTGATTAAACTTTCTCACATCGACAAATCGGCCATGTATGGCAGCCATCGCAGCCATTGCTGGACTGACAAGGTGTGTTCTTGCTCCTTTTCCTTGTCTACCTTCAAAATTACGGTTTGAAGTAGATGCACAGCGTTCGCCCTCTGGTACTACATCGTTATTCATACTAAGGCACATACTACAACCAGATTCTCTCCATTCAAAGCCAGCTTCAAGGAAGATTTGATCTAGACCTTCTTGCTCTGCCTGAAGTTTCACACTTTGAGAGCCAGGTACAACGATTGCTCTGACATGGTCAGACACTTTTTGTCCTTCAATCATAGCCGCAGCTTGACGTAAATCGGTCATTCTTGAGTTCGTACATGATCCGATAAAAACATGCTCAATTGTGATATCCTCGATGCGCTGATGCGGGCTCACTCCCATATATTCATAAGCACGCAGCACTTCTTTTTTATCATCTTCTTGCTCAAAGTCCTCTGGTCCTGGTATGGCAGCATCAACTGGAAGAACCATCCCTGGATTGATTCCCCATGTGACCATCGGCGAAATTTGATTCCCATCTAATACAATGGTTTTATCGTAAGTGGCACCTTGGTCCGTTCTTAGCTGCTTCCATTCCTCGATCGCTGCTTCAAAGTCTTCGCCTTGTGGTGCATACTTCCGGTTACGACAATATTCAAATGTAACTTCATCCGGAGCAATTAACCCTGCTCTTGCTCCAGCTTCAATTGACATATTACAAACGGTCATTCGCTCATCCATCGTCATGTTTCTGAATACTTCCCCTGTGTATTCAATCACATATCCCGACCCAAATTTCACGCCGTGTGCTCCGATGACGGCTAAAATGACATCTTTCGCTGTTACCCCTTTTTGAAGCTTTCCATCCACTCTAATTTCTAAAGTTTTAGGACGTTTTTGCCACAGTGTCTGAGTGGATAAAACATGCTCAACTTCACTCGTACCAATCCCGAATGCAAGTGCACCAAAGGCACCATGAGTTGAGGTATGACTATCACCACAGACGATTGTTTTCCCTGGAAGTGTTAACCCAAGCTCCGGCCCAACAACGTGGACAATTCCTTGATCAACACTGTGCAAATCAGCAAGACGAACACCAAATTCAGCACAGTTACGCTCTAATGCACTAACCTGCTTTTTGGCTACTTCATCTTTGATCACAAATCGGTTCACTGTCGGGATGTTGTGATCCATTGTGGCAAACGTATTTTGAGGTCTTCTCACTTTTCGTCCCTTTTGTCTTAACCCTTCAAACGCTTGAGGTGATGTCACCTCATGCACCAAGTGAAGGTCAATATATAAAAGGTCTGGTTTTCCCTCGCCGTTTTTCACAATATGCTGATCCCAAATTTTTTCGATGATTGTTCGAGGCATAACCCATTTCCTCCCTCTACCTGATTCAACAAATTTACTATTTATACAGTTGTTTTTGCGCTACTTTTTAACGCTTGAACAACGGCTTCTGTGATTTCATCAGTTGTTTGATATGTTTCTGATTGACCCGCCAGATCTTTTGTCCGTTTTCCAGAAGCAAGTACAGCTTCCACTGCATCTTCAATCGCTTTTGCTTCTTCCTCAAGCGTGAATGAAGTCCTTAGTAAGCTTGCTGCTGAAAGGATCGTTGCTAGCGGATTTGCTACATTTTGCCCCGCAATATCAGGTGCTGATCCATGAATCGGCTCATATAAGTGGAGTCCTGTACTTGAAAGACTTGCAGATGGTAGCATTCCGAGTGAGCCCGTAATCATGGATGCTTCGTCACTTAAGATGTCACCAAACATGTTCTCAGTTACAACAACATCGAATTGGGCTGGCTTATAAATGAGCTGCATCGCAGCATTATCAACAAGCATGTGCTCATATGCAACATCCGGATACTCTTTTGCGACTTCATCTGCTGCTTCCCGCCAAAGCTTACTTGAAGCCAGTACGTTCGCTTTATCAACAGACGTCACTTTTTTGCGTCTACTCTGAGCCATTTGGAACGCTTCTTTCAGTACACGTACAATTTCTTCTTTTGTATAAAGAAGTGTATCTACAGCCGCTTCTTTTCCATCTTCATTCGTGTAGCGTTTGCTTGGTTCACCAAAGTATAAGCCACCAGTCAGCTCTCGAACGATGACAAAATCAACGCCATCGATATTTTCTTTCTTGAGTGGTGAAGCCTCTGCTAAACTTTCAAACACTTTAACTGGACGAATGTTTGCAAATAGATCAAGTTGTTTGCGGATCGCTAACAGACCTTTCTCAGGTCTTAGCTCTGGTGGGTTTTGATCCCATTTTGGTCCACCAACAGCTCCTAACAAAATCGCATCTGAACCTTTGCAAATGCTCACTGTTTCTTCTGGTAGTGGCTGATTTTTTTCGTCGATTGCTACGCCACCAATTAGTGCTTTTTCAAATTCAAACTCATGATTAAATTGTGATGCTGTTTGTTTTAAAACGGCTACGGCTGATTGGATAACTTCTGGGCCGATTCCATCGCCGGGCAAAAGTGCAATTTTCTTCTTCAACAGAACCTTCCTCCTTTCTTGTTAGATCACATGATGTTTTTCAATTTCGACTAGGTTTGATTTGAAGATCAGGTGTCTGTTGACTGCATTTACATAAGCTTTCGCAGATGCTTCTAGTACGTCTTGTGCGACACCACGCCCTGATGTTTCTTTTCCTTCTATTGAAACTGTCACATAAACCTCAGCAAGCGCATCTCTGCCTTTTCCATTCGATTGAATTCGATAATCAAGTAAATGAATTCTTTCTTCCATACAACGCTCCAGTGTGTTGTAGACAGCTTCTACACTGCCAGCTCCAGTCGCTGCTTCTTGAATGACTTCCTGCGTCTCTTGGTTCTTCAGTGAAACCGCGGCAGTTGGCATTTGCTCTGTACCGTAATGTACTTGAAGAGATTCAAATTCGTAACCGATTTTTCGGTCTGCTACTTTTTCTTCTAATATAATAGAAATAAGATCATCATCTGTAATTTCTTTCTTTTTCTCAGTTAGATTCTTGAATGTTTCAAAGAATTTATTAATCTCTTCATCAGAAAGTTTAAAGCCTAGATTTTTCAATCTATCTTTAAATGCATGTCTGCCAGAGTGTTTACCAAGTACAAGCACATCTGTCGTCACACCTACAAGCTCTGGAGAGATGATTTCATAAGTTGACTTCTCTTTTAGGAAGCCGTCTTGATGGATCCCAGATTCATGAGCAAATGCGTTATTTCCAACAACTGCTTTGTTACGAGGAACAATCATACCTGAGTACTTGCTCACTACATCACTTGTTCGTTTAATTTCTTTCAATTGAATGGTAGATTCCACCTGATAAAAATCTTTTCTGATATGAAGTGCGACTGCAATTTCTTCTAATGCTGCATTTCCTGCACGTTCTCCAATACCGTTGACTGCTGTCTCGATTTGATCTGCCCCATTTTCGATTGCAGCAAGTGAGTTCGCTACAGCCATTCCTAGGTCATCATGACAATGAGCAGATAGGTTCACACGGTCGATATTCGGCACATGTTCTTTCATATATTTAAAGATATTTCCATACTCTTTTGGTGCGAGGTAGCCAACAGTATCTGGCAAGTTGATGACACTTGCGCCTGCATCAATAACTTTTTCGACGATTTCAGCTAGGTATGCCAAGTCTGTACGACACGCATCTTCCGCCGACCACTGGACAACAGGGAAACGCTCTTTCGCATACTTGACCATCGAAACAGCTTGCTCGATGACTTCTTCTCTTGTTTTCTTTAATTTATATTTTAAATGGATATCAGAAGTCGCAATAAACACATGAATTCTTGGCTCAGCTCCGTCTTTTAACGCTTCCCATGCCGCATCAATATCACTTTTCACGCATCGTGCAAGACCTGCTACTGAACAGTTTTGAATTGTTCTTGCAATCTCCAGTACACCTAAGAAATCCCCTCGGGATGAAGCGGGAAATCCCGCTTCGATAATATTTACCCCAAGGCGCTCAAGCTGTTTTGCAATAATTAGCTTTTCTTGAGCATTTAAGTTCACTCCTGGTGATTGCTCTCCATCCCGAAGTGTTGTGTCAAAAAAATTAATTTTTCGCACCGACGCTCACCGCTTCCTTTTTCTTACCTTGTTTAACAAATGGCATCATTTCACGTAGTTTTCTTCCAACTACTTCAATTTGGTGCTCACTTTCACTTGAATTGATTGCGTTAAATCTTGGGCGATTCACTTGGTTCTCAACAATCCATTCTTTTGCAAAAGTACCATTTTGAATATCAGTCAAGATAGCCTTCATGGATTCTTTTACTTTCGCATCAACTACACGTGGTCCAGAAACGAAGTCACCCCACTGAGCTGTGTCAGAGATAGAGTATCTCATACCTTCAAGTCCTTCTTCATACATAAGGTCAACGATCAATTTTAATTCGTGAAGACACTCAAAGTAAGCAAGTTCCGGCTGATAGCCTGCTTCTGTTAATGTTTCAAATCCAGCTTTGACAAGAGAAGTTAACCCTCCGCAAAGTACTGCTTGCTCACCGAATAGATCTGTTTCTGTTTCTTCTTTAAAAGTCGTTTCAAGTACACCTGCTCTTGCACCACCGATTGCTTTTGCGTATGCAAGTGCTTTTTCTTTTGCCTGACCTGAAACATCTTGGTAGATAGCGAATAGTGCAGGTACACCAGCACCTTGTTCATATGTTCTTCTCACTAGATGTCCCGGTCCTTTTGGTGCAACAAGATAAACATCTACATCGCTTGGCGGTACGATCTGATGGAAGTGTACGTTGAAACCATGAGCAAATACAAGTGAGTTTCCTGCTACTAATTGATCTTTAATTTCTTCGTCATATACTTTCTTTTGTTGCTCGTCTGGAAGAAGAACCATGACAATGTCTGCTTGAGCTGCTGCTTCTTTTACTGTGAATACTTGATGGCCATCTTCTTGTGCTTTTGTATAAGATCCGCCTTTTCTCACTCCAACAATGACATCTACGCCACTTTCTTTTAAGTTCAACGCATGCGCATGACCTTGTGAACCGTAACCAATGATTGCTACTTTCTTTCCATTTAATACGTTTTCTTGAATATCACCGTTATAATATACTTTTACCATTTGACTCTCTCCTTTTTGTTTAGACAATTGAAATTGTTTTATTTGATTGTGGCTTTTGCTGATTGTCTCTAGCAAATGCCGTTGTGCCAGTTCTGGCAACTTCTTTGATGCCGTATGGTTTTAACAGTTCTATGAGTGCTTCTATTTTAGAAGACTCGCCTGTTACCTGAATCACGACACTTTCTCTGCTCACATCAACAATTGAAGCTCTGAAGGGTTCAATTACCCCTGTGATTTCCATTCTCGACGCTGGTGCAGAAACTACTTTTATCAAAGCCAGCTCTCGCTGAACGATTGATTGATTGGTAATATCAGTTACTTTAAGGACATCGATTTGTTTGTTCAACTGTTTTGTCAGCTGCTCAATGTCTCTTTCTTGGTCCACACGGACGACGAATGTGATACGTGATATGTCCTGAACCTCTGAATGACCGACCGTAATACTTTCAATGTTGTAATGTCTTTTTGTAAAAAGGCCCGTGATTCTGTTCAGTACACCTGACCGATTTAAAACGGTCAACACAATGATCCTCTTCAAGGTTTCACCCCCACCATCTCATGATTTCCTTTCCCTGGTGCTACCATCGGAAATACTTTTTCATCTCTCGCTACATTGACATCAATGACAACAGGCTCCCGAGATGTTAGCGCCTCTTCTAGCTGTTCACGCGCTTCTCGATCTGATGAGATTCTGATTCCTTTAATGCCATAAGCTTCAGATAATTTTACGAAGTCAGGCTGGTCTGAAAATTTAGAATATGAATAGCGCTCTTCGTAAAAAATTTCTTGCCATTGTCTTACCATTCCTAGACTGTGATTGTTTAGAATAATCACTTTGACTGGAAGGTTCAGCTCATGGATAACGGCAAGTTCTTGAAGTGTCATTTGGAATCCACCGTCTCCTAGTACTGCAACAACGGTTGCACTCTTATCAGCTAATTGAGCACCAATCGCAGCAGGAAGACCAAAGCCCATCGTTCCAAGTCCGCCAGACGTTACCCACTTATCAGCATTTTCAAATGGATAGAACTGAGCTGCCCACATTTGATGCTGTCCAACATCAGTTGCCACAATGGCCTCACCTTTTGTAAATTTATGAATATATTCGATCAGTTTTTGCGGTTTAAAGCCTTCTTCATCGTTTTCCACATACCAGAGCGGATATTCTTTTTTCCAATCGTTCAATTGGGTTTTCCATTCATCAGCTTCGGCTTGTTTCCCGTCTTGTTTAAGAAGTTCTTGAAGAACAATCTTGCTATCTCCTACAACTGGAATATGGGTATGAATGTTTTTACCAATTTCCGCCGGATCAATATCGATGTGGGCAACCTTTGCATTTTTAGCAAAATGATTGAGGTTTCCTGTCACTCGATCATCAAACCTTGCACCAATTGAAATTAATAAATCACATTGATGAAGTGCCATGTTTGCTGCGTATGTTCCATGCATACCCGCCATTCCTAGGAAAAGAGGATGCTGTGCTGGAAATCCTCCAAGTCCAAGCAATGTATGTGCAACTGGGATTTGTTGTTGCTCTACATATTGTCTAAGCTCTTCCGACGCCTTCCCGTGCAATACGCCCGCTCCTGCCAAAATAACTGGTTTTTTTGCTCTGCTGACTGCTTCAACGAGCTTGCGGATTTGTAAATAATTTGGCTCTGTCTTTGGTTGATAGCCTGGCAGATCAATCGGTTGATCGTAATCAAACTCGCCCTCAATTCCTGCGACATCCTTTGGAATATCGATTAAAACTGGTCCAGGTCTACCGGTTGTCGCAATGTGAAATGCTTCTTTGATAACACCCGGTAAATCCTCTGGACGTCTCACTTGGTAGCTATGTTTCGTAATTGGCATTGTAATACCAAGTACATCAGCTTCTTGGAATGCATCTGATCCGATCACTGATGTGGCCACTTGTCCTGTGAAGACAACAAGCGGAAGTGAGTCGATCATCGCGTCTGCAATTCCAGTCACTAGGTTTGTTGCCCCTGGTCCAGATGTTGCAATGACTACTCCTGGTTTTCCTGAGACTCTTGCGTATCCTTCAGCAGCATGAATCGCTCCTTGTTCATGCCTTGGCAGTACATGAAACAAACCTGAATCATAAATCTTATCGTAGATCGGTAAAACCGCTCCACCCGGATAGCCAAAGATGACTTCTACTTTTTCTCTTTTTAGTGATTCAATTAGCATCATTGCACCATTCATTGTTTTTGGTCCTTTTGACTTCTCCGTCTCCATTTGCACATTTGTCCCCACTTGATTTCCTCCTCTTTGTCTTGTTTCAGTCAAGTCATTTCACCCTTTTCATTTCAAGATAAAGATTATGAGAGCATATAAAAAAGCTTTCTCGCCCACAATTGACACTACTTTTCTATAGGTCAAAGGGGCGAAAAAGCTTTGTTTTTCGCGGTACCACCCTTGTTCACGACATACCTGTCGTCTCATGGATCATCTTTCATCCATTTTGGTAACGAGTGAATTCATTTCACTCGGTCCGCCCTACTATCATTTCAAGCAGACACTCAGAGGTGAGTTCACTTTAGAAAGTAACACCGGTTTTCAGCTAACACCGGCTCTCTGTAGATACTGACTCTAAAGCTAATAGTCCTCTTCAACGTTTATCGATATCTATTTAACTAACATTTGCATTCTCATCTGTAAAAACGACTTTTTCTCCTTCTTCTACAACCCGCTTACGGAACTGTTCAAGAAGTTTGTTTGTGTGGAAGCCTGGTTTACCTTCACCAATTTGTCGTCCATCAACCTTCACAACCGCAATGACTTCTGCTGCTGTTCCAGTTAAAAACACTTCTTCTGCTGTATACACATCATGTCTAGTGAAAGGCTCTTCTTTCAATTCGTATCCTAGGTCCTCTGCGATCTCTATTATGGCATTTCGTGTAATACCTTCTAAAGCACCGATATAACCTGGTGGTGTATAAAGCTTGCCTTTTTTATAAATAAACACATTGTCCGCAGAACCTTCTGCCACATAACCTTGATCATTCAGCATGAGCGCTTCACTAACCCCTGCCATATGCGCTTCGATTCGAACAAGTATGTTATTTAAATAGTTTAATGATTTTACTTTTGGACTCAGTACATCTGGACGATTTCTTCTCGTCGGTACTGTCACAATATCAATTCCTGTTTCATACAAGTGCTTTGGGAAAATAGCCAGCGGTTCAACAATGATCACTGTATTTGCTCTGCCACAGTTGTTCGGATCTAGACCGAGATCCCCGACGCCCCTTGATACGACAAGTCGTATATACGCATCTTTTAATCCGTTCTTTTCAACTGTATGAATCATCTTTTCAGCAAGCTCTTCTAGTGAATATGGTATGTTTAGCATAATGGATCTAGCAGAATCGTATAAACGATCCAAATGCTCTTTCATTCGAAAGATATTTCCGTCATAGACGCGTATCCCTTCAAAAACACCGTCTCCATATAAGAAACCATGATCATAAACGGAAATTTTAGCATCCTCTTTTTTCACGAGTTGATCGTTTAAAAAAATCCACTGCTCCATCTGGTTACCCATTTTTACGAGCACCCTCTCTTTAATAAGTAAAAAGTAGTTGAATTTTCAGATATTTTTACCAAAATATCTTTGGCTTGTTTGCTTTGTGTGTTTAACTTTTGTTGAACTCATCTTACGCTCCTTTCCAAACAGTGTCAACAGCATTTTTAAAATTATTAGACAATTTAGACTAATCAAAATTGAATGTATCCGCTTACACTCTTGCTAGACAAGGAATGAAAAAACTTAAAATTTTTTGTATTTTTTCTGCATTTTATTTACTCTACATGATCGGTTTGATTTTGAACAAACTTTTGTTACATTTCTTCACATCTTTTTGAAGGAACAATAGAGATTTTTCGGAGTTACTTTTTTTATTCCTTTAAATGCTTCATGCCTTTCTAAAGCGTTTTCTTATCACTTTGTGATAAAATGATAGGATCTTACTTAAGGAGGGCTTTTCATGGCAAACATCAAAGGTTATATCGGAACATATACAAAGGGTGACAGCAAAGGCATTTATTCATTTACACTGAATACAGACAAGCAGCGAATTGAGCAAGTAGAAGTTGCTGCTGAGTTAGGTAACCCTACATACTTAACGGTGTCTGACGATCAAAAATTTGTATATGCCGTTGTGAAAGATGGTGACCAAGGCGGGATCGCAGCATACCAAGTTGACCGTGAGACAGGAAAACTTACATTGATCAACCAAGAGCTAGATGAAGGCGCTTCTCCTTGTCATGTGACAGTTGACAGCAAATCAAAAACTGCTTTCTCAGCCAACTACCATAAAGGAACAGCAGAAGCATATGAAATCAATCAGACTGACGGCTCCGTTGTACGTACACTCTCACAGGCGCAACATGAGGGCTCTGGCCCGAATGAGGATCGTCAGGAAAAAGCTCATACACATTATTTCGGACTGACACCAGATGATAAGTATGCTGTGGCAGTAGACCTTGGGACAGATCGCATTTACACTTATACACTTGAAAATGGCAAGCTTCAGCTCATACATACCTTTGAAGCACAAGCAGGTAGCGGACCTCGTCATATTACTTTCCATCCAACAATGAACATCGCATATGTCATGACAGAGCTTAGCTCTGAAGTAATTGTGCTTCGCTATTTTGAAGATGGTCATTTCGAAGCTGTACAATATATTAGTACCATTCCAACAGACTTTACTGAAAACAACCAAGGCAGTGCGATTCACGTATCTTCTGACGGTCAATTTGTGTACGCTGGAAATAGAGGACATGACAGCATTGCTGTCCTTCAAACAGAAGAAGACGGTCAATTACGTCTGGTTGAGATTACGTCTTCTGAAGGAAATTGGCCAAGAGACTTTGCAGTCGATCCAACAGAAGAATTTATTGTGAGTTCAAACCAAGAATCTAACAACCTTGTCCTTTACAAAAGAGATAAAGAAACTGGCCAACTGACTGTCCTCCAATCAGATGTTGCAGTCCCTCACCCAGTATGTGTGAAATTCTTACGATAATTAAAAATGAAAAAGCCTCCTGAGAAAGGGGGCTTTCAGATTGTTGACAAAGGTCTAAAATGATTTTTATTTTAGACCTTTGTCTTCTTTTCAGCGTAACCTGAAAACCCTTGAAGTCTAGGAAGGACGAGTACTGGAGCGGAGCGAATGTGTGATTCGTGAGCATCAGCGCGCAGACCTGACAACGAATGCGAGGGTTTGTCTACACGCTGAAAGCCTCCTGAGAAGGAGGCTTTCATTTATGATGACGTCATTTCTCCGTCTAGTTTTTGATCAATCAAGGATGTGTCAGTCTTTTCACCAAACCATTGCGATAGCCTGTCCTTTGCCTTAAACTTCACACCATCATCAATATACATAGCTACTTGAAGCAACGCAAAAGTAATCGCACCTAGATCATCCGTGTAACCTACGCCCACCATCGCATCTGGAATTAAATCAATCGGCAAGATAAAGTACCCTAACGCTCCGACAATGAAGGTTTTCGCCTTTACAGGTACCTCTGGCTTTTGGAGCGTATAATATAGAAGAAGCACAGCATACACAACGGACACACCTGCTTTTTGTGCTGTCTTTTTTAATTTATGCCAAAAAGCTTGACCATCATAATGCTTCTCAGTTTGCTCGAGGAGTTCTTTTTTCTGTTTACGTTTCATCGTCAAGCCTCCTTTTAGTCGTATTAACTATATCAGTTAAAATAGTTATACACGATTTTTCAGCAGTCGACAATGAATCAAGATTTCATTCCTATAAAATATTAGTTATGTTCTCAGACAAGGTCAGTTCCACTTAAATAAAAATTGCACAAAAAAAGATTTCCTACACATTTAGCTTCACTTCGCTAGATAAAACAAAAGATTACACGATTGGAAGTTGCAGTACACAAACCACTTTCAAACGCTTATTTAAAACCTTTATTTTCCGATTAATACAGTTCGATTTTCACTAACATTAAATTTCTTATCTAAATGAATTTTTTGCTTCTTTTCCGTTTTATTCACCAGGCTAAATGGTAGCTCGTAACTAACCATTATATCTTTCAATTTTTATTAGCGCTTAGGATAATTAATTACTTATGTGCTATTACGTCTATTTTCAACTGCTCCATCATTGAAAAACAAAAACTTCTAACTCCCGTTTCTATATGCAAATAAAAATATTTATCACTAAAAACACACGAAACGGTCATCCAGTAGAAACTGAATGACCTCACCTTAAAATACGGTCATTTCTTATATTTATTGACCTCATACATCAGGATGTTTTTGAACACGACATAATCCTTTTTACTTTCAAAAGGTCCTTTATTATTGTCATGCTCGTCAATTTCATAAAAGCCAGGTCCTTCGCCTGCATCACGCTGCTTGTACCACTTTAAAAATGCATTGACTTCCTTCATTGAAAGCTGGTATTCCTTTTGCAGACCATTGACCATTGTGATGATTAGTAGGGCGTCTCCGTCTTCGCTAGGTACTTCGTCATCTGGTTTAGTACCGTTCCCGTTATCAGTTCCTGGATCTGGAGTAGTCACATCTTTTATTGAATACTTCTCAATAGAGTTAAAGGCATTGCCTTGAGTATAGGTTTTTGTCCCTCCTCCAACTGTATAAAGATCACCATTTATTGATACTGTGCCAGCTCCACCGCGGGCAAACTGTATTTTTTCATCCATTACACTGACAGAATCAGAGGCTGGATCATACACTTGGACAATTTTAGGCAAGTTGGTCGTTGATGAACTAGCAAAACCTCCAATAATATAGATTTTCCCATTAGAAGCGGTAGAAGAAGTGTACCAAAGAGCGTAGTTTAAATTCGCCTTATTTACCCACGAATCTTTCGATGGGTCATACTCATAAATTGAATTTGAACCTGAATTGGTTCCACCACCAATGTAGTAAATTTTCCCGTCGACTACAGCCGCTGTTGCAGCTCTTCTATTAGCTGGTTGATTCGCCTTATTTACCCATTTTTTTGAAGATGTATTATAGGAAAAAAATCTAGCAGCAGAAGTTTTTTCTTGTTGTGTCATAAGATAAATCGTTTCATCAATTGCTACTGCTGTACCCAAAAAGTTTTTTGTAGGTGCATCTATTCCTTGTTCCCATGTATCCGTTTTAGTATCATAAATGAAAACTTTAGAAGAATCTTCATATGAACTACTACTTTTTATATTACCTCCTAATATATATATTTTTTCTTTTACTACTGCGACAGCAGAACCAGCTAAATTTATTGGCATATCAGCATTTTGCGACCATTCATTTTTTTTAGAATCATATACAAATGTGGTGTTCGTTGCCATACTTTTTTGCCCATACCCACCTATAACATAAATTTTGTCCCCTACCGCAGCTGTTGCTGCATGGCTTCTTGGCTCAGGCAAATCAGCCTGGCTCACCCATCCTTTTTCTTCTAATGCATGTACCTTATAAAAAGGATTGCAAATTGCGCTTAAAATAAATACTAATAGTAAGATGTTTTTTTTCAAAAATATCGCTCCTTTTGTAAATTTTATAACACAAGAGTCTATATCGTCTTATATAAGAAAAGTTTTAGCTTATGCCCATTTAACCATTTCTATAGCGCTCTCTTTTTCTATCTGATTTAATATACAGAACGCTCTATCAGTGTTTGTAAAACGATCTTTTCAGCCATATTCATTCTCCTTCTTTTATTAGTCTCAAAATAAGTTACTCAATAGCAACACATTAAAAAAAGCCCCTGTTAAGGGACTTAGAAATTTGTTCTTCTTTCTTCCGAATTTGGCTTTAATAACGATGTTAATTTTTTGATAGTATTTATAGGTGATGTGATAAACCAACTGATTGCAGTAAAGAAATTTGAGCCTAAAAAGCTGACAACCACAAATGCTAAAGCGAAATAAAAAATGAATTGTGTATCTCCGCTCCATTCATTCATAAATTCCGTTTTCCTTAATAAAAACACAAAAACAGGGTGGAATAAGAAAATCCCTAGTGAATCATCTCCCCACTTTGTTAAAATGCTTTTCTTATTACTTATAGATATAAGAAGGAGCAAACACAACCAAGCAGACAAGAGGTAATGAAGAATCATTTTAAGCATATAGTTTTCATCATTTGCTAAAAACCTTTTTATTCCGAAGCTACCACGGAATAGCCATTCTAAATTAGGCGTAAATTCAATAAATAGTATTGCTAATGATGCTGTAGCAATTAGTAACACCTTAGCTATTGTAGGTTTTATAAATTTATAAACAGCATTCAAATTGTCTTTTGTCATAAAGAACCCCGCAAAGAAGAAGGGGGCAAATGAAATGGTTCGTTGATAACTAAGTGTATAAGAAGTGAAATTAGGATAAAATTCTTTCACCGTCTCCACAATCGAACCAGTGTACCATCGTGAAATAAGACACACAATGAATATCAAAATAAAGATGCTCAATTTTCCTATCAAGTGTAATCTTAATTTCGATAAACCCCAAGCTAGCACATACCAAAAAATCATACTCACAATGTACCACAAATGGAATTGCGGCTTACCATAATGAAATGCTAGCGTCTTATACTCTCCTATAAAATAAAGAAACCAGTCAAAGAATGACTGAAATATAATGTACAAAAGAAAAAGGTTTATTATTTTACTCAATTTAATTCTTTTAGCCAAATATCCACTAATGAAAATGAAAAGCGGCATGTGAAAAGCGTAAATGAACACAAAAAGCTGATAATAATTTTGTTTATTCAGTTCTATTAAATGGCCAAAAACCACTAAAAAAATCAATAATCCTTTTATATTACTTAACTTTAAATCCTTTTCTATCAACAGGCTTCCCTCCAACTCCAATTTTAGGATATATGAAGAAGGAAGCCAGTGCAACTATGCATTTATATTGTTAGACCTCTTTGTCTCAAGGCTTCTTTCTGTTGTTTGCCTTTGTTAGTGTGACATAATTATTTTTGAACTCTGAAACACCCAGAACAATCATGAACCGCTAGACCCAAAAATAGAAAAACGGGTAAATTAGGTCTGGGATTACATAGGATTTTTTACTGAAAAGCATTTGATAGTAATATCTGTACTGGAGATACAAAAAATACACATGATAGTATAGAGTGCTTATTAATCCACTTCACTTTAAATAAGGAGGATAGTACATGAATATCGAGCGTTATCAATCAAAGATCGTTGTAAATATCAATGATTGGGTAGAAACTGATTTAAATGAATTAGCTGAAGAAATACGACGTTATCAACGAGATTATCAAAATGAGTTGGTGAAAATTAATTCTATTTCGAAAATCTCTGAGGTTATAAATAATCATTGCCAAGTTCGAATTGTCTTTGATCACATAATAGACACTGACAACACTGGTGAATATATTGAGGATATAGAAGATCGTTTATTCTTAGAAGATCCAAAAGAATTAGAAGAATAGGATGTTTTATAAGCAAAACGTCAATCGACCTCTATTTTGAAGGACGGTTGACGCTTTGACAATTTATCAGAAAACTGACATGTTTAGTTCTTTTTTGGTCTTTGAACCATAAATTCCACCAGTAGCCAGCCCATTCATGAGTTGAAAACTCTTAACAGCATCCTAATTTAGTTGATTAGTTATAGAACCCGCAACAGCGATCTTAAATCATTTAGAACTTGTACAATTAATGTTTCTATAAACCTTCAGCAGAGCTTCTAGTATTGGAGTTCTCATGACCAATAGATGTTGTTTTTCGTAGCAGTGAATCCTTTTCCTGTTAAATCAGTTATTTAAATATTAAAGAAATTAATGTGCAAGGTTTAAGACATACACACACTCATACTATGTTCACGTTATTAAAAAGTTAAGAGAGAAAAACGAGAATATATCAACAAACACATTTGAATCAATGCTTCTGTAGTGGTGTGCAAAAAAGTTTCAAAATGTATCTTCTTGGATCGAATACTAGCAGAAAACAAAAACGCCAGAAACATTGGTTTATCAATGTTTCTGGCGTTTTAACGATTTTTAATCTGATTCATCATAAAACGTCCCAGGAGAGATTCGAACTCCCGACCGACGCCTTAGATGGGCGTTGCTCTACCCTGCCTTCATCCAATGTTGGGCTTGATATAAACCTCAAACTTTAAGGAAATCCCGCTCTATCGAGGACATAGACTTTCTTTTTTACACAATATTACTTAATGTGCATTTTTACAAATTCATATATTTCTATGAAGTTTGGTGAAGTGATGTGTGTGACTCTATCTTTTTTACTTCCAAATAATCCTGATTTGTTAAGGTAAATCATATTGTTTGTAATACCAAGAGCCTTCGTCATGTCGTAGTCCACTTCGTCATAGTTCTTATACTCATATACATGAGTCTTTAATTTGCCAAATGGTGGTTTTACTTCAATGAGGATAACCTTTGTATCCGTAAAGAATAGATACCCGAAGGTTGTGCCTTTGAATGCTCCTGTGGAAAGGAAGTAAAACTTCTCATCCTTCGCTTCTTTCTTAATTAAATTTAGGACTTTCTTATAATGATTTCTGCTTGTTTTAGGGAGTTTCTCTGCTTCGCTTACTAATCCATCAAACGTAGAGTATTCTCCAATAATTGTGATTTCTACTTTTATATTACTCATGTTGTATCCTCCACTTGTTTCTTATCTTACAAAACTTTAGTATACTATCTTTTCTCCAACATGTGATAAGGATTTATTTACGATATTCGTTAATGGATTGGATAACTTTTGCTTTATTTCTACTTGTTATACCTAATTCGCTTCATTGTGAGCGTGAGAGATTGGCTGTTTAAAATCACGGTTTTATTAATTTGTATAATTGTTGAGGTGAAAGTATCCTGTGTTCAATCATCCGCTCCTATAGAAAAAAGAGAGCCTCAATTAAGAGATTCCTCTTTCGTCTAAGACTCCAGCTGCCCCCCCTTTAAACTTTTTATAATGGGCTTCTACAATCGGTAATGCCCATTTAGCAGTGTGTTCCCTATGAATCCACCTTATGCAATAGTTCTTTATAATTGAATTATTAATATGAAAGATACAAAATATAGGATTTCTTCTTCAAACAACGCTTTAAGATATCTCAAAACAGACTTTCTATTTATTTCTGTATCCTTTACATTTGTATCAATCTTAGTATATGAAATTGGAACGTGTTTGCCTAGCGATGGTTTCGAGAGAATCAGAAATCAACATTGAGTTATTTGTTACCTCAGACTGATTTATTTTAGCTTTTGGACTTGTGGAGTTACTTCCAGTTAAGCTACCTAATAACCCTTTTCTTTTGGTCACAACAAAAAACCTCCTCTATCGAAAGTGATATAAGCCAATAACAGGTGTAATTTCTTACGTGACCGTTATACTGACCGTTTCACTGAACGATATAGAAGGTTGATTTGACGGGCTTTAGTACCCGATTTAGTACGTCCCAGGAGAGATTCGAACTCCCGACCGACGCCTTAGAAGGGCGTTGCTCTATCCAGCTGAGCTACTGGGACATGTTTTATATGTAATGTCGTCTTTAGTAATTACCTCAGCGACAATATTTATTATATGACTATTGTTCTTTAAAGTCAACGTCTTTTTTAAAACTTTTTTCATAAGGGGCAAAATATGCGCCCTTATGAAATTGATTCCAATGTGACATTGTTTTCGAGTTCTTTGATTGGCTGACCTTCATCTGTGAAAAACTGTACGTGCGCGTTTGTTTTATCTAGCGTCAGTATAGCATAGCTTTTTTCTTTTCGCACTCTTGGCAGGTGGATGCTGCCGGGGTTGATGAGCAGTTTCCCTTTTATCAGTTCACTTCCTGGAATATGAGAATGTCCGAAACAAATCACAGTTGCTCCTAGCTCTTCTGCACGATAATAGACTTGGAGCAATGATTGTTTAATGCCATGCAGATGACCGTGTGTAAGAAATAGTTTTCTTCCACCGTCTAATGGGAGAAGGAGCTCTTCTGCAAAGTCACCGATGAAGTCACAGTTGCCTTTTACGGTTTTGTAGCCTTTCAGTGCTGGGTGATCGGTCTCAAGTTCTGAATCTCCGCAATGAATCATCAGATCAACCTCTCCTTCATGCCGTTTTGCAATGTGTCCAAGTTCGTCTGTTAATCCATGACTATCACTGATGATTAAAATCTTCATGACCGCTTCCCCCTTATTGATCAGCATCAAGCAGTGTTGAAAGCTTTCGAAGTGCAGCTGCACGGTGACTGATTTTGTTTTTCTCTTTTGGAGATAGCTCTGCCATTGTTTGATCCTTGTCTTTCACAATAAAAATAGGATCATAGCCAAAGCCATTTTCTCCTGATGGCTTGTCCGCAATAAAACCTTCTACAGACCCTTCGACCGTTTTTGTATCCTTACCTGGGATGCTGACCGCTAGTGCACATCTGAACCTTGCCGTACGTTCCTCTTTTTCAATTCCTTTCAGTTCACTTAGTACCTTGTTTACATTATCTGTGTCGTCCTTGTGCTCTCCGGCATATCGAGCTGAATATACGCCTGGTTTTCCGCCAAGATAATCAATCGATAAACCGGAATCATCAGCTATGACGATTTCTCCCACTTCTGCCGAAACAGCCTCGGCTTTGATGATGGCATTCTCTTCAAAGGTTTGTCCTGTTTCTTCGATGTCATCTGTATATCCGATGTCAGCAAGCGTTTTTACCAAAAAGCCTTTTGGTTCAAGTATCGCTTTAAATTCCTTCGCTTTTCCAGGATTATGTGTTGCGATAATGGCTGTTTTCATCCTTATCAAAACCCCTCTGCTTAATCGATGAAATCTCCCGTGATTTCTTTTTGTTTTTCAATGAGTTCTTTGATTCCTTTGTCCGCCAAATCGAGAAGTCCATTCAGCTGTTCTCTTGAGAATGTAGCTTCCTCTCCTGTTCCTTGAAGCTCTACAAATCGACCTGCGCCTGTCATGATGACATTCATATCAACTTCAGCAGATGAATCTTCTACGTAATTTAAATCTAACAGAAGTCCTTGCTCAGAATCAATTCCAACGGATACTGCAGCGAGATAATCGGTGATCGGATTTGTTTTGATGACGCCTTCTGATAGTAGTTTTTGAATCGCTAGTGTCATGGCAACAAACGCCCCAGTAATGGAGGCTGTTCTCGTTCCCCCATCTGCTTGAATGACATCACAATCAATCCAAATGGTGCGTTCGCCGAGCTTTTCTAAATCGACCACAGCGCGTAGTGCTCTTCCGATCAATCGTTGAATTTCCATGGTACGCCCAGTGACTTTACCTTTTGAAGATTCCCTCATTGTTCGTTGAGAAGTGGCTCTTGGAAGCATGCTATATTCAGCTGTAATCCAGCCTTTTCCTTCTCCTCTTAAAAAAGGAGGAACGCGGTCTTCTATTGAAGCGTTGCATATGACCTTTGTATTTCCCGCTGAGATTAAGACAGATCCCTCTGGGTGAAGAATGTAGCCTGCCTCAATTTGAATCTTTCTTAATTCGTCATGTTGCCTTTCATCAAATCTCATGTTTTACCTCCGTTACTCTATACCTTCCATGTGGCAGCGCTCCTACTAACTTAGACAACCTAAACCGATTCTAACCGCCTGGAATAAAAAAGAGGCAGCTCGTATGCTTGCCTCTTTTCCTCCATTATATCAAATGTATGACCTTAAAAACTACCTGTATTCACTCGATCTGGTCTTGAAACTGGCTTTGTCAGTTCAGTGCCCTTTTCATTGACTAGCTCAGCCTTTCCATTTACTTTCACAGAAACGCTTTTCACATTCGGTTGTTCTGTGAGTGTTAACACAATACTATCAAGCACTTTTTGAGAAATGACCTTCTTCTTTTCATCAGCGCTCCCAAAGATAGATTCATTAAAATCAAGGGTCACATGTCCATCTTTTATTTTCGGTGCACTGACAAGTTTCACATCCTGATCAAAGTCAGTGAGTAGGTTGCTTGTTTTACTTGGACCAGATACGAGTTGATCAATTGCTGCTGTAATCGGATCATCTTCTTCTTTTGATGTTCGTTTCGTCACAGGTACGTAGTAAGTAGTGTCATCGGATTGTGATAAGTAGTAGACAGTCACCGGCTGTGTCGCTGTCATATCTGTCACGGCTTCATGTTGAATATTAATGCCGTCCTCTCGGCTTAGATCCTCTGAAATTGGAGTACCATTTACAGGCATTTCTTTCAAGTCATGCCCATTCATTTTCAATTTCACCTTCGAAATCGAATCAAATTGCGTTAGTGTCCAAGTAACGGATTGCAAAATGCGCTGTTCATCTTCTTTTTTATAGTTTTTAAATTCATTTGAAAAATCGACGACGGCTGTGCCATCTTTTATGTCTACAGATACACTTGTATCAGCAGGCAATACAGCTCTAAAGCCATTGGGCAGTAAGTCAGAGATCGGACCACCATCTACGAGATATTCAAGTGTTTGCCTTGCAGTTCCTTCACTCTTTGGAAGCGGGATCGATTGAGAGACAACATAGCCATCTTTATCAATTAAATACAACTCTCTCATAACAGTGTCTGCTTGTTTCTCCTCTTTACTTTCTTTCGCTGTTTGTTTCTCATTTTTATCTTCTTTTACATAAGTGACGTTTTGCGGTGGGTCAATTTCCGTCTTCGCTTGATCTGTTTGAAATAGCCCACATCCTGATAAAAGCATTGCCGATGCAATACATGTAACGGCTGCTGTTGATCCTTTTTTCAGCATACTTCACCCTCCTCTGGTAGTTTGTACTACTATGTATACGAGCTCCTTCAGAGGATTAGACCCTTTTCATAAAAAATAACCCAATCCGAATGGAACTGGGTTAATTCTGATAGGTTTTTTCAAGTGACACGGTTTCAACACTTCCTGGTAAATAACCGAACCAGTCACTTGCAATGTTTTGAAAATTACTTTGTTCACCCGTTGTGTAAAACTGATGATGTGGTACTTCTTGAGATGTGTTAAGTAATCCTTGATAAGAAAGAATGGTACTGGCTTCTCTCGCTGTTTCATCACCTGATGAAATGATGTTTACATCATTTCCCATAAAACGTTGAATCGGTTCCTTTAAAATCGGATAATGTGTACAGCCAAGGATTAACGTATCAATTCCTTTACCTTTCATCGGCTCAAGAGAGGCTTTTACAACTTCATCTGCTGTATGATCTAAGAAGGTGCCGCTCTCAACAAACGGAACAAGCATTGGACATGCCAAGCTCTCAACCGTAAGGCCGGTTTTTAATGAAAGTAGTGCATTTTTATATGCATCACTTTTAATGGTATTCATCGTTCCAATAACACCAATATGCTGGTTTCTCGTGACCTTAATTGCTGTACGAGCACCTGGCTGAATGACACCAATGACTGGAATATCTAGTGTTGCTTTAATTTCATCAAGTGCAATGGCTGTTGCGGTGTTACATGCAATGACAAGCATCTTGATGTGATGATGTCTTAATAAGTAATTGGTCATTTCCCATGTATATTGCAAAACTTCTTCTTGCATGCGCGGGCCATAAGGACATCTCTTTGTATCGCCCACATAGATGATTTTTTCTTTTGGCAGTTGTCTAATGATTTCCTTGGCTACGGTTAAACCGCCCACTCCAGAATCAAGCACGCCGATTGGTTGATCCAACAAAATCGCCTCATTTTCTTTTCATTTGCTGCTGTAATTTCACTAGTGACTTGTCGAAAACGATGACTTCTTCTTCGGAGAAAGCACCAAGTAATTCACGCACGTATTCCTGACGTTTGACAATCACTTCTTGAATGATTCTCTCGCCCTCAGGCAATAAATGAATACGAACGACCCGCCGATCTGATGGATCCTTCACTCGCTCGACAAGCTCGCTTTTTTCCATTCGATCAATTAAATCTGTCGTCGTACTGCAAGCCAGATACATTTTTTGTGATAGCTCGCCAATAGTCATATCACCAAATTCATAAAGCCATTGAAGGCCGACAAATTGAGGTGGAGTGATCGTATATTGATTCAGAATTTCTCTACCTTTTTGCTTAATAATCGCTGCAATATGTCGTAATGATTTTTCAATATGTGCAACATGGTCTAACTCATTCGCTTCCATTTCATTGATACCTCACTATAGCATCTCACTTTGATTAAAACGTATATTCCTATTTTCCTCGTTTTTTAAAGAAAATGCAAGAAAGACAATAGAAATAACCGGCTCCTTCGCAGAGGAAGGATAACCGGCTGACTTTAGAGCTCTAGCTCACCCATACGCAGAAGCTCAACAACGGCCTGTGATCGACCTTTGACTCCCAGCTTTTGCATGGCATTTGCTAAGCCTACCTTTTGCAAATCGTTATCCATGCAGTCATTTGAATCTGTAATAGATGTTTATTTTCCCATTTGGATCAATAACGATACGATCAATCAGCTTTTCAAACACATGCTTTAAGTCTTTTTCTCTATCCTCAAGTTCTTGAATGACTGCTTTCATTTCGATGATTGAATTCTTTTCATTTTGTACATGTTGTAATGAAAATAAACTCTGTTCAAGATTTGTTATTTTGGCCTGAATGTCGTTCCGTTTACTTTGAAATTCAGCTTTTGTAATCATTTGATCTTCTAAGTACAGTTCTAACAATCTTTTGTTTTGTGTCTCTAAAGATTTCAATTCTGCCTTTATGGCTTTAATTTGTTTTTCCTTTTGTTCAAGAGCATTTTTCTTGAAGTCGTGTGAAATGCCCTCTGAAAATGTAATGAGATTTTCAACCACAAAATCTCGAAGTTCTTCATATTTGATCGGAACATGATTCACACATCCATCTTTCCCAGACCTTCTAAAATTACTACATTTCAGGTATTTCCAATAAGTTCGCTCTCCATTTTTCTTGTCTCTATGAGTCTGGATGATCACCATTTTAGATCCACATTTTCCACAAATAATTAACTTTCTCAACTCATTCCAAGGTGTGAATTTTCTCTTTTTATTGACTGTTTGTTTATTGTTAGCTTTTTCCCAATCTTCTCTAGAAACAATTGGCGGGCAGAAATTTTCATAAACAGTCCATTTTTCAGGTGGATTTCTAATGAATTTCTTTCGTCCATCTACCTTTATCGTTGTATGTCTATTAGCAATGTGAACTCCACAATAGATAGGGTTTTTTAAAATTGTCTGTACCGTTGTGAGCTGCCAGTTACTTCTTTTCCTGGGCGGAGGTATTTCACCAGCTTTACACTTCTCCTGCAAAGCATATGTAACTCTTTTCTGGCCTAATCCCTCGTTGTTATATAAATGGAAGATCAATCTTATGACATCTGCTTCGTTTTCATTAATAACGAGGTATTTCCCCTCTTTCATATAACCATACGGTACTCTTCCAGAATGCTCTCCTCGTCTGGCCTTTGCTGCAAGTACACCACTTATGTTTACGGACATAGATTTAGGTAACTGCTCTGCGAAAAGGGCTGACATTTCAAATTTCATTGAAGCTTTACTTTCGTACAGGCTATCATAATCTTCTTCAAGAGTCACGACACGAACACCGTTAGATACTAAAATCTCTCTAATATAAAGAGCATCTTTCAAATCCCTCGCAAGACGTGTGATGGATTTGAAAATAACCATTTTTATTTCTTTCTTTTCAGCCAATGAAAAAATGTATTTCATTGCTGCCCTATCTTCAAGGACAGTACCGCTGATACCATCATCTAACAAAACAGAACGGTCATCCCATTCATAGTTGTGTTGCTCGATCCAATATCGACAAACATCAATTTGGTTTTCCTTAGAACTTATTTGCTCGTCGCGGTCTGTCGAAACCCTTGTATAGACCTTATAAGGGTAATCGTCATATTTGATGATTTCTTCAACTGATTCTTTGCGGAAATGCATATAACACACCCCAATTGTGAATTGTTCTTACTAAATTATAACATCCCGACCATCAATTCCGTAATATTCTTAATTTGGAAAAAACATTATTTTCCCTCTTTTTAATTCAATAATATGATAGACTTATTTGGAAAATATTTGTTTTGGAGGGTCTATTTTGAATCTTATTAAAACTTTTCTCTTTATGATTTTATGTGCCTTATTCTTATCTGCTTGTGGCAAAGCAGAAAACACATCCACAAGTAACCCTAGTAAAAAAGAAGAAAGCATTGAAACTAAAGAAAAATTAAACGTAAAGATCACTTTGGATAAAGAAATCACAAACAATAAAATTATTATCATTAGTGGGAAGAGCAACTTACCTAAAGATACGAAACTAAGGATTCGTCTTGAACTCAAAAATTCTCATAAAAACTCAATAGTTAATTCAACTGTTCAAAAGGATGGATCTTTCGAGTATAAATTCTTTAATGAAGATGACGGAGTATTTGATGATGGAAAATATATTATATATGTCGAAACACTACCGGTTCTTGAACAAACTGAGGTTGTTCAAGAAATTTTTGGAGACAATGGTTCTAACCTAACTGGTCCACAGATTAGCGGTGACTCAGAACTAAAAGCTACTGCTAAAATAAATTTAAAAATAAACAATTCTGAAGTTATATCTGATGAGGAAACTTTGCCTAAAGATAAAGATGCAGAGGAAGAGAAAAATGAAGTTTATAACTCAGAAGAAGTTGAAGATAACAGTGAAGAAGATGAGTTAGATATGGTAAAAGATGATGCAGAAATAGAAATCAAAACAATTATCAAAGAGAACTATAAAACCACATCTATTGAAAAAATTGAAATTAACGAAGATATGGGTTCGAGTGAGAAGAACAAGTTAATTGCTCTTGTTTACTTGTCTTTTGATGCCTTGAACACAAGTAAGACAGCTTATAACATGGTTGAAATGTATAGTGATGACTTAGCTGCAAACATTGGTAAAGATAATGATACAGTCAATCAGATAGCTGTATTTTGGAAAGTCCCTTATATAGATGAAGAAGAAACAGTGGCTAAATTCTCTTACGAAAGATCAGGTAGCAATATGATGATAACTGATAAATATTCATCGTTAAATTAGCCCTCTACTTGAAGGGCTTTTTCTTTGAGTTTATAATCGAACGTACATTCTTTTTTGTGGGAGGTTTATGTATGACAGACCTTGAGAGGAAAATATATCGAATAATCTATAACATGAGCCGATTTCGCAAGAATCCTACAATAGAAGACCTTAAAATAAAAACAGGCAGGGATGAGCAGACGATCCGTAAGGCGGTTAAGAACCTTATATCAAGAAATGAATTAGAATGGGATAAAGAGAAGAAAGAATGGCGGTTTAAATAAAAGTAAAAGCCGCCCAAATGGACGGCCAATTTCACATAATAATCTTATTGAGCAGGAGCAACTTTGGCTACTTTTGCACCACAAGTTAGCATGAATATAAACACAACGGTAGGATGAATTGCTACGCCCATAAGACTAATAGCACCTGCTACCGCAACCCAATCTCCCTTGTCTATTGATTTTTGTAGATGCTTTAAAGAACCTTTAGCGATTCCAGCTGCATCTTCAATACATCGCGTAACAGTGTTGCTTTTAGTGGCAACATCTTTATTCATGTTTTTTGCAAAAGCGACCATTCCATCTTTCACTGCATCTGAATAAGGTGAATTTGCAAGCTCTTTCTCATTAATGACGAAGCCTTTTTCATCAGAAACTATAATTTTTGTGAAGATGTATTCAACTTCTTTTAAAGACTTCTCAATTTGCTCTTCTGTCAAACCTTCTAATCCTGAACTTTGTGTCTTTGCAGATGCAGCTGGAGCAAAGGCAGTCACAGCTAGAACTAATGCTAACATTAAAAAAACCAATCTTTTCATATTAACTCCCCCTATTTTCAAATTCAAATTTACTTTATCATACATTATTAGAAAATAAAGGGGTTTAAGAGAGAGTTAAAGTCTTTTTGCAAAGGTCGACATATTGCGACAAATTAACCCCACATAAATAGAAAGAAGAATGATAGCGCCCAAGTAATTAAACCAAGCATTACAAAAAATTTAAGGAAACTCTCGTACTTTGTAAGAGGACGTTCCTTCTTTAATTTCGACAAGCGCCAATGAAGAGCATAACCAGAGAGCACCAGAATTAATTGACCAATTCTTGATACTTCTTCTAATATATCTATACCATTCATTATAGTTCACCTCCCAATTCAGAGAAAAATCAAACAGTCCACATGTTTATTTTTAATCACTATCCAACATGATTTCAATTTATTATCGCAAATATCCTTTCACTTTCCAATATTTATGTAAAAATAAGTAATAAGAATCATTACACAAGATAGATGAAAACCTCCTTTTGCATCATATCAAAAATATATAGGTGGACTTGAAGTAACTGAATTAAGACAAAAAAGCCCCTCCAACAAGGAAGGGCTTTTTCATTTTACTTTTGTTTTACCTGAACATATTTCGTGGCAGCTGTGATATAAAGACCTGATTTAAGCTTATACATTTTTGCCCCGTTGACCGTAACGGTCTTATCAATTGTAAATGCTTCACCCGGCTTTACTTTTTTGTGCTTTGCTGACCAATTCGGCTTATCATAGACCCATAGCCACCCATCAGCATTCGGCTTCACCAAAGCCATTTCAATGCCTTTTGGCGCCGTTTCTTTTTTAGAGCTTGTTTTAGATGATGATGACACCTTTTTTAAACCGACGGCCGATGCGATACCTTCTGCGTGTCCCTCGGCCAAAGCATCAAGGAATGATTCCTGTTTCAGCAACGCAGCATCTTCTTTGCGGTCAATGAAAAGGTTCTCTGTTAGGATTGCTGGCATTTTTGTCTCTCGCAATACTGCAAGATTTTTAGACTTTTTCCCGCGGTCAGATGTTTTTGCTTTGATCTTGTTATAAATGAAATCATGCACAATTTTTTGCTGCTTACCCGTGCTGGATGCTGCAGATAATTTATCGAAACGATACGTCTCAAAGCCTGTGCCGCCAGCTGCATTGATATGGATTGATGCAAAATAATCAGCGCCCCATTTATTTGCTAGTCTTGCTCTTTGAGACAGATCAATATAAACGTCAGTTGATCGTGTGAGCTTAACTGTTACCCCGTAAACTTTCTCAAGTATTGTTTTTGTTTTCTTAGCAATAGTTAATACAAGGTCTTTTTCTTTCAACCCGTTTGCTACTGCGCCCGGATCATGTCCACCGTGTCCCGGATCAAGCATAATTTTCTTTGTCATAATCAATCTCTCCAATCATTTTTTATATAGAAAAAAGCCGCCGATTACTCAGCAGCTTTCTTTTCTGATTCTTCTTTTTGGCTGTCAGACTCGATCACATGCAGCCTGTCAGTGATAGCAGCCGGAATTTTAACGCCGATCTGTGCGAGGTTCTCTGTGATAGAAAGACCTTCGTTTGCAATATAAAAAAGCACTGTCCCAAAGGTCAGCACTCCATTTAATCCCATGATTTGGTCAATGATGTTTGACACAATCACCACCACAAAGCTAAGCATCTTACGCACGTAACCAAACCATGCTGTACGGCTACGTAGTTTACCAAATTTCCACGCTTTGATAATGCCCGTTAAAACATCCATAACACTCAGCAGCAAGAGCAAGTCCAAAAATTTAACACCGCCGAATAAATATGTCTTCGCCAAATCCAAAGTTTCAAAGTTAATAAACACTATTGTTTCCTCCATTTCGTTAATCACCTCCTTTAAGAAGGCAAAATAAAAAGCACCTTTTAAGATGCTGATGTTCCTAAATCCACAGATACAGACGGTTTATCAAATACGGTGCCTGTGATCTGCTCGTATTCTTCTTTTGTAATTACGCCCAATAAAACATACTCTCGCATAATCTCAAGAGTGTACACGCCCCAATCCCAGAATACTTTTATATCGGCTGACGTTGGGTATATCATGATGCCCCGCCTCTCTGTAGCTGTGACACTTGCAATGTAAGTAGAGCCACTTGTTTTTTAAGCATCATTACATCATCCGGCGGAAGTGGATCAGGCTGCAAACTGTCTATATACTCTTGGGAGGCCGACTCGAACCACTTATCTTTAACTGGATCATACTTAGGCAGATATAGTCCGTTCGGAGGTTGTATTTTTGTGTAGCCTTCGGGTATTTGCTCGCCATTTTCAACGTCAACTTCAATTTCTTCGCCTGGCTGCCAAATAAATTCGTCGTTATACTTATAAACCCATATCATTTTTAACTACCTCCTTACCTAGTCCTAAACCGAAAGCCGAATGATAAAAATTCAACAGGGTTTGATGTGTTTGAACTGGACTGTATACATACCCGTCCATCTGTGCCGATAAAGGTTCGGTGATGTTGCGGGATTCCAGGTGTTCCCACGCTTGACGCAACTCCGTTGAAATACTCTGACTGCATCGGGCGATAACCTACGGGTAAGGTAAAGACGGGCGTATCAAGTCCTAGAACACCACCACAAACAGCGCCTTTTATCTCGACAACTCCCGCAACATCCTTACTGAATCTCACTGTGTGAATGCTACCGTCTGCCGGGGCATATTGCTTCCAGCTAGGCTGTAATGTGGGCTTTTCCCATTTTAAATCAAGATCGGAAGCCGTCAGAATTCGTTCCCAAGCCGTCCAAGACTCAGAATCAACTTTGCGAAAACGGAAATACGCCTGTTTACCAGTAACCGACTCGTATGCTATTTGGGCAAGAGTGTTGCCATAGCTCATAACGAGCAGAAATACGAGATTAAAAGACGGAGGACCATTGACACCCGCATTGTATATCAAGTACATGCCCGTTTGAGTTATTGTGTTATAGTCGGTAACTTCTGAGCTACTCCTATAAAAAACTCTGCCACTATCCATTGTGATTTTTGCTAACTGAGATTCATTCCACTTTTCCTTATCCGCTTCGGTCACATGTATTTTTTGGTCTGCCGCATGTACATCCGCATATTTTTTAGCTGTTTCAAGCGCTTCGGCTACTTTAGCTTTTGCACCCTCTTTTGTTTCAAGCGCCTCGATATCGTCGAGTTTCTCTTTCATCCTGTCTAGCTGAACCTGCAGGTCTTTTGTAATCTCATCAATGTTTCCCTTCATTACACCGGTGCGCTTTTTTATTTCTGCTTCAAGCTCCGCTGATTTTTGCTCTATTTTTGATTTCAACGAGTCAAAATGGTCGATGTAATATTCTGCAGCTGGAACAATATTTTCATCAATTAGGTTCTTCTTTATATCAAAAATGAATTCATGCACAGACATTGATTGCCCATTTTTATAGAAGAGATTCAAAGACGCTTGCACTCTGCCGTATATCTTGATTTCATCGTTGTTTAAAATGTATTCGGCTATCCCTTCCACTTTGTCAGACACCAAGATGTTTCTAATGTGCTTTGACCCATTGGAGAATAACAATACTAACTTACCCTCTACAGCTGATAAGGGGAGAGGCATACCATCTTTACGCAGCTTGAATATTAATCTAGCTGTGCCTACATCTTGAGTTGAAAAAATGATTTTAGAATCATAGACGCTTTGATTGTAAGCATCTATGACAAAGGATAGCGAACCATTTTTGTATATTTTATTGGTCATTGCCTACCCTCCTTTTCTAGCTGCAGAACCTTATCATTCAGAGTTTTAATAAGGTTTCGCATTTCTTCTATTTCACTCTGACTTACTGGCGCGATTTGTGAAAATTCAACTCTTTGGCCGTCCCCGTCTTCTAAATACACGTTGTCAAAGTTGACTCCCTCAAGCTGGATTACTCGGTTTCCTTCAAAGTCATAAGCAGTGACATCCTCCCCGGACACAAAAGCCGAAGCCACTTCTAATCTGTCTGTATCCATAATCAAATACATTACGCCACATCCTTTGCATCTGTTTTTGGATTTTTAGAATTGTCTACGATGCCGCTGATCGTCCAGTCACCCTTGCAGTAGTTTCCATGTCTAACAATTCCTTTAACAGAGGAAGTAATGTAAATCCCCGCCCTTGCTAATTTCGTTAATGTTGATATAGATCGACACTTGTTATCTGCAAGAAGTATATCTCTTGCTCCGTTTGCAATTCTAATGGCTTCATACTTTCCATGTTCACCATGTCCCGCTCCTGTAACAGTATTATCTGAAACTTCGCCAAAAAGCACACCTGAAATTTCTATTCCATAGCGTTTAGGTCTTCTAATAACATTTGAAGTAATACTTAAATCAGAAGATTCACCAAAAGCTGCTATGCCATCTCTTCCTATAAAACTAATTTGGTTAGTTCCCGATACGGTTACTCCTACACAGTCATTCATCAGAACCCCATCACCGGATGTGTTTGAAATCTGGTTACCAGATACAATGCCATTTCTGATTGCATCCAATCTGATGCCAGCTTGGTTTGTACCACCAACACCGTCTATAATGTTGTTTTGAATATTAACATTTCGCACAAATCCTGATTCGTCATTAATACCACGAATGTAAATCGCTTCGTTTTCCCTTGTATCTAAAAACGTATTTCCTGATACATGAACATGTCTAAAGGATTGTGAACGTGACATTTGTTCAAACTTATCGTTTAGGGAATGGTGTTTATTTGCTGGATCAATGGCGCTGACTGTTATACCAAATCTACAGTTTCGCAAGGTGTTATCTTTAATGTCAGTGACGTTCCAGTTGTAACCCCTAACGGCCCAACCGGCCATATCCTCAAACAAGCAATCTTTCACTCTTATGTTTTCGTGCCAGTAGCCGATTGTGCTTGAGTGTGATCCCACACCGCGTGGCCACGCTTGCGTACCTGGTGTGTTAGATTTGCCAAAGTTACAGCCTTGAATTAGTCCGTCTTTGCAAGTCGTGAAGTCATAAGCACCGAATGCCCCAAATACTTCTTTTCTTTGAGCAAGGTCCACCTGAATTGCCTCCGAGAAATATCTTGATCCATCATGGTCTACGAATCCATAAAAATCTGAATTTAACACTTTAAAGTTTTGACAAGCGTTAAATTCTATCGCATGATAACCGCTGACATCCTTAAAAGCAGAATTTCTAATAAAGATGTTCTTACCATGACCGAAAGAAAAACAGTTATTTTTAGTTTTAAATTCTGTTCCTCTGCAATCCCAAGTCCCTCCGTCAATGTATATATTTCCATTTCCTTCATAGCCCAGGTACTCAACTGTTCCGTCACCATTAGTCATCATCGTCTTGCCGTGATAATTTAGCAAATAGGCACCCTTAGCATCAAACCAGGTATTACCCCAATTGACTAACGTCGCTCCTAGACGGTAAACACCCGGAGGCACGACCACTCTGACGCTTTTACCTTTTTTAGCGCGGTCTAACGCTGCTTGAATCGCAAATGCAGATTCATATTTGCCAGTTGGATCAGCGCCTAAATCAAGTACATTAATGTCAGGCTGCCGATCTAAGCGACTTATGATCAAACCAAAATCATAATCTAGTCTATCCTTCGCTGTTTTGTGAATGCTTGCGTCAAAGGCGACGCGGGTGTCTACAACTTCTTTGACATCATTCCCGTCATGATTAAGAACAAGGTTTGTCAATCTAGCCCACATGTTGTCAATCCTGTTGGCAACCGTAAATAGACCATGCATAATCTGACTAGATAAATGAGCTTTTTTACTATCCTTGTGAGACTGTAATTCACTGGTGTTCTTATTAAGCTCATTCTCAACTGTTTGCATGTCGCCGCGCAATTGGGATTCATAGACTGAGTTTCGGGTTGTGTCATAATCTTTTTTAAGCCGGACCAATTTATTCACTCCTTTCAAATCCAAAAGAAAAAACGCTTCTAATTGAGCGTTCTCATCAATTGATCTATATATCTTTTTTGTTGCTTAATCTGCCGTGCCTGGCTTACTTGATAATCTTGAATGTCTTTTCGGAAGTTTGCGAAAGTCATTTTAGGGCTGTCATACGGGTTGAGGGGATTATAAGTGACAGACACTAACCTTACATCGTCCTCAAACGTGATGCCGTTTGCCGTATCAGCAATAACGTGGATCGTGTCACCTTTCCAAAAATCCTCTTCTATACCCTGCAATGCTGGCTCATAGATATACTGATACTCAGCCTCAACTACCACGTCAGGATATGGGTTTACGTGCTTTTTCAAAGCAGATACCATGTTGCTTGCTTTTTTTACTGTGTCGTCTCTTATCGGCTCACCCCAGCGCGGCTTACCCTCGATCAAAAATTTATCTTCATCAGGATGGATGTATAGGATAGGCTCGAATTCATATTCAGGCTCTTTTTCTTTTTCATCCTCGTTCGTTTTTGTATCAGTTGATTTAGCATCACTTTTCTTAGCTTTCTTCTCTGCGCCGTAACCCCAAGCTCTTGTGGATGTGTTTTGGTCATTGATCTTCAACTTAAAGCCTGGCATATTGTATCGGCTGTCAAGGGTGAAGTCTACTACCTTACCCATTTTTAAATGCACATAGATGACGTAGTTATTTACATCTAGCTCTATTTCGTAATCCTCAACAATCTGATCCATTAATTCGACTCTGTTTTTTTCTCCGAAGCCGTCTTGATCTACTTCGTCAAACTCCGATAGTTTTGCTTTTAGAACATATTGAAAAGGGGTACCGGCTAGGGCAATGTCTAAAGCTTCATTGATTTTCAGTTTCTTTGAAATCTTTTCTTCTACCCTGTCATTTACCAGTAAGACGGTATACACATGATTGGCCGTTACCTTTTTCTGCAGCACGTTTTTTCTACTTTGATCAAGCTCAATATCTGTAATGTAATATTTTTGATGGTTGTAAACTTTTTCATCCAGGTACAATATGTTTCCTGGAACAAGCAAATCAAATTCCACCCCATTATCCTCAGTCCGCAATAGGGTAAAGGTGAAACTCTTCTTACCTGTTGTATCGTCTTGAAGCTCCAACACAGCGCCAACGATTTCCACAAGCTCTTTGCCGTCTTTGGTTGAGACGTGCAGCTGCCTAAAATCAATATCAGAAGGTAGTCCGTCATTTAACTCTACGTCCTTACCCTGGTATTCCTTACTTGGGTAAGACGGTTTAACTGGTGGTTCAGGTTCACTTGGGCCATCATCCACACCTTCCACCGAATCGTATTGCGTAAGTTTATAAGTGAAGATGATACTATTCAATTTCGTTGCATAGTTTGGATCCGTAGCGTACCCTGCTTTCACAAGTGCTGCTGTTGCTTTGGTGTAATCTTTCTCACCGATTACAGCCTTATAAATGTTTGGATCCCAGCTTACCCCTTTTAGATACAGCTTTGCTAAGTCTTGTATAGATTCGTACCATGAAGGGTACTTTCTAAAAGGTGCTTGTACTCTGGTTGCTTTACCCTTTTTATCATACTCAGTGGTCCACATGAGGACAGATTGACCGTTGAATGATCCTTTTATCCCGAATAAGTTTTTACCTTTTTGAGCTAGTTCGCTTTTTCCCCATCCGCTTTCTAGGCAAGACTGCGCAATGATAAGAGAAGCTAAAATATTGTATTTCTTATAAATCCTCTGCGCGTCTTTTGCTATCTCTTTTATAAAATCTGCAGCAGCCATGACATCCCCCTTTTACGGAAAATAAAATCTTGTATCGAATACAATTTCAAAATCATTGGTATTCTGAATCTCAAACTCATTCATGCCCTTATCTAAGGACGGCAGCCTTCCCGACGTTTTCAATCTTTTATTGCCGACAACGGTATATTGTTTCAAGTTCCTGACCTGCTGGGACTTTTTCAGATCGGCTTCTATTTTCAATTTTTCGTTATTCGTGTGATTGATAATCGTTATGTTTTTTCCCTTTGCGTTAAGCAGAACGTTGTAATCATGCTGCAGTGGGTTAATAGGTAAGCCGGGATTAAATACACTGAAACGTTTTTTGTTTTTAAAACGGTACTGCAGATCGTCGCGCCTTTGGATTCCCATTCCTGAAAACCATCTTTCATTAGAAAAGTTCTGTGCGCTTAAAGACGTGCCCTTTGACTCTGCTAGTCCTGTAATATTGTTAAAATCCACTTGGAAAGATACCTGGTTTTTTTGCTTATCCTTAGGGATCTGAAAGCCCCCATCGCATGTAACCGCAAAACGCCTCCCAGGAAGCAGATCACATGAGACGTAATACCAGGAGGGCTGAACAACGAGATCATAAAACTCATGTCTGTACTGATAAAAGTTTGCCGCGATTTTAGCATCAAGCAATATCTCAACCTTGATAGATCTTTCTTTGTACACTATGTCTCGCGGATGCTGCGTTGGTACAAGTCCGTTAAACCTGGTTAACTGTACAAGCTCCCTTTCAGTGCTCGGCGCGTCAGGTGCAAAACTCAACAACTTAAAATAGGGCAGTAACCCCGATAAAGGTTGCTCCCCCATTCCGTCTCTGAAATCAAAATATAGATCCATTATCTTTTCAGCCCTCCTTTATACGCGTTCTGCTCGTATTTTTGAGCGCTCTTTTTATCTAGTATGGATGTGTCTCCTTGATTAAAAACGATGTCCGCTAAATGCTCACCACCAATAATGACAGGCGAAGGATGGATTTTGATTGTTTGTCCTGCAGCACTTACGCTTTCATTGTTCGTTTGTAAATTGTTTGATAGAAGACTAATAAGGGCATCTAGCTTTTGGTTTAATACAGGCGTATCAATTTCGTTTTTCACAGTCAGTTCGGCGCGCATTGTGTTTATCTCATCTGCTGCCCCCTGGATGTTAAAAGCCATTCTATTAATTTCAGATTTAAATGACGACATAGCACCTTGCGCCATAGCTGCAGTGCTTTTTTTCACGTCCTGCGCTTTTTCTCCAAGCCCAATGATAAAGCCGTCTCCAAAGTTCACACCTTCTGCGATGGTCTTCTTTGCTGGTGATTTTGATTGTATGGAATCTTTCAGTGAACGTATTGCAACTTTACCGATAGCCCAAGCAGCTTTCCATATCGTACCTCCGGTGCCGCCCATACTACGAATACCGTTAGCAAAACCTTTAGAAAAATCAGCACCTGTGCCAGTTGTTTTCACGCTTGATAAGCCTTGTTTTCCTGATTGTGCTACGGTGCTGCCTGAATTGCTGGCGTTTCCGGCTTGGCTACGGATTCCCGATGCAAATTGAACCCCTGCTTTTTGTCCGCCCCCGCCATCGGTTGTTTTGGCAAGCTGTGCTGTTGCTGACGCACTTACGGAAGATGCTGCAGACGTATTGGCGCCCTTTGTGCTTGTTATTCCTGAACTGTGACTTCGCCCTTTTGTTACACCTGCTTGCGTGGCTTGAGTGGTATTTTTGTTTAGGTTTGATAACGCTGTTTGGTTTACGCTACTTGCTGCGGTGCTTGTGCTGCCTTTTGTTGAGCTTATACCCGCGCTAAATGATTGACCCTTTTGAGAGCCGAATGTTTTAGCTCCTGCATTGCCTTCACTTAGCTTTTGCCCAAGTGCTTGCTGCAGCAATGTACCACTGTTAGATACGTTAACTTTTGACGAACTGATACCATCGCTAAATGATTGACCTTTGTCTTTCCCCGCTATTCTAGGAATGCCGTTTTCCTCTCGCAGTTTTTGATCCAGTGTTTGTTTGAGGATCGACCCACTTGCTAAGGTGTTAGGCGTGGCATCTATTAAGCCGTCAGCAAATTCATCCCCCATTTTCTTTCCTGATTCATGGGCAGATGTTGCGCGGTTCATCTTCTTTTCTACTTTGGCAATTGTTTTGTCTGCCTCGGAGGCAGCTTTATCACTTGCTAGTCCTAATCCTTCGTTAAACTCAATGAGGGATTTCCTTGTTTGCTCTAGCGCTTCTTCTTTGCTGTCTCCTAGCTTTTGCAAAAATGCGACCTGTTTTTCAGCCCAGCGCGCTTGATATGCAGTTTCACTTTCTTCAATTTCTACGAAAATACCCATTGAGTTACTTGAATACTCTTTTTGTCTTTCCAACGCTTTGCCCGTTTCTAAATCTAGCAGTTGCCCATCTTTAGACATTTGATCAAAAAGAGCTTCTGAGCTTTTCTTATATGTGTTTAGGTTTTGTGCAAGTGACTTTTGATAGTCTGCGTTAATTTTGGCTTTTAGGGCCTTATGCTGTTCGGCATTTATCGCTTCTTTAGCAAGGGCCTCATCCATCACTTGAGCCATATAATCTCTGTCTTTTTTTGCTGCCTTCTGACCTTCCTTATACAACTCAGTGATCTGATCGTTATAGCCTTTAGCATTTTTAAAAGATAGCTTATTTTGGCTCTCGGAAACCCTCTGTTGAATAGCTAAAGCATCCTTTTGATTTGCGGCAAATTTACTAGTAGACTGTTGGAAGAATGTGATAATTTCATTAAATGTTCTGCGTTGTACTTCGTTCATATTAGAAGTGATTAAGCCCGTCTCTTCCTTTAACTTCTCAAACTGCTTCATTTTCTTACGAACTGTTTGTACATCCTCATCAATTTTTCCGACAAGCTGATCAGACCATTCCTCGCCCTTTTCTTTCATTTTCCCTTCTTGATCTTCAAAAAGACCATTAAGTACAGCCAATGCATCTGTTTTAAATCCTTCTAATTCTTTAACTAAAGAAGATGACATTTTCTGATAAGTTTTAAGTAACCTATTTGCCATCTTATCTGCTTCATCACCTGAAACCTGAGTCAATTGAAATAGCTGTGAAGTGGCTTTTTCACGTAGATTAACGTATGATTCGGCCGCTTTTTGTGTCGCTTTAGAAACGCCCTCACCATATAGAAGAGCCGATTCTTTTGCTTCTTCCTGGCGTTTCTTTTGATTTTTCAGTTGCTCGTTATACGCATAGGTTGCAACGGCAATACCGCCTAGTAAAGCAGTCCCACCGACTATCGCAAGCCCTACTGGACCTGTAAATGCTAAAAGCGCTCCGATACCCATCGTAAGCGTTGCGACTGCTGTTGTGGCTCCTAAAACACCAGTAGCAAACAGCGCCGTTTTAGCAACCGTTTGGGCTGTGGCAGAATCCATTTTGTTAAACATGGAAACGATGTCTGCACCTTTGTCAGCTAGGTTCCCAAGTGCAGGAAGCAGACTTTCAGTGAGCTTAATCTTTGCCCCTTCCACAGCTGATTGAAAAGCAATGATACTGCCTCGGGCATTATCAAGCATTGTGTCAGCCATTTTTTTAGCTGCACCGTCCGATTCTTTTAGCGCCTTCGTGTTATCTTTTAATGCCTTACTGCCCTTTTGTAAAAGAATAGCCCAATGTTTATATGATTCAGCTCCGACAATGGTTTTTAAGGTTGCGGCTTGTTGCTCTTTCGTCATGCCTTTCATGCCCTTTTCCATTTCGGCCACAACTTCCGGCATACTCTTCATATCTCCCGCCGCATCGAAAAACGCAAATCCTAATCTATCAATTTCCTTTTGCGCCTTTTTAGCAGGCGTTGCTAACCTGATCAAAGACGTACCAAATGCTTGTCCTGCAATAGAACCTTGTAAACCTGCGTCACCAAACGCCATGACTGCGGCCGCTGACTCTTCTAGGCCCCATCCTAATGAATTGGCGTTAGGCGCAAGGAACTTCATGGCCTCTCCCATTTGCTCCACATTCGTATTTGCGTTAGCTGCACCGTATGCAATTACGTCCGATGCGTGCCCAGCTTCCGATGCTTTCATGGCAAAAGCTTGCATCATATTAGATGAAATATCGGCGGCAGCAGCTAAATCTAGTTGACCTGCAGCTGCTAAATTCAGCATACCTGGCATCGCTGCGTAAATGTCGTTTGCTTTAAATCCGGCCATTGCCAGGAAGCTTTGTGCGTCTGCTGCTTGGCTGGCGGTGAAAACAGTTGTTGCCCCCAACTCTTTGGCTTGGTTTTTCAGCTTTTCGACTTCTGCAGCTGTTCCCCCTGATATTGCTTTAACTTTACTCATTTGTGTTTCAAATGACATACCAACTTCTACAGCGTCTTTCAGTGGGAGGGCCAAGCTAGCGAAAGCAACACCTGTAGTCATCGCTACCGAAGCACCGGTACTTCTCATTTTGTTGCCAACTGTATTCATTCTTTGGCCCATTTTATAAAGCGATGAGGAAGTTCGTTTTATCTCAGCTTCCATCCTCTGAATTTTGTTGGTCGTTTGTGTTAACGCATTTTGCGTTTTATTCATTTCAGCTGTTGCATAGTTCAAACGTCGGGCAAGGTTTTGTGTCTCTTGTGCGTCCTTTCCCTTTTTTATGGCCACATCTGCATAAGCTCTTTCAAGTGCTTTAACCTTCATTTTATGCTGATCCAATTGCTGTGAAAGGGTTCTGACTTTCGTTTGTGAGGTTTTCAGCTCATTGCCCCACACACCAACTGCAGTCCGGTTCTTTTCAAATTCAGACTTTATGTTCTTCATTTGAACGGCAATTGCTTTCATTTCCCCGTTAAATTGGGACGAATTAGAATACAGCTTTACTTTAATGTCTTTGCTCAATCCCTCACCACCTTTTTACAGTCCAGGTATCTGATCAATGTACAAAGGTTTATCCGATGCTGTAGCGTTCTTACTTGGCTTTTTCTTGCTCGCTTCTTTCCTACGTGCAAGGCGTTTTAGATGATAGACAATGTCCATTTCGTCTATCTGATTTTGAGTAAAGCCAATGTCCTCTAATGCGTTATACATATCAAGGACAGCATCGGACAAACTTACTCCCCCGGCTCTGCTTCCTTTGCGGCTTCGGGATTCAATATATTACTTGCCTCAGCAATATTCCCGATGACATATTGTGCGGTCGCAAAGATGGTTTTGGTCAAAAGACGTGCGTCAATACCTGTATCGAATTCCTCTGCAGTAAACTTGTTTCCGAATACGTTACAAATGAACTCAGTTTGAGCACTCGTATGAAATCTTTCAGGATCGTTCGATTCAAAGTCTTCTACAATTTCTACTGCGGTCCTAAACAACTCGCCAGTAATAAAGCTAGGTGTGGAAAATTTCTTTTTCTTACCGTTAAAATGCAAAGTGATTGTCAATGCTTCCATGTTATTGCCTCCCGATTACAAAATAAAAAAGAGCGTTATTAAACGCCCTTCCCAATGTCTACTGAACTTGTGGAATCCTCTGTATCTTTTCCTGTGGCAAAGGATGTCCCGTCATATACAACTTGTTTAAACCATTCATCCGGGTCAAAGCCTTCGTCGAACTCAGCTTGTGCCTTCCAACGGTTTTTCCCCTTCTTATTTTGAAGAGTCATGAAACCTGCTTTAAATTTTGCTGTTTCAGGATCTGCTTTACCCTCTGTGGTTTTATTTTCATTAGCCATCAATTCAGGAAGTCCCTTTAAGAACCAATAAAATCTATGCCCACCTGTAGATGTTTTCGCTCTAAACCCAAAAGCCAAGAAAATAGCCTTATCATCTGAACTGGCAAAAGAAATTCCATTCTCGACCTTGTGACCGAAAATCTTGTTTTGCACCTCAATAGGCAAATCTGCTAGTTCTGCCTCAAGGTCAATGTCACCCATGTTGTTAAATGAATCATAGACGCCATTATCAGCCCAAAATTTAGATTGCTCTGATTTAGGATCGACTTTGACGTTTACGGCACCGGGCAACCTTTCAGGCTTTGCATATTCAAGCCCCTTATCATCATCCTGAATAAGCTCAGCATAATGAAACATGTCTAATCCGTAGATTGTTTTCCCCATCTGTTTTCCTCCTAGAAAAATGTTTTGACGTACCTCAAACCTTTGTGAAAGATTTTTGTATCGGTTTCGTAAAGATCGACTGAATCGTATCTTCCGTAGCCTAAATCTTTCATCAGTTTGTCTATCAGTTTTGCTATTTCTGTCTCGTGCGTTCGCGTGTCTGCTTTTGAAAATATACTTAGCTGAAAACGAACTTCACTAGCAGCTGCTTGGTTGTCTCTATATTCCTGGTCCCTATTTGTAATCTCTGAAAATACAACCCTAGGGAATGCGGCCACATCATCCGCCACAAGATGATGAAAACCACCCGTGACAAGCTGCTTTAATTCATTGTTTTTTATTAACGCTGCACTCAATTCTTTCTTTGCATCAAGACTCATTTAATTGGTGCCGTGATATTTCTTTCCATGATTTTCACAGCTTGTCCCTCCCCTTCAATTGCGCTTTTTTCAATGAATGGATGCGGCGGCATTTTAGACGTGCCCCATTCTAAAAACCGTCCTCTGTAAGCGACTTTCCGATTTGGTCCAACGGTTACAAATAGCTCACCGTCTTTTGATTCTCTTGCAGCTGAAACGGTGATGTTATCGACCATGTGAGGCTGATTTTTTGAACTCTTATTCACGTTACGTTTTTGGTGCTCGGCTATTACCTCGCCGCCAGCTTTAAGAGCGACCTTTTCAGCTTTTTCAACGTCGTCACCTATCTTGTTGAAAAATCTCGTTAGATCATCGAATCCATCAATATCCATATCAGCCATTTACGCCTACCTCATTACATGTGACTTCAAGCCGCTTCTTTTTATTTTCAACGTCGTTAAAATCCATTACGTCGAAAGTCCGGTATATTGGCTCTCCTGTATCATCGGTTCCCGTTTGATGAAGGATTCGCATGTCTTGTTTAACGTCTTCCCGGTATCTAATTGTGATTTTCTTCGGTGACTTGACGCCTAACGCACCAGCAACAAGCGTGTCTGACTTTGAACCGCTAAAACCTTCAATAGCTCCCCATGTCTCAAAGGCATTTTCGTAGGATTCATTCCAATTCAGCTCGTCATCCTGCACCCTTTTCTTTACTTGAAAGGTTAAGCGACGATTCAACTCGCTTATCTTCTTCATGCTCTTCTGCCTCCACATAGCGAAGTTGGGTTAGTTGATCCCGAATAGTAAAAGGGATGGATGAGCCGGAAACGCCTGACTCATACACCCCTCGATTTTCGTACCAATGAGCAACAAGCATGCCTGTTACAAGCTCATACTGTGCATTTCCTTCCTCATATCGTCCTATACCATTTTTGATATATCCCTTTGCTGCAGTAATTAAGGTTTTTAGCAAGGCGTCATCTTGGTCGGTATCAACTTTTAAATATTCATCTTTCAGCTTTTTTAAATCCATAGAAGACCGCCTACTTATTCAGTATTTTCTTTACCCTCAAGTTGGTCGACTCTCGACTCTAAATCAGTGATCCTTTTTTGTACTTCTGAATTGATGTTGTCCCATTTAACGCTACCCTTACCGATTGTCCGTGAGTTTACAGAACCATCGCCTAAATGATCGTTCTTAATAGCCCCTGTTTCAATTACTGCAGGATCTCCTTTGTCACCTTTTGGGCCTTGCTCCCCTGGATCGCCTTTTTCTCCTTTCGGACCTTGAGGACCTTGTTCACCAGGATCACCCTTTAACCCCTTCACATAAAGAGGATTTTCTTCGCTATTATCTTTCACAGTAACTGGCGTGATAGGCTTTCCATCAGCGCCCGCCTCTGCAGATGTAAATACCCCATTACTTTCGTTTAGGTAATCTTTTGCCATGATAGATCAATTCCTTTCCTTTGTTTATTCTTTGCTCAGTTTACTTTGCAGCTCTTTTATTTCGTCTTCCATTCCCTTGAGTCTAGTTTCAATAGACGAATTAAGATGCTCTGGCATGACGCTTCCTGTCCCGATATTTACCGAACGAACCGCTTTTTCGGCCAGCATTTCATGTGTTACGTTTCCAGGTGCAGCTGATCCGCCGCCACCTAGACTAACTTCCTCGCCATCTTTGACGATTTTTCCGCCTGCAAATTCTAAAACACCACCGATGACAGTTCGATCCCCGCCGTCAGTGGTGTAATTTTTTGTTGTATATCCCATCGTGTCCTCCTTATTGGATCGTTATTTGTCCAAACACTACCGCTTCATCATCCCATTTTCGGACGTCTTCTCTTTCAATTGCTCTGACTTTCGTAGTGTTTGTCTCGAAGGCTCCTGCCCCAACGTCTGTGGAAGCAATTGATTGTTGCTGACGGTCAAATAGAACGATCGCTTCTTTTAAATTACCGATGATGATTGGTGCTTTACCCTTTTGTGTTTTCAAGACCTTGTTAGAAATATTTACTACAGGTCGGCCGTCAAAAAGTTTCTTTGTTGGATTTGTAGGATCAGGCTGCATTAAATATTTACCTTCTCCGTCTTTAAGTGTATCTAACCAGTTGTATCCGTCTTGGTTTGTCATCACGATAGAACCTGGGGATACAAGAGGATCAAGTGTTACATTTAATGCCTTTTTAATTCCATCCAACCCCTCAATTTCTACCTTTTTCAAAGATTCAATTACATTCAAAATTAGGCTATTACGAGTAACAACTGACTTTTTTGCAAACCAGTTAGCGACATATCGCATAATCGCTTGATCAGAGTCGCTTAACATTGAATTTGATAAAGTCATGATGCCTCCAAAATCCTCAATAGCATAATTCATTTTTGTGAATTTTGGCTGATCAGACTCAGGTAATTCTTCTAATTCTTCGAGACGGGCAAACGGCACCATATCAGAATTCTTTTCTAACAAACGTGATCCTGAACGGCCCGTAACAGGTTCAACTGTTACATATTGCTCTAGTGGTTCATAAGTTCGTTTAAGTTCATGGATGAGTCTTCCAATGTCTTCAGGAATCAAAATCCCGCCGTCTTCATCATTTTTGCCTGACATTGCTCTGAATTCCTCACTGTCCAAAAGGTCACGCTCTTCATCGGTAAGTCTTTTTCCTCTTAATTTCTTTAGAAAAGTCTTACGGTATTGCTGCTGCCTTTCTTCTTTATCTCCCTCGGCTCCTTTCCGTCCTTCCGGGTTACGTTCTTGCTCAGGCACAAAATTTTCACCGCCAGGTAAATCCGGCACGTTCAGTGTTCTTCCTTCTACCATCAATTCAATTTGATTCTTAAGTTCTTTCACTTCATCGAGAATCTGGCGCGCTTCCTCTGTTTTTCCTTCTGCTAGTGCTTTATCAGCATCTTCTTTCTTTCGTGTAAACTGCTGACGTAATTCAATTTCTTTTTTAGACATCTGTATTTTTCCTCCTTATTGAACGCAAAAAAGCCTTATTCGGGAAGATCAAGGCTTAAAAGTTCCAATTCAATTTTTAAAATTTCATCTGTTGGTGCGCTCCGTTGTTCTTTCATTTCTTCTACTTTCTCCATGCTTCGAGCACCTACTACAGCTTCGGTATCGCTATATGCAGGTGTCGTTACAAGAGATATGTCATAAAGGCGGTGAATTCTGTTTATTCTTCGTTCGTATATGTCTTCATCTTCATTTATGCGCCACTCGTCAGGTTCTTCGCCGTTGTAATCCAACGAAAAGGCAAAAGAACATTGATTAATAACGCCGCTGCGTATATTCTCACAGAGATCACGCGCATAAGACGTATCAGTAGGCTTAAATCTAAATTTAAGACCTATACCATCTATTTCTAATTCAAGCCGTCCTGATTCCCCTGGAACGGTGTTTCTTGCTAGAGGAAAATCTTCACGATGATTGAACAGTGCAACGACGTTTGATAGATCAGTAGATTCTAAAGCGTTCCTGCTGATAATTTCTTTGAACCATCCCAAACGCTCGGACCATTTTTCAAATTTCAAAGCATAGCCTTCCACATATTCGGCTTGTCCTTCACCGTCGGAACGTATCTCAATTGGCGTCGTGAGCAGCCGCACTTCTTTTTCTTTACTCATTCTTGCTGTCACCTCCCTTCATGGCTGCACCAGCTTTAAGCCCCTGGTATTCTTCCATGAAATCAAGGAACACATAATTCAAGCTAGAAAGATATTTTTCGCCATGTTCGATAGGGTTTCTTTCGAGTAAGTCGCGAACCTCATTTTTATTTAATATGCCTGATTCGATCATAAATTTGAAATACTCGGCTTGTGTCTTACTATCGCCGCGCAACTCACTATCAACATTGAATTTTACATAATGACCCGCTTTTTGATCATTGTCAGTAAACAACTTGATATTTAATTCTTGTTCAAAATTCACGATCCACGGTTGCAATGTGTTTTTTACGTATTCCAGGGATTGATGCTCAATGTTTGAAAATGTGGCTTTATCAAGCTCATTGAGTTTATGCAACGGAACTTTATAAATCATCGCTATCTGCGCTTTGTTAAACTTCATGGACTCGACAAATTGAGCCTCTTGCAACGGCATGGCGATAGATTGATATTCAAGACCGTTATCAATAATCGCTATGTTTTCACCTTGATTGACCCGTTTCCACTCTTTTCTCACATTTTCCTTAGGTTTCTCGTCTAAGAAAGACGGAACCTTTAATATTCCGCGCGGCGTGGCTTCGTTTTTATACAGCTTGGCATTGTATTTCGTTGCAGCTGCTTGAGCGCCTATATGCTCTCGCACTACTCCTATAGGTGACTTGCCGTGTATCCCGTCCGTTGATAGGCCTTTAAAGTGTAGTACCTGGTGATCGTACAATTCTATAAATCGTCCGTTAACGGTGGTTTGGTACCAAATCATCCCCGTTTCAGGATGGATGTATGCGTTTGTCTCATCCGGCCGTAATGGGTAAAGATTTTCAGGGAAACCATGCGCCCCAAACTTAATCATCGAATAGGCATTTCCCCACGTGAGGGCATGCGTCATCATCAGCTTTTTCCACACATAAGCTGTCATGTGCGAGTTTGGCCTTGCGTAGATCATATAGGCTGATGGATGATTAGGGTTTCTGTTGACTCCTTGACTCTCTTTTTTAAATGTGTGTATCGGTAGCTTTGCGATGTCATCAGATAGTACGTTGACACACGCGAAAATGTCCGGCTGCACAAGTGAATTGCTTTCACTCACTCTTTCACCGCTTGCCGTTTCTCGACCTCCGAATAGATTGATCAACTGACTGAAACCGTCTATTGTTGTTGAGCTGGAACGTTTTTCAAAAAACTTATCTATGAACATTTATTTCACCTCTCTTTCTGCCGCGCGTGACTTGACAGCAAGTAGGCATAAAACATAAAAAATACACCCGTCAGAAATAGACCGATGTTTGTATTTACCCGATACGCTGCCAGCAGAATAAATGTGCACCCTCCGATAAACAGCAAGTCGTTTAATATTGATTTCAGAAGTACAATGAATTTTTTCACTCTCTCACATCCTAAAAACTGAAATTTCCTGAAAAGTGTTCGTTTAAGTTAACACTTGCGCCCATATTGTGATACATGGCCCTAGCAAAAGCATTCATAACGGCAGCAGCTGGATCTATTCTTTGTGGTGACTTCGCTTTGTCTAGCATGATATTTTCTTGAGCGTCTTGTTTAATGATTGCGTTATTATATGCAAAAGTTAGCAATGGATCGCTAGCATGTATGACCTTGCCCTCATATACCTTTTGTCTGTAATCTTTTGTTGGTAAAGAAAGATGTTGGATTCTCTGAGGAAGCTCAACCATATTAAACCCCTTACTTTCAAGCCGTTGTGCAAGGTGCAGCGCATTATACTTATCGTAAGCAGCCTGGATGACTCTCAATTTGTTGACATGAGCAAATTCAATGATCCATCTTTCCACATATTGATAGTCAACTGCCTCCCCTGGTGTGAATGTCATCCAACCTTGATCGCGCCATAGATCATAAGGCACTTTATCAGTAGCCATTTTCTCCTTGGCTCGTTCTTCGGGGATAAAGGAATGCTGACCAACATAGTAAAGGCCATCAAGGACCCCTACCCAACCAACTGACGTCAAATCCGTTGTCATGGATAAATCTAAACCAAGATAGATTGCCATTTCTTTTAGATCAGGTATTTCACCATGACAGGACCGCCATTTAGACATTTTCATATATCCGTTGTCTTTTTGATCGACCCAGCGATCCATATTTTTTGTGAGAAAACTACGCATTTTTTCAGGGACTTCGAGAGCCGTTTCTAAATCTGATCTTAAAGACGTCATGCCTTCTTCATAAGTTGCAACGATTGGGTTTGCTTTAATCCAGTTAGATTCATCTTTGACATCATCGCTAGGATCAAGCTCACAAATCAATACAAAATAATCTTCTTTTTTTGTATCTAAATCCGGGTCAAGTATTTTACTTGTATATTGATACTCTTTAAAACAGGGACCGTTTAAGTTATAACCAGCAGTTGTAATAATTACCATAAGGGGGCTTCGTCTCGCTACCATTCCACTATTGAGCACGTCATAAATCTCACTTGTTTCATGTGCATGGTATTCATCCACAATACCTAAAGATGGGTTTTTTCCATCCCCCATTTTTCTTGCTTCCCTTGAAAGTGGTTGAATAATGGAATTTGTAGTATATTTCTTCACCTTTCCATTAGCTGATGAATATTTCCCTTGGAGTATTGGTGCATGATGAAGCTGTTCAAGAATGGCTTGATATACTTCATCTGATTGCTCTCTTGACCAACCCGCAATAAACACACGATGTTTTTCTTGGGTTGGGAAAATCTCATACGAAGCCATTATAGCCAGTAGTTGCGATTTTGCGTTTTTCCTGGCTAACTGGATATATACTTTTCTGAATCGTCTAGCGCCATTCTCTTTTTTGTAAAACCCATAGATATTAGCAGCCATGAATAGTTGAAAGTCTGTAAGCTCAATAGGTTTACCAGCCAATACGCCTTCAACATGGTTAAACTGCTTGGCCCATTCATAAAAATCTAGAACTGCTTCCGCGTCAAAATAATAAGGGCAATCTTCATCTGCTAACCGCTCTACGTCTACAATAAATCTTTGGACAGCCCACTTGTGTTTCTTGCCTGCTTTTATTTCCCCCGTTTGGATTTTTTCGCAATATGACCATACACGCTCAATTAAAAGCTCTGCGGTCATTTCCTGTGTTAGCATTACATACGCCCTCCAAAGCGTTCTTCTTCTTTTGACTTCGGTTTCCCATCATCTTTTTTCGGAATGACAAGTTTGCAGCGAGAGGAAATGGTTAATCCTAAATCACTTGATGCTTGTCTGCATTGTTTAAACAGTTTGTCTTGATTTATAAGAAGATCTGAATAATCATCATTTGGAACTAACTTTTCATCTTCTGAAATCACGTTACCTTCTTTATCTAGATTTCTGACTATCACCTTTTTCATAGGTCCACGCTCAAGCAGCTGTTCAGTTACTTGTAAGTATAATTTTTTAGCAAACAAAAAACGGGCAAGCGCATCTACATCTAAATTTGTGATAATTCCGATGTTTTTGAGCTCGTCCGCTATCTTTTTGAATTCTCTTTTTAAGTCTTTCGGTAAGTAAGAAGGAGCTTTCACTTTGTCATCTGGTGCCTTTATTTCTTGCTCTCTTCTTTCTGCAATCTCTTTCTTGGTAAGGTTTTTCTTCCCTTTCACTAACAACAAGTCAACTGGTTGTCTCGGCCTTGCCATCCCCTCACCTCCTTCCGAATTTTCATTTAGGGAATTTCTCGCGATGTTGAGGGAGACGCGGTCTACGGCAAATCGTTTCTAGGGATTTAAGGTAGGGGGGCCTTCAACTTCAATGCGAAGCTGATTCATGTCTCTTTCTAAATCTGCTCGTATCGAATCTATTTTCTTATAATGTTGATCAAGAAGGCTTTTGTTCCTCGTCATCCGAATAGCATTATATAGCTTACTGATCCTGCTTTGCTGCTTTCTGATTTCCGCGTTTGTATAGTAAGATGTGTACTCAGCTTTACACCTCGGACAAACTAGAAGATGTTGTTTAATCCCTTCGCCAATCTTTCTAATCCTAGAACAACTTTTAATAATGAATGTTGTTCCACATTGATCACACACGCATGTTTGATTATCCATTCCCAAACCCTCCATCTTCTTTGGCGGTCTTCCTACTGTGACAGGACGCGCACAGCGGCTGCCAGTTAGAAGAATCCCAAAACAGTTTCTTATCTCCCTTATGCGGTTTGATATGGTCCACTACTGTAGCGGCAATACGTTTGCCTTGTAGCATACAAGACTGACACAAAGGATGCTTTCTTAAATATCCTTCACGCGCTTTACGCCATCGGCTGTTATACCCACGGCGAGACGATGATTCACGGAACAGATCATATAAAGGCTTCGATGTCTTGTGCTGCTCACAATATCCTTTTCGGGTTAGTTGAGGACATCCAGGTTCATTACAAGGTTTCAACGGTTTCATCATAAATCGGTACTCCTGGATTTAATCCATCCATTGGGGATAACTTGTCTATTTCAATAACTTCCAAACTCATTCCCCCATCAAGAATAATAACGTCGGTTTGAGCTGCTTTCCTGACTTCTTCTCTCAAAATTTCCTTTGCTTCCTTTTCTAATCGACTTTCTGTATTAAGAACTAAAATTTTCATTTGATTTCCTCCTCATTGATATGAATTACTTCAATAGCATTTTCCTTCAACCACTGAAATTCATAGCAGTTGATTATTGGATTTCGAGAATATCCCGGCAACACAATTAAAATTGTTTCGCTAGGATTCACCCCGTCTAGCATTGCCGGCTTCATTGAAACGAATTGCGGATATTTATATTGTGGGAATTTCTTTTTCAAATCTTGCCATAGCGCTCTTGCATGACAAGTGTTTGCGCCTACGATGAAAGTCCTTGTACGTCGTTTTGAACAGCCATTTAGATTGGCTTCTGGATTCGCTAACGACAGCAAACCTAAAACAGACCTTGCTTCGTTAATTGAGATATTGCCAGAGTTAATATCATTCAGAAGCTGTTTAGCTTGCATTCGTTCATCATCAACTTCTGTTGCCGCAGGGGTTGTTTTATTTTGTTTGTCGCTCATACCATTACCTCCTGATAATTGTTTGGTATCCATATAAAAAAGCGCCCTCCGCAACGGATGACGCTTTCAATAGTTTATTTAAGTTTTCTCGTTAAGATTTCAGGTTCTTCAATAAAAGTTGGACCGTCCCAATTATTCTCGAAAAGTTTTTCTAGGTCTTTAAACGTCATTTCGCTGACACGCTCCAAAGAAATATTAAATAATTCATGGATTAATTCGTTCACAAATTGATCAGTTGTTCCTATCTTTTCAGTATTCATAAATTCAGAATGTGTACTGGCATTGTTTTTCTTTTCTGCAGAACGTTTCAAATATTCCTCATATCGACTTCTAGTGTGCTCAAGGATTTTTCTAGTTGGCTCTACATAATATTTTAACTTTATCCGCTTTGCGGCCATAAAACCCCCTCCTCCCCCTTCTCACTTCATCATGATAATGTCTTGATACATATCTTCATATTACCATACATGTTAATACGTCATTCTCTTACCAATAAAAAAGCGACCTCCACAATGGAAGCCGCTCTCAATTTATCACCTAATACCATAATAACCGCTCTCAGACAAAATGCTTTGCCAAGATCGTGCCAAAAGTGTGCCAAATTTCTCTTTTGTTATTTAAATTGATATAGACGGAAATTCGTAAATAAGACGCAAAAGCATCTCAACTAACAACAATATTTCCTCTGCATCTTCTTTATCAATATCAGGTATTTCATGAGTCGCCATATTACCACTTAGTCTAATTTTATTAACCCAACTTCTATTATGCGGAGCTATAAATTGATCTGATAAATAGTTTACATAGAATTGAAAACTCTTTCCCACGTCAGCTCCTTTATCAACCGCAATATTCATTAATAGTTTTCTTGCTAACAAAACTGCCGCAGTAAATGAACCATTTGAATAGCATGATCTAACTTCTTCATATAAATTTTCAATATTCTCTTTTAAACCTTTAATTTCCCCTCCTATTTTTGGCAACGGAATTTGCCTTTTATCTAAGTAAACACTTATGATTGACGGAAAATTACAATGCGGACAAATAACAACAGTTGCTACATCACCGGCACCGGCACCGGCAATATAATCCTCCACTTTGCAGTAAATTCCTTCATTAGATGCAACATCTCTTTCGCAGTACCCGCACTGATACGGTGTGGAATAGATGTGAGATCCGAAACCCCAAATACCTGGTAAAGATTCCATGTAATAACTCCCTGTTCATTTATTAGTTATTTCGTAATTATTATACAGTATATCTATCAATTAACCATATCTATTATTGTGTCTAACTCAGGGAAACGCTAAATCTTTTGCCCCTCTTGCTTTTCAGCCATTTTCTTAAAATCAGTTGGACATTTTCTCATTTTGGCCAGCTGATCTAAAAAGCAAAATTAAGACTCACCTTTTACTAAATAGGTGAGTCCATAAATTTATCTTTATTAAAGCATATTTGATATTTTATTCCATAGTGAGCAAATATATAATATTTCTAAAATCGATATGGTATACTTGATTTTTTAATCTCATCAGATGAAATATCAATATCCACTAATTTGAGAAATTTGCGAAGCCCTTCCAAATTAATATCCATATTGTTTTTTGGTCCAATACTTACACCTAAAACAGCTTTTTTATCAAATTTCGATTCTATATAAGGAATAAAAGTCCCATTCGATACTCTACATTGATAGGTTTCTATATTTCTGATAGCTAACCTAAACTCTTCTTCCTGTGCAAAGCAAACATCTTTAAAAAATATAGAGATATAATTTACTAACTCTAAACTGCCAAGCAAAATTGTTGCATAAGTTCTTTCTGAGAGCTCTTTATAAATTTCAGCAAAGCCAGTTGCTGAAACCTTTTCTTTTGAGATCTTTACGGCAGTTTTTTTAAAAATTTCTTCTAAATCAACTGCTGAAGCGTTCTTTTGTAATATCTCTGCTATTGCCTCGTCCAAAATCACTTCTAAATCAGCTGCTGGAGCTTCTGTTTTATTATCTGATGGCGATTTAGCTAAAATTTCATTGAAATCAACTGATTTTCCATTAAGAGTTCTTATGGTATAAAACATACTAATTAATACGGATTCTAATAGCCTTTTTTGCTGAGTAATATCGTAATTTACTTGTGAAACAATCACATTCAATCCAGCCTTTTTAAAGCTGGCAGTTAACTTGTTTAAATCAAGCTTAATACAATAGCCATCATTTTTTGAATAATTTGACCATAGTAAATTTGAATCTGGGTTGGTGCTAAAGGAAAGTGAATAACAATTCTTTTTTTCCTGTTCAAAATACAAAGTAATTAACATGTCATAATCCCTCATGATTGATTCTGTTTCACTTTCACTTAATCCATATTTTTCACAAAAGGAAAACATTATTTCTCTGCTTAACCCTAAAGTATATTTTATTTCATTCATATCATTTAAGAAGTCAATATGAGAAATCCAAAAAGCCTTATTTTCAAGAATTCCCTTAAAACCATGAATATCTGTATAATGATATATTTCTCTTGGTTTCTTTTTACTAGATATAAATGGTCCAAAAATTTGTTCAAGAAATTCATACTCAACCGTCAAAATTATTCACCACTCCTAATGTTATTAATTACTATTAATATAAACTTTTGGAGATTTTAATCAAGGATAAATATGGGGGTGAATTAAATATTTGATATTAAGTTCTTACCTTTAGATTCAAATTATTTTGAGTCCTTAATTTCATATCCCAAAATTATCCATCGTTTTGTCCATTGTATCCTGGGTGATTCCGATATATCTCAATGTAATATCCGGACTTGAGTGATTGAACATTTCTTGCAATAGAGCAACATCCTTGAATTTCTTATAATGCCAGTAACCGAATGTCTTCCTTAGTGTATGTGTGCCTATACTATCAAGGCCAACATACTCAGCTGCCTCTCTCAAAATGATATATGCACTACTACGACTAATTGGCTTGTTTAGCCCCTCCCTGCTTCTAAATACATACTCTTGATCATCACGATCTTTAATATATTGATCTAGTGCTTTCCGAAGTGTCTTGTTTATCTTGATTCTTTTTTCTTTGCCTGTCTTCTTCTCCCTTAAAGACACATATTGTTTCTTAACGTCTTTAACACGTAATTGAAGAAGATCAGATATTCTCAAGCCCAAATTGATTCCGGCCACAAAAAGCAACAGGTTTCGTTTGTTCCGCTCTCCAAGATATTACTTAATATAATGGATCTGATCAAGGTCCCTGATCGGCTGAACAAAATTCATGATTTATCCCCCCGCTTGTACACATCTTCTCTCAAAGCAAAGGCCAGTCTATAATATGCTTTATTTTTAACACGATAATAATTTCTTTGGCTGAGGCCCATTTCAGCGTAAATCTCGTAATCATACATTTCTTCATCCTGCATATAGAGCATAACTAAAATACGGCGCTCTTTTTGCGTAAGACGATTAATACCCCTTTCAATTCGATTCATGTATTTTCCCCGCTCGATCTCCCAATCCATTTTTTTAAGGGCTGCATCCTCGGTCGATGAATGAAACTGATTGGAAAAGCTAGGCGGCGTAATGGTATATGTTGTTGTGATCTTTGGAAGAAAGTCCTCTGGCGTTTGCAACCTAAGCATTTTATATTTTTCCATCATTTTTTCCATTTTGAATCTTGTTTTTTCCTCGTCGATCTGCGGAATGTCTAAACTTGTTTGATTCATGATAATTCCCCCTTTATTTTCTGCGCATTGCCCCGCCTTTGGCTCTTTTTAACCGCTGCATGTTTTGCCCTATCAACTCTCTTAAATCTCTGTAAGTGAGCTTCTGCGGCTGTTTTTTGGGCTTTTCCTTCTTCATGTTCATCCTCCGTTCAAACAAAAAGAAAACGGACACCAACCAGCACCCTTAAAAGGTGTTGATCAGTGTCCGCAGGCTCTCCGTCTTGGACTTATGCTTAAAATATGTCTATCTGGTGAATTTTTCCCATTTCGACAAAATACTACATTCAACCCGTTTGTTTAATGGTATTATTTAACCACCTAATATTTATATTTATTAGGAAATATTTCAATTAGGGGGAATACCAATGTTCAAAATCAATTTCAAAAAAGCTATTGGAGCTATGGCACTTGCTAGTGTAATACTTTTATCCGCTGCGCCAGCACCAGCAAAAGCTGAGACTTTTCCCGGTCTTATATGGGTGATGGACAAATACCAAGATGCCTCGAGATGGGAGTTAGTTGTTGAAAATGGTGAAAAATGGGTTGCAGTCTACACAAAGGTAAATGGAAAAATGGATGTTCAGAAATATAAATGTGAAGTTATATATAAAGATCGCTGCTACGTAATAGATTAAACTTATTGCCGTCTCATTGTACAAGCATATAGCTTGGAATGAGATGGCATTCCTATTCTGATAGTTCAGCCTACTTGATACTGAATTTAATAGACTCAAACGTTCCGATATACTTCTTTTTAGCTGAATCAGTGTAGCAGTCAAGCTGGATCACGTATGTTCCTTTGCCAGTACGCTTGCGGATTTCACTCACACTAAACGACTTTAGAGGCGTGGACGCTTTGAAGCTGCCTCTTTGCACTAGATTAGTATCTGTTAATCCGCCATTGGATCTCTTTTTGTAAACGCCGGCAGTGTAGTAAAGTGTTCCCGATCCTTTCTTTTCCACTCTCCAATCAACTGTCTTGGCGCCTGCATAGTAATTGGTGTCATCCGTAAAGACTCTCGCTTGATGACCATATCCCTCAGTTTTCCAGTTTGACCATACTGCTTGAGCAGACGGCGCATAAAGCACCGCCGCAATAATAATAGTTAGTGTGATTAGTAGTTTTTTCATTTAGATTCCTCCAATATTTATTCCCATATAAGTTAAATAAATTTTCACATGGATTATATTTGAATATATAGTATTATTAAACTTGTAAGACTATTATCCCAAATTAAAAGGAGCGTCAATCATGCAAATTAAAAAAGTAATTGCAAGTTCAGTTCTATCACTCGCTTTGCTAGTTTCTTCATCTGCTTTTTTTACTGCTCAAGCAGAAGCTGCTAGCCCTAATGAAACATGGAAGGTTTGCACTTCAGAAGTATTTGGCCCATATTCTTCAAGAAATGCAATACCGGCTATTTATAACGACGGCACCTATAATTGGTACTTAAAAGGTGCGAAAACTTATTCAGGTATTTGGTATGGTGCATATGAACGGTGCTGGTACACAACATTGACGTGAGTACTATTTTTATAAGAGGGAATCTTCCCTCTTTTTTATTTTTATAGCAAACTCGGGTTATTTTCGTTCATCATGCGTCCTCCTGTATATCCTTTTTGATAACTTTTAAGAAGAGTGTCGCTGTATCTTTAACGTCCACTTTTTCAAAGCATGTTTTTTCATCTGTATCGCAAAGAGGTATTCTTAATTGCATATTTGATTGTTCATAGATTTTATATTTAGCAGTTTTTCTATTGCATATAACGCAGGGACTGCCTCCGCATGTAGACACGCTGCCTATTTTCACAATAATCCCTCCTAAGCCGCTAGGCTGTTTAATTTCCTAAAAATCCAATAATAGCGATAACCGACATGTAACCTAATACCGCAAAGATGACAGGCCCGTTTGACTCACGCTTAGCCATGACTACATTGCCCTCTATGATCAGATCAGGACAATTATCAGCAAGAACTGGTACAAAAAACTCTGGTACGCCTAGATAAGCCGCTGCGTCCTCAATCGTGATCGCTTGATGTTTGCAGGCTTTGACGGCTTGTGATAGTTCAACGTGTTTTGGAAGACTCATCGTTGCTCCTCCTTCACCACATAGCCATTTGTTAAAGCGCTCATTAAGTCATGCGGATCAACATCATTTAAAGGTGTGAATAATAGTTCCCGCGGTGGTGTATCACCTCTTTTTACTAACCAATGTTCAAATACAAACAATCTATTTAATCTAACGCCACGGTCCATCCCGTGTGATTCGTAATATTTCACGCCTGCTTCTACTGCCTTGGCTTGTTCTTTAGTTAGCTCAATTTTTGCAATTGATAGACTCATAGCTTTTCACCGTCCAATCGCTTTCCAAAAGCATGTTCATATTTCTTCTCGATGTTTCTCATGGCTAATAATGCGCCTCTGTGGAATGCATCTTTATTTACTTCGTAATTACGTTGTTCACAATATATTTCGTTTAAAAAAAGCATTGTGAATTCGTTGAGCTGATAATTCTTTTTCTCTATTTCTCTTTTTAATCGCTGGACCTCATCCAAAAGGTCCTCAACGTTTATTTGATCTTTTGATAACATCACAATTCCTCCCCCGCAGGGGATGAACCCCTGCTATTTATTAAATTTAAACCCGTAATCAAAACGGACTCGGTCTAATTTGCCTTTGATCGTTTCGACTATCGTGTGTCCGTGCTCTGGTGCTTCTGTTATATGAGCTGTGTTATTAATCCCGTCTAGGACAATCACCTGAATTTTTCCCGGTTCAACATCAGCTGTAAAAAGCTCGTTTTTTCCTAATGTGATTCTTTGTGGTTCATTCACTTTGATCACTCCATGTGATATAATAAAGTTCTCTAGGTTTTATTAATCACATGAAAATCATGGTGATCACTGAGACTCGACGGATTGATCTGTGCGCTTCCAACGCCAATCTTTCTTTTCGAGTCTCTTTTTATGTGGATGCTGCTCTCGATAAGTTGCAAGCTCATCCTCCGACATGATCCAAGTAGTAACTTCACCCGATTTATAAGGATTTTTAACTGTCTCCAAATGATTCACCTTCCTTTATTCCTCGTCACGCTGCGGGACGTTGAGATTATAAATTCTTTCTAGCTCTTCGTCTGCTAAGCTTTCACAATACTTTCGTCCATAAGCACCATTTGTCAGGCTCAGCCATTCGATCAAATGCTCTCTTTCTTCTGCTGTCATGATTTAATACCTCCCCTCTTTTTGAGGTGACGGACAGCTACTGTCTTAAATTGTTTAGGACAATCTTCATACCTTGCGATGACTTCTAGTTGCCTTGCGGTTGCTTTTTCAAATGGCAACAGGATGCTTTTTCTTTTCATGCTTGTACTCCTTTCCTAGCGCGCCGCCTTTACGTGGTTCGATCTTTCCTAACTCAGCTTGGTCTATAATCAGCAGCATGACATCATCAACCTTGCGTGCTAAACGGTTCGCGATGTGTCTGACCGGCTCATGATCCTGCCACATCTTCCGAAAAGCCATGATGTCCCTCTCGCACCAGATGAAATCGTTTTGCGGACAAGCGTAGTAAACCGGTTGTTGTTCAAACAGCTTGCGTAAATCTCTTTTTTTATAGCTCATTGCGCTTTTTTTGATATACATAGGCTCGTTTGCGCCGACACCGTTCGGTCGCTCCTTGATCTTTCCTCGTTTGCTAAAGTCGATCATCAGCAACAACACTTCTTCTGCTGGGCGACTAAAAAGCTCCGCCATTTCATTTAGTGACCTTCCGTCATACCAGTAATCTAAAAATCTTCTAAGTGAGACGATAGACCACTCAAAATTCACATTTTCCAAGATGATTCTAGTTGTGCTCACTTTACGATTTCCTTTCTTCGCCCGACCTCTCTGTGTACAACGGTCATAGATGTTGTCAGATTTCGTTCTACTAGCCAATAAAGTGGGTTCAACCCATTCACTACTAAAATCTCCCTTTCTTCTCTCGTAGCCTTTCTGCCGCCTTTTTTCACGCTCGACGTTCCTCCTTATGTTTTTTGTATTCTGCTAGTTTCGCATCCAGTTGAGCTATCAAACTATCAATCCCGGCTTTTTGTTGCGCTACTGATAGTGTTTTTGGAGCTTGTCCAAAGACATAAACTCCATTGATGGTATTTGGTGACATTGTTTATCCCCCTTTCAAAATGGCAATGATTCACGCTTGTCTGATGTTTCTTTGAACACGATATATTGTTGGTTTCGTGTTATACGTGATACCAATTTGCGATCATACATCTGCACAAGCTTTTGACTTGTAAGATTGGTTGTGTAGATTGTTACTTTGTCTTGTCTTGATGATGTGACTTTGTAAATCAAGCGATGTATAAAATCTGATGCCTTATTGTCCGAATGCTCTGATCCTGTTTCGGCACCAATATCGTCAATCACTAGATAATAAGCATCCCCCATAAGTTGAGTGACATAAGCCTCTGTGTATTTGCTTTGTTTGTTGCTAAATGACTCTTTAATGGCTGTTGCTGCATCCTCCATGTTGACAAAGAGACAGGACTTGCCGGCATCTTTTGGATTATTTAGATCAGGCGAAACGTTGAGTGCTTTGAGTGCTGCATAACCAAGATGACTCTTACCTACTCCCGGATGACCTTGCAAAAAAATGTTGAATGTTTCATCTTTTTCCAAGCGACTCACTAACTCAATCATGCGATTCTTGTTTGCCTTCTCTTCTTGTTCAACAACCAAATAATTTTCAAAATTCGCTTTAGCAATGGTCTTATCTCGGAAAATGCTGTGCTTTTGAAGCATGTTGTAATTCTTGGTACGCTGGCTTATCTCGATCTGGTTTTCTAAATCCTGCCGTAGCTTTGTTTCGTTTGCTTCTAGTTCGCATCTAGGACAAACGATTTTATTGTTCACGATCATTTTCCGAAATGGTTTTACAACTTCTTCATGACCTCGTAAAAACGTGTGTTTGTGGCAGAAATCAGAATGGTAGGTCATTCTTTCTGTTAAGGCTTTGTTTGTTGCCACCGACTTTATGCTCTGCACGTTTTATCACCCCCGCACCTTCATTCAGGTATCCTTCAAACTTGGTTCCAAACAATGTCGTTGGCTGCAAGTATTTATTCATTTTGTCATCTTCAAGCCACTGATGTGTTTTTGTCAGGATCACTGTTTTAAAATCTTCAAATCTGAATCCATCATTCCAGCGTGCTTTAATTAATCTTTGTGTAGTAGCAGATGTATGTCTGAATGATTTCCCTGTCATTTTGTTTAAGAGATCAATTATCATTTTGAAAGGAATCTCTGATTTTTGATTTTGAGATTCTTGAGTTTTTGAAACATCCGTAGTCGGGTTGCCCGACAATATATCTTTTAATTCTTTATCTTTATCTAATTCTTTATCTTTATCTATATCTGTTGCGTGACTTGGTGTGACGTTGATCGTGACGTCACGTGACATGTCATTTTCAGGTTGTGGAAGGCTCAGTTTTTTGCGTTGCTTTTGCTTTCTCAACCGGTTCTGCTCCCTGATCTTTTCGAGAGCATCTAAATTCTGATGCTTCTCCCAATTACATATACTGATATAATTCTGTTCATTAATTTCTATCATGCCGAATTTCCTGAATGTGTCTAAAGCCATACGAACAATCCCTAATGGTCTTCCAAAGATATGCGCTAGCATTTCGTCTGTGTAAGGCACGTTTTCGCTTAGATAAATAAAACCAGATGCGTTAGTTTTTCCTGCTTGAGCAAGTAACTTAACCCATATAATCAACAGAGTGTCAGATTCAGGCATTTGTTCAATGAGTTTGATTTTTTCATCATCGAACATCTGGGTGCTTAGTTTCACCCATTTGACTTCCCCCATCTTCAAAAGCCTCCTTATATTTTTCATGAATAGTTTTTCTAATTAAAGCTTGTCCTTCAAAAAAAGGTGAAACAAAAGTTTCAAGCCTCTTTAGTTTTTTTGTTCTTTTCTTTTTTTACTGGTGTGTAATAAGGCGCCACAGCCTCGGTAAAAAGTTTTTCCCTGTCTTCTGTGCCAAAGAATACTTCTCCGAGAAACAAATTGCTTTTTCTCTTTTTCTTTTTCTTAGCCATAAAGATCACCTCGAAACATATTATGCAATGTGGACAGTAGGACTACCCATCAAATTTGAATATTAAAACTCCAATCATCATTCCTGACAGGTATTAAATTATCCGAAAAAAAGCTTGGCTTTTATGCCAACTTGTTCTGAAATTCTCTCTAAGCTTTTAAAAGTAGGAGAAATTTTTCCGTTTTCTAGTCTCGATATATAAGAACCCGTAAACCCCATCTCTTCTGCGAATTCTTCTTGAGAAAGACCACTCTCTTTTCTTTTCATTTTCAACATTTTAGCTAGTTCATTAAGATCAATCACACAGCACCTCCTGATATTCCTGTCAGGAATGAATATACCACACAGGAATATTAATGGCAAGTCTTTTCCAAAAGAAATATTCCCGTCTGGAAAGTCAGTATGCTATAATTATTATGTAATTTTGGTTAAACTGTTACGATCAAAGGTGGTTTTAAAATGGAGAATAGAAAAATCGGTTTTGCTGTAAAGCGTCTACGTTTAAAAAAGAAGAAAACTGTAGAAGATGCAGCTAAGGAAATTGGTATATCTCAAAGCTATTTATCTAGAATTGAGAATAACTCACAAATTCCCTCCGTTAAAGTTATAAATAAAATAGCAGATTATTTTGATGTACATAGTTCATATTTATTTTTTGATGAAGAAAGCATAAATAGCTTTACTGAAAAAGAGAACGAATTAATCTCAAGCAAACATATTAATATAAATGACCTTGAAAAATTAAACATTGTTCATGATAACGGCTCTAAAATCACAAAAGAAGAAATTAATTATGTAATTGATCGCCTAAAGGAACTAAGAGAATTAAGAGAAAATTATTTAAAAGGAAAAGAATAATTTATTTTTTTTTGCTTTCTTCTTCAAGTTTCTTTATTTTAGATATTTCTCTCTCTATTTTTTCAATAAGTTGTTCGTAACTAGACAATATACTTTCCCCCTAATTTAACTAGTGTTTCCTGTTTTGTTGTTTTCCCAAAACAGGAAACACCTCTTTAAAACACGAAAGACGATACCATTTCTGGTAACGTCTTTTTTTACATCCCTACTCTTACTTCTTTTGTTTGAAAAATCATTTCTTTTTCACTCGTCATATCAGCGCCCTTCACTCCGGCTGGTAAAAGAAAAATTGTTATTATAAATAAGCTAGTTAATACTTTCATACTTTCACCTCCCTTGACCTTTAAAGTGTAAGATCTAAATCCATTTTTTTCAACTGGATTTTCGGGATATTAGCTCTAAAGTAATCACGCTGTTCAGAGAAAAAGTGTAAACATAATAAAATTTTATCTGTCCTTACCTCTCTAATTCCATCAAATAAATATGCATAGGGGCGTAAGGATTTATCTAAGTAATACAGATTAAGTGAACTGCCTTCACTTAGAAGCTGTGTGAAATGTGTAACATTATAATCTTCATCAATTTTTTTACACCAGTAATATTGAAGAATAGCAATCTCTTCTTTATTTTGGATAACTTCTTCTTCTCTCTCTGGAAACTCTTCATATAATTTCAAAAGTTGCTTGTAGTAATTTAGTGATTTCTTATACGACTCAAAAAAATAGGATAGGCCAAGTAAATATGTTGCGGTCATGACATGGCTTTTGCTAATACCTGTTTTCATTAAAGACATTGCAGAATCTCTTGCTTTTTCAATATTATTTTCTTGTTTCAGGTACGTGTTTGCAAGAATTTCATCAATTCTCGCTTTAAAGCTCTTCTTTAGAAATGGATCATTAATTCCTTTTAAAAATTCCTTGGCTCTATCAATTGAATACAAACTTAAATCGTACTTCCCGATATTGTAATAGACATATGATTCAAATATTTCAAGTAATGTTTTACCTTCTATAGTTTTTGCTTTAAGATTGTTTAATGCTTTTTGGTGTTCAAGCGGTTTAAATGATTCTCTAAAGTTCAAAGCAAAGCGGTAAGCATTACAAGCGTCTGGTGCTACAGAAGAATAATTATCAATAATATATCTTATTTCATTAAACATCTGATTGGTGTAATAATATTCCAAAGCGCTATAAATGTATTTCTTATCGAAGCCACTTTTAGAGTATTCTTTCATCAATTGTTTTTCTTCACTAGGTGAAATTTCCCTTACTGTTTCTATGACCATCCAAAAAGCTATTTCTTTTCCCGAAAAAAATTTACTCATATAACCTTTTGTAATCCCGATCGCTTTGGCGATACTATTTTGGGATTTCTCCATTTTATCCAGGTGTTTTTTCAGAACGTCTCTTATATCATCATTTTTAACTGTACTGTGCATATGCTCACCTTTCAAAATCAATTTAGCACTCTAAAGTCGAAAATGCTGTCACAAAATGTCGAATAAGTATGAATTTTTAATCTAAAATTAAAAACAATCCTTTTCTGTTAATTCAATTATAATCCTTTTAAGGTTTATATTAACATATGACTTTTGGAGGATTCATATGCTGCGAGCTTTATTTGTAAATATGAGTAGGATTATTAGCAAGTAATTTCCAACATGATATAATTATTGTTATTGATTAAGTGTTATTAAATTGAGGTGTCTTTATCTAATGGATTATAAAAAAAACGAACTAATCGGAATAAACTTAAACAGACTAAGAAACAAGCAAAAACCTAAACTATCAATAAGACGTCTCGCTGAAGAAGTTGGTTTGAGTAATGGATATTTATAAAAGCTTGAAACCGGTAAGATTAAAGGTCCGTCTTTGGAAGCCATGATGAAACTTTCGGATTTTTTCAATGTGGATCCCAGCTTTTTTATTACCGATCCTAGAGATATTGATAACAAAGGCAAAGATGTAGAGACGAATCGAGTTTATGCGAATGAACTAACTCTTGATAATATCAAAAATATTAACATTATAGATGCTGATGGAAACCCATTGACAGATGATGAACGAAACTTCATGCTTGATGCATTAAAGAATTATAGAGCCTCTAAGGCTAAATTCTTCACAAAGAATGTTTCGTCGGATGACGATTGATTTTAAGCTTCTCTTGTAATTACTTCTAGATTTCTTTCCCCTTCCTCTAAGAACGTTGTTTCTACACTTATCCAAGGAATTTTATTATGCGTTTGCAAAAGGTATGCTTAGCATTCGAAATATGATTCCGAACAGTCTTTTCGCTAATAAAAAGCTCGTTAGCAATTTCTTTTGTCGTTTTATCTTGGACGAGCAATTCAAATACTTCTCTTTCTCTTTTCGTTAATAGCGGCTTGGATTGAAACTCTTTCTCCTTCAAGTATTGTAACCCTCCTTGCTAAGGTGAGAGCTCTAGTCTCTATAGAATGGGATTCTGTATAGTCGAGATATCATATGCCGGTTGCGCTAGGTCGGTGACGTTTAAATATTGAAAACCTGTATTACCACGTCCATTTTTTTATAAAGAGAAATTGTTGTCGTAACCGTTTTCTTGAAGAAATCTGCATATCAAAAAAACGACCCTTTTTCAAGGAACCGTCTTTTTTTAACATTATTGTGCTGGGAAGTGGCGACCTACCGTCTCTTCTACCTGCTTCAGCATTTGTTGATATACCTCTGCATCTACACGTCCGATGCTGCCAAAGAAGAGATGATCTACAGCTTCGATACCAGTAAAATCAAAAATCCCGACATCTGATGTCATTTTCAAAGCTGTTGTCATGCCGATTTCATCGTAAATTTCATGAGGTGTACCATGTGTGTTGATTATGAATCCTTTTTTTTCAGCTAATAACTTTACAATACCTTGTTCATTCGCTTCATAGGCAAAGCCAAACGCGAAAACTCTGTCCACATAGCCTTTGGTGATTGCTGGAAGACCTGTCCACCAAATCGGATAAATAAAAGTAATGACATCTGCTTCAGAAATATATTTTTGTTCTTCTTGGATGTCTGTAGGCGTGTTTTAATTGATACAAGGTCTGCTGGTGAAAGGACAGGATCAAAGCAAAGCCCATATAAATCACGTACGACGACTTCATGTCCATTTTTTACTAGTGCCTTGACTGTTGATTCTAAAATACCTCGGTTAAGGCTGTCATTCCTGGGCTCAGTTGGATAACAATTAGCAAATAAATATATGTTGGTGATAAATCTGTCTCTTTAGACGCATCTTCTGCCATTTTCGTCATATATCGTGCAAAACGGTTTGATGTATAAAATAAACATAAAGATAAAATGGAATCATCTATCTTCATCGTCAAAATCCTTCCTTGTCTTAGATTAATGCTGAAGGTTCATTAGATCAGATTCACATCGTTTTGCCAGTTCCAGTGACATGTAAAAAAGCAGACAGTCTTCAGCTCTACCTCTACTGACGTCTGTTTTTTTATCATGAGTCGTATTTAGGCGCATCTATATCTCCTGCGGAATGGGCCTCGGTGCTTCCGTCCTCACCTTTCAACAATAGGTAACCAAAGCGGTTGACTCCGAAGCAAATACCCGTTTTCCAATTTTCTTTCTCTCGATCTAAGGCGATACGAATGTTTTTGTTGATGTTATATAATCGCTTATTGTAGAGAGGAACAAGTGCTTCAAATCCTTCATTTTCCCAGCGCCGATGATACTTTTCAAGCGCATTTGTTAGTTGTAGCACAAGTTGCTCTGTATCTACAACGGTTAATTCCGATAAACAAACGGTCTCATATGGAACATGTTCAGGCTTTGTCGCCACATTGATACCAATGCCAATATAAATGGTTTGACGATCCGCCTCAATCAGTGTGCCTGACACCTTCGCTCCATTAATTAAGATGTCGTTTGGCCATTTAATAGCAAGATGATGTTCTTCTCCCACAAATGGCTTGACGACATCGTAAATGGCGAGCCCAGTCATGGGCGCAATGGTTGATTGAGTGGAAATGTTACTAGGAGGTTTGATTGTGATGGTGAGCGCTACGTTTCCAGTAGGCGTTTCCCACGGTCTTCCTAGCCTGCCTCTGCCAGATGTTTGTTTTTTGGAAAAGACCGCAAATGGAGGTTTTTCACCTTTCTGGATGAGCCTTTTTGCTTCATTGTTTGTACTATCAATGGTTTCATATCGAAAAATATCCATGTGTTCTCCTTTAAATCGATCTTGTCTGTGCCATTATTATAGCAAATGAAGATTCATTCTCCCTAGTTTTTGCAACATTTTGCTCCCTTGAATGATATATATCCCCGGGCCAAAAACTCCTAGCTCCTTCGAATCCTTACCTTCCATAAAATCCTCCTCAATTATGGTAATACACGCTATAAAAACACAAAAAAAGTTAACAAAACCTTTTTTATCTAAAAAATCCTTTAATTACATAATACAAAAACCCAGTTTTTTAGTTGGGCTATAGAACATCCTATATACTCTTTTTCTTTCGCACCTTTATAATAGGGGAAAACGCTATATACAATACGGTTAATAGAAAATAGAAGAAAAAAAGAAATCAATAGAAAAACTAAGGTTTTATCCCTCTCGTAAATTAAATCACTACACACATCAATACTTGAACTCCTTAGATCAAGGCGGAATTTGCCTGAATATGAAGATCGGGTTGAAAAAAGACTTCCCCGAAGTGTGATTATGTTAACCAGATCTCGGCAACCCCCTGGTAAATATTTATAGAACTGCTATAATCTTGTGCAAGAAGATAAACATAGATCCATTTCGCAACTAAAATTAGAACTGTGATTTCATTGACGTTTACATACTTAAAAGCAAGAGGTGAGCAATTATAGCTTTACAAAAAATAACTTTCCTTAAAGAAAAAGTGAATTCCTATAATGAATATCCTTTTTGTGTTCCGATAATAAAAAATTTAGATGAACTCAAAATCACAAACAATGTAACATTTTTTGTTGGTGAGAACGGATCAGGTAAGTCAACTTTACTAGAGTCTATTGCAGATAGTTGTGGTTTTAATATAAATGGTGGTGGCCGAAATAATCTATATACTAATAATGTAGATGAAACTACACTAGGTTCCTATTTGCGTTTATCCTGGCGACCCAAAATAACAAATGGTTTCTTTTTAAGAGCTGAATCTTTCTATAACTTCGCTTCATATTTAGATACTTTAAATCAAGAAAGCGGGGAAGATATTTATGCTCCCTACGGAGGCACATCATTGCATAAGCAATCTCACGGAGAATCTTTTTTATCTTTATTTAATAATCGTTTTAACGGAAAAAGTGCTCTTTATTTACTTGATGAACCAGAATCTCCACTTTCTCCAGCAAGGCAGTTAGGATTATTGAAGATTATTCACGACCTTTCTACAAAGAATAACTCGCAATTTATAATAGCTACCCACTCTCCAATTTTGTTAGGGTATCCTGAGGCAACGATTTTAAATTTTGATGGAAAGAAAATAGAGAAAATACGCTATGAAATGACTGAGCACTATCAAATCACCAAATATTTTTTAGAAAACCGTACAGCTATGTTAGATCATTTGTTAAAGGAGGATTGAATTTTCTAAAGTCTTCCGCAGCACTAATTTACGCCCATTATAGATGGAAAGGTGCCTCGTCTATTGGAATAATCTTTGGTGTTATCGCCATGCTATATTTTTTTACAGTTTCATACAACACTTAGCTTTTATATCAGTTTTTGTGTATGATACCGAAAAACCCCCTTTTAATGGATTTTTCTAATGTCTCTGCTTGAGGAATGTCTTTTTTTCTTCTTCTGTAAAAGCCACTGGGGCGTCTGTGGTTTTACTGATTTGAACCATTGTTACGCAACCAGTAAAGCATGGTTCTTGCTTTTCATTCTCGCCTAAATAGTGAAGAACAATGGAACTTGATCCTACTTTTTCTGGCTTCACATAGACACGAAGTCTCTCACCGATTTCCACCTGCTTAATATAATCGCATTGCAAGTTAGCGACGACCGTCATCGTGTCTTTTAATGTCTTCATTCTTTGATCAACGAGACCCGTTTTTTGAAAGAAAGCGATTCTTGCTTCTTCAAAATAAACAAATGGGGTTACATTGTTCATATGTCCAAACATATCTGTTTCTGAAAAGCGGACGGTCGTTTCTACGTAAAAGCGAAATGAAGCACACCACTCTTCAAATGGTTCACCAATATATGCAGGAATTTTCATTTCAACAGCTCCTTTTATAAAAAAGGCGCCTCTCCCAAATGGAAGAGGCGCCTTTTTTTCACTTCAGCCTCTTTTATATCTCGGTGCTAGGCAAAAGAAGACTGAATGGGTTCGTTATTCTGCGTGATCGCTTCCGAAGAAATTACGGAATGCTTGGAATGTTGTATCTCTATTAAGTGCTGCAATTGAAGTTGTAAGCGGGATACCTTTCGGGCAAGCCTGTACACAGTTTTGTGAGTTACCACAGTTCGCAAGACCACCATCATCCATAATGGCATCAAGACGGTCTGATTTATTCATGGCACCTGTCGGATGTGCGTTAAATAATCGAACTTGTGATAATGGGGCTGGACCCATAAAGGTAGATTTATCATTCACGTTCGGACATGCTTCAAGGCATACCCCACATGTCATGCACTTTGAAAGCTCATATGCCCATTGACGCTTTTTCTCCGGCATTCTTGGACCAGGTCCGAGATCATAAGTTCCGTCGATTGGCACCCATGCCTTTACTTTTTTCAAGGAATCAAACATACGGGTTCTATCAACTTGCAAATCTCGCACAACAGGGAATGTCTTCATCGGCTGAAGGCGGATTGGATGCTCCAATTTATCAATCAGCGCTGTACAAGATTGGCGTGGTTTTCCATTGATGACCATAGAACATGCACCACATACTTCTTCTAGACAGTTCATATCCCAGTTGATCGCTGTTGTTTTTTCCCCTTTTTTGTTGACCGGATTACGTCTGATTTCCATTAAAGCAGAAATAACGTTCATATTCGGACGATATGGAATCTCGAATTCTTCTTCATATGGTTGTGAGTCTGCTGTATCCTGACGTGTGATGATTAAACGGATTGTTTTGTTTTCGCTCATCTTATTTCTCCACCTTTTTCTTCGAGTAATCTCGTTTACGAGGTGCAATCAACGATACATCAACGTCCTCATAGTGGAAGGCCGGTTTTTCACTTTTACCTTTAAATGTTGTCATCGTTGTTTTAAGGAATTCTTCATCATTTCTTTCAGGGAATTCCGGCTTATAATGTGCGCCTCGGCTCTCATTACGATTATATGCTCCAATTGTAATCACTCTTGCTAGCTGAAGCATGTTGTCTAACTGGCGAGTAAAGGCAGCCCCTTGGTTGCTCCAAGATGTTGTGTCGTTCATATTGATTTTCTTAAAGCGCTCCATGAGCTCTTGAATCTTCTCATCTGTCTTCAATAGCTTGTCATTGTAGCGGACAACTGTAACGTTGTCTGTCATCCATTCACCAAGCTCTTTATGAAGCACGTACGCATTTTCTGTTCCGTCCATGCCAAGAATGTGATCCCACTTCTCTTGCTCATTTTTTACCGCACCTTCATAAAGAGTAGAAGATAAATCCTCAGCAGACTTTTCAAGACCGTTAATGTATTTCACAGCGTTTGGTCCTGCTACCATTCCGCCGTAAATTGCAGAAAGCAGTGAGTTCGCTCCAAGTCTGTTTCCTCCATGCATAGAGTAGTCACATTCTCCAGCTGCGAATAATCCTTTGATATTCGTCATCTGATCATAATCTACCCATAGACCACCCATGGAATAGTGAACAGCTGGGAAAATTTTCATCGGAAGCTTACGTGGGTCATCACCCATGAATTTTTCATAGATTTCGATAATACCGCCTAGCTTAATATCAAGCTCTTTCGGATCTTTGTGAGAAAGGTCAAGATATACCATGTTCTCACCGTTAATACCGAGCTTTTGTTCAACACATACGTCGAAAATCTCACGTGTTGCAATATCACGCGGAACAAGGTTTCCGTATGCTGGATATTTTTCTTCAAGGAAGTACCAAGGCTTCCCGTCTTTATACGTCCAAACACGTCCACCTTCACCACGAGCTGACTCACTCATCAGACGAAGCTTATCATCTCCTGGGATCGCTGTCGGGTGAATTTGAATGAATTCACCGTTTGCGTAATATGCGCCTTGTTGATAAACGATTGATGCGGCAGAGCCTGTATTAATCATCGAGTTGGTTGATTTTCCAAAGACAATTCCAGGTCCCCCCGTTGCCATGATGACCGCATCAGAGCGGAAAGATTCAATTTCCATTGTTGTGAGGTTTTGTGCAACAATTCCTCGACATACTTCTTCGTCATCAAGCACTGCTCCAAGGAATTCCCAGCCTTCGTACTTTGTTACAAGCCCCGCTACTTCATAGCGACGAACTTGTTCATCAAGTGCATAAAGTAACTGTTGACCTGTTGTAGCTCCAGCAAATGCTGTTCTATGATGCTGTGTTCCCCCGAAGCGACGGAAGTCCAATAATCCTTCTGGTGTTCTATTAAACATGACACCCATACGGTCAAGTAAGTGGATAATGGACGGCGCTGCTTCACACATTGCCTTGACTGGCGGCTGATTTGCTAAAAAGTCTCCACCATAAACAGAATCATCGAAATGCTCATAAGGTGAGTCCCCTTCACCTTTTGTATTCACTGCTCCGTTAATTCCGCCTTGTGCACAGACAGAATGTGAACGTTTCACAGGTACGATAGAAAATAGTTTAACAGCTGTTCCCGCTTCTGCTGCTTTAATGGTTGCCATGAGACCGGCTAAACCGCCCCCGACAACGATGATGCTTGAATTACTCATTGTAGCCCCTCTCCCTCTTCTACTAATCTATTTCCTCTTAAACAAAAGCGAAAATTGCTCTTAGCCCTACATATGAAAGCGCTATAAATACAGCTAATGTCACGTATGTAGAGATTCTCTGTGAGCGTGGTGAAACGGTAATTCCCCAACTGACAGCAAATGACCACAAACCATTAGCAAAGTGGAAAATGGTAGATAAAACGCCGACAATGTAGAAACCAAGCATGAATGGAGAGCTCAAAATATTCGCCATCATATCGTAGTTTACTTCAGCACCGAGCTGGGCTGCGATTCTTGTTTCCCATACATGCCAACTGATGAAAATCAAAGTGATGATACCAGTAACCCTTTGAACTCTAAATAGCCAGTTTCTTAAGTAACTGAAGCGAGACGTGTTGTTTTGTGCCGTAAAGGCTATGTACACCCCATAAACAGCATGATAGATTAATGGTAAAAAAATGATAAGTAGCTCAAGCGCATACCTAAATGGAAGTTGCTCCATAAAGTGTGCAGCTTTGTTAAACGCTTCCGGTCCTCTTGTAGCAAATTGGTTGACCACTAAGTGCTGTACTAAAAACAGGCCGACCGGAATGACGCCAAGCAAAGAATGCAATCTCCGATAAAAAAACTCTTTGTTCCCCGACATTACTTTACCCCCTAGTAAAAAAAGTGCAATTGCTTGAAAATTGTCTTACCCCCGCTTCTTTCAAATGTAAGCACTTTATTCAAATTTATTGACAATTTCATTTTACTCCTATGACAAAAAAGCGTCAAGAAACCGCGTACATAAATTAAAATTTTCCGAAATTTTAAAGTTTTAAATCAAAATTTGTTTTTTTACAATAAGAATTTCTTAGACTTATAGGGAAATCTCTGTTATCCTCTGCCCACATAAGCTATAATAAATTGTTGAAAGAGGGGAGCCCTAGAATGAATAAATTTGAATCTAACATAGAACAGCTAAAAGAAGTTGAAGTAAATGGTTTTGCCTACGAGTTGATACGTGAAGTCCTACTGCCCGATATCCTCGGTCAGGATCATTCGTCTATGATGTATTTTGCGGGAAAGATTCTTGCTCGTAAATTTCCTCTTGATTCATGGGAGAAAATCCCCGAATTTTTCCATGATGCAGGCTGGGGCACATTGACCATGGTCCGTTCAAAAAAGCAGGAAATTGAGTTTGAGCTCGAAGGCCCGCTCGTGTCGAATCGCCTTACCTATCAAAAAGAGCCTTGTTTTCAAATGGAGGCTGGCTTTATCGCCGAGCAAATCCAGTTACTCAACGAACACATTGCCGAATCATATGAACAAGTGAAAAAACGTGCTGGAAAAGTGATTTTAACCGTTAAATGGGACTTAAAAGACCCTAGTTAATACTGAATGAAAAGGCGAAGGCTCTCGATTAGTCGCGCCTTTTTCTATAGGCTATTCATTGTCAATTGCCTGTTCTCAGAAAAGCAGGTCGATCTGTTATCATCTCAATCATACCATATGTCGAATAAGCTGCATCAAAAGATGACAGTCTTCGATCATCTTCAGAAGGGTCTGCTACCTGAAAAAACCCACCCCAATGCGCTGAAGTAGATTTTCATGTTAATTTTTACTTTCTCGGTATTTACTGTTAAAAAGAGATGTGCATTTGATTCTCACATCTCTTTTTTGTTTATTTATGAATGGGTTGCCGCACTTACCTTCGACAGCTCAAATGCATCATGTAATGCTTCAACCGCTTTGACCATGTCATCTCCATGAACAACTGTTGATACTTTAATTTCAGAGGTGCTGACCATTTTGACTTGAATGTTTTTCTCAGCTAATACAGCAAACATTTCTGCTGCGACACCTGGATTAGAAACCATACCAGAGCCTACAATAGACACTTTTGCCAGCTTGTTCTCTGTTTCAATTTGCTCGTAGTTAAGCGCATGTTTGTACTCTTCTAATACCTCGACTGTACGGGAGAGGTCCTCCGTTTTCACAGAGAAGGAAATGGATGTTTTACTTGTGCTTGTCACAGATTGAATGATGATATCTACATTGATATTCTGTTTCGCTAGTGTTGTAAAGATTGTAGATAAGGTCGTTAAACCGCTAGAAAGCCCACAAACTGTCACACGTGTCATTTGATCTTCAAATGCAATACCTCTCACAACTAGATTTTGCTCCATTGATGATTCCTCCTCGATTAAAGTACCAGCTTCATTTTCAATACTTGAACGGACCTCTAATGGGACCTGATAGTTTTTCGCAAATTCGACAGCTCTTGGATGCAAAACACCTGCACCTAAATTGGCAAGCTCTAGCATTTCATCATATGAGATACCTGCAAGCTTTCGAGCAGAAGACACGTAGCGTGGATCTGTCGTAAACACTCCTGGTACATCTGTATAAATGTCACATTTATCTGCTTTTAGGGCTGCAGCAATGGCAACAGCGGTTGTGTCTGAGCCTCCGCGACCAAGCGTTGTAATATGTAAATCATCTGCAACCCCTTGGAAGCCTGCAACGACAACAACCTTCCCTTTGTCTAGTTCTGTTTGAATAGGCGTGTTATCAATATGAACGATTCGTGCATTGCCATGTACTTTTTCCGTTTTGATGCCAGCCTGCCAGCCTGTAAAGGAAATGGCTTCATATCCTTTTGCCTCTAGTGCCATTGCAAGTAAAGAAATGGTGACCTGTTCACCTGTTGTTAGCAGCATATCCATTTCCCGTTTGCTAGGCTCGTCTGTTAGCTCCTTTGCAAGATCCACCAGCGTATCTGTCGATTTCCCCATAGCTGAGACAACCACTACAACATCATGTCCAGCCTCTCTTTCTGCGATAACACGTTCAGCTACGTGACGAATTTTTTCTGTCGAACCAACGGATGTTCCTCCAAATTTTTGTACAATAAGACCCATTTATATCACCCTTTTTTAATGATCACGTGCGAGAGAAGAGATAAGAACCACCTGAGATCGCTCCTCATTGCATACAAAAAAGCAATGAGAGAACAAATCTCCCATTGCTTCAAAACAACCATCAATAGATGCCCACAATGAGATAGCCCTCCAAGAAAAGATTCTTGACAACCCTACATTTATTTAATGTAGGGCCAGCAAATAAAATGAGTGGATTTTATTTGCTTCGGCGACGCTCCCCTTTCAGCCATCTTCATTGATTCCATCCATCTCTGAAGGCCTACTATTGAAGTTCGCACCTCTATCTTCAACATACAACACGTACATTTATGAAATTAGTCACATCTTAACAAACTTTTTGGAAAAGCACAATCTATTTTTTCAAAGCCTCTACTAAAAGTTCCGCAGTTTGTCGTGGAATACCAATCTGTTGAAAGTCTTGAGCGGAGGCTTCCTTCATTTTTTTGACTGAGCCAAAGTTTTTCAAAAGCTGCTTTTTTCGCTGTTCACCGATTCCTGGCACTTCATCTAAAATAGACTGAAATGCATTTTTCCCTCGAAGCTGTCTATGGAAGCTGATTGCAAAACGGTGCACCTCGTCTTGTATACGCTGAAGTAAATAAAAGGCTTGGCTATTCCGTTCTAACATAATGGGCTCAAGTGGATCACCCATCATCAAATTAGATGTACGATGCTTTTCATCCTTTACGAGTCCTGCTACAGGAACAGATAGGTTCAGCTCATTTTCAAGGACGTCAATGGCTGCATTAATTTGTCCTTTTCCTCCATCAATAATAATTAAATCAGGTAGTGGAAGCTGTTCTTTGAGCACCCGCGAATAGCGTCTTCGTACAACCTCTCGCATTGATGCGTAGTCATCTGGCCCTGCAACTGTTTTAATTTTATACTTTCTGTACTCTTTCTTATATGGTTTGCCATCTTGAAACACAACCATAGCAGAGACAGGATTTGTCCCTTGAATGTTTGAGTTATCAAACGCTTCAATTCTGTAAGGTGTATAAATATTCAGTGCTTCACCAAGCCGCTCTACTGCTCCAATTGTCCGCTCTTCATCTCTTTCGATTAATGAAAATTTTTCTTTCAAAGCGATTTTTGCATTTTTATGAGCAAGCAAAAGTAAATCCTTTTTCTTGCCTTTTTTCGGTTGATGTACCGTCGTTTCAAGCAATTGTTCGATGAGCTCTTGATCCACACTGTCCGGTACAAGGATTTCTTTTGGGAGGAAATGATTGTTTTTTGAATAAAACTGTCCCATAAACGTCAAAAACTCATCCTCTGGATCTTGATACATAGGGAATAAACTGACCTCTCGCTCAATGAGCTTGCCCTGTCTAATAAAAAAGACTTGTACACACATCCAACCCTTATCGTAGGCATAGGCAAAGACATCTCTGTCTAATAGGTCGCTCATCGTCATTTTTTGTTTTTCCATCGTTGATTCAATATGCATAATTTGATCTCTGAATTCTTTAGCACGCTCAAATGCAAGATGTTCTGCGGCCTCTTGCATTTTCTCTGTTAATTCTTTTTTAATCTGCTGATGTCCGCCATTTAAGAAACGGCTAATCTCATCAACTAGCTGCTTGTTCGTTTCGTCAGAAATATCATATACACATGGCGCAAGGCATTGCCCGAGATGATAATAAAGACATACTCGGTCTGGCAGCTTCGCACATTTTCTTAGCGGATATAAGCGATCGAGCAATTTTTTTGTTTCTCTTGCTGCCTGCACGTTCGGGTAAGGTCCAAAATAACGACCTTTGTCTTTTTTTACTTTCCGGGTCACGATCAGCTTTGGATGTCGTTCGTTCGTAATTTTAATGAACGGGTACGTCTTGTCATCCTTCAGCATGACATTATATTTCGGATCATATTTTTTAATTAAATTCAGCTCTAAAATGAGTGCTTCAATATTAGAAGAGGTCACAATATATTCAAAATCCTCGATTTCACCAACGAGCCGCTGTGTTTTTGCATCATGCGAGCCTGTAAAGTAGGATCGTACTCGATTCTTTAAGATTTTGGCTTTACCGACATAGATTACGGTGTTTTGCCTATCCTTCATCAAGTAACAACCTGGTTGATCAGGCAAAACCGAGAGCTTTTCTTTGATTAGCTTATTCATGTTCTCATCCGTCCTTGTTTTCCTCTTTCACTCCTTCTAGTGTATCACGAACGTTTGTTTTATTCCATTCTGAAAAAGCGGTTCTCTCAAAAGAGAACCGCCAGCAAATCAGTAAAGGTAATGAAACAAAAAATGCCGATAAAATCAATGATTCGATTTTACCAGCACTGGACGTTTTATAGGTGTTTGTTTACAAGTTCAGCAAGTGCTTCTTTTGGCTTGAAGCCGACAGATGTTTCAACTACTTCTCCATCTTTTAAGACAAGTAAAGTTGGGATGCTCATCACGCCGTATTTACCAGCTGTTTCTTGGTTGTCATCTACATCGATTTTTACGATTTTCAATTGATCTCCCATCTCTTGATCAAGCTCTTCAAGAACAGGAGCAATCATTTTACAAGGTCCGCACCATGGTGCCCAGAAGTCTGCAATAACTACACCTTCTGCTGTTTCTTGTGAAAATGTTGCGTCAGTAGCTTTTACGATTGCCATTATTCATTCCTCCAATGTAAATTATGCTTTTTAGTATAGCACCTACTAATGCGACTTGCGAATGAAATGCTTGAAATTCATTTTTTATCTCATTGTCTTTAAAAGATGAACCTGATGATCGCCCCAATAACGACGATTGCACCAATGATCATGAGGATGGTTCTAAGCATTTTGAATAACTCCCTTTCAACTGTTTAACCATATGATGCCCTAACATTTTCTCAATCAAACGTGTCGATGTGCTATGAAATGTGGAGTGTCAACATAACAACTGACATTGGCGGAAGGTCAATGGTTATTTCGTCTTGTTTTACAGAGAATTGATGAAAGTCGGACGGTACAACCGTATGCGGGGCGTCAAATGTGTTGTGTGCATTCATTCGATCTGCTGTCAGGACTTTTCCAAATGATTTGGCTTCCTGGTATATCCCATCTATTTTCAATGACAGTGAAGCTCTCTCATGAGGGTGCAGATGACAAAAGCTAATGTGCACCTCGTTAGATGAACGTGATGCAGAGACGCTAACTTGCGGGATTTTTTCGCCATTACGTTCATAGGATGTGGAAACAAAATCAACCTCAAGCGCTTCTTCTTCTTGATGTACTTGGAACATATCAAATACATGGTAGCTAGGTGTTAAAATGGCCTTTTCATCCTTCGTTAACACCATTGCTTGTAGAACATTAATGGTTTGGGCAATGTTCGCCATATGAATTCGCTGACAGTGACGATGAAATATGTGAAAGTGGAGTGCACATACAAGTGCGTCTCTCATTGTGTTTTGTTGATATAAAACCCCTTGATTTGTATCAGGCTCAGGGTCATACCATGTACCCCATTCATCGATGATCATCCCAATTCTCTTTTTCGGATCATACTGATCCATTATCTTCTCATGTGAAACAATGATATGTTCCATTCCATATGTTTTTTTCATTGTCTCGAACCATTCAGTTTCATCGAATTGAATTGCCGAACCTTTTTTCTCCCAAGTACCTGGAATTGTATAATAGTGTAGACTGAGTCCATCCATAAATCCGGCAGCACGTTCCATTAATACCTTTGTCCAATTCACGTCATTCGAGTTGGCACCACAAGCTATTTTATAAATATTGTTTCCGGCGAATTGTCTGACATAGGTTTGATATTGCTTATACAAGTCTGCATAATATTCAGGTGTCATATTCCCCCCACAGCCCCAACTTTCATTACCAACTCCAAAATATTTCAACCGCCATGGCTCATGTTTTCCATTTTGGATGCGCCAATCTGACATCGGTGTCCCTTTAGGAAATGTGATGTATTCAACCCACTCAGCTAATTCTTGAACAGACCCGCTGCCTACGTTTCCACAAATATAAGGCTCACATTCAAGCAGCTCACACAATCTCATAAATTCATGTGTACCGAACTCATTTGATTCCACTTTACCTCCCCAGTGAGTATTCACCATCGGCTTTCGTTCGCTTTTAGTCCCTACCCCATTTGCCCAGTGATACTCATCAGCAAAACAACCACCTGGCCATCTAAGTACTGGGATATGTAGACTCTTAAGTGCTTGTAAAACGTCCGTTCGAATCCCATCTATGTTTGGAATAGATGAATCCTCTCCTACCCAGATCCCATCGTAAATCCCTCGCCCTAAATGCTCCTGAAAGTGCCCATAAATATGTTTAGAAATTCGTCCAATCACTTCATTCATTTTCACTATACCGTTCATCTGACAACCTCTCCTTTTTAATTGAAGACATACAAAAAAGCCCAGAATGCATAGGCATTCTGAGTGTATGAGAATTACGAGTGGATATTCATCTTTTTTAACTCTTCATTCAAAAGTGGCACGACTTCAAACAGATCTCCAACAATTCCATAATCAGCTATTTTGAAAATATCAGCTTCTGGGTCTTTATTAATTGCCACAATGATTTTACTGTTCGACATTCCTGCCAAATGCTGAATCGCACCAGAAATCCCACATGCGATATATAAATCAGGCGTTACGACTTTTCCAGTTTGGCCGATTTGCAGTGCATAATCACAATAATCAGCGTCACATGCTCCACGTGAGGCACCAACAGCCGCTCCTAATGTTTCTGCAAGCTCCTTGAGCGGTTCAAAGCCTTCCTTACTTTTCACTCCGCGGCCACCAGCGACGATCACCTTCGCTTCTGATAAATCCACGCCTTCCGATGTTTTCTTAATGACTTCTTTTACGGTCGTTCGAAGGTTTTGAATATCGACGGTAAGAGGTGTCACATTTCCAGTTCTCCCTTCATCTCTTTCTAAAGGAGCTATGTTGTTAGGACGTATGGTTGCCAATAACTGACGATCTGTAGACATCACTTTTTCAAAGGCTTTCCCAGAATAGATCGGTCTAGTGAATATTAAATGATTTCCGGTAACGCTTACATCAATTGCATCAGAAATCAATCCCGTTTGGAGACGTGCCGCTATTTTCGGTGATAAATCCTTTCCAAGCGAAGTATGACCGAATAATATAGCATCAGGATTGGTTTGGTCCAAAATGGCTTGAAGTGCTTGTGAAAACCCGTCTGACGTATAATACGCAAGGTGAGGGTGTTCAACAACCATGACATGATCTGCCCCATAATAAAGAAGTTCTGCCGCTTGATCTTTGACATCATCCCCAATTAATACACCAGTGACTTCGCCACCTTCTGCAACTGTCTTCGCTGCAGCAATCGCTTCAAATGTCACATTTCTTAATTTCCCATCACGACTTTCTCCAAGTACGACAACTTTTTTACTCATCTTATGTGCTCCCCCTTGTTCTCGTGATCTCTTAAGCTTTTATTTAGATGACTTTGGCTTCATTTCTCAATAAATCCGTTAGCTCCCTGACTTGATCTTGAAGTTCTCCCTCTAGCACTTTTCCACCTTCCTTTTTCTCAGGTAAAAAGCGTTCGATCGTTTTGATTTTATACGGAACATCGTCTTCATCAAGCGCTAAATCATCAAGCTCTATTTCCTCAAGAGGCTTCTTCTTCGCTTTCATAATACCTGGCAAAGAAGGATAGCGCGGTTCGTTTAGTCCTTGCTGGGCAGTTACAACGAGTGGGAGCTGAGTTGAGATGACTTCAATATCTCCTTCAGCATCACGTTCAATGAAAACTGTCTCTCCGTCGATTTTTATGTTCGTAATGGTCGTAACATAAGGGAAGTCTAGTAGCTCCGCTAATCGTGGTGCTACCTGTCCAGAGCCTCCATCAATGGCCACATTTCCTGCTAAGATCAGTGACACATCCTGATCCTTCAAATAGTGATATAAGATGGTGGATGCCGTGAATTGATCCCACTCTTCAAGGTCATCCTCTACGTTTAATAATACCGCTTTGTCACAACCCATCGCCAAAGCTGTTCTTAGCTGTTTTTCTGCATCTTCACCACCAACTGTAACAACTGTCACTTCACCGGAATGTTCATCGCGGAGCTGAATGGCTTCTTCTATGGCATATTCGTCGTAAGGATTAATAATGAATTCTGCACCATCTTCTTGAATTGCACCTGACTGGATAGCAATCTTTTCTTCTGTATCGAAAGTCCGCTTCATCAAAACAAATATATTCATCTGTTTATCCCCCTTGTGTCGTGCTTTCTATTATTCCCCTTTAAAATGCGGCTTGCGTTTTTCAATAAATGCTTGGATGCCTTCTTTCGCATCGCCCGATTGGAACACCTCACCAAATTTCTTGGCTTCCAGTTTCATTCCGCCATCATACGAATACACTTTACTTGCATTCAATAACTCAATGACATATTCAAGTGTTTTGGGACTCTTTTCAGCAAATTTGTTTGCCATTGTTTTGGCTGTCTCGAGCGCTTCTACCTCTGTTTCTACCAAGTTAGAAACAAGTCCAAATGCCGCTGCTTCTTCACCAGTAATTGGCTCTGCTGTTCCGATCATTTCAAGTGCTTTCGCTGTTCCAACATAGCGTGGTAAACGCTGCGTTCCTCCAAATCCTGGAATGATTCCAAGGTTCAATTCTGGCAAGCCTAACTTCGCATCCTTTGTGGCAATACGAATGTGGCAAGACATAGCAAGCTCTAATCCACCGCCTAATGCTGCACCGTGAATCGAAGCGATCACTGGTTTTAGAGACTGTTCAATCCGTTCAAACACTTGCTGCCCTCGGTCGGCAAGGCTAGCATAATCAGATTCCTCCTGTAGTGTTGTAAATTCTTTAATGTCTGCACCTGCTGAGAAAAATCTTCCTTCTCCGTGTATGATGACAGCTTTGATCTGAGGGTTCTGTTCCATTTGATCAAATGCTTCATCCAGCTCTGTGAGAAGCTGAGAAGATAATGCGTTTGCTGGCGGATTTTGAATCGTGATGATCGCCGTTTGTCCTTCTGTTTGAAGTGTTAGTATCTTTTCCATTTCAATCATCCTTTTTCAAATTGACTTAAGATTGATGTATCCCATTTAAAAGTAGATCATGTACATTTTCTGCAAGGGCTGGTAGGTCATACTTTTGATCGTTCATAACCCAAGTAGTTGCTGTTTCATCAATGGTTCCAAACACCATTTGTCTTGCGAGACGTACATCTAGGTTTTGTTTGAATTCCCTTGTCTTTTTTCCTTCAGTTAAAATGTAATCGAGCATATTTAAATACCCTTTCAGTACCTCGTTGATTTTTTGTCTCAGTTCAAGATTTGATTGCCTTAATTCAAGCTGTGTCACTAGTGCCAAATGATGATCATTGGCTAAAAGCCGAAAATGCTCCTGAATGAGCAATAGCAACTTCTCTGTGGCAGACGGCTTTTGTTTAATTTCCTCTTCCATCCGCTCAATGAATTGTCCCATTTTTTCTTTAAATAACGAAATGAGGATATCCTCTTTGTTTTTGAAATAAAGGTAGATCGTTCCGTCTGCCACCCCCGCTTGCTTGGCAATTTTCGAAACCTGTGACTGATGGTAGCCATTTTCTGCTATAACAACGACTGCTGCATCAATAATTTGCATATACTTTGGTCTTTTTTGCTTCAATGGGCTTCGTTCCTTTCTGAATTGAATGAGCATTCATTCATAAGTTTATGTTAAAAAGAAACGAGTGATTTGTCAAGTCACGTTCTGATTCTCTTGCACTTCTTAATCATAGCTTACATGAGAGATGCATTCAAATCATCCGGCCTTTTTTGACCGGATGATCTTGATTATTTGTCCACATGATCTAATGGGACTTCGGAATTTTGTTGCCATTTTTTCTTTTCTTCTTCAATTAAAACCCTACGCAAAATTTTCCCAACAGCCGTTTTTGGCAGTGACTCCTTGAATTCATATACACGAGGTACTTTAATCGACGAAATTCGCGTCCTGACAAAACGATCTAGCTCTTCTTCTGTCACAAAGGCATCCTTTTTTGGTACAACAAAGGCCTTTACGGTTTCTCCTCTGTATGGGTCAGGGATACCTGCAACAACTACTTCTTGTACGAGCTCATGTTCATACAACGCTTCTTCTACCTCACGCGGATAAATGTTGTAGCCCCCTGCGATAATGACATCCTTTTTACGATCAGCAATGTAGAAAAAGCCATCATCATCCATATATCCAATATCACCTGTAAAAAGCCACCCATCTTTTAATACAGCAGCCGTTTCCTCCGGCTGATTCCAATAGCCCTTCATGACTTGTGGCCCTTTGATAATGATTTCTCCATGCTCATAAGGTGCTTTAAACCCACCTGTTTCCTCACAGAAAATACCCGCATCTGTATTTGGCCATGGACAGCCGATGCTTCCTGCCTTATTTACTCCCCAGAGGAAGTTAGCATGTGTCACTGGTGATGTTTCCGATAGTCCATAGCCCTCCACAAGACGACCACCTGTGATTTTCTCAAAGGATTGTTTCACTTCTACCGGAAGTGCCGCTGATCCGCTGAGACAACTTGTAATGGAGGATAGATCATATTTTTCAAGGTCGGGATGATTCAGCAATGCAATGTACATTGTCGGTGCTCCTGGGAACAGGGTTGGTTTTTGTTTTTCAATTGTTTTTAATGTATCTGCTAGGTCAAAGCGAGGCAGTAAAATCATCTGATGCCCCTCTTTCACAGCGAGGTTTAAAACTGTTGTCATTCCGTACACATGAAAAAACGGGATGACACCTAAAATCCGTTCCTTGCCTCGTTCTGTTTTATACATCCATGCTGCACACATTTCAGTATTGGCTAAAATATTTCGGTGAGTGAGCATCACACCTTTAGGAAGGCCCGTCGTTCCCCCAGTGTATTGCAGAACGGCTACATCTTCCTTTGGATCAAATGGAATATGAGGTAGCGTCTTTGCCTCTGTCTCTTTCAACACATGTGTAAAAGAATGAATGGTTTCACTTTTTTCCACATCAATCAACAGTTTGTTTTTCCTTTTTTGAACAAGCGGAAAAAGGAAATTTTTCGGGAATGGTAAATAATCTTGAAGTTTTGTGATGATGAGGTGCTTCATATTTGTCAGCGCTTTCATTTTATAGGCCTTTGGATACAGGAGATCGAGGGTAATGAGCACCTTTGAACCGCTATCTTCAAGTTGAAATTCAAGTTCTCTCTCCGTATAAAGCGGATTCGTTTGCACGACAATACCACCTGCCATCAGAACAGCGTAATACGAAATGACCGATTGTGGACAATTCGGAAGCATGATTGCCACTCTGTCACCTTTTTGCAAACCAATACCCATCAAATAGTTTGCAAGCTTCAATGAGTCTTCGTATAACTGACGAAAAGTGACCTTCTTACCAATGAAATGAATTGCAGTGTGGTCAGGAATCGTCTCTGCGGAGTGGTTTAAATAAGATTGTAACGTTTCATTTGGAATTGTCAGTTCGTGGGGAATTTGTTTTGGGTAATGCAGAAACCATCGTTTATCTGACTGCATAAAAACCCTCCTTCCTGAACTTTCGTACTATTTTATTATAGCAAACTTTTATACAGGACTGTTTTGTTTTTTTCTGAAATTGCTTGGTTTAATTGCAGGTTTAAGGAGCTTAACAGTATGTTCACTTCGGGTCCGATGTCCTACTTTTAGAAGTTTCAATCATCGTTCTTCTACCCTCTTTATGCCACTTCTCATATTGACCACCAATTGCTCGAAAGGCATCATTTACGGCTTCAACGATTTCTTTGTGAATTCTTGGATCATTTGGAAAATGCGTATGGACTTGGTCAACTCCATAACATTTCATCATTCCTAGATACACTGTGATAAAAATGGTATCTTCTAATATCCAATAGATCACTTCTTCTGCATCATTTGTCCGTTTACGTAATACCTCAATGCCCCGTTCATACTGAAGGAGTATGTAACCACGGGCATCTATTTTGACATAAGGGCTCAAGTCTTCTAAGAGCCCAGCCTTTTGAAAAGGGCGCTTCATGTAACGGCGATATACGTCTTCATCAAGCGGCGTCTTTTTCAGGCATTCTAGAATTCGTTCAATGAGCTGATGAGCTTGTTTCACATTTGGCATAGACACAACCACCTTTTATGTAGATAAAAACTGTCAAGGTGATGCCCTGACAGTTTTGAGAGGATGTTTAGCCTCTATCCTTTCCTACATGAACATGTAAATTGCACCAATGACCGCAAAAGCGCAGGCAACAACAATTAATACTTTTGCTAGTTTTTCCATTTCGTCTCCTTAAATGCCGGCAGCTACGACATATGATAGCCCGATTGAAATAATGAGTGAAATAAACCCGACGGCTCTGTTATCATTCTCAATCTCTTTATCTACTTTAAATCGTGGTGTCAGGAATTCGAAAATGAAGTAGCTGACGAGCAGCATGATAAAGCCATATACGCCCCATCCGACCATTTGCAAAAGAGAATTGTGCTGTGCAATGGAATGTTGGAACACATTGGCAATCCCAAAAATTTTCCCGCCTGTTGCCATCGCAACGGCTAAATTCCCACGTTGAATTTCCTCCCAATTTTTATAAGAGGTCACCAATTCAAAAACGGTTAAAAATAAGACAAGACAAAGGACTGCTACGCTGTAATAGGCGGCAATCTCGACCAGTTCATTTTCCCAAAAGGCTTTCATTCGTTTTCTCCTTTTATTTTAATTCGACGATAGTGACACCTGATCCTCCTTCGCCCTGTTCCCCAAACCTTGCATTTTTCACACTACGATGATGCTTTAGTAATTCTTGTACACCTTTACGCAGGGCACCTGTTCCTTTTCCATGAATAATAGAAACGCGTGGATATCCCGCCAAAACAGCATCATCTAGATATTTTTCGACCCTGCTTAAGGCATTTTCATACCGTTCGCCTCTTAAATCAAGTTCAAGAGATACATGATAATCTTTCCCTTTCACAGCGGTAATGGCTTTTTCCTGTTTAAATTCAGGTGCCGATTTGATAAATTCCATATCTTTTTCTTTTACTTTCATCTTCAGGATGCCCATTTGGACACCCCATTCTTTGTTACCTGTTTTTTTAAGCAATGTTCCTTTTTGTCCAAAGGTGACAACCTTTACTTCATCACCTGGCTTCAAGGTACGTACGTCTGTTTTAGGAGTTTCCGCTTTTTTCTTTCGCTGAAATTCTGGTACAGCTTCTTCAAGACGTTTTCGCGCATCAATGAGTTCATGCTCTTTAAAAGAACGATGTTCACTTTTTAACGTTCTTAACTCATGAATGATGTCTTCGGCTTCTTTCGTCGCTTGATCGACTTTTTCTTTTGCTTCTTGCTCTGCTTTTTCGAGAAGCTTGTCCTTTTGATTGTTCCAATCAATGATTTGATTTTGGAGTTCCATGTGTAGTTTTTCAGCTTCTTTTCTAAAGTCCTCTGTTTGTTTTAGCTCTTGATCAGCACGCTTTTTGCTATCTTCTAATGAAGCAATCATTGTGTCTACTTCATTATGCTCTGCATGCATTTCAGATTTGGCTCGATCTATGAGATGACCTGGCAAGCCAAGGCGTTTAGAAATTTCAAAGGCATTGCTTCGTCCAGGAACACCAATAAGAAGTCGATATGTGGGTGATAAGGTTTCAATATCAAACTCCACACTCGCATTCGTGACGCCATCCCTATTATATCCGTAAGCTTTCAGTTCTGGATAGTGCGTTGTGGCAATGACACGCGCATTTGTTTGATGCACCTCATCCAAAATGCTCATGGCAAGCGCCGCGCCTTCTGCAGGGTCTGTCCCTGCTCCTAGCTCATCAAACAAAACAAGGGAATTAGGCGATAGATTCTTCAATATATCCACGATGTTTACCATATGAGATGAGAATGTACTTAAGCTTTGTTCTATTGATTGTTCATCACCAATATCAGCAAATACTTGGTCAAACACAGCGATTTCTGATCCTTCTTCTACGGGAATATGCAGGCCAGATTGCGCCATTAATGTTAAAAGTCCTAACGTTTTTAGCGTGACCGTTTTCCCTCCCGTATTCGGGCCTGTAATCACAATGGTAGAGAATTCTTTCCCTAATTCAATATCGTTCGCGACGACTTGATCTTTGGACAGAAGCGGATGCCTTGCCTTTTTTAAGTAAATTTCACCTTGGCCATTCACTAAAGGTTTTGTCGCTTTTTCTGCTTTTGCGTACTTAGCTTTTGCAAAAATAAAATCAAGTGTCTGAAGTTCTTTGACATTATGTAGCAGTTCTTCAATATGAACAGCTACTTTTTCTGTCAACATTTGAAGAATTCGCTCAACCTCTTGCTTCTCTTTTAACCTCGTCTGTTGCAGAGTATTGTTTAGGTCGACGACGACTTGTGGTTCGATAAAAAGAGTCGCTCCCGAAGACGACTGATCATGTACAATTCCGCCATAGTTTGAACGGTACTCTTGTTTGACCGGTATGACAAAGCGATCATTCCGAATCGTTACAATTGTATCTGAGAGCATTTTTGAAGCAGATTGAGAACGAATCATTGATTCTAATTTATCACGCACTCGTGATTCTAGTGAACGCAATTGTGTTCGTAAGGTACGAAGCGTGTCAGTCGCATGATCTAACACCTCTCCACTATCATCTATGCAAGAATCAATATCCTTTTTTAATTCAGGCAGAGATATTAAAGATTCTGCATATGTATAAAGAAGTGGTATGTCAACACCGTCTTCAAACATTGATTGAAGAAAATGCTTCATATTTTTCACTGCATATAATAGACCTGCGATTTCCATAAGCTCGGCCGGACTTAATGTACTTCCGATCTCAGCCCGCTTCAGCCCGCGTCTAATATCTGTCAAACCGCCAAAGGGTGCTGAACCTTTCAGACGGATAACATCTTGTGCTTCATCTACCTCTTCAAGAAGGTGCTGAATTTTTTCTATAGATGTGATGGGCACTAGTTCTCGTGCCTTCTCTTTCCCAAGAGCGGACGCAGTATGTGCCATCACTTTTTCTTTTACTTTTTGAAATTCAAGTGATGCTAAAGCCTTTTGTTGCAGCATTGTACAGCCTCCTAACGACTATCTGTCGCGCTTTAAAAACTCTTTCAGCTCATCGAGTGAATACGTATTAAGGACATTTGATGTTGATGTCCACCCTTTTCTTGCTGCGGTAACACCAATTTCCATATGATCTAGCATGGCGATGTTGTGTGCATCTGTGTTAATGATGATTTTCACGCCTGCTTCATTCGCTTTGATTAAATGTTCCGCCTTTAAATCAAGCCTTGCTGGGTTACTATTTAATTCAAGTGCAGTCCCCGTTTTTTTGGCAAGCTCAATTAATTGATCAATATTCAGTGCGTAGCCTTCACGTCTGCCAATCAGGCGTCCCGTCGGATGTGCAATCAAATCAACGTGCTGATTGTGCAGTGCATTCTCAAGTCGCTCCATGATGACTTCCTCTGGTTGAGAGAAGCTAGAATGAATGGATGCAATCACAAAATCCATCTCTGCCAAGAATTCATCATCGTAATCAAGCGTCCCGTCAGGTAAAATATCCATTTCTACACCTTTCAAAATATGAAAATGTTCAAATTCCTGATTGAGCATGTCAATTTCTTTCGCTTGTAGACGTAAGCGTTCCTTTGTCAAACCGTTGGCAACCTTAAGATATTGTGAGTGATCGGTTATTGCCATGTATTCATAGCCCTTTGCGATACAGGCTTCTGCCATCTCTCGAATTGAGAATGCACCATCACTCCACGTAGAGTGCATATGAAGGTCCCCTTTGATATCACTCAGTTGCACAAAGCGCATACTTTCTTTATACGTATCAATTTCAGCGCCGGTTTCACGAATTTCTGGCGGGATGAGTGGAAGGTCAAAATGAGCATAAAAAGTCTGTTCATTCTCAAACGTTTGAACTTCCCCTGTTTCAATGTTTTCTACGCCATATTCGCTAATTCGCTCACCACGTTCTTTTGCAAGCTGTCTCATTTTAATGTTGTGATCCTTAGATCCTGTAAAATGATGTAATGTTGTGGCAAACTGCTCCTGTGTGACCAGCCTGAAATCAACACTGATTTCAAATTCAAGGGCAAGGAGCACAGATACCTTTGTATCACCACTTGCAATGATCTCTTTGACATGATCAAGTGCAACGAGCTGTTCCCTTACTTCTGCTGGATGATCGGTCGCAATAATATAATCCAAATCCTTCACAGTCTCACGCGCTCTTCGCAAGCTTCCTGCTCTTGAGTAACGCTTAATGACTTCTATTTCATCAAGGGCTTGATCAATTCGTTCTGCAACATCAAGCGCAAAGCCAATTGGTAATCGCTCTGGCTGTTTGCCCGCTTCCTCAAGTGCCGCTAAAATTTTCTCCTCGGTTTTTTTACCGAAGCCAGCAAGGGTTTGAACTTTGTTCTCTTCGCAGGCAGCCTTTAATGAGTCTTCATCATGAACACCTAGCTCTTGGTAAAGTTTTGCGATTTTTTTCCCGCCCAAACCTTGAAGCTTTAGAAGCGGTACAAGTCCTTCCGGTACATCTTTTTTTAATTGTTCTAGTGTTTGTGAATGTCCTTGCTCGATATATTCTGTGATCACAGCAAACGTTCCCTTGCCAATTCCTGGCAACTTCATTAGATCATCTATTTGAGAAAGACTACGTTCGTCCTGTTCAATTGCCGCAGCAGCTTTACGAAAAGCCGATATTTTGAAAGGATTATCTCCTTTCAACTCCATATACACCGCAATTGTTTCCAGAAGTTTAATAATATCTTTTTTATTCATGATTTCATCCTCCAGCCGGTTTCACATCTTCCTTTTAAATGATACAAACTTTTCCGCTATCCTACAACTTCCTGTCGTGGAATGAGAAAAAACTCCTCCAATGAAGGAGAAGTTTTTATGCTCCATATGTCGTCCATAGTTCATTTACAAGACTAGACAAGTAAGGGGTGTGGTTGACGATCACATCTGCCAATATTGATTTACTCATTAGTATTTGTAGCGTATCAACTGGAAGTAATGCTGCAACAAACAGAAGAATGAATACAAATAAATAAGTTTCAAGAAATCCTAAAACACCGCCAAGCAATTTGTTCATTTGCTTGATGACCGGAATGCTTGCGATAGTAGTGAGTAATCCACCAATGATCACAAGCAGGATTTTCGTCAAAATAAACAGAATGATAAACGCAATGGTATGATAATAAGCTGTTTCCAAATTCCCGCTAATGAAAGCAAGTGGCGCTTGCCCCCCACTAAAATCCGGTGATGGAATCCATGTGAGTTGTGGTGCCAATGCCTTATAGAACAGGGATGCAACTAAGATGGAAACGATAAAGCTTACTAATTTAATAAACTGAATGATAAACCCGCGCTTTAGACCGACAAGTGTTCCCATAAGGAGCAAAAACAAAATGATGATATCGATCATGGCTATCTCAATCCTTTTCTTTAAGCTGAAGCTCCAATTTTTCGTATTTCTCTATCATTTTCAAGTAGTCGTGGACGACATTGACTGCTGTCAGCACAGCTAATTTGTTTATATCAAGGTGTGGGTTTTTTTCATTTATTTCTCTCATCTTATCATCAACAATTGAAGCAACATGCCTCATATGCACTTTTGACTCTTGACCAATCATTGTGTATGGCTGTCCGTAAATCTCAACTGTTGTTTTCGTTTTACCGCCGTCAGACAACGTTTCTCCTCCATTCAACGAGAATCCTAGACTCTATCATAACATGTTTAGACATTGAATGGAAAGACGACCCCTTGCCTGTTATGGTACACTTTAGAAATCAATGAATTCAAGTAAAAAGGAGTTATCCATTGTGCCTCAAGCTGTCATTAATGCAACACCTGAAGACGTGAGTAAAATCAAACATTTCTATTCAAAACAATTGACTGATACTGTACCACAAGGCGCCTTATTTCAAGCCAAAGTTCCCGGCTGTACCATTACTGCTTATCGTTCAGGAAAGATTCTATTTCAAGGAAAGCAGGCTGAAGCTGAATGTCGTCAATTTGGAATCAGGCAACAAGAACCGACAGTAAAAACAGCTAAAGCGCAGGCGACTAATCAATATTCGCCTCCCCAGAATATTGCCTCAATGTCTGTCATTGGCTCAGATGAGGTAGGAACTGGCGATTATTTCGGACCGATGACTGTATGTGCTGCCTATGTTGATTCTAGCCACCTCGCCCTTATGAAAGAGCTTGGCGTAAAAGATTCCAAAGGATTAAAAGATCCCCAAATTGTAAACATCGCAAAAGATTTGATTCAGACCATTCCATATAGCTTACTCGTCCTCCGAAACGAAAAATATAATGAAATGCAGGCAAAAGGGATGAGTCAAGGGAAGATGAAGGCTTTGCTTCATAATCAGGTCATCACCTCTGTCCTTAATAAAATGGATGGCAAAAAGCCAGAAGCCATTTTAATTGATCAATTTGCAGAGCCTGGTATTTATTTTAGACATCTTGCTGGAAAAAAAGTGATTCGAGAACGGACTTACTTCAGTACAAAAGCAGAAGGAATTCACCTTTCAGTTGCCGCTGCTTCTATCATTGCAAGGTATGCATTTTTAATCGAGATGGATCAATTATCAAACGCTGCCGGTTTTGACATTCCGAAAGGAGCAGGTTCACATGTGGATCAGGCTGCTGCCAAATTAATTAAACGAAAGGGCGAGGAAGCTTTAAATCAATTCACCAAACTTCACTTTGCCAATACACAAAAAGCCAAAAAACTTGTACGCTAAGAAATAAAAAAGGAGCTGACAGCATTTGCTGCCGAGCTCCTTTTAATTTATCCACGCAATACGGCTTGATAGGTGTCTTCTAATGCTTTGAGAACCTTTGTATGAACAGCCGTTACTTCTTCTTCTGTTAAAGTTTGCTCTGGGTTTAAATATTGAAGAGAGAAAGCGACTGACTTCTTCCCTTCTTCCATATGCTCACCTTCATAAACGTCAAAGACAGAGACTTCAATAAGTAAGCTGCCGCCTGCTTCATAAATCACTTGTTCCAATTGACCGCTTGACACATGCTTGTCTACCACTAGCGCGATATCTCTTGTGACAGATGGGAATCTAGGAATGGACGTGTACTTCAAATCTGTACTTTCTGATGTCAGCACATCCGATAAATCGAATTCAAATACATACGTTTCTTTCAGATCAAGTTCTTTTTCTACAACTGGATGAAGCCCGGCTACAAAACCAATGACTTTCCCATTTAAATGAACTTCTGCTGTCCGTCCCGGATGTAGTCCTTCACGCTGTGTCTGCACATAGGTGATCTGTTTTGAAACGCCCAGCTTTTCGAAAAGGCCTTCGGCAATCCCTTTTGCGACATAAAAATCAACTGGCTTTTTCTCACCTTGCCAAAGATTTTTATGCCATAAGCCTGTTATGGCACCTGCAACATGTTCTTTTTCTACTGGCTTCGCACCGTCAGCTTCTGCTAAAAAGACTGAACCAGTCTCATAAAAGCCAAATGAATCTGCTTGTCTTGCAAGGTTATATGCGACTGAATCAAGTAAGTTCGGAAGAAGACTTTGTCTTAGCACACTGCGTTCTTCACTCATTGGAAGTGATAGCTTTGTTTTAAATGCAGGATTTAATGCCAACGCCGTCGCTTTTTGTTGATTTGTTAAGGAGTACGTAATGGCTTGAGAAAGTCCAGCCCCCTCTAAAAAACGTCTCACCTTTCTACGCTTCACTTGAAATGGTGTTAATCCGCCAACCGTTCCTGAAGTCATAGGAAGTGTTGATGGTATGTTATCATAGCCGTATAAACGAGCGATTTCCTCAATTAAATCTTCTTCGATGCTCATATCAAGTCTTCGTGAAGGAACTGTTACGACTAGTACATCTTTCGCTTCTCCAACTGTAAAGCCGAGCTTATCGAAGATGTGAATCATCTCTTCCTTCGCAATGTTCATACCAAGCACTTTATTAACCCGCTCAATGGACACATTGATGGTATTCGTTTTATTTTCGATATGATTTTCCTCGACTGTGCCGCTTAGCACTTCGCCGCCTGCATAAAGACTGATTAACTGAGCTGCTCTTTCTGCTGCTGGTTTCGCACGCTGTGGATCTAATCCTTTTTCAAATCGTGTACTCGCCTCACTACGCAGTCCAAGATCTCTTGATGCTGTTCGAACCGTTTGTCCGTGGAAATATGCGGATTCAAGTAAGATCGTTGTTGTCTCATCACGTACTTCTGAATCAAAGCCACCCATAACCCCTGCAACCGCTTGAGCTGTTGATCCGTTTGTGATCACAAGATGCTCGGATGATAATTTTCTTTCTTGTTCATCTAATGTCTGAATGACTTCGTTATCTGCTGCTTTTCGAACAACGACTTGTTTAGAACCAAAGCGATCATAGTCAAAAGCATGTAATGGCTGACCATATTCAAGCAAAACGAAGTTTGTCATATCAATTACATTATTGATTGGACGAATACCAGCACTCATTAACCTTGTTTGTATCCATAATGGTGCAGGACCAACTTTTACATTTTTGATGATTTTTGCTACATAAAGAGGATTTGCCTCTGTATCATCAATTTGAACAGAAATGTAATCTGCTGCTTTTTCCGAAATTGTCTCATGTGCTGAATTCGGGAGTTTCACATCACGATCTAAAATTGCCGCCACCTCATATGCAACACCAAGCATATTGAGTGCATCAGCACGGTTTGGTGTAAGACCAAGTTCTAATATGGCATCATCTAGCTGAAGAGCCCCTAGTGCATCATCCCCTGGCTTCACACCTGTTGGAAAAACAAATATACCTTCTGCGTATTCCTTCGGCACAAGCTTTCCTTCTACTCCAAGTTCTTGAAGAGAACAAATCATCCCGTTAGATTCTTCGCCGCGAAGCTTTGCTTTTTTAATTTTAAAATTGCCCGGCAACACAGCGCCAACTGTAGCAACAGCGACATGTTGTCCTTTCTCTACATTTGGTGCGCCGCAAATGATTTGGACAGGCTCCTCTTCGCCGATATCCACGAGACATTTATTTAATTTATCAGCATTTGGATGCTGTTCACGCTCTAAAACGTGGCCGACGACAACGCCTTTTATACCTTCACTCTTGTATTCGACTGCTTCTACCTCGATGCCACTTCTTGTGATTCGTTCCGCTAATTCGTTCGGCTGGATGCCTTCCAAATCTACATAGTCTTCTAACCATTTATATGAAACAAACATTGCGATTATCCTCCTCTTAGTCCTGCTTAAACTGCTTTGTAAATCTGATGTCGTTTGTGTAAAAATGACGAATATCATCAATGCCGTATTTCAACATGGCAATACGCTCAACACCCATTCCAAAAGCAAAACCTTGATATGTGTTTGAGTCAAATCCGCTCATTTCTAGTACGTTTGGATGCACCATCCCAGCACCTAAAATCTCGATCCAACCAGTCCCTTTACAAACTGAACAGCCTTTGCCGCCACATTTAAAACAAGAGACGTCGACTTCTACAGAAGGTTCAGTAAATGGGAAAAAGCTTGGACGAAGTCTAATTTCACGATCTTCACCGAACATTCTTTTCGCAACTGTTTCGAGTGTTCCTTTTAGATCACTCATGCTAATGTTGTGATCAACCACAAGTCCCTCGATTTGCATGAATTGGTGTGAATGCGTCGCATCATCACTGTCTCTTCTGTACACTTTTCCTGGACAAATGATTTTCACAGGTCCTTTGCCTTTGTGTTTCTCAAGTGTACGAGCCTGTACAGGAGATGTTTGTGTTCTCATTAATGTCTCTTCTGTAATATAAAAGCTATCCTGCATATCTCGTGCTGGATGCTCCTTCGGAAGGTTCAAGGCTTCAAAGTTGTAATAATCTGTCTCAACCTCTGGTCCTTCTTCCACTGTATACCCCATGCCAATGAATAAATCTTCAATATCTTCTACGACAATCGTTAACGGATGTCTTGCTCCGATCTTTATTGGACTTGCTGGGAGTGTGACATCAATTGTTTGAGAAGCAAGCTGTTTTTGTACTTCTTCCGCTTCTAATTGTTCGTTTTTCGCTGCGATTTCACTTGCAATGCGTTCTCTCACTTCATTCGCAAGTGCGCCCATTTTAGGTCTTTCTTCGGCAGAAAGTTTGCCCATCCCGCGCAATACTTCAGTGATCGGACCTTTCTTCCCTAAATATTGAACGCGAATATCGTTCACTTCTTTTAGCGAACTAGCTGACTCTACTTTAGCTACAGCCTCTAGTTCAAGCTGTTTTAACGTTTCTTGCATGAATGAAATCCTCCTTTTTATATACCAAACCTTCTGGGTTTTTGGTTCTCATGTTCCAATACAACAAAAAAACCCGTCCCAAATATGAAGGGACGAGTTGTGGTCGCGGTACCACCCTTTTTAAGCACAATACATGTGCGAATAAGCTTCATTGACATAACGGAAACAAACGAATCCGGTTCACCTTTACGCCTAAGAGGCGGTCCCGGTGACAACTCCAGAGGTGAATTCCTGTTTCAGCTTACCTTAAATGCACTTTCAGTCTATGGTGCACTCTCCCTAATAGGTAGCACATTGAAACAATATTCCTCTATCATGGTTTTTAAAATATTAGTTATATTATAGTGAAATTCAGCTAGTCATGCAACATTATCCACGTAAATGATAAAGAAGAACGGCTGCTGCAATCGCAACATTTAGTGATTCTGCTTTCCCGTACATAGGTACATATAAATTTTGATCGGTCATACTTAATAGATCAGGATCAATTCCAGCCCCTTCATTGCCTACGATGAGCGCAAATGCTTCTTCTGCTGGCACTTCTTGATACACCTTTGCCTCTTTTAACGCACTTCCATAAACAGGGATTCTCTTCTCCTTTAACACCAAAATCGCATTTGAAAGCGTCTGCTTCAAAATTGGTAGGTGAAAGTGTGAACCTTGTGCTGAGCGTAACGTTTTCCCATTATAGGCATCCACCGTTCCATCACCTAAAATAACAGCATCAAGTCCAGCTGCATCCGCTGTCCGAATCAGTGTACCAAGATTGCCAGGATCTTGAACAGCATCTAATAGCAACACCCTTTTATGTTCTTTTTCTTGAAAATGAGGAATTGTGCAGATAGCCGCAATTTGCTGGGGCGTTTCTGTTTCTGTCATGGCAGAAAACGCTTCTTCACTCAATTCATATATATCAATTTCTTGATCGACATCCTGTGGTACCATTTCAGGGGATGTGACCAATAATTCCTCCACAGTTCCGCTCATCTTTAACGCTTCTTCAACAAGGTGTTTTCCTTCAACGAGGAATTGCCCTGTTTTTGCGCGCTCCTTTTTTGTATGGAGCTTCTTCCACTGTTTGATTTTTGCATTTTTTGCTGATTCTATATATTTCAATCGATCTTAACTCCTTTAATTAACATGAATTTATTATATCTCAAGCAGACTACATAATAAACCTGTCTTTGAGACAGAATATGGCTATCACTATAAAAAAAGGAGTGTATGCAGTGAATTTCAATTTAAGAAATGCAGTCATTCAAAATATCACAGGTCATGATCAGGAACAGCTTGAGCATACAATATTAGATGCGATTCAAAGTGGAGAAGAAAAGATGCTTCCAGGGCTTGGCGTCTTGTTCGAAGTTCTATGGCAAGAAGCTTCCGAAAACGAAAAACATGAAATCTTGGAAACATTAGAGCAAGGTCTCAAACCGCAGCACTAAATAGAACCGACTTGCTGTTTTAAAAGCAAGTCGGCTTTTCGTTAACCTGAAATTGGGGCCTCCATTCGAAGCGCTGGGTCACGCCAAATGTCGACCCATTTTTTGATGGCAAAGACAATAATAATAAAGCCTAGCACAAGCATGATGACTGATAACACAGCATTTAACACACTATACCCAGAAGCATTAGGGTTTAAGTACACATTGGCAATCATCCAATAACCTGCGTAATTGACTGTTACATATAAATAAGCAAGCGGGATCAAACATGTCAGCATATACCGTCTTTTATCAGCGATCTTCAACACAACCGTCGCACCGATAATTAAACCAACAGACGCCATTAACTGGTTTGAGACACCAAACAATGCCCAAATAGAGCCTATATCACCTGAATAGAGTAAATATCCCCACATAAAGCAAGCAAGCGCACTTGCAAAAATGGACCCCGGCACCCAATCATTTCGCTTTAGTGGCTTATACACCTCGCCAAAGAAATCTTGAATTAAGTAGCGCGCTACACGAGTACCTGCATCAATTGCAGTCAAAATAAAGACCGCTTCAAACATAATGACAAATTGAAAAAAGTAAGAGGCCAAATGACTAAAAAACGGTATTCCCGTAAAAATATAAGCCATTCCAACTGCTAATGTAACGGCTCCACCTGTTCTTCCTTCTAAATCGAGACCAATCTCCTTGCTTAATTGCGGGAGGTTTTCAACACTCATTCCAAGTGTACGAAAAACCTCTGGCGTGCTGTTAATTGCAAAATAATCTCCTGGATGAAGTGCAGTGGCTGCAATTAATGCCATGATCCCAACAAGACATTCGACAAGCATTGCACCAAATGCGACTGGTTTCATATCACTCCAGCGATCTAGCATTTTAGGTGTCGTTCCTGATCCCACAAACGCATGAAACCCTGAAATAGCGCCACACGCAATTGTGATGGAAATAAAAGGCCACACTGGCCCCGCCAAAACAGGTCCCCCACCATTCACAAACTCTGTAAATGCGGGAAATTGAATCGCTGGGTTGACAACAAATATGCCGACTACAAGGGCAATAAATACACCAATTTTCATAAAACTGCTTAAATAATCCCTTGGCGCAAGTAGCAGCCAAACTGGAAGTGCCGCTGCAAAAAAAGCATACACAGGCAAAGCAAGTGCAAGCGTTTTCGTCTCCAGTGTTAAAAAGTCACCAAGTGCTGTCCCTTGGAGATTAGGCCCAAGAAACACACCGACCATAAGCAATATAAAACCTGCGGAAGTAGCAAGCTTTAAATTTCCTGTTTTCTTATAATAAAGCCCAACGCCCATTGCAATTGGTATAGTAATTCCCACTGCAAATGTCCCCCAAGGGTTACGTTCTAGCGCATGCAGAACAACCATCGAAAGCCCTGCCATCGTAATCGTAATGATAAACAGCATCGCTAGTCCTGTACAAAAACCTGCGACAGGTCCAAGTTCTTCTTTTGCCACCTCTGATAATGATTTCCCCTGTTTTCGCATTGAAGCAAACAAAACAACAATATCATGAACGGCTCCTCCGATCACCGCCCCAATCAGAAGCCACAGAAGCCCCGGCAAATAACCAAACTGTGCCGCCAGTATGGGACCAACAAGTGGTCCTGCAGCAGCAATCGCTGCAAAGTGATGGCCGAATGTTACCCACTTATTTGTCGGTACATAATCCTTTCCATCTTCTAATGTATGCGCAGGTGTTGGATGCTCATCTGTTACCTTCAGCACCTTTGCCATCATAAATGTGCCATACAGCCGATAAGCAATTGCTAAAATACACATTGAACCAATCACAATTGTAACCGCATTCACTTAAACCATCCCCCATTTCACACAATTCGTTACAAATATAACATAATTTGATTGTTTTTTCTTACTCCAAAAACAAAGTTAAAAGATATGTATAGTTTAAATGAATCTTGTTTTAACTTCACCTACTCCCATCAAATCTCTTTTGACAGAGCGCCTTTGTGTGCTCTGTGCTTTTTTATGATACAAAAAAACACACATGATCACATGTGCATTTGTAACTAGAAAGTTTTAGAGTAGGATCAATTCTATGTAGATCTGACTTTGTTCAATTCGCAACTGACCCTTTACCTTAAATGAGCTGATAGGCTAGACATTTTCCTTTTTTCATATTGGATGCACCACGCATAATAAATATTCGTTCAGCTGAACATCCTTGAAGCCTTTGATAACAATCATTCCACTCAGTTCGTTTCTCCCATGACTATTCAAGTAAAAACAGTGACTGCTACTAAAAATCTCACTTCATTTCCTGGGAAATCGCAACAGCTCAGTCTCTTTTCTTACTCTAAAGCCTTTATATCTACTGACCTTTCTTCTCTAAAAACCAAAAAGCCTTTTCTTCTATGAAAGAGGAAAAGGCTTTTTTATTAAGAACCGTAAGTAATGTGATGTACTGTTTTTTGGTCAAGTCTTTTAATGACCTCTGTTAACAGTTTGACAGCATTCTCATAATCGTCCCTATGGATCATTGCAGCGTGTGTATGGATGTATCTACTTGGAATACCGATAGAGAGTGATGGAACGCCATGACCCGTTAGATGAATACCACCTGCATCTGTTCCGCCACCAGGTGCTGAGTCAAATTGATATGGAATGTTAAGCTCTTCGGCTGTCTGGACGACAAAATCACGTAGTCCTTTATGAGATACCATAGACGCATCAAAGACAACAATGGTTGGTCCTTTACCTAATTTGCTTGTCGCTTCTTTTTCTGTAATACCAGGAGTATCTCCAGCAACACCAACATCAATTGCGAAACCGATATCAGGTTGAATGGTTTGGGCTGCTGTCTTAGCTCCGCGCAATCCAACTTCCTCTTGTACAGTCGCCACACTGTACGCAATGTTTTCATGTTTTGTTTCATGTAAATTCTTCATCACGTCAATGGCAACTGCACAGCCAATCCGGTTGTCCCACGCTTTTGCAAGTAATAGTTTTTCATCGTTCATGACAGTAAATTCAAAGTAAGGAACGATTTGATCACCAGGTACAACGCCCCATTCCATTGCTTGTTCACGGCTTGAAGCACCAATATCAATAAACATATCAGTGATCTCAACAGATTTCTTTCGTGCCTCTGGAGAGAGTACGTGGGGTGGCTTAGAGCCAATAATGCCCGTAATCTCCCCTTTATTTGTCACAATCGTTACACGCTGTGCAAGCATCACCTGTGACCACCAGCCTCCTACTGTTTGAAAGCGGATAAAGCCCTTTTCGTCGATTTTGGTTACCATGAAACCAACTTCATCTAGGTGACCAGCTAACATGATCTTTGGTCCGTTTGGGTCTCCTGCTTTTTTCGCAATAAAACTACCAAGACGGTCAGTTGATACTTCATCTGCATAAGATTCTATGTATGTCTGCATCACTCTTTTCACATCTCGTTCATTACCTGGAATACCTTTCGCATCTGTTAGGTCTTTAAGCATAGTTAATGTCTGATCTAGCTTTTTCATCCGTTTTTTCCTCCTTTAACTTCTTGGGTGCATTATTATTATACAAAACCTTTTTCGTTCAATACGATCTTTTTATGAATATTTTTTCGTTATACGAAATATTTTTTTAAAAAAAGTTGAAACCTTTTGCTAGACTGAATCGTAATACCTCAGATAACGGTATTGGAGGTGCATCCTGTCATGTTTGTGATCCTCATTAGACTTGCTCTCGTCGCATTGCTTGTCTATCTTTTCTACATGGCGGTAAAATTCTTCTCAAACCCGAGGAGAAAGTTGAAACAGGCACAATTAAAAGAAGGCTTTTACTTTATGGATGAACAAAATAATGCACGAAAAAACTTTAACTTCGTCTATAAAGGTGTCCTTTTTGAAGGTGAAAAACATGTTCCTTCAAAGGATCACCCTCTTTTTGTCCACTCCATTTACGTTTGGACGGAGTCACCTGATAAGTTAACCGATTTTACATTAGAAGACTTTGAAAAACTCGAGGAGAACATTATCGAACGGTATCCTCAAACAAAAATCGATTGGGATCAGCCAATCAAACAGATTAAACAAAAAAAAGGAGCAGATGCGCCATCATAGCGCTCTCTGCTCTTTTTTTATAGATATGAGTACACATAGCCAAGCAAAAGCATTTGAATGAAGACCAGAAATGGCATTCCTATCCGAAAGAATGTATGCTTTGTTTTATGACGGAAGAACTGCATACCAAGAAAAGACCCTAGTGCACCAAACACAAGAGCTGATAGCCACAAATGCGCTTCTGAAATGCGCCATTTATGCTTCTTTGCCCGTTTTTTATCCTCTCCCATTAAATAAAAGGCATAGCCATTCACAATGATCAAGAACAGCAAGAACCACATATTCACTTCACCTCACGTGATGAGCAAAAAAGACCACCCCATAAAGGAATGATCTTTTTATTTCAATTACTTATCTAAATGTGTTTTAGCAGCGTCAGCAAGCTGGTTGAATGCGCTTAGGTCATTCACAGCAAGATCAGCAAGCATTTTGCGGTTTACTTCGATACCAGAAAGCTTTAAGCCATGCATTAAACGGCTGTAAGAAAGACCATTCATACGAGCTGCAGCATTGATACGTGTAATCCATAGTTTACGGAAATCACGTTTTTTCTGACGACGGTCACGGAAAGCGTAGTTTCCAGATTTCATGACCTGTTGGTTTGCTACTTTATATAATCTATGTTTTGAACCGAAATAACCTTTTGCTAATTTAAGAACCTTTTTACGACGCTGACGCGACACAGTTCCGCCTTTTACTCTTGGCATTGTATTTCCCTCCTATGATTCCTATTCCGAATTACTTAATGTTTGCAAGTTGTTGCTTGATGCGTTTGAAATCTCCAGCACTCACGATTGCGCTCTTACGCAATTTACGTTTTTGCTTCGTAGATTTGTTTGCGAACATGTGACTTGTGTACGCATGAGAACGTTTTAATTTACCAGAACCTGTTTTTTTGAAACGTTTTGCAGATCCGCGGTGAGTTTTCATTTTTGGCATTGGATATTTCCTCCTCTGTTACTTTACTTTTCGACTTTTGGTGCAAGCATAAGGAACATGCTACGTCCGTCCATCTTTGGTTTTGTTTCTACTGTCGCTACTTCAGCACAAGCTTCAGAGAAACGGTCTAACACGCGTTGTCCGATTTCTTTATGCGTAATCGCACGCCCTTTAAAGCGGATAGAAGCTTTTACTTTATCCCCTTTTTCAAGAAATTTGATCGCATTACGGAGCTTCGTATTAAAATCGTGTTCATCGATCGTCGGGCTCAACCGAACTTCTTTTAAGCTAATGATTTTTTGATTCTTACGTGCTTCTTTGTCCTTCTTCTGTTGTTCAAATCGGAACTTACCATAGTCCATGATTCGGCAAACAGGTGGTTTTGCATTTGCAGCAACTAACACAAGGTCAAGATTAGCTTTAACAGCAATTTCCAGAGCTTCCTGGCGGGTTTTAATCCCCAGCTGATCGCCATTTTGTCCGATTAAACGAACCTCACGCGCACGAATACCTTCATTAACTAATTGATCTTTGCTAATAGTGAGCCACCTCCATGAAATTTTGAATTGAGTTCACAATTCATTTTGACCATTTCGTTGTATGTTTTACAGGCAAACAAAAAGTGTGGGCATATAAAACACCCACACTGCGAACATTTGCATGAAAAATAAAATGTACGGTCAACCTGCCAACTACAAACATGTGTCAATCAGGTGAGAAGCGGGTGCTTCTGCTTGTGATATCTATTCAATTCGTTAACTATTCTACACAATTTTCACTCATCCGTCAATCACCCGAATTCATGAAACAACTTCCTCATCTTATCATGATGCTGATGTTTGAGCAAGTTATTTTTCAAAAGTTTAAAATTAGGGAGAGATGAGCCTGATACGACTGAATCTCTCCTTTATCCTCTGCTTCTTCTATTGTAAAATGAACATGAGCCTTTCACGTGCTATTTGAGGGTATCTACTTACATAACAAGGGAGAAGATCATGAAAGCCGTATTTTTTGATTTAGATGATACTTTGCTTTGGGATGAAAAAAGCATTCATACAACTTTTGCAGAAACATGCCGAGAAGCCCAAAAGAAATATGGACTTGATCCAGATAAATTTGAAGAAATCGTTCGTGAGGAAGCACGTAAGCTTTACTCTTCCTATGAAACCTACGATTATACTGTAATGATCGGTATTAATCCGTTTGAAGGTCTTTGGTCAAACTTTAGTGAACCCATTAGCGAAGGCTTTCAAAAGCTGAATGCCATTGCTCCTGAGTATCGAAAAAACGCTTGGACAAATGGATTAAAAACAGCAGGTATTGAAGATGCTGTATTCGGTCAATATTTAGCTGATTTTTTTGCTGCCGAACGAAGAAAGCGCCCTTATGTTTACGAAGAGACATATCCAGTACTAGACCAGCTCAAAGGAGAGTATGAGCTACTCCTTTTAACAAATGGCGATCCAAGCCTGCAAAAAGAAAAACTTGCCGGCGTGCCTGAACTAGCACCTTATTTTAATGAAATTGTGATTTCTGGAGACTATGGAAAAGGAAAACCGGATCCCGAGATTTTCGAACACTGTCTCAAACTTCTCAATTTAGAGAAGGATGAGGTGATCATGGTCGGTGACAATCCGAAAACAGATATCCTCGGTGCATCTCGTGCAGGAATTAAAACAGTTTGGATTAACCGCAACGACAAAAAAAATGAAACTGATGTAACACCAGACTATGAAATTAAAGACTTACATGAGTTGTTTGATATTATAAAATAAGTCGCCTATACCAAGGCTGTATTCCTCTCCCTTCCTTATACAGAAGGGAGTGTTTTTTGATTTTATTGACATTTTTCTCTCTATCCTAATTCTGCACAAAAAGACCCTCGATTCTTACATCTAAAAAGTGAATTCATCGCTTTGTCTATTCATTATTCCTTCATTTTCTCGACAAGGCTTTGTGCTTGTTTATCCAAACTTCGTGCAGTTTCTCCCACTTTCATAAACACTTCGTTTGCTTGTCTCAGAAGATCACAATTTGTAATTGCAATCGTTTGGCTCGGTTCGTTTCATTACTTACTTTCTCTACCTCTTCATGTTTGGCTTTGACGGAATTCTCGACTTTCAAAATGGCTTCTTTTGAATCAGTAGCGTGTTTACGAATTTCTGCTCTATCACACCGAAACCATTCCCATGAGACCCCGTATGAGGAAGGTTCTAGCATTTAAAGCTAGAAGCTGTGCCACAATCCGCAAAATAAAAAATGCCGGCAGTATCACATTGGATACTGTCGGCATTTAAACGTATTACCATTATTTTTTCGCCTCTGCAACAGCGTGTTTCACAAAGGCTTCAATATCGATTGTTTCGGATGCTTGTTCGCCATACTTTCTAACATTGACAGCACCATTTTCCGCTTCTTGATCGCCAACAACGAGCATATACGGAATTTTTTGCATTTGTGCTTCTCTAATTTTATAGCCAATTTTTTCATCGCGGCTGTCTAACTCGACACGTAAACCTTCAAGTTGCAAGCGTTCTTGCACTTTTTTCGCATAATCAAGATGAACAGATGGTGATACAGGGATGACCTGGAATTGAACAGGTGCTAACCATGTTGGGAGTGCTCCTTTGTATTCCTCAATCAGGAAGGCAACAAAGCGTTCCATCGTTGATACGACTCCTCTATGGATGACAACTGGACGATGATGCTTGCCATCTTCTCCAATATATGTGAGGTCAAAACGTTCTGGAAGCAAGAAGTCAAGCTGAACTGTCGACAATGTTTCTTCTTTACCTAAAGCTGTTTTCACTTGAACATCTAGCTTCGGCCCATAAAACGCTGCTTCGCCTTCTGCTTCATAGTAATCATGTCCAAGCTCATCCATCGCATCTTTTAGCATGGATTGTGCCTTGTTCCACATGTCATCATCATCAAAATATTTCTCTGTATCTGCTGGATCACGATAAGATAAACGGAAAGTGTAATCACTTAAACCGAAGTCTTGATATACTTCTTCGATCAAACGAACTGTGCGAATAAATTCATCTTTAATTTGATCAGGTCTTACAAAAATGTGGGCATCATTTAATGTCATTCCTCTTACACGTTGAAGTCCTGATAGTGCACCTGACATTTCGTAGCGATGCATCGTGCCAAGCTCTGCAATACGAATTGGCAGTTCACGATAGCTATGAATGTCATTTTTATAAATCATCATGTGATGTGGACAGTTCATCGGTCTTAGTACAAGGTCTTCATTATCCATTTCCATGACTGGGAACATATCCTCTTGATAATGCGCCCAATGTCCAGATGTTTTATAAAGGTCTACACTTGCAAGAACTGGTGTATAGACATGCTCATATCCTAGACGCACCTCTTTATCCACGATATAGCGCTCAATCACACGACGAATTGTTGCCCCTTTTGGTAGCCATAACGGAAGGCCTTGTCCCACTTTTTGTGAGTTCGCAAATAGCTTTAACTCTTTTCCAAGTTTACGGTGGTCACGCTCTTTTGCTTCTTCAAGAAGGCGTAGATGTTCATTTAAGTCTTCCTTGTGAAAGAATGCTGTTCCATAAATACGTTGTAGCATCTTGTTATTGCTGTCGCCTCTCCAGTAAGCTCCTGCAAGACTGAGCAGCTTGAATTCTTTTATTTTACCTGTAGATGGCACGTGAATTCCGCGACAAAGGTCAAAGAACTCTCCTTGTTCATAAATAGTCACGACATCGCCTTCTGGAATTGCTTCAAGAAGCTCTAGTTTCAATTCATCGCCAATTTCTTCAAAGCGTTTCTTTGCTTCTTCTCTTGACACTTCAACACGTTCAATAGGTAGATTGGCATTGATGATTTTTTTCATTTCTTTTTCGATTTTCGGTAAATCTTCTGGTGTAATCGCCACATCAAGATCAATGTCATAGTAAAATCCGTTTTCAATGACGGGTCCTACCCCAAATTGTACCTGATGCTCTTTTCCGTAAATTCGTTTGACCGCTTGAGCGAGTAGATGTGCTGTACTATGACGCATCATATCGAGCGCCTCTTCACTTTTATCTGTGATGATCTCGATTTCTCCATCCTCTAAAAGCGGTGTACGCAAATCTATTTCTTTGCCATTAAATTTTCCAGCAAGTGCTTTTTTCTTTAGGCCTGGGCTAATTGATGCCGCGATGTCTTCTGTTGTTGCCGTTTTTTCGAACTCCTTGACTGCTCCGTCAGGAAATGTAATGTGAATTTGTTCTGACATCTGTGGTCACTCCTTTTTTTGACAATATAAAAAACCTCGCCCCCTGGAAAGGGACGAGGTTGAATAAACGGAATCGTGGTTCCACCCTTTTTCCCGCATATGCACATATTCATCGCAAACACGGCTTCTGGTTCAATAACGGGAATACCCGTCAGCTATTACTAAAAAAATCGTTCACAGCTGATGTTCAAAGGTGGTAAAGCAAATGCACTTTGGCTAGGAAGCTTTCAGCCTATGGCTTCCCTCTCTAAAAGCTAGTGTTCATTCGTTCATGTCCTTATCAATACGGTCACTTTATGAAGTTACATCGTATTATAAAACGTTTTTTCTTCAAAATCAAGAAAGCTTCTCATTTTTTTCATGAAGATAGTCCACTGACTGCTCCTGAAACGAGGCAAGCGAAGAAAGTTCCACTCTTTCTTGAAAGATATTTTGGATCGTTTGCACCATTGAATTTCCAGCATCATTCGTAAATAGGGCAATCTTTCGTGGAGCAATTGACACAAGTGGGGCAATAAGCTGTGAATCAATATACATTGGATGCTCTCTTACAAACTGTCTGTCTATGTATTGTTTTTGTTCACGTTCTGAAGCGTAACGAAATTCCCAAATGATGAAGCGGTCCTGATGCACCACATGTACAGTGTCTAGCTTTGGTTCTTTTGTCATCACATAATCTCGAAGCGATTGAATAAAACTTTGATATTCCTGTTCCATTTTGTATTCTTCAATGGACACTTCAACATATTCCCTCAACCTTCGATCGTACTCAGATAATCTAAATGTTAAAAAAGAGCCAATTGAGAAGATGCCGTTGTTTAAAGTAATGGTCTCAAGTTCTTTTCGGAGTAGCGACTCTCTTGAAGTTCCTTGGTGAATACAAGGAATATCTTCCATATCACCTTTCATTATGCTATGAGCAATAGACAATATTTGATGCTGTTCCTCTGGGTCTTTAAATAAATATGTTTTTTCAATCATCCTGCGCATTCGTTCATTTTCTTTGCATTCCAAAAAAAAGTGAAGTAATAGAGGCCGTACAAAGCTCTCTAATGTAGCAGGTGATTCTTTCGCCTCAATGAGAAGCCTTGCATTGCCTTCTTGAATCGAGATGTGATGCCGACTGTCAAAGTGTTCAGCAAGATGTAAAAAAGCAGCGGTATCATATTCATCTTCAAAGATTATTTCAAGCATGTTTGTCCCCCCTAACGACATCTGTTACATGTATATGGGGAGATCACAAAAAATAGACGCCTAAAATAAATCAGGCATCTTTCTTTTCAATAAAAGGGGAACAGAAATAAAGACCAAATAGATCAAACATACAATGGCTAAAGCGGTGTAATTCCGACTAACAAAACTTGAGCCTAGCACATTTAATGCGATGGTTCCTGGTATGAGTCCAATAAACGTTGCAGCCACAAATACACCGTATTTCACGCGGGACGCCGCAGCCGCATAGCTGACAAAGTCAAAATGGATGGGAGCAATACGAAGTAATAAGATATAAATAAAGCCATGCTGCTCAATTTGCCTTCTCACCGCTTTTAACTGTTTGTTCTTCGGCTCGTGTTTTTGCCTACGGAAGGTCGAAGCAATCCAAACTGAGCCAACTGCACCTGCTGTTGTACTGACCAATGCATAGATTGTACCGAACACAGTCCCAAATGCCAGACCAGCTGCGAGTGAAAAGACTGTAACCGGTATGAGGACGAAAGGACGAACGAGTGACAGTAAGAAAAAGACAAGTGGCGCAAGCATCCCAAATTGCAGAATCCAGTCCTTGATGTCTTTTGGCGTTACGTGCAGGTGGTGTGTATTGAACCACCAAAGTACGAATGCTACGCAGGCAATCAATAGAGCGAAAAGCCATCTTCTATTTTTCATCTGACTCCTCTCTCCTGCCGTGAGACCTGTTGTCTAAAAATGACGGCGATTCTCGCCTTCAAGCAGCACCGGTTCTGCTAAATATAGAATACGTTCCATTAAGCGAGCTGCTTTTACTTCTTCTTTTTCTCCGCGTTGACTGAAAGTAAAATGATGCTTTAGCTCACTCTGTGAAAAGTTAGAGGAAAAGAAGGTTGGAAGTTGTTCTGCCATTCTATGCTGTAAAATGGTTCCGATTAATTCGTCACGCACCCAGCTCGTCATCGATTCTGCTCCAATATCATCAAGCATTAAAATCGGAGTGGATTTGACCATGTTTAGCTTATCCTCTAGTGTGTGATCAGATAAAGAATTCTTAAGCTCTCGCACAAATTCAGGCACATATACAAGCAGTGAAGGGTATTGCTGAGCCGCTAGCTCATTTGCAATCGCAGCTAAAATAAAGGTCTTTCCGACACCAAACTTCCCGTGCAAATATAGACCCTTTCCCTTGCCAGTTTCGTTATAGCTTTGCAAAAAGTGGGCAATTTTTTGAATGACCTCTTGTCTTCCAACTGCCGTCACATCCGCAAACGTGGCTTTCAGAACGTTTTGCGGGATATACATGCTTTTGATTAGTGCCTGTTGTTTTTTCTGTCTGTCTAATTGAAGCTTTACTCGGCAAGGTGCATATTCGATATCAATGTTTTGACCTTTGATAACAAGTTTAGGATGATAGCCATCTAAAATGGTGTTAATCTTCTCATCCTCCAAGCAGTAGGAGCACCCTTTTGATTGCTGAACAAATTCAAATAGTCTATTTAAACTCCGATTTATCATGTCTTCTTGAATTTCATCTTGATGCTCCTTTAAAAATGCTTGAACATCTTGATCGGATAAAACACTCTCTTTAATTTGATGATATCTCACATGAAAATCAGCTCGTCCTTTTAGTTTTTCAAATGATCGACCGATCGGTTCCATTTCAGTTTCACCTCACGTTAATGTGCATTATATTTTTTCATTTGCTTAAATTGGTTGAGAAGCTTTTCTTTTTCTCGTTCAAGCTCTTCCGGAGACATGTCCTCTTCTTGTTCTTTCGGCTGTTTTTTCGCTTCTTCTTCTTTCATCCACTCTGGCAGCTTTTCTTCACGAATGACTTTTCCTGCTGGATAAGAAGAGCGCTGTTTTTTCTGCTCTGCCCATTCTGTCATTTGCCTATTTTCCTCTTTTGCAATTTGCATGGCTTCAGTGACCGTTTTGATCTTCTTCCTTACCCAATGTGAGGCAATTTTTTGCATATATGTTTTTGACAGCTTCATATCGGTTTTCAAAAGCGTGTAGTAAATCAATACATTCACAACACCTGGTTCTAACTTTTGCTCAAGCATGATTTCCTCGACAACCTTTAAGTCAGCATATGTCGGTTCAACACCATCTGACATATCCTGCAAAAGCTCTCTTGGTGTAATGCTTTCAAGCTTGTCAATGAGTTTGGCATCAGGTGAGCTAGTTGACGTTTGTTCTGAAGAACCATTGCGTAGATGCCTTGGTTGGACTTGATCAATCAGTTTTGGTCGATGCCCGCTATGTTCAATTTGATACCAGTCACGTGCTGCTTTTCTCAGTTCTTCTGTTGAAATCATTTGATCTGCACCACATGCTCCAGCTACAATATTTTGCATTTGTAATGGCGTTATTCCATAAACAATGGACAATTTTTTAATGGTTTCTTTCACCTGCTTGGTGAGCGCCTTTCTAGGTATCATCATGTCGGACATGCCAGCTAATAACAAATCAAAATCAAAGGATTCATCTGAAAGTGGCGCTGCTTGGGCACGACCGACTGTCATGTATTCATAACCATCCTCTAGTGATGATGCGTCATCTAGCTCTGGTGTCATTTTTAGTTCACTTGGCTGTAGAACACGAAAAACTTCTTCAAAAGAACGTGATATATCTCTCGCTTCTTTTGGTACAGATGGGTAAGAGAAGTAATCCCTTAGTTGCGCATACTTCGCTTTCTCCACTCGGTTATATAAGAGGACATTAAGCATCCCATCTTGAAAAAATTCGTTCGGTCTCAGCGGTGGGACAAGCTCATATGTAAACAGTCTACCTTCCTCTGTATCTTGTTCATATGTCCGAAGTAATCCAATCGCTTCAAGCTTGTGCCGTTGTTCAAATATCTCATTCAAATTCGTTTGTAGCATGACCATCAGCTGCCGGTGAGGAGCAGGCTTTCCCCAGACACGGTTTTGCTCCAGTTCTCCCCATAATGTCATATATAAACTATATGCTACCGTCCCAATAAGCGGCTGATATAAAAGGGTGATAAGCTGCCTGTCGATGTCGCCGAGCAATGAAGCGCTTTTGACGACATACGGATCGACGGCAAGCACTTCCTTCCAATGCTCTGTCATATGCGAATCCTCCCTCACGCGCTTTTGTTTCCATTGTACACTCTTTTTCATTTTTCCGCTTTACGTGCGAAAAAGAGCTTGAAGGATCTTCAGCTCTTTTTCAGCGTTCTTTCTTTAATAAATCCTTTAATTCATCAATAAAGACATTGATATCTTTAAATTGTCGGTACACAGAAGCAAATCTGACATAAGATACTTCATCAATTTTGGCAAGCTCGTCCATCACCATCTCACCAACTAGCTCACTTTTCACTTCTGATATTCCTTGATTTCGCAGTTCCTTTTCAATGTTAAAGCACACATCCTCTAATTGCTTCAATGCAACTGGACGTTTTTCACATGCTTTGATCAAACCGCGCAGCATCTTTTCTCTGCTGAACTCTTCTCTTATTCCTTCTTTTTTCACAACGATCAATGGTAATTCCTCTAGTTTTTCAAACGTCGTGAACCTGTAGTGACAGCTTTCACACTCTCTTCTACGACGAATTGATTTCCCATCATCTACTGGTCTTGAATCAAGCACTCTCGTACCGAGGTGTTGACATGTCGGACATTTCATTTCATCAGCTCCGATCTTTTCCTGTCTGTATTCTTGGTAGTTGTTTGTCTAGTTCATCATAAAAAGAAAGTACGACCTTTTTGCTATAACCAAAATCCGTCGGCAGTGCCGTTTCTGTTGTGACATTAAAATCGACAGCTGTTTCAAAAGGACGAATTGAAATAACTGTTGCAACCGCGAATGCTTTTTTAGGCTTTTGCACCATCGCGCTCATTTCACCCCGTTCTGCTGAAACAGATGTAACGGTATATTGGTCATTTGAAGAAAACAATGCCTCCACTGCCTCAAATGCTTTTTTATCCGTAACTTTATAATATCGGCTTTTCAGCTCTGGCACCAGATGTCGATCACTTGTTTCCGTCTTATTTGAAAATAACCCCTGTAATTTTTGCAGTAAAGTCATACGCTAAATCCCCTTTGTCAGTACTCTTCTTTATTTTATAAAAAAAACCTTTGTTTTCCTAGAACAAAAGCATAAAGAAGAAGGGGATTTTTGGATTTTTATGTCAATATAAAAAGGAGCATAACACAGAAAGCATGTAGATGCTTTTTGTCCAGCTCCCGTTAGATCTTTTAAATTTATAGTGCTTTGGCTTTGGCTTTGGCTTGTGCCTGTTTTACTTGCACAGGTCCCATGCCACGAGGTATTTCGATGTTTTCTCTTGTTTCAGCACCTAATTCATCTCCGATAAAGTCAGCTGCAATATTCGGATCTAAATCACCGCAAGTATAAACATCTATGCTCGCATAACCATGTTCAGGAAAGCTGTGAATCGTCAAATGAGATTCAGAAATAATGACAACTCCACTTACACCTTGAGGTGCAAATTTGTGAAAAGCTACCTCTCTTACTTCAGCTCCTGATTTCAAAGCTGCATTTACAAACGTTTTTTCAATAAAATCCATGTCGTTCAATTTATCACAGTCGCATCCCCATAACTCGGAGATAACGTGACGTCCGATTGTTTCCATCATGGACCCCCCTTAAACAAGAATGAAAGAGTGAATTTCTAAGCAGCCGGACCGGACATATACCACGGGGGAAAGTTAGTCCTAAGAGGTCCTAACCCTTTAAGTACAGCCGAATGAGTCTGCGAACAAGAAGTTCACGAAAGATAGTATACTTCGTTTGGAACCATTTTGCAAGCTGTGATTTTAATGGGATGTTCACTCATCTCTTGAAAAGGGAAGTTTGTCTTTTTCTTTTCAAACGGTCGAAAGACGCTTCATTCTAGAACCCACATGCTTCACCAGATCCACAACCCGGCAAGAATAACCCCATTCATTGTCATACCAAGCCAGAACTTTCACTTTTTTCCCTTCCATTACCATCGTTGTCAGACCATCAACAACAGCTGAGTATGGATTTGTGTTAAAGTCTGTTGAGACAAGTGGCTCTTCCGTATAATCAAGGATTCCTGCTAATGATGTTTTAGAGGCGTTTGAAAAAGCTGCATTTACTTCTTCTGCTGTCACATCTTTTTTCACATCAACCACAAGATCGACCATTGATACATTCGATACAGGTACTCTTAAAGCGAGTCCATGTAACTTGCCTTTCATATGTGGCAGAACCAAAGAAAGCGCTTTAGCCGCACCCGTCGTAGTTGGAATAATTGATTGGGCACATGCTCTTGCCCGGCGTAAATCTTTGTGCGGATTGTCGATATTTTTTTGGTCATTTGTATATGCATGAACTGTTGTCATCAGACCATTTTCAATACCAAATTCATCATCCAGCAGTTTGACAACCGGAGCTAAACAGTTTGTTGTACAAGAAGCGTTTGAAATAATGACATGTTTTTCAGGATCAAGGTCATCCTCATTGACACCCATCACAATTGTTATATCTTCGTTTTTGCCTGGAGCTGTTAAAATGACTTTTTTCGCTCCTGCATCTATATGACTCATTGCTTGTTCTTTTGAATTAAATTTCCCAGTTGCTTCAATGACGATATCTATATCATACTCTTCCCAAGGAAGCTGTTTCGGGTCTCTGTTATTTAGCAAATGCACCTTTTTTCCATTTACAATCAGTGCATGTTCTTTAGCAATGACATCATGTTCATAACGCCCATGATTTGTGTCATATTTAATTAAATGTGCCAGTGTTTCGGCAGGATAGCTTGCATTAATAGCTACAATTTCAATTTGATCATCAAGCATTGCTTTTCTGAAGACCATGCGTCCAATTCTGCCGAACCCATTGATCGCCGCTTTTACCTTCATGAACAGGTCACTCCTCTATTATGTGTTATACTTAATAATTTTATTTATGAAATTAGTATATCACATTAAAGATCAATTGCCAGTATATAAACGCATGTTTTCTAAAAAGGGCGGATTTTTAACACAAAAAAAGGATGAAAACGTAAAAAAAGTAAGAGTACGTATATGTACCCTTACTTATCTGTATGTTCCCATTCATCCAATATGTTCAACAATTGTTTTCTAACAAAAGCGAAATCTTTCGTATTTTCAATGACGGCATCCGCTCGTTCTCGCTTCTCATCAAGTGACATTTGCGCATGGATTCGTTTTAATGCACCTGCTTCTTTAAGCTGATTACGTTTCATTAAACGCGTTAATTGTAACTCTGGTGTTGTATAGACAACAATGATGCGATCAACAAGTGATTCCAGCTGACTTTCAAATAAAAGAGGAATGTCGAGCACCACAAAGGTTTCTTGCTGATTGATTGCTTCATTTCGTTGCCCTAACATCTCTTTTCTTACTTCTGGATGAACGATTGCATTCAGTTTTTTTCTTTGTTTTTCATCAGAAAAGACAATGTCTCCGAGCTTTTGACGATCCAATTCTCCACTTGGTAGCAATATCTCCTGACCAAAGGTTTGAACGATTTGTTCATAGGCTGGCTTCCCGTGAAGAACAACTTCTTTGGCAATGACATCAGCGTCCACTAGGCGAATGCCTTGTTCTATTATCATTTGCGAGACTGTGCTTTTACCGCTAGCAATCCCGCCTGTTAATCCGACCACGAGCGTCAAGCTGTTTCCTCCTTTATAGCTTCCACACACCGATTAAAATGAGCAAAACTCCAGGTAAGCATGCAAGTTTATCCATCCAGCGCCAATTGGCTAAGTAGTGACCGGCACGCAATCCGATGCAAACAAAAAGCGAACTCATGATGGCGACTGTCACACTCATGACAGCAGGTGAGAAGCCTAAGATGGCAGCACCAATTCCCGCACCAAATGCATCAATGGATAAGGCAATACCAAGTAAAACGGCTTCCATTCCATTAATCGTTCCAGAGCGATCGATGTCTGCACTTGTCGGTTTTCGTAAAATTTGGATGACAAGACCGAGTGATTTCACTTCTACATTCAACAATGTTTTTTCATGTAACAACAAGTCTCGTTCCTTCGCTGGCTTGAAAAATTGGTACAGCACCCAAAGTCCAATCGCAATCAAAATACCTCCGCCAAGCTTATCTGTAACATACACAGGGAGGAATGTTGTCAATAGGTTACCAATCAGCATGGAGATCAGTAAAACAATCCCAGAACAAAAAGCAATAATCACAATGGCTTTAAGGGGAATTTTCATCTTTCGAAGTCCATACGTAAAGCCAACTGAAAAGCTATCAATACTGACTGCAATGGCTAAAAATAGGAGCGAAATTGAAATCATACCTGAACTCTTCCTTTCTGTTCATGCAACGATAATCAAGAGCCTAGTGCGTGAGACTCTTCTTCACTATATGAAGAGCAGGTGGGCTGTGTGTCAGTCTACACCTTGCCGAAACAATCAATGTTTTTTATCGTATGCATGGGTGAAAGGAAGCATGCTGATGACAATCGGGCTTTATTGCGGGTGTTTTTGGCAAGAGACACAGAAATGTGTACCTCTTCCTCCAACAACTGTTTTTTCAATCATATTTCCGCATTTCATGCAAGGTTTCCCTTTTCGATCATAAACGAGCAACTGCATTTGAAATGTACCAATATCTCCTTGAGAGTTGATATACGAACGGATCGTACTGCCTCCCGCTTCAACTGCAACCTTTAGTGTATCCACAATATGTGTATGCAGGGCTGTGCAGGCTTCAAGGCTTATTTCATTCGCCTTTGTTTCAGGATGAATGCCTGATTTAAATAACACTTCATCAACATAGATGTTACCAAGGCCCACGACAATTTTCTGATCAAGCAAGGCTGTTTTGACAGAGCGTGATGTCCGTTTTAATCGCTCCCATAAATATTTCGCTGTAAATTCATCTGAAAAAGGCTCAAACCCGAGTTGTGATAATGGAAGTTCTTTTTCTTGCTCACCAGGCTGAAATAAATGCATTGTCCCAAACTTTCGAACATCATGATACCTAAGCTCAGTACCATCTGTAAATGTAAATACAACATGAACGTGTTTATCATAAGGCTCATCTGCCTTATGTACTCGATATTTCCCTTCCATTCTGAGGTGGGATACCATCACATAATGATCAAGATGAAATAACAGGAATTTCCCTCTTCTTTCAATGATATGAATGGTTTCACCCACCAGCATTCTTGCGAACTCCTCCGGTTCCCCAGGACGTTTGATGATCTTTGGCCATCTAATATCGACCGTTTCAATCTTTTTTCCTTTGACTAGCCCGTTTAGAGTGCGCCGGACGGTTTCAACTTCTGGTAATTCCGGCATGCTCCTCGCTCCCTTTCAATTTCTCTCTTTTTTACTTTGCATCGTACCAGGATGCGCCTGAAGCGTAATCTACTTTCAGAGGTACATCAAGCTGAAGTGCATTCTCCATTACCTCTGGTACGATTTTTTCTAAAATAGCAATTTCTTCTTTTGGTGCTTCGAAAATCAGTTCATCGTGCACCTGCAATAGAAGGTTTGCCTGTAATTTTTCTTCTTTTAACTTAAATGCCATATCAATCATTGCTTTCTTAATGATATCTGCGGCACTTCCCTGGATTGGGGTATTCATTGCTGTTCTTTCAGCAAAACTTTTCACATTAAAGTTGCGGCTCGTAATGTCTGGAATGTAGCGTCTTCTCTTCAGCAAGGTCGTCACGTAGCCAGTTTGTTTTGCTTCTTGTATGATGTCTTCCATATATGTTTGAACGCCTTGGAAGCTTTTTAAATATCGTTCAATAAAGGCTGCGGCTTCTTTCCTTGTAATTCCAAGGTTTTGAGATAATCCATAATCACTAATACCGTATACGATACCAAAGTTTACTGCCTTTGCCTGTCTTCTCATGGAAGATGTAACTTCATCTTCTGAAACATGGAAAACGTCCATCGCTGTTTTTGTATGGATGTCCATATCGTTTGTAAAAGCCTCTATTAGGTTCTCATCTTGAGAAATGTGTGCGAGGACACGTAGTTCGATTTGCGAATAGTCTGCGGCAAAAATGAGCCATCCTTCTTTTGAAGGGACGAACGCTTGGCGAATTTTTCTGCCTTCCTCAAGGCGAATTGGGATGTTTTGCAGATTCGGATCTGTAGAGCTTAAACGTCCAGTTTGTGTCAGTGCTTGGTTAAATCTCGTATGGACTTTATGTGTATCCTTACGCGTGACCTTCAGTAGCCCTTCGACATAGGTGGATTGAAGCTTTCCAATTTGTCGATAATGTAAGATAGAACGAATAATCTCATGCTTGTCCTCAAGTTTTTCTAGCACATCTGCAGACGTAGAATAGCCGGTTTTCGTTTTCTTTATAGCAGGAAGTCCAAGTTTATCAAACAAAATGACACCTAGCTGTTTTGGAGAATTGATGTTAAACGTTTCTCCTGCTAAACGGTGAATCGTTTCTTCGTATTCCTTCAGCTTGCGTGTTAGCTCTTCGCCCATTTTTTCAAGGCGGTGAATGTCTACCTTCACTCCCAGTGATTCCATTTCACCTAAAATCAGAGCGAGCGGAAGCTCTAGATCCTCGTAAAGCTCATGCTGATCGTTGTTTTCTAGTGCTTCTAGTGTCAGGTCATGCAGAGCTGTAATCGCTGCTGCTTTTCTGCCAAGATGATTCTTTAACTCCTCTTCATCAGGAATCGCTTGTTTAGCGCCTTTTCCATAAACAGTCTCATCAGGGTGAGCGACATGGAGTCCGTATTCTTTTGCGACACTTGCCACATCGTCATAAGATTTCTGAGGGTTCACGACATATGATGCAAGGAGAACATCATAATTCACACCTTTTAAATTCACATCATGCCACCGAAGGGCAACAACTGCTCTTTTTGAGTCAAATACCCACTTTTTCTTCTTTTCATCTTGTGCCCATTGTTTAAAGGCGTCAGATTGCAATGCATCCTCTTTTTTGATAAAAAAAGCGCCATTTTCATTGTGAATGGCAAAGCCGATCATTTCCGCTTCATGATAGTTTTCACCAAGCTGTTCAACAACTAGGGCTGCACGATCTGTTAAGATGTCATCTGTGAGCTCTTTACATGCGACTACTTCTAACGAGTCAAAGACTTCAGGTTCATTTGTTTCTGGTGACTCTCCTACTCGCTCAAGTAACGTATTGAAGCCTAGTTCTTTAAACAGCGCAATTACCCGATCCATTTTAGGGCCTTCATAGGCTAATTCATTGCTAGTTACTTCAAGTGGTGTTTCCACATGAATCGTCGCTAGCTGTTTGCTCATCTTCGCTTGTTCTTTGAATTCCTCAAGCTTTTCCTTCAGTTTCTTACCGCTCACTTCATCAATATGTTCAAGTAAGTTTTCAACGGTTTCAAATTGCTTCAAAAGTTTAATGGCTGTTTTTTCACCGACACCAGGCACACCGGGGATGTTATCAGAGGAATCACCCATTAGCCCTTTCATATCAATAATTTGCTCTGGGCGTAGCCCGTACTTTTCTTCAATATGTGCTGGTGTATAGTATTCGACTTCTGTAATCCCTTTTTTCGTAATGGCCACCGTTGTTTTTTCTGTAGCCAGTTGTGTTAAGTCCTTATCCCCTGAAAAAATCTTGACATCAAAGCCGTTCTTTTCTGCTTCAACTGCCAGTGTACCGATAATGTCATCTGCTTCATAATTAGGCAGTTCATATCTTTGAATATTGTAAGCATCTAACAGTTCACGAATAAAAGGCATTTGTTCAGATAACTCTGGCGGGGTTTTTTGTCGTCCACCTTTATATTCCTGAAATGTCTCGTGACGGAATGTCGTCTTGCCCGCATCAAATGCAACTAGCATGTGTGTTGGTTTTTCATCCTCTAGCATTTTCATCAGGATCATCGCAAACCCATAGATTGCATTGGTATGTACACCTTTATCGCTTGATAGCAATGGTAGAGCAAAAAAAGCTCGATATGCGAGGCTATTTCCATCAACAAGCACTAATTTTTTTTTGTCTGTCATTTTCTATTCCTCCATCGACTAAGCACATAAGTCGTCTCTTATTCATGGTCGTATGTTTATTCTATCAGAGTTCATTTTGAAAAGAAAATAGCCGAACCTGCATAAAAAAAGGGACGAAAACAACTTGTGTTTTCGTCCTTCCAAAATTGGCTCCTTGGATGAAGGGGTTCTTATTCATCCTATCAATGATTGTTTAACCTATCATGAATCCATTGTAAAGATCATGTAAATTTTTAACGGCACTTCTCTATTTTTTCTTTGCTTTTAAGCTCACAGTAAAAGTTGTTCCTTTTCCTTGCTTACTGCTTACAGAAATGGACCCTTCATGTGCTTCAACAAGGTGCTTCACAATCGCAAGGCCAAGCCCAGTGCCTCCAGAATTACGGCTTCTGTCTTTATCAATTCGATAGAAACGTTCAAAGATTCGTGGAATTTCGCTTTTCTTCATACCAACACCAGTATCCGCAACATCAAATTCATGATATTCCTTTCTTGGTCTAGCAGAAATGGTAATGGTTCCCCCTTCTGGCGTATACGCTAATGCATTGTTGACGAGGTTTAAAAAGATTTGCTTTAATCTTAACGGATCTGCCATGACATGTGTGGATTCTGTAGGCACATTGATCTTTAATAGGATTCCTTTTTCCGCTGCTTTTTGCCTCAGGAGGGCTTCAATTTCTTGAATAATCTCCGTTGCATTTGTCTCTTGAATATTTAACTTAAAATGCTGTTGCTCAATTTTAGAAAGGTCTAGTAAATCTTGAATGAGCGTCTCTAGTCGGACACTTTCTTTTAATATAATTGAAAGGAAATTCGTTAGAGCTTCTTTGTCATCTACCGCCCCATCAAGAAGCGTCTCAGTGAATCCCTTAATCGAGGTAATCGGTGTTTTCAGTTCATGAGATACGTTGGCAACAAAGTCCTTTCTCATTTGCTCTAGCTGCTTTGTTTCTGTGACATCGTGAAAAACTAAAACAATCCCTTTCCATTCATCGTCTGTACTTAATATAGGAACACCATCAACCTGAAAGTAGCGGCGTTCTATATCAATGGCTAGACGGAAGAATTTACGTACCTTTGTTTCTGACATAAAGATCTCATCAATTAGCTCGACGATCTCTTCATGTGTGAAGGCATCATGATAAAGCTTGTGCATATAAATATGCTTTTGGACTTTGAATTGCTTCCTAAAAGTACGGTTAATCAGGTTAATATAGCCCATTTTATCAATCAGTATAATGCCCGCACCAATATTTTCGATCACTGTTTGAAGTCGATCTCTCTGCATTTCACCTGAGCTAGTCATCTCTTGTAAACTTTCGGCAAGCCGCTTCATCGACGTATTCAGTTCACTCGTTTCAATCATGAATTCAGCATAGTTATTCGTATCATAGTTCCCGCGTTCAAGCCGCTTGGCAACTTTTGTGGCGTAATCAATCGGTTTCACATATTTCATAGACATACGATAGCCAAAGAAAACGATGATAATAATAGCTGTTCCAAGACAAAGAGCTAATGCCATCCAAAGCTGGTCATCTATTTCGTCAAAAGGATGAAAGGAGGCGTTTAAAAATAAGTACCCTGCTTTTCCGTTACCTCCATCTATTGGTACAACATAATGGAACAAGGTATCACTTCCGTCTTCAATGACACCGCCTTTTGCTTCAAGGCTTGAATTTTGAAGTGCTTTTCCAATGATCGCTTCTTGTTCTTTTTGTCCAGATGCATGTACAATCTTCCCATTTTGATCAACAATGGTTGCATTCATATTTAAATGCTGTTTTGCCTTGTTTAGGATCTGCTCATTTTGCTTAGAGCTAAGAGCGTCACCATTCATCATAGAGAGTAAATAGCTTGATTCTTTCTCCATTCTTTCTGTTAATTTTGTTTCATAGAACACGTGAAACATATGGTCAAGAAAGAGGCCCAAACCTAAAAAGACAATAAAGAGAAGAAAGATGAGTCCAGAAAAAAGACGTGTTCTGATCTTACTCATTTGACTTCGGCTCTTCTAGCTTGTAGCCTAATCCGCGAATGGTTTTAATATATGTCGGTTTTTTTGTATTCTTTTCAATTTTGTCGCGTAAATGACTGATATGTACATCGACAATACGGGTATCTCCTGCAAAGTCATAATTCCAGACTGCACTTAACAACAGGTCACGCGTCAATACACGCCCTTTGTGTTTTGCTAAATAGAGTAGCAATTCAAATTCCTTCGGCGTGAGTTCTAACCGTTCCTCTTGAAAATACACCTCATAGTGATCAGGTAAGATTCTAAGGTCACCGATCTTGATCTGATTGCTTATGCTTGCCTCATTGTCTCCTTGCTCATTCACTGGCTGCGCTTGTTGCGCTCTTCGTAAAATGGCTTTTACCCGCGCGCCTACTTCTCTAGGACTGAATGGCTTTGTCATGTAATCGTCTGCACCGAGTTCAAGGCCAAGCACTTTGTCAAATTCGTCGTCCTTTGCTGTCAGCATTAAGATAGGGAACATCATCTTCTGTATTCTAAGCTGTTTGCACACTTCAATACCATCCATTTTAGGCAACATTAAGTCCAGCACAATCAGATCGGGTTGTTCACTAGCGGCTTTTTCCAAAGCTTCCTCTCCGTCCCTTGCTGTAACGACATCATAACCTGCCCTTTCAAGATTGTAGCTCAGAAGTGTCACAATTGATTCTTCGTCATCCACAACTAATATTTTTTTATTCATGTTGTGCCTCCAATTAGTTGATTTCCCCTGCATCCTTATTTTTCTATTTTATGTGAAAAAGCGAGAAGTCATGCTCTCTATTTTATTTTAACGAAAGCTTAACAGGAGAACAATTTAAATTTTAGTAAGCTTCATTTGATACATAAAAAAGAAGGCTTCTGCCAAAAGAAGCCTTCTTTAATGACGTGATTATGATAATACTTTCATAACATTTTTAACAGATTCAACAGAGCGATCTAACTGGCTCTTTTCTTCTACTGTTAACTCAAGCTCAATAATTTGTTCAAGTCCGTTACCTCCAACAATTGTTGGCACTCCAAGGTAAATTCCTTCATAACCGTATTCACCTTCAAGGTAAGCAATTGTTGGCATCACGCGACGTTGGTCTTTCAGAATCGCTTCGACCATTTCAACAAGTGAAGCAGCAGGAGCATAGTATGCACTACCATTTCCTAGCAAGTTCACAATCTCGCCGCCACCTTTTCTTGTTCTTTCAACAATGGCTTCAATTCGATCTTTTGGAATCAACGTCTCTAGTGGGATACCTCCAGCATAAGAGTAACGTACAAGTGGTACCATGTCATCGCCATGTCCACCGAGAACAAAACCTGTTACATCTTTAACAGATAGGTTTAATTCTTGAGCTACAAACGTTCTGAAACGTGCTGTATCAAGAATACCTGACTGACCAATGACTCTCTCTTTTGGTAATCCTGATTCTTTGTACACTGCATACGTCATGGCATCAACAGGGTTTGTTAAGACAACGATGATCGTGTCTGGAGAATACTTGACGATTTCACGAGTGACACTTCTCATAATCTTTTCGTTCGTCGATACGAGATCATCACGGCTCATTCCTGGCTTTCTGGCAATTCCTGCCGTAATGACCACTACATCAGAACCGGCTGTATCTTCGTAATTTGAAGTTCCTGTGATGTTTGCATCGAAACCTTGAACCGGGCTAGCTTCAAGCATGTCGAGCGCTTTCCCTTTAGTTGGGTTTTCAAGTTGCGGAATGTCAACTAATACAACATCCGCTAATTCTTTTTGAGCAGTTAAAAATGCTGTTGTAGCACCAGTAAAACCTGCTCCAATGACAGATACTTTTTTACGCTTGTTCGCCATTTCCCTTTTCCCCTTTACCTTTAAAGTATAAGAATCAAGATAAGTTTTTGATGAGCTCATCAGCAAACTCAGAACATTTCACTTCTGTTGCACCATCCATCAATCTAGCAAAATCGTAAGTAACCACTTTCGAAGCAATCGTTTTTTCAACAGATTGAATCACAAGGTCTGCCGCTTCTTGCCAGCCAAGGTGCTCAAGAAGAAGCACACCAGATAGAAGAACAGAGGATGGGTTCACTTTATCAAGACCAGCATATTTCGGAGCCGTTCCATGAGTTGCTTCGAAAATAGCGTGTCCAGTTTCGTAGTTAATGTTTGCTCCAGGCGCAATTCCGATTCCACCAACTTGTGCAGCAAGTGCATCAGAAATGTAATCACCGTTTAAGTTCATTGTTGCAACAACATCAAACTCACTTGGGCGAGTTAAAATTTGTTGAAGGAAAATGTCTGCAATGCTGTCTTTGACAATCACTTTGCCAGCAGCTTCTGCTTCACTTTGCGCTTTGTTCGCCGCATCTTTTCCATCCTTTTCAACAATGCGATCATATTGTGCCCACGTAAAGACCTTGTCGCCAAACTCTTTTTCAGCCACTTCGTAGCCCCAGTTTTTGAATGCTCCTTCAGTAAACTTCATGATGTTTCCTTTATGAACAAGCGTAACTGACTTACGACCTTGGTCAATCGCATATTGAATTGCCGCTCTGACAAGACGATGAGTTCCCTCTTCTGATACAGGTTTAATACCGATACCTGATGTTTCTGGGAAACGGATTTTACTTACACCTAATTCATTCTTCAAGAAATCAATTAGTTTTTTCACTTCATCAGAGCCTTTTGCATACTCGATTCCTGCATAGATGTCCTCTGTATTCTCACGGAAAATGACCATATCAGTGTCTTGCGGACGTTTAACAGGAGATGGTACACCTTGGAACCAACGCACTGGGCGAAGGCAAGTAAATAGATCAAGTTCTTGTCTTAGTGCAACGTTCAATGAACGAATACCACCACCGATTGGTGTTGTCAGTGGACCCTTAATGGCAATTAAGTATTCACGAATATCTTCAAGTGTTTGCTCAGGAAGCCATTCACCCGTTTTATTGTAAGCTTTCTCACCTGCATATACTTCTTTCCAAGTGATTTGCTTTTCACCCTTATATGCTTTTTCTACTGCAGCTTCAATAACTCTTGATGCTGCTTTCCAAATGTCAGGACCGATTCCGTCCCCTTCAATAAACGGGATAATTGGATTGTTTGGGACATTCAATACGCCGCCAGTAACTGTAATTTTTTCGCCTTGTGACAATGATATTACCTCCCAGGTTATGTAGTGAATATTTTAAACTTCTTTGCTTGTCTACAAGCTAAGCAAGTTTTTCACGAGTTGGTTCTTTGATACGGAGGCTGATTTAATTTGTGTGTCAGCCTCCGATTATTCTATAGACATTAGTCTCTTTCACTGATCGGAACAAACTTTTGCATATCAGGTCCGATGTAATCAGCTCTTGGACGGATGAGACGGTTGTTGTCATATTGCTCTAGGATATGAGCGATCCATCCGGAAAATCTGCTGATCACAAAAATTGGTGTAAATAGATCATGGTCAATACCAAGACTGTGATAAACAGATGCAGAATAGAAATCTACATTCGGTGGAAGATTTTTCTCTGATGTTACGATTTCCTCTGCACGAATAGACATTTCATACCATTTAGGTTCGCCTGTTAGGTTTGTTAAACGCTTGCTCATTTCTTTCAGGTGCTTCGCACGTGGATCACCTTGACGGTAGACACGGTGTCCAAAGCCCATGATCTTTTCTTTCTTCTCTAGCTTATCATGAATATAGGAATCTACGTTTTTGAGTTCGCCAATTTCAGAGAGCATCTTCATCACGCCTTCATTGGCGCCACCATGTAGAGGTCCTTTTAATGCACCGATAGCTGCTGTAATGCCAGAGTAGATATCAGATAGTGTAGCAACACATACTCTTGCTGTAAATGTCGAAGCATTTAGTTCATGATCTGCATGCAGGATCAAAGCTTTGTCAATCGCTTCAATTTCAACCGGAGATGGCTCTTCGCCTTTGAGCATATACAAGAAGTTTGCAGCATAGCTGTATTCTTCTTTCGGTTGTACAGGCTCTAGTCCCTTTCGAATACGTGAAAATGTAGCGACAAGTCCAGTAATTTTCGCTTGAAGGCGGATCGCCTTTCTGTAATTCGCTTCTTTGTCCATCACTTCTGATTCATCATCTAATAAGCCTAAGTATGATACGGCTGTTCGAATCGCTGACATTGGATGAACATTCTCGAGCGAGTATGATTTAAAATGCTCAATCAACTCCTGTGGTATGTGAGCATTTTCAGCGAGCTGTTGTTTTAATTCCTTTAGCTCCTGCTCATTTGGCAACTTTAGGTGCCATAACAGGTAGACAATTTCTTCAAATGTAGCATTTTCGGTTAAATCATCGATGTTGTACCCTACGTAAGTAAGAGTATCGTCGATAATGGAACTTACAGATGAAGTTGTTGCCACAATACCTTCAAGACCTCTTGTTGCTGTCATATTCAATCTCCCCTTTTTAAAAAAAATTCCCCTTTGTTACAGAATTCTCATTTTTTGAAAGCGCTAACCAATCAGGATATGAATTCATCTCACAAAAGAAAATGCTTACATTTACCTATACGATCAGGGCGCTTTTATACTCATTTCACTTATGTGAATAATGAGTCCAAAATTAAGCCTATTCCCATTATAAACAATAATCAGACATTTGTTAAATGTTTAACTATAATTTTTTTTTATAAATTTTTTTCCAACCTTGTGAACAGACCATGACATAAAGGGATTCCCCTTCTTTAAATATATTTAATTATGTTTTTTTGCAAAAGCTCATATGAGAAAAAATGAAGATGAAAGTAGCTTTTGCCACTTTCACTTCAACCGCTGAAAAATTTGACCGCCTGCATCGCCAAATAAGCAATACCTGCACCTATCAGTGGGCCGACTGCCACACCTTTAAATAAACTCACTGCCAAAATTGTCCCTAATACAAGTGCCGCTGTAATGTGCGGATCGTTTTCGAGTAAAACAATTCCATTTTTCGCAATGAGTGCAACAAGAATTCCTGCACCAAGAGCAATCCAAGCATATGAAGAGCGAAGTGCTTCACTAAGCTGCTTAAACCCAATGTCACCTGTTGCAATTGGGACAAGTACCGCAATCGTAATCACAGTTACACCCCAGTTAACTCCTTTTGTTTGTAAAACCGGAAAGATTTTTTGATCTAGCCCGATGACCTTAATCGCAATCAATACAGAAACAGCTAAAATTAACGAGTTATTTTTAGCAATGAGTGCAACTGCAAGTAAAAGAACTAAAAATAAATTAGCCTGTGTAAACATGATATCGCTCGTCTCCTTTCTTTTTTTGACGACCTTTTCATATTACTAATCTTTTTGAATAAAATGAAGTATCGGACATGCTTTCTTTAGGAGGTTATCATTTGAACCAGGCCTATTTTGCTATTTTTTTGCGTGGGCTTTTTATGATATTGATCGTTTCATTTCTCGCTTCCTTCTTGTATCACTCTTTGTTATACTTATATCCATTTTGGATTGCTCTTTTCGTCTCTTGTTTGATACACCCTGCCGTTTGTAAAATTGAAGAAGCGACTGGTCTACCTAGAGGACTTGCTGTATGTATTGTATTGTTATTATTTTTTTTGGTTGGCGCTGGGCTCATCACACTGCTCATTGCTGAAATCATTACTGGTAGTGCTTATCTTGCGAAAGTATTGCCACATCATCTCCAGCATATGACCCGGGTCTTTGAACTTTTTTTCACAGAAAGAATTTTGCCTTTATATCATGATCTCACCACACAGTTTAATACACTTCATGCAGATCAAAAGGAATCCATCTTAGGTCAAATTCAAACACTCGGTGATGAAGCAGCTACAAAGGTTGGGGTTCTCCTATCAAAAATACTTGAATTCATCCCATCATTTTTAGGTCTTTTGCCTGATACAGCAGCGACTCTTTTATTCTCTGCACTCGCAACCTTTTTTATCACAAAAGATTGGTTTAAGCTTAAAGAACGCCTTTCATGTGTATTTCCAAAACAGTGGATGTTGCACACAAACGCCATTGTATCTGAACTAAAAAAAGCGATCTCTGGCTTTATAAAAGCTCAATTACTGCTCGTTTCGATCACCATCGGGATTGTTTTCATCGGTTTGCTTTTGCTCAAGGTAGAGCATGCTCTGGTCATTTCCCTTTTGATCGGTTTTGTGGATTTGATGCCTTACATCGGGAGTGGAATCGTATTACTCCCATGGTTGATCTATGCTGCGATGACAGGAAATCTCTCCTTCGCTATTGGACTGGGCATTTTATATATTGTTGTTCTTCTGCAAAGACAGCTGACAGAGCCTAAAGTCTTAAGTAAATCGATCGGTTTAAACCCTCTAGCCACCCTTGTAGCACTTTTTGTTGGCTTAAAAATGTTCGGTTTTCTCGGACTTGTACTTGGCCCCACCTTTTTAGTTTTGTGGCAGGCATTCAGTCATGCGGGCGTAATTCATGATATCCGTACTTACATTATGAATGGTACAAAATAAAAGAGACCATTCTAAAAATAGAATGGTCTCTTTATTTAATAATGGTATAACGTCTGCGGTTTGAAATATTTCTTAACCAACGCTCTAGTAATGGTTTCATTCGTTTTCTTGTAAACGGAATGAGAAGCAACGCACCAATGAAGTCAGATAAAAAGCCTGGGATTAATAGGAGCAATCCCCCTGCTAAAATACAGAATCCATCGACAATTGACGCACCTGGCATTCTTCCATATTGTAGATCCCGTTGTACTTTTTGATACACTTCAACGCCTTGTTTCTTTGCTAAATACGCACCAAGTATACTAGTGAGTAGAATCAACAGCACTGTTGGTAGTACGCCAATTAGCTTACTTGATGTCAAAAATAACCCAATTTCAACAGTGGGAAATAGAATCATAAACAGTAAAAAATATTTCAATCACATCACCTCAGGGTGTCTTTTCAATGACTACTGACTCTTTCATTTTCAGTGTACCATAAAAAAAGAGAGGAGTCAGATAACTCCCCTCGTGTTTCACTTAAAGGACGCTAGCGCGACCTTTATAAATGGCTCCTCTTGCAGGATCAACCGTAATTTCTTCGCCCTCTTTTAAGATAGTAGTTGCATTCTCAAGGCCTACAATTACAGGGATACCAAGGCTTAGTCCAACAACCGCTGCATGGCTTGTTAATCCGCCTTCTTCGGTAATGAGTGCAGAGGCTTTCTCAAGTGCCCCCATCATGTCACGGTCTGTGCAGTTTGCAACAAGAATGGCGCCATCTTTCATCTTTTCGTCTGCTTCTTGTCCACTTTGAGCAACGACAACAGGACCAAATGCAGATTTACGACCAATTCCTTGTCCCTTTGCAATAATGTCTCCTACAACATAAACCTTCATTAAGTTTGTTGTACCTGCTTCACCAACTGGTACGCCAGCAGTTATAACAATGAGATCACCATGAGTGACATGGCCAGATTCGATTGATTTTTCCACTGCATTTTCAAGCATTTCATCTGTAGAATTTGTATTCGAGCCACTCTTCGCAAATACACCAAATACAAGTGATAGCTTTCTTGCAACAGATTGATTAGCAGTCACTGCCACGATCGGCGCTTTCGGTCTGTATTTAGAAATCATTCTTGCTGTATGACCGCTTTCCGTTGGTGTGACAATCGCGGCTACATCAAGCTTCATTGCTGTGTGAGCAACTGATTGACCAATTGCATCTGTGATTGTGACCTCAACCTCTTCGCTTCTGCGAGAGAGAATGGCTTTATAGTTCAATGCTTCCTCTGAGCGTGAAGCGATGTTGTGCATAGTTTGAACCGCTTCAACTGGGTAAGTACCTGCTGCTGTTTCTCCAGATAGCATAATTGCATCAGTACCATCGAAGATCGCATTTGCCACATCACTTGCTTCCGCACGCGTTGGGCGTGGATTACGCTGCATGCTGTCAAGCATTTGTGTTGCCGTGATGACTGGCTTTCCTAACTTGTTACATTTTTTGATTAGCATTTTTTGAACTAGTGGTACCTCTTCAGCTGGGATTTCAACTCCGAGGTCACCACGAGCTACCATAAGGCCGTCTGATACTTCAAGGATTTCATCAATGTTATCTACGCCTTCTTGGTTTTCAATTTTCGGGATAATTTGAATGTCCGTCGCATTGTTCTTTTCAAGAAGCTTACGAATCTCAAGGACGTCTGAAGCTCTTCTGACAAATGAAGCTGCAATGAAGTCTACACCTTGCTCAATTCCAAATAAAATATCGTTGGCATCTTTTTCTGTAATACCCGGAAGATTCACGCTCACACCTGGTACGTTGACACCTTTTTTGTTTTTAAGTGTTCCAGTATTGAGGACCTTTGTTAAAATTTCTTTACGGGCAAGGTTGATCTCTTTTACTTCAAGACCGATGAGACCATCGTCTAATAGGATGATTGATCCAGCTTCGACATCGTTGATCAAGTCCTCATATGTAACACTGATTTTTTCTGTATTTCCGACAATGTCTTCCATACTTATGATGAGGTCTGTGCCTGCAACAAGCTCAATTGATCCGTTTTCGACTGTACGTGTTCGGATTTCTGGACCTTTTGTATCAAGAAGGATGGCAATATCCTTGTCTAGTTTTTTTCCGGCTTTTCGAATATTTTCAATCCGTGCACCATGTTCATCAAAATCCCCATGAGAGAAGTTTAGTCTGGCCACATTCATTCCTGCTTCAATCAAGTCTGTCAGCTTCTCAATGCTTTCGCTCGCTGGACCGATTGTACAAACAATTTTTGTCTTTCTCATTCACTGTTCCTCCTAAAGTCTTCTCGTTTTTAGATTGAGAGCTCTTGTGAAAGTCGGTACATATTTTGATCGACTGTATGCTTCTGATCTAAAATATCTAATATATCATGATGAATTAATTCGTTGTTTTGAATTCCAACACAACGTCCACCATTTCCTTCAAGTAATAGCTCGACTGCATAAGCACCTAAACGACTAGCAAGCACTCGGTCAAAAGCACTTGGTGAACCACCGCGTTGAATATGGCCAAGAACAGACACACGTGTTTCTAGGCTTGTCTCTTCTTCAATTCGTTTACCAAAATCAACCCCGCTACCAATACCTTCTGCCATGACAATGATGCTGTGCTTCTTCCCACGTTCATGTCCTCTTCTCAGACGGGCAATAATTTCGTCCATGTCATAGTCTGCTTCTGGAATCAGAATGGATTCAGCTCCACCAGCAAGACCCGACCAAAGAGCAATATCTCCAGCATGTCTGCCCATTACTTCAATTACGTATGTACGTTCATGAGATGTAGCAGTATCACGAATTTTATCGATTGCATCAATGACTGTGTTAAGAGCCGTATCAAATCCAATCGTAAAATCAGTACCTGGAATATCATTATCAATCGTACCTGGAACTCCTACACATGGGAAACCGTGCTCGGTTAATTTTTTCGCACCCATGTAAGAACCGTCTCCACCGATGACAACGAGACCTTCAATACCGAATTTTTGTAGGTTTTCAATTCCTTTTTCACGACCTTCAACTGTCTTGAATTCAGGACATCTTGCCGTATAAAGCTTTGTTCCACCACGATGAATAATATCGCCTACTGAACCAATTTCGAGTTTTTCAATTTTACCGTTAATTAGACCTGAATACCCATTATAAATACCGTATACTTCAACATTATGGTAAATTGCTTTTCTGACAACTGCGCGCACAGCTGCATTCATTCCTGGGGAATCCCCACCGCTCGTTAAAACTCCAATACGCTTCATCTTTTTCACCTCAGAGACCATATATGAATTAAACATACCATTTCCACTGCTTTAAAACAATCTTGAGCAAAAACGGGTGTTTTTAATTCTAATTTCTAAAACCGTCCTTATTATACAATTAAATAAACTGTTTTTAAACAAAAGTTAAGAGACCAATGTAAACATTTATTTTTCAACAAAGTGTCTAAATCACTCTCAGTGCGTGTGTACCAAGGGGTTTACACATTTTTATTTTTATGAAAACAAAAGATAATTATTTTCAAATAGTGCTTTCAAAATGGTCCTTTTTCTGAAAAAAGATGAAAAAACGAGAAAAAAATAAACGCCAGCCAAAAAGGCTGTACGTTTATTTAGTTTACCCCAATATATTGATCTTCAATCGAAACTTTACCAATTGATCTGTATTTTTGATATCTTTGTTCAATCAGCTCTTCTGGACTTAACTTGAGCAAAGATGAAAGTGATTGTGTTATTGTTTCTTTGATATAGGCTGCTTGTTGTTTTAAGTCTCTATGAGCTCCACCTTGTACTTCTTTAATAACATCATCTATAATATCTAATTCTTTCAGGTCGGGAGCGGTGATCTTCATTGTTTCTGCAGCTTTCTTAGCAAGTGATGAATCTTTCCAGAGCAGTGCAGCTGCACCCTCAGGAGAAATAACGGAAAACGTTGAGTTCTCCAACATGTATAGATGATTGCCCACGCCAAGTCCTAGCGCTCCACCACTTCCACCTTCACCGATGACGATGCAGACGACAGGTACACGAAGTCCAGCCATTTCAAATAAGTTTTTCGCGATGGCTTCACTTTGTCCACGTTCTTCAGCAGCTTTACCTGGATAAGCGCCTTTTGTGTCGATAAAGCAGATGATCGGACGGTTAAACTTATCCGCCTGTTTCATCAAACGAAGTGCTTTGCGGTAGCCTTCTGGATGAGGCATCCCGAAATTACGACGAAGGTTTTCTTTTGTGTCTTTGCCTCGTTGATGACCGATGACTGTTACTGGAAGTCCCTTAAAAGAAGCAATTCCACTTACAATCGCTTCGTCGTCACCATAGAAGCGGTCACCGTGACACTCAAAAAAGTCTTCAAACAGCTCTTGAATGTAATCGAGAGTTGTTGGGCGCATTGGGTGTCGTGCAATTTGCACTCTGTCCCATGGCTTTAAATTTGTATAAATGTCTGTTTCAAGCTTACTCAAACGGGCTTCAAGGCGCTCAATTTCTGTACTCAAATCCATTTCTGAGTTTTGTGTGAACTTCTTTAGTTCGTCAATTTTAGCTCGAAGCTCTATGACAGGTTTTTCAAATTCTAGTTCTCCAGCCACTCTCGCTCACCCCCTGTGCTGTGTAATTTCAAAATTTGACCTAATGATTTTTTCATATCTGCACGGTGAATAACTGCATCAAGCTGACCATGCTTCAATAAAAATTCTGCCGTTTGGAAATCTTCTGGCAGGTCTTCTCGAATCGTTTGTTCAATGATTCTACGTCCTGCAAAACCAATCAGTGCACCTGGCTCTGCAAAATTATAATCGCCAAGTGATGCAAAACTTGCCGATACACCGCCAGTTGTCGGATTGGTCATAACTGAGATGATCAGACCTTTTTCCTCACTGAACAACTTTAGTGCTGAGCTTGTCTTTGTCATCTGCATGAGACTTAAAATACCCTCTTGCATTCTTGCCCCACCAGACGCTGTGAAAATAATAAATGGTACCTTGTCCGCTTTCGCTTTCTCAATAGCAAGTGTGATTTTTTCACCGACGACAGAACCCATACTTCCCATACGGAAAGTTGCATCCATTACAGCGATGATGGCACTTTGGCCTTCAATATTTCCTTTACCTGTGACGACTGCCTCATTCAAAGATGTTTTTTGTCTGTCTTTCTCAAGCTTCTCTAAATATCCAGGGAAGCCGAGCGGGTTTTCTGATATGAAATGTCCATTGAATTCTTCGAATGAGCCACCATCCATAATGCTCTCAATTCGCTGCTTTGCATTCATTTGCAAATGCCTGTCGCAATTCATGCAAACACGTAAGTTTTTATCTAGTTCTTTTGTGAGCATTATTTTTTTACATTGCGGACATTTGGTCATGATGCCTTCAGGCACATCTTGACTTGCCTGTTCAGAAGGTACAGATGCATATTTTTTCTTTTTACTGAAAATATTCTTTATTGACAATTGACTACCTCCCTTTTTGAAGGGTTTTTTCTTTACACGCACATCCACTATTATAGGACATGTCATTACTGTACCGAAACTATTGTACTTTTTTTGTCAAACGCTGTCATCCTTCATTCAATTTTTTCAGTGGGGATTTGACGAGAAATGATTGTGTATTAGGGGAGCTGAGCAGTTGGTACATTTGAATTGTGAACGTCTACAAAAAAAACTCCATTGACATAAAAAAATTTTCATTGAAGGATAGGATGATGCACGTTTTTCTTCCATTTTCTGAAAAACGTGCACATTCCTCTGTTTCCTTATTCGCCGATAATTGCTAGCTTTCTTGTTTTTTCAGCTACGTCTTCTGGGTCTACTTTGATTCTTGCTACACCTGTTTCCATCGCTGCTTTTGCAACTGCTTTTGCAACTGCAGGTGCTACGCGTGGGTCAAATGGCGCAGGGATGACGTGTTCTGCTGTTAATTCTTCATCAGATACAAGAGATGCAATGGCTTCAACTGCTGCAATCTTCATTTCCTCGTTGATGTGCGTTGCACGTACATCAAGAGCACCACGGAAGATTCCAGGGAACGCAAGCACGTTATTCACTTGGTTCGGGAAGTCAGAACGTCCAGTTCCAACAACACTTGCACCGGCTGCATGAGCATCTTCAGGCATAATCTCTGGATTTGGATTGGCCATTGCGAAAATGACAGGTTCTTTTGCCATTTTTTTCACCATTTCTTTTGTTAATGCGCCTGCAGCTGACACTCCGATGAATACGTCAGCACCTTCAATGACATCTTCGAGTGTACCTTCCTGACGATCTTGGTTCGTAAATGTTGCTACTTCATTTTTCACTGGGTTCATTCCGTTAGGACGACCTTCGTAAATCGCACCTTTCGTATCGCACATGATGATATCGCGTACACCGAAATGATGAAGAAGCTTAATGATCGCAATCCCAGCAGCACCCGCACCATTTGCCACGACTTTGATTGAAGACATGGATTTTCCAGATAGTTTCAAGGCATTGACAAGCCCTGCAACTGTGACAATCGCTGTCCCATGTTGATCATCATGGAATACAGGAATATTTGTTTCTTTTTTCAAGCGCTCTTCAATAATAAAGCAGTTAGGCGCTGCAATATCCTCTAGGTTGACACCGCCAAATGTTGGTTCAAGCAACTTTACTGTGTTCACAATTTGATCCACATCATTTGTTGCAAGTGCAATTGGGAACGCATCTACGCCGGCAAAGCTTTTAAACAAAACAGCTTTCCCTTCCATAACAGGAAGAGACGCTTCTGCACCGATATTACCTAGACCCAAAACAGCGCTTCCGTCTGTGACAACAGCTACCATGTTGCCTTTCATTGTATAATCATATACTTTACTTTTATCGTCATAAATATCTTTACATGGCTCTGCAACACCAGGTGAGTAAGCCAAGCTTAAATCTTTCGCATTTTTCACTGGTACTTTTGATTTTGATTCAAGTTTGCCTTGATTCTCTTTGTGCATATGTAATGCTTCTTCTCTTAATGACATGTGATTAACACTCCTTCAAGTGGAAAATGATTTAGATGGTTGCTAAGTAAATAAGCACATACTGGCAGTTTAAATACACAGAATCTTTAAAATGATAACACAATTAGTCTATTTGTAAAGCACATTGCAAGAAATTGTCATCATTTAATCACAACATTTTGTTCACCGAGCATTTCTTTTAATTGGAATAAAACAGCATGATCGGTGTGCACCTTGTATGCATCTGGAAGCTTGATTGTCTTTTTCTGTTTTTCGTAATATAAATAGACGTCGGCATCTCCTCGATGTTCAGAGATGATACGCTTTACTTGCTCCAGCAAATCCTGCGAGTGATGCTGTTCCTTTACTCGAATATACACTGCCTCTTGTCTTTTTGTGTTCATTTCTTCAAGTAAGACAGCGTCTTGTACGATGATTTGACTGCTGTCATTTCTGAAATCCATTCTGCCCTCAACATAAAGCAGTCTGCCCTCCTCAAATAAGGGTGACAGCTTTCTAAATTGCTCTGGAAAGACAACACCTTCCAATTCTCCCGTTTCATCCCCAAAGGTGACAAATGCCATAGATTGTCCATTCTTCGTCCGAATCGCTTTCATTTTTGTCAATAGTCCACCTAATGAGACCTTTTGTTTCATATAGGAAGGAAGTCCGATAACCTCCAATGCCCCTTTCTGTTTCAAACGGTCTCGATAAGATTGAACTGGGTGGTTTGATAAGTATAGGCCAAGAGCCTCTTTTTCAAATTGCAGTAAATCCACTAGAGGTAACTCTTCAACCTCAGCATATTTTGGCTTAATTGTGAAACTTGTATCCCCAAGAAAGTCAAACTGATCTCCCGGTGAAATAAATTGCGCGTGATCAAATGCAATATCTATAGATGCTAATAAAGAGGCACGATTGGGATGAAATTCATCCATTGCTCCTGCAAAAACAAGTGCTTCCATTGTTTTTCTATTTACACTCTTTGGCGATACCCTTGCACAAAAATCAAATAAGTCTTCAAACGGCTTTTCCTGTCTTGCTTTGTAAATATCCTTCACTGCTGACACTCCGACATTTTTGATCGCTCTTAAGCTATATCGGATCTCCCCTTTTTCGACCGTAAATGGAAATTCACTCTTATTAATAGAGGGCTTCAACACCGAGATGCCTTTTTCCTTCGCCTCATAAAAATATTGAGCTACTTTGTCTTCATTTCCAATTACGCTTGTCAACAATCCACATATAAAATGTAGCGGATAATGCGCTTTTAAATAAGCAAGCTGAAAGCCAATCATGCTATATGCCACTGCATGGCTTCTATTAAAACCATAGTTTGCAAATTTGACAATTAAATCATAAACGTCATTTGCAATGTTAACAGGATACTCTTTTTTTATGCATCCTTCAACAAAATGGCTTCGTTGCTCATCCAGAACGCGTTTATCCTTTTTGGACACAGCTCTTCTTAAAAGGTCAGCCTCTCCTAGTTTGAAGCCTGCCATTTTTGATGCAATAAGCATAATTTGCTCCTGATACACAATCACGCCATACGTATCCTTCAAAATTTCGTCTAGATCAGGATGTGGGTATGTGACTTTCGTCCGTCCATGCTTCCGATCAATAAATAATGGGATATTCTCCATCGGCCCTGGACGGTACAAAGCGTTAACGGTCATAATATCTTCTAAACTAGATGGTTTTAGTCTGCGTAGCACTTGTCTCATTCCCTGTGATTCAAGCTGAAAAATGCCTGTTGTATCTCCAGCAGATAGCAGTTCAAACGTTTTTTCATCATGATAAGAGATGCTACTAAAGTTGATGTAGACATTTTCTTGCCTTTCAATCAGGTTTTTAATGGACTCAATTAAGGTTAAGTTACGCAGACCGAGAAAATCCATCTTGAGCAGGCCGAGATCTTCTAAATAATTCATTGCATACTGGGTCAAATAGACACCTTCATGCCCTTCTTGAACTGGGACAACCTGTGTAAGTGGTTCCTCACTTAAAACAACACCCGCCGCATGTGTAGATGTATGTCTTGGCAGGCCTTCAATCGCAAGTGCTGTTTTGAATACAGCGCGAAGCTGCTCAGAGTCTTGAAGCAACCTCTTCAGTTCTGGGGACAATGAGACGGCATCTGTTAATGTCGTGCCCGGCTTTGATGGAATCAGTTTTGCAAGTCGATCCGCCGATTTTGAATCAATGCCCATGACGCGCCCAACATCTCTTAATGCCGCTTTGGCAGCTAGTGTTCCGAAAGTCACAATTTGTGCTACATGCATTTCTCCATATTTATCTTTTACATAAGCAATGATTTCATCACGCCTTGTATCTGGAAAATCAATATCAATATCCGGCATGCTTATTCTTTCTGGGTTCAAAAACCGCTCAAATAATAAGCCATAACGAATCGGATCAACGTCTGTAATAAAGAGTACATAGGCAACTAGTGAGCCGGCTGCTGATCCCCGCCCCGGTCCTGTGACAATACCATGCTCGTGGGCATACTTCATAAAATCCCAGACAATTAAAAAGTAATCGCTAAAATTCATGCGTTGTATAATATCTAACTCGTATGTAAGCCTTTTAGTATAGGTTTGATCTGTATCTAGCCGACGTTTTTTCAAACCATCCATACACACTTTTCTTAAATAATCATCTGCTAAAGAATGATCTGGTGTAGGAAATCGTGGTAGCTTTGTTTGCCCTAGGTTTAAATCAACTTGGCACCTCTCTGCAATGGCACACGTCCGGGCAAGCAGCTCTGTTTCGTTTTCATATAAATGTCCCATCTCTTCCATCGACCTCAGATGCTTGTCACCTTGTTCTTCTTCCATTTCTACTAGCTTTACACCCGCTTTGATAGCCTTCAAACAAACATAGGCAGTCTTGTCTTGTTGGTGTATATAATGAACATCACCAGTGGCTACAAGTGGTATGCCGGTCTCTTTTGACAGATCATGAAGCATCTTCACAAGCGATGTCTCTTGCTGAAAACGTTGATCCGCTAAGTAGACATTTCCTTCTCCAAATACTTCTTTTAGCTTTAAGGCCGCGCGATGTGCCTCTTCTTTTTGTCCGTTTTGTAGCAAAGTTTCTATATAACCTTTGCCGCCAGGAGTAATGGCGATCAAGTCCTCATGATAGCTTTGTAGCCATTTTTCTTTTAGCCCATCTTTTGACTTTGATTTAAGAACACTACTAATTTTGATGAGATTTTGATAACCTTTGTTCGTTTTTGCCAGCAATATAAGAGGGTAAGCCTCTGTCTCATGTTCATCTGTAAAGACAGAAGCTGTTAACCCGATCACTGGTTTAAGACCGTGTTTCTTGCACTCTTTATAAAATTCAACCGTTCCATACATCACATGATCATCAGTTAAGGCAAGTGCCTTGTAGCCAAGCTCTTTTGCCTGTAGCACGAGTTCTTTCACTTTTGCCGCACTGTCTAGCAAACTATAGCCGCTATGGACTTGAAGATGAACGTAAGACATGCTTGATCCGCTCCTTTCCCGTAAGAATTGATTCTTTTATTATAAAACGCGATGCGATGAGAAACAAATGTTCTTTCTTTTTGCCTCTGTTCATACTTGTCCGATGTTGACCATATATTGAATAGAGTGAGGTGGAAAACATGGATGTGAAGGAAGCATTTATTCCAAACTTTATTAGCTGTTATTTCATAGCGCTTGGGGTTATTTTAGGCGGTGCATTGATCGGCGGAGTTGGTGCCTACTTGTCAGGACAGCCTCCGCTTACGATTATTTCAAGCCTTGCTAACCGCCTGAAGATTTGGGCGCTTGTTGCCGCCATTGGAGGGACATTTGACGCTGTTTATAGCTTTGAGAGAGGTATTTTTGAAGGAAACACACGTGATATTTTCAAACAAATTCTGTTAATTATCTCTGCTATGGGCGGTGCACAAACAGGGTATCTCATCATCTCTTGGCTTACACAGGAGCATGTTTCCTCATGAGAGTACCAGAGCTATATAAACGACCTGGCTGGCAACGTTTTTTTGCTGGGATGATGTGTGGCGCTATTGTTAGCTGGCTAATTTTCCTGTTTACATATGGCACATTTCAAGAGAAACAGGTGACACTCATTAAAAAACAACAACATCATATGGCAAGCCTCAAAGAACAAATCACCCTCTATCGAGAAGATTTGCATAAACTAAATGAAGACAATAAGCGGCGCCTCTTAATTCAAAGTGTAAGCGTCCATTTAGTCAATAGTGAGCAATATAAAATTCCTGAGCCAGATACATTAAAATTCGAGGAACAAGTAAAAGAGGATATTTCGGAAGTCATTACGAAAGATATTGAGAGTGTGTATAAAACAAAGGAGTTATTAAAGCGTACAGTTGAAAACAAAGAATATTTGATTCATGAAAAAGCCTATCGTGCCAAAGTCACTGAGCTCACGATTTATACAAAACTATCACTTGAAATACGCATTTCATTCGCAAAGTAAATTGTGTGGAATTTTTATGAATTTCTTCTCAAGTTCATCGCTTTTCTGCAAAAATTTTTATACACTGAAAGAAGAAAAACATCTTTCCTTAGAAAGGAGTGAGTATCATGGAGGTTTATAGTTATCGTCAAATGGCACGAGATAAAGCAGGCCGAATTAAAGATGGCATGTGTGCTTATGCTGAGACAGAAAAGATGGCACATCTCATTAAAAAAGAACTAAAGCATCAAAATCTCCAAGCCTATGAAGATTCAACTGATATCGGCTGCTGGTTTATTCCTGTATCCAATTAATACCCCCGTCTCCAAAAGAAAAAAAGAGAGGGGTCAACAAGCCCCTCTCTCTTATGATGATTTACATACTTCTTCTAAATCACGTAAGATGTCATCTGCTACTGCCCAATCGTATATAGAAGCCCCGGCTGCAAGCGGATGTCCGCCACCATTATATTTTTTAGCGATTGTGTTAATGACAACACCTTTGGAGCGAAATCTTACTCTAATTTGATCTGCTTCCTCTACAAAAAAGACCCATGCCTTAATTCCCGCAATGTTTCCAAGTGTTCCAACAAGCTGCGAAGCCTGTTGTGCAGTCGTATGGAATGATTCTAATATGTCGCGCTTGATCAATACAGAAGCAACACCATGTTCCGAAAGAGAAATATTTTGAAAAATAAAGCCATTTAATTTCACGACATTCAATTCAGTCTCATACAATTGATTAAATAGTTCAGATGAAGAAAATGGGTATTCAATAAGCTCACCAGCATATTTGAGCGTTTTTTTCGTCGTGTTTGGAAAGAGGAAGCGGCCTGTATCTCCGACAATCCCAGCATAGATGAGTTCAGCTGCTTTTGTGTTTAGCTGATAGCCTTCTTCTTTCCCCTCAAGATACAGCTCATAAATCATTTCACTGACAGAGCTTGCCTCTGTATCAACCCAAAGCAAATCACCATATGGATCTTCATTTGGATGATGATCAATCTTCATGAGTTTATCGCCCATTTGATATCGCTGATCGTCAATTCGTGCTTGGTTCGCTGTATCACAGACAATGACAAGCGCACCTTCATAAACTTCATCAGGCACTTCATCTAATTCATACAAAAAAGCAAGTGTTGGTTCAGGTGTTCCTGTCGCATAAATATTTTTTTCTGGATACGTCGCGCGCAGGATTTCTGTAAGTCCACACTGTGATCCATAAGCATCTGGATCAGGCCTTACATGTCTATGTACGATGATTGTGTCATATAATGATATGGTTTTAATCAGTTCTTTTTTCATCAGTAGCTCCTTCTCTTGCGATACTCTTTTTATTATTAAATCACAATCTATCCAAGTGGAAAAGAGAGGGATAGACAATTTATTCTAGTAAGCAAGCCTATTTATGTATAGAATAGGGTTGTAACCACTTACAATGGAGGCTTGGCACATGCTCGTTTTGATCGTGTTTATTATTTGTTCTGCCATGTTTTATTTATACTACAAAGCCAAAAATGTTCGAACAAATCGTCCTGTTGAAAAAAAATATTGGTCTGCAAAGTCCAGTATGTCTCTTGGCTGCTTCGTTCTGCTTTTTGGTATGAATCAACTTTTCTTAAATCGCTCGTCACTCGCTTTTGTCATTGGTTTTATCTTTATTGCAATCGGCATTGGAAGTACATGGGCTGGGTATAAAGCCTACAAGCACTATCTACCTTTATTTCTGAAAGAAGGGGAAAAGGATCACGCATAAAAAGGAAGGGCGAACTCCATTCGCCCTTCTCATGCTTTCTCCTACCCTCTCTCCATTAGCTGTACCATCAGCATTGCCTTTCCAACAATGTGTGCTTGATGATAGACTTCTACTTCAAGCTTCCCAAATTTTCTTCCTACCTCTAAAATATTCGGCTTAATTTGTATCGTGGATTCCATTTGGACAGGCTTTAAGAAATACACAGATAAGCTCTCAACAATGAGCTCACCCCTTTTATGAGATTTCAAGAAACGATTGGCTGCTTCAATTAAAATTTGTGTAAACACACCATACGAAATGTTTCCTAACTGATTCGTCATTTGCGGTGTAACCTCATAATGATAGAGTGCTGCTGTCTTTTGTTTATCAATATCTGTTTCTTTAAACCCTCTGGAGACCACATCATCAAGCTTTTCTCCAACTTGAGGCTGCTTTTGTATCATTTGCAGTGCTTTTAGCACGTCTTGACGGCTAATCATGCCGATTAACTTTGCGTTGTCATCCACAACAGGTAGCACTTCTATGCCTTCCCATACCATTGTCTGTGCGGCAGATGCGACCGATGTCTTTCCAATGACGGTAAGCGGCTGTTTAGTCATTACCTTTTCAATAGGAGTTGATCTGTCGTGTCCAGCGATGTCCTTTGAGGTTAAAATCCCATGAATTTTCATTTGGTCATCTGCTACTGGAAAACGACCGTGGCCAGTTTCATAGTTTTTCTCATACCATTTTTCTAACTTGTCATCTGGAGATAAATAAATGGTTCGTTCAACCGGTGTTAATATATCTTCTACAAGGACGATTTCTTTTTTGATTAATTGGTCATAAATCGCTCGGTTGATCAAAGCAGCTACAGTAAATGTATCGTAGCTTGTTGAAAGAATAGGCAACTCTAGCTTGTCTGCGAGCTGGATAATTTGTTCATCTGTTGAGAACCCACCCGTTACAAGGACAGCCGCTCCTGCTTCTAAAGCCTGACGGTGTGCATTTATGCGGTTACCAACAATGAGAAGGTTTCCCGCTGCCGTATACCTCATCATGGCATCTAGTTCCATGGCTCCGATTACAAATTTGTTTAAAGTTTTATGTAAGCCCGCTCGTCCGCCAAGTACTTGACCATCAATCACATTGACGACTTCTGCATATGTTAGCTTTTCAATATTCTCTTTTTTCTTTTGCTCGATTCGGATCGTACCGACTCGTTCAATCGTGCTGACGAATCCTTTGTTTTCCGCATCCTTGATTGCTCTGTAAGCAGTCCCTTCACTGACTTTCATCTCTTTCGCAATGCGCCTTACGGAAATCTTTTCACCAACCTCGAGCGAATCAATATAAGTTAAAATTTGTTCATGCTTTGTCGCCAATCCCGTTCACCCTTTTTGTTTTCAGCGTTTTCACTTATGTACTATTATAAATGGAAGAGTCTTTTAATAGCAATTTGCTTTTGCATTGGCAAAACAAAAAGCCAGCAACTTTGCCGGCTTTTTCACATCATTCTATGAAAGTTCGAGCGATTCCCCGCTATTTAATACTTTGCCTACACCGCCATGAAGGCTGTCTGCAAATGCATATGGGTCTTGTTCGATTGGAGGAAATGTGCTGTAATGAATCGGTACAACTTGCTTAGCGCGAAGCCATTCTGCTGCAATTCTTGCATCGTCAGGCCCCATCGTGAAGTTGTCGCCAATCGGTAAAAACGCAAGATCAATGTGATTGAGCTCTCCGATCAGCTTCATATCAGAAAATAGCGCAGTATCCCCTGCATGATAAATGGTTTTACCTTCTGCAGTAAACAAGATCCCTGAAGGCATACCTGTATAAGTAATGGTTTTGGCTTCTTCATTAATGATCGCTGAGCCATGGAATGCTTGTGTGAGCTTTACTTTACCGAAATCAAAATGACGCCCTCCGCCGATATGGAGCGGATGTGTTTTGACTCCTTGCCAACTTAAATAGACAGCAAGCTCATTTGGTGCTATCACAAGCGCATCATTCTGTTTGGCAATGTCAATCGTATCGCCTACATGATCAGCATGTCCATGTGTCAGAAGAATGACATCTGCTTTGACGTCTTCTGGTTTTAAGTTTGTATGTTTATTTCCATTTAAAAATGGATCGATCCAAATATGATAACCTTTTGTTTCAATGTGTACGACTGAATGACCATGGTATGAAACCTTCATGTGTGAAAATCCACCCTTCAATTATTTTTACATACATGTATTCCCTGACTGCTAAAAAGGCAAACTCAATGCTTATGAATGACATTAAGACCGCCCGTTGCTTCAATGACAGTACCAGTAATTAAATCTGAGCGCTCATCACATAAAAATGAAATGATTCTGCCAATATCTTCTCCAGTACCAGAGCGGCCAATTGGTGTTTCATCATCTTTTGTACGACGTGCTTTTTCAATCGTTGCTTCTTTCATATCACCAACAATCTTGCCAGGACAAACCATATTTGCAGTGATTCCATATTCAGCTTCTTCAATCGCAATGGTTTTTGTGAGTGATGTAAGCCCAACTTTTGCTGCACCAAAAGCAGAACGGTTCAACCAGCCAGGCGCATGATCTGCTCCTTGGAAACCATATGTGATGATGCGTCCAAAGCGTTGTTTTCTCATAATTGGAATGACCGCTTTAAACAGATGGAATACGGCTGATAAATTCCCTTCTATCATTTGATACCATTCATCTTCATGATAATCTGCCAGCTTCTTTCGTTCAAAAATATAAGGGCCTGCATTATTAACGAGTGCATCTATTCTGCCGAACCGTTCATAAGAAGATTGCACCATTTCTTTTAAATCTTGCTGTTTTGTCACATCTCCTTGGACAAATTGAAGCTTCTCTTCATATTCAAATAAGTCTTCCTTCATACGGCGCACAGCCTCGTTGTCACTTCTATAATTGACTGTGACGGAATAGCCCATGTTTAACAAAGACTCAGTTACTTTACGTCCAAGTCCTTTGGAACCCGCTGTTATTAACGCGTGTCGCACACAATCTCCTCCTAAAGCAAAGGTTGCAAGTTCACATCGTTATTATGACTACCTTTACTTTACTATAAACAAATGGTCTTGCGCACTTCTTAAGCCTCTAGCTGCTGTTAAATTCCTTAACTGAAAGAGCACAGATTCAGGTGAGCTTAACTTTCCTGCCCATTCGGGTCTTCACTTGCTTTTCACTTCTGCGTCTGATATGTAAATCCTGCAACTTACTCAATGAAGAAAAGCCACTCGCATGAAAGCGAATGACTTTGAGTTATGCTTATAGACAGGCTTTCGCCTTCTCTAAGGCAAGCTGGATTTGTTTGAATCCAGTACCGCCTGCACTTGTTCTTTTTTCGACAGCGACATATGGATCAAGAACTGTGTAAATGTCCTGTTCAAATAAATCGCTCGTATCTGTTAATTCCTCGAAGGATAGGTCGCTTAAGTAGATGCCTTTTTGAATACATGTATAGACTAATTTCCCGACAACCTCGTGCGCTTCACGGAATGGCATGCCTTTTTTCGCAAGGTAGTCAGCGACTTCCGTTGCATTTGAAAAATCTTCTTTTGTCGCTTTTTTCATGACATCTTCGTTTACTGTCATCGTTTGAATCATGCCTGTAAAGATTTGTAGACTGCCTTCTATTGTTTTGACTGTATCAAACATGCCTTCCTTGTCCTCTTGGAGGTCTTTGTTATACGTAAGTGGCAGGCCTTTCATGATCGTTAATAGTCCCATCAGATTTCCATAGACACGACCTGTTTTCCCGCGAATCAGCTCTGCCATGTCAGGGTTTTTCTTTTGTGGCATCATGCTGCTTCCTGTTGCGTACGTGTCATCTAGCTCTATGAATTTAAATTCCTGAGAACACCATAGAATGATTTCCTCACATAAACGAGAAAGGTGCATCATGATGAGGCTACTGTTTGATAGGAATTCTAAAATGAAATCTCTATCACTCACACCGTCAAGACTGTTCTCATAAATGTGATCAAAGCCAAGTAATTGCGCGGAGTATTCCCGATCAATCGGGAATGTCGTCCCAGCTAGTGCACCACAGCCTAAAGGTGATACATTGATTCGCTTTAAAGAATCCTGAAAGCGTGCTTTGTCACGTTCTAGCATCCAAAAGTAAGCAAGCATGTGGTGTGCAAACGAAATCGGCTGGGCACGCTGTAAATGAGTATAACCTGGAAAAATGGTTTCAACGTGATGCTCTGCTTTTTCAACAAGCACTGATTGAAATGCTGTGATTAGCTCAATGATCTGCTCAACTTGTGTGTTTAAATAAAGATGCATATCTGTTGCCACTTGATCATTCCGACTTCTCGCTGTATGAAGCTTTCCGCCTACTGGACCAATCTCGTCAATGAGCATTTTTTCAAGATTTAAGTGAATGTCCTCATAGTCTACAGAAAATGGAAGTCCACCAACCTCCGCCTTTTCCAATAGGCTTTGAAGCCCGCCTTTAATGACAGCAGCTTCCTCATCAGTAAGGATGCCACATTTATTCAGCATACTTGCATGAGCAAGGGAGCCGGTAATATCTTCTTTGACTAAATGTTGATCAAAATGAATGGATGCCCCGAACTCATCTACCCATTTTTCTGGTGTTTTTTGAAATCGGCCTCCCCAAAGCTTTTTCATGCCTTAACCTGCTCCTTTTTGTTCACGATGCTGTTTACCTTTGTTGGAAGTCCCCAAAGATTAATAAAACCAACAGCTGCTTCGTGGTCGAATTCATCGTCTTTTGTATATGTTGCAAGCTTCTCATCATAAAGTGAGAACTCTGATTTACGTCCTTCTACAATGGCATGACCTTTAAATAATTTCACACGCACAACGCCAGTGACGTTCTTTTGTGTTTCTTGCAAGAATGCGTCAAGTGCATTTTTTAATGAAGAGAACCATAGGCCATTGTAAATTAATTCAGCCATTTTTTGCTCAACGATTGGTTTGAAATGTGCTACTTCTTTGACAAGCGTTAAATCCTCAAGTTCTTTGTGTGCTGTCAATAATGTGATAGCACCTGGGCACTCGTATACTTCACGTGATTTGATCCCAACAAGGCGGTTTTCAACGTGGTCAATTCTCCCGATACCATGCTGACCAGCCACTTCGTTAAGATGTAGAATCAAGTCTGATAAAGAGTATTTCACACCGTCAACAGCAGTTGGTTTTCCTTGTTCAAACGTAATTTCAATGATATCTGGTGTATCTGGTGTTTTTTCAAGCGGATTTGTGAGTTCGTATGCGCCTTCTGGCGGTGCAGCCCAAGGATCTTCTAAAATACCGCATTCGTTACTTCTTCCCCAAAGGTTTTGGTCAATTGAATATGGGCTGTCTAGATTAATCGGAATTGGAATTCCGTGTTTTTGTGCATATTCGATTTCCTCATCACGAGACCATTTCCACTCACGAACTGGCGCAAGTACTTCTAGATCAGGGTTCAATGCTTTAATAGAAACTTCAAAACGAACTTGGTCGTTTCCTTTACCTGTGCAACCATGTGCAACAGCGAACGCATTTTCTTTTTCCGCGACTTCCACTAATTTTTTGGCAATCAGTGGACGTGATAGTGCAGATACGAGTGGATATTTTCCTTCATACATTGTGTGCGCTTTTAATGCTATCAAAGCAAACTCTTCAGCAAACTCTTCTTTTGCGTCAATCATGTATGATTGAACCGCACCTACTTGCAGTGCTTTTTGTTGAATAAATGCTAGATCTTTTCCTTCACCTACATCTAGGCAACAAGCTACGACATCATAACCTTGATCTTGAAGCCATTTTATTGCAACAGAGGTATCAAGACCTCCAGAATACGCTAATACTACTTTTTTATTTTGTGACATGTTTGAAAAGCTCCTCTCGCTTGTATTGATTTTGGATGTTGTGTACGCTTTTGCATAAAAATTAGTTTTTATTTATAAAAATGCATTTAGTATGTATACACTGTAACAAGGAAAAATTGTTTTTTCAACCCCTTTATGAAAAAAACTCCACCAAATTTTCTTGGCGGAGTTTTGTTGACTATTTCTTATCTTTTTTTAGCTCTCTTAAAACATGAGGAAGTTCTGGAACAATTAATTTTGTCATAGCAAGACGGACGGCTCCAGTTGAGCCAGGGGTAGCAAATACTGCTTTTTGATCAATCACACCTGAAGCGGCTCTTGATAAGATGGCAGCTGTGCCAATGTCTTCTGTATAACTAAGCATGCGGAAGATTTCACCAAAGCCAGGAAGCTCTTTTGAAAAAAGAGGCATAATAGATTCAATCGTGACATCTCTTACCGCAATTCCCGTTCCCCCATTAAGTAAGACAGCATCAATGGTTGGTTCGCTTGTTCCTGCAAGAACGGCATCCTGTATGGCTGCTATATCATCTTTGACGATTTCATATGCTAGTATGCGATGCCCTTTTTCTTTTAATAAATCAATCATGAGTCTGCCACTTTTGTCTGTTTCCCTTGTTCTCGTATCACTCACTGTAATTACCTTACAATTAACAATGTTTGGCGCTTCTTTTTTATGTTCGGCTACACTCATGCTTGACCGCTTCCTTTCACTTTAGATTGGAACATATTATATCATGCATCAAAACAGAAAAAAGCTCTTTTCCAGTGAAGGAAAAGAGCTGAATGATTATGCTAGTCGCTGAACATCTCTTGCAATCATCACTTCTTCGTTTGTTGGGATGACAATAACTTTAACAGGAGAATGCGGATAGCTAATGAACGCTTCTTCGCCTCTCATGTTGTTTAGGGCAGGATCCCAGTATACGCCCATGAATTCAAGACCGCGAAGCACACGAGATCTCACTTCAGAGCTGTTTTCACCAATACCAGCAGTAAAGATAATGGCATCTACTCCATTCATTCTTGCTGCATAAGAACCGATGTATTTGTGAATACGGCTTGCAAAGATATCAAGTGCTACTTCTGCACGGTCGTTTCCTTCTTCTGTTGCGTCCTCGATGTCACGAAGGTCACTAGAAAGACCAGAAATACCTAACATACCACTCTTTTTATTCAAAATAGTTAGCACTTCTTCAGCTGTTTGACCCGTTTTTTCCATAATAAATGGAATAAGAGCAGGGTCAATATTTCCTGAACGCGTACCCATTGCAACACCAGCAAGTGGAGTGAATCCCATAGACGTATCAATTGATTTTCCACCTTCTACAGCTGCGATACTTGCACCATTTCCAAGGTGACAAGAAATCAGACGAAGCTCTTCAAGTGGACGACCTAAAAGTGCAGATGCTCGCTCTGTTACAAACTTGTGGCTTGTTCCATGGAAGCCATATTTACGAATCCCAAATTTTTTGTAGTAATCGTATGGAAGGCTGTATAGATAAGATTGCTCTGGCATTGTTTGATGGAATGCAGTATCAAACACAGCAACTGCTGGCACTTCTGGCAATACTTCTTTAAATGCTTGAATACCCACAACGTTTGCTGGGTTATGAAGGGGTGCTAATTCAGATAAAGATTCAATTTCTTTAATGACTTCATCTGTTAGAACAATCGAATCACTGAATTTCTCTCCACCGTGAACTACGCGGTGACCGATACCATCAATTTCGTTTAAATCTTTGATGATGCCAAATTCAGTTAACTTCTCGAGTAGCATTTTAACTGCTACTGCGTGATCTGGAATATCTGTGACTTCTGTTTTCTTTTCTCCATCTACAGAAATCGTGAAGATACTGTTGTCCATTCCAATTCTTTCAACTAGACCTTTTGTTAAAACGTTTTCTTCAGGCATGTCAAATAGTTGGAATTTAAGAGATGAGCTTCCTGCGTTGATTGCAATAATTTTAGACATTTTTGTCGCTCCTTTTACTCAGTTGATATATTTAGGTTCACGTTTTTTTCCGGTGCTATATATTAAACATGTTGAGCAGGTCTTTTATAGTTTAACGATAAGTCCGAAAAATATCTGACTTTTTCATTTAAACATTGAAAACTTTCCATTTCAAGTGCACCTTCCAAGTGTTATCGCTTACATTGATAAGTCGTTATATTCTGAAAAGTGAAACAGCCAGAGAGGACTCTGGCTGTCAATTTGTTTCTTTTTCTTCTAGAAACCATTGATCTAATTTTCTCATTACACCCACCATAGCTTCTTTGTTTGAAAACGACGGTAAATTTGCGAATAACATCCGATTTGGCGCTTTAAGGCCTTCTGCTTTCTTTTGCATGACAAATAGGCTTTTTGCGTGTTTTTTGTCCTTAAACAAGGATACAGGGAGCTGAATGAGTGCGTTCATATATGCTGTTTCATTGATAAAGGCTTTCAGGCTTGTACTTTCTTTTCCTTCAAACAAATCGTTCGGAATGATAAAGAACAAAAAGCCACCATCTTTGGTGTAACGAAGACTTTGTTCAATGAATAAGTAGTGCGCAAACGCGTGGCCTTCTTTCGCGTTTAGTTCATATTCATTCGCTCTTTCATCATTTGGATAATACCCAACAGGCAGGTTACATACTGCTACATCGGCAGGTGTCATCAATAATGGTTCAAGGCTATCCTGATGGAAAAATTCAATTTCCTTTTCTTCAAGGTTTGCCTGTGCCCAAGCAATCTTAATGAGCACATCATCAATTTCTGAGCCGTAGCCCCGTTTTGTTTCAGCTGTCACATTATTTAAGACGGCAAGAAGTAAGTTGCCTGTTCCTGTTGCTGGATCAAAAACAACCAGTTCTTTTTGACCTTCTAAAAATTTGTTCACTAAATAACTGACAAATAGTCCGATCGTATCCGGTGTCATCTGTCTGTTTGGATGCGAAATATCCTTTTGTCCTTTTAACACGGCGAGCTGAAACGCTTTACGGGTCTGCTCATGTTCATAAGAAGGAAAGTCTGCTTTTTCTATTAAATCCTTTAAGAGACCATCCTTTTCATTCATTTGAAAGAACGCTTCCCCTGCTTCTGCAAGAGCTTCAATATAGGATAAACTGTTTTCTTTTTTCAGTCGAATGGCTGCTGTATCGAGCAATTCAAAAATGGTACTTACTTGATCTTTCTGCAATGCTTTTCTCTCCTCCGCTTTTATCAAAAGCTACAAATCTTCATTGAAAAGAGCCCCAGGTTGAAGCCGGAGCTCTTTTTATGTTGCTTTGTTTAAATAAGTGATTTGGCAGCTTCAATTGCTTTTTCATAATTAGGATGATTGGTTGCTTCACTTACGTACTCAGTGTATACAACTTTGCCATTTGGATCTAGAACAAAAACCGCTCTCGCTAGAAGGCGAAGTTCTTTGATGTATACACCAAATGCTTCTCCAAAAGACATGTCTCTGTGATCAGATAGTGTTTCAACGTTTTCAATACCGTTCGCTCCGCACCAGCGTGCTTGAGCAAATGGAAGATCAGCACTAATCGTATAGACATTGACAGGTCCTAAACTTGCCGCTGCTTCATTGAAACGTCTTGTTTGTGCGTCACACACACCTGTATCAATAGAAGGAATCACTGAGATGATCGTCACTTTTCCTGCTAAATCAGAAAGTGATACTTCTCCGAGTGTGTTTGTTAAAACCGTGAAATCAGGAGCCTGTTCGCCTACTTTTACTTCATTTCCAACGAGTGTCACAGGGCTTCCCTTAAATGTGATCGATGCCAAAACAATTCCTCCCTTTTCAAATGTATGGTTCTATCATAGTAGAGAACACGCAAAACTGCAAAACAAAATCTTCTGTTTTGAAAAAAAGTTAACCGCATAAGCAGTTAACTTTTATAAATCAATGTCATCTAGTTTTCTTTCTTTCCTATGATGCTCCCGTTCATCTCTTTTAAACATATGCTGAAGACGTTCAATTGCTTGAGGAGCAGAATCCAAGATTTTATCAAGTAGATGTGTATGTTCATCCAGATGAAGCATCCTGACGCCATTTGTCCCGACAATTAAGAAAGCAATTGGTGTAATCGACACCCCTCCACCGCTTCCTCCGCCAAATGGGAGTTTTGGTTCTTTGCGTTCCTGATCTTCCGAACGCTTTTCTTTCGTTTGATGTCCATTAAATTCACTTCCACCCGCTGCAAAGCCAAAGCCGACCTTTGAAACGGTTAAGATGACACTTCCATCTGGTGTTTCAACTGGATCACCAATGATCGTATTAACATCTATCATTTCTTTTAAATTTTCCATCGCAGTCTTCATCAGACCTTGGATTGGATGATCTGCCATTTTTGGGTCCCTCCTTAAACAGATGATTCATTCTTCGTTGCTTGGATAGAGGCATTCTTTCTCGCCTTCCGTCCTTTTATCCAGTGGACAAGCAATCTAATAGCCGCAAGCATAGCATGTCCAATTCGAAAATAGGCTATACATGAAAAATGCGTCTTGGACATAGTGTGTTGAAAAGCTGGAATGACTTCATACATTGGTTTATGTTTGAACGTCAAATGCTCTTGAAGAAAAGCCATAAGTGCACCTTTCACTGACCAAACCCCACCGGCAGCCACTCCTGTTAAAGCTGCATCATGCAAACCAATGATCGTTGACCAATGGAGTGACACAACTTTCATTTGAATAAAGAACTGACGCAGAATTTGGTTTAAGTCGACAATCTCTTTTGTCATTCGTTCCATTTGATGGAAAACATTTTTTATATCTGTCTTACCGATTTTTTTGCGATCAGTTTCTTTTTCTAGTTGAGCTTCTTCTTGACCTGTGCCTGTCACTTCTGTCTCACGGATATCAATGGTTTGATCGCCTGTATTTACTTTGACCATTGGGATCACTTTTTTTAATCTGATCAATCCGTATAAAGTGTTCATCTTTAATACGATTTTGTCATTGTCATTCGCATGTAGATATTCAAACGAAATGGTGACTTTCATGATCAAAAACAAGCTGAGCAGGATGCAGATAACTGCAATCCACACATAAAACAATTCGATCACTTCCCTAATTACGAATGATGCTTTCCCTACGATTATGTCTTAACCTTGCCATTTTATACCTAGACAAACAAAAAAAGCCTGATCACTCTCGATCAGGCTCTTACATTTATTGATCTGATTCTTTTTTTTCATAAAGATTTTCGTGTACGACAACAGTATCTGCGAAATAATCGTGCACACCTTGTTTTTTTGGAGAAAAACCAACAATCGGATAAAGCACTCCAACGAAATTGATGTATCGACCAACGATTTCTCTAAAGAAAATGACATCCCCTGTTAGTTTTTTCTCAGGATGTAATGAAATGACTTTGATACCAAACACCATCTTTCCAAGTGTTTGGGAAAAAATCTTTGTCATGATCGCAAAATAGAGCAAAAAGACAATGGCGGTTGTGACGGAATAAGGTGAAAACCACCCGCCTGCTTTCGACCAGCCGAAAAGACTGAAAAATGGAGAAACCGTCAAATGATTCACACTCCAAACTACAATCCCATCGAGCAAAAATGCCCAAAAACGAATCCAAAAGCCTGCATATGCGTGCACATCAATGGCCTTGCTTTTGACAGGTTCGCTTTTCGTCTCTTCAACCATTCCGCCGTTTCCGCTTACTTCATCGTATGTGGAATCCATCTTGTGTCCCTCCTTTACTTAGAATAGAGATACATTGGTTTTGACCCATTTGAGCCAGCCAGTGTTTCTTTTAAGTTGAGAAAATCAAGTTCACTCTTAAACAATTTGCTTGCACTCATAGAGAATAATGAGCTCCAGCCGAAGCTTTGTGAATAACCAATGACTTGGGCATCTTTCAAGCCTTTTTCATCTTTTTTCATGGCTTTCACAGCATCATCATAATAGCCAAGCTGGTCAACTAAACCGTTTGCCTTCGCCTGTGTTCCATCATATACACGGCCATCAGCTATCTTCTTCACAGCTTGTTTTGACATTCCTCGACCCTCAGAAATAACCTTCACAAAACCTTCATAGGAATTGTCGACCATACTTTGCATAATATTGCGCTCTTCTTTTGTCATTTCACGATTAGGGGACATAATGTCCTTATATTTCCCGCTCTTGAGTGTTTCATATTTAATGCCTAGATTATCTGCTAGTTTTGAGTAATTTAAGCTCTGCATAATTACACCTAGAGACCCTGTTAATGTTTCAGGAGAAGCAAAAATTTTCTTTGCTGGCGCTGAAACATAGTAGCCACCTGATGCTGCCATTGATCCCATTGAAACGTAAATTGGTTTTTTTGCTTTTTTTATTTCTTCTAATTTTTTATGTATTTCGGCGCTTTCGTACACTCCACCACCCGGAGAATTAACACGTAGTATAACACCTTTAACTGAAGAATCTTCTTTTGCTTTTTCAAGCTCCTTTAAAAAGGTACGGTGGTCATATCCTTCTCCGCCTAACAGGCTAGATGCACCGCCGTTGTCTTGAATGGTTCCATTGATTTCAAGGACGGCAATTTTACTCGATCCACTTCCATCCTCTAATACCTTTTCTTCCATTTCATCCCCGAATTGATAGCTCATTTGCGTATCATTGAAGCTTTGGAAAAGTGCCATTGTTACACTAATCACAACCGAGAAGCCGAATACACCAATTGCAATGACTAGGGCTACCCATCTTTTTGCATTCATTTTTTCTCCTCCTTTTTCTACTCACCACATACTTACGAATACCTACATGAAATGTTTCAAAGCAACTGTGGTTTTTTTACATTTCATTTCATCATATGATAGCACCTATAACAAATGACGATCAACTTTACACATCCTTGATCAATCAAGGACACATGCAAAATCCTTTTTTTAACCTATCTACACGTTCAATTAGCTCACATGATTTTTAGTTCAACTCTCCCACTTTTTTTCGATCACACTTATTTTTTAACGATTTCTGGTTAAAAAGACTATTTGACAAAACATATATATTGAATCATTTAAGCATGAAAAAGACATTTTACAAAGCGATGACAATGGTAGCCCACCTCTATTCTTTTTACTTTCAAATGAAAAGAGTGTAAACTATGAACAAGGGTTTAACATAAATACCCTTTTAAGGACATTCATTTTTGACAACAAAGGGGAGAACGTCAATGACAGACCATCGTCGTAATGTATTTTTCTTTTACAAAAAAGATCATGAATTGGATGAACACATTTCTTCTCTAAAGAAGCTCGCTACCGATCAAGGATTCACAGTAGTGGACCGTGCAGAGGATGCACATATTATCGCTTCTATTGGCGGAGATGGCACATTTCTTCAAGCAGTACGTAAAACTAAATTCCGTGATGACTGCTTGTATATAGGGGTATCAAAATCAGAGAGTTCACATTTATACTGTGATTTTTCGTTAGACCATTTTGATAAAATGATTGATGCCATGAACACCGAACAAATCGAAGTGAGAAAATATCCGATTATAAATGTAAGCGTTGACAACACCAATCAATTCCACTGCTTAAATGAGCTGTCAATTCGCTCTAGCATCATTAAAACATTTGTCATTGATGTATTTATAGATGACTTACACTTTGAAACATTTAGAGGAGATGGGATGATTATCTCCACGCCTACAGGCTCTACTGCCTACAACAAATCAGTAAACGGTGCCGTAGTTGATCCTATGCTTCCATGTATGCAAGTGACCGAGCTTGCTTCATTAAACAACAATTCGTACCGAACGCTTGGTGCTCCTTTTATTTTAAGCAGTGACCGGAAGCTGACACTGAAAGTTGTCCAAGATGGAAACGACCACCCGATTATCGGTCTTGATAATGAAGCACTTGGGACAAAACATGTCAAACAAATTGACATCGGTCTTTCTGGCAAAATGATCAAAACGGTCAAATTAAAAGACAACTCCTACTGGGAAAAGGTCAAACGTAGATTTTTATAAAACAAAAGCCCCTTGATTGGGGTTTTTTTATTTACGAATGAGTGAAACTGTCTTCAAAGGGAAGATTATTTTAAGGATACTTTCTCGATAGATGCTGACTAGGGGCAATGTCGGCTTGATGACCAAACTCCTCATCATGGCGCTTAGTGTGATATGATGTCACAAGAATCAATATGAGCTTTACTGACTAAAGGAGAACGAATATGAGTACACAACGTTTTGAAGATTATGATTTAAGTGCAGAAATGACAACTGCACTACACCAACTAGGCTATACAGCACCAACACCTGTCCAGCATGAAACCTTATCAGTTGCTTTTTCAAAACAAGACCTGATTGTGAAAGCGCAGACCGGAAGTGGCAAAACAGCGGCATACGGCATTCCGCTTTGTGAGATGGTGGACTGGTATGAGAATAAACCACAGGCACTTATTCTCGTTCCAACACGAGAGCTTGCCCTGCAAGTAAAGCAGGACCTGACAAATATCGGACGATTCAAACGGATCAAAGCGGCTGCCATTTATGGAAGGTCACCTTTTGGCGCGCAAAAATTAGAGCTCAAGCAAAAAAATCACATTGTCTGCGGGACACCAGGACGTGTACTCGACCACATTGAAAAAGGAACACTCTTTTTAGATCGGCTACAGTTTCTCGTCATTGATGAAGCAGATGAAATGCTTAATATGGGCTTCATTGAACAAGTGACGTCAATTCTTCAGCACCTTCCAAAGGAACGGATGTCCATGCTTTTTTCTGCAACAATGCCAGATGAAATGAAAGAACTAAGCAGAAAGTATTTGCGGACACCTGTTGTCATTGATGCAACACCCGATCAATTACCTAAGCAAGACATCATCCATTCCATTATTGAAACAGTAGAAGAGGAAAAATTCTCTCTTCTTCAGCGTGTCATCGTCATTGAAAATGCGGACAGTTGTATTATTTTCTGCAATACTCAGGAACGTGTGAATGACCTCACTGCTCGATTAGATGACTGGGATGTTCCCTGTGACAAAATTCACGGTGGGATGAGACAAGAGGATCGTTTTGCTGTGATGGATGAATTCAAAAATGGGGAATTTCGCTATTTAGTGGCAACCGATATTGCCGCAAGAGGCATCGATGTAACAGATATGACACATGTGATACATTACGATCTGCCATACGAAAAAGAGCGCTATATCCATAGAACAGGTCGAACTGGTCGTGCAGGCAAAAGCGGGAAAACCATTGCCTTTTTGACTGAGAAAGAACTGCCTCTTATTCATGAATTAGAAACAGACCTCGGATTTACGTTTACAAGAGAAGCCTTTCCAACAAAGGAAGAAGCTGAGCTCCATGTCACAAGCTTTGAAGAAAAACTAGACATCCCGCTACAAAAGGAAAATAAACTAGAACAATTAGAACGCAATATCATGAAACTTTATTTTAATGGCGGAAAGAAAAAAAAGCTACGTGCTGTGGATTTTGTCGGGACAATTGCGAAGATAGACGGTGTTGATTTCGAAGACATTGGCATTATCACCATTCAGGATACGAAGACGTATGTAGACATTTTAAACGGGAAAGGCCCTCTCGTATTACAAGCAATGCGTCAGACAACCATTAAGGGTAAAAGTCTTAAGGTGCATGAAGCACGATCATAACAGATAAAAAGCGAAGCATTTACGCCTCGCTTTTTATTTTTCATAAGGATAATCACATATTTCTGTAATCACTCCCTCTGAGTGCCTTGGATTCATATAAATGAGTCGTCTGCCCAAATGAGTGATCCTATAGGTATCCTCCAAAAAGGTCATTCCTTTTTCTTTAAGTTTGGTCATTGTTTCATGAAGATCATCAACACGATAAGCAATATGGTGTACACCTTTTCCCTTTTGCTTCAAAAACTTCGCAATTGGACTCGTTGCACTCGTCGGTGATAAAAGCTCAATGACCTCATCATGTGTATGAATCACAGCGATATTCGTCTCAACGCCTTCTTTCTCATTTGAGTACCGATCAACTAACGCTGCACCAAGGATATCTGTATAAAAAGTGATGGCATCATCTAAATCTCTCACTGCAATTCCAATATGATCAATTTGCATAGAGCTCCCCCTTTTCTTCATTTCTCAATTATAGACCACTTCCACTTTGAAAAACATCATGAGATCAATGGCGCATAATCAATGCTATTAAAAAAAGACCCTTGATCAGGGCCCGTTTAAAAACCTTTGACACCTTGTGCTTTAAGCTCTGTTGTGATGATGCGTGCTAGCTCTTTCGCACCTTTTCTGTTTGGGTGCAGTGAATCCCCTTCCATATATAATTGACTTGTCGCTTCTCTGCCGATTGATGTAAAGTATGCTGAGCTTAACACATTCAAATCTACAAGCCTTACTTGCTCCTCTTTAGCAAGTGCAAGTGTAGACATTCGATACCATCTGTCTGTTGAGGAATGGACACCATGTTCATTAAAATCTGTTGCTCTGCCTTGTGGTGTTGATAGAATGACTTCTCCTCCTTTTTGCCTCACCTGGCGAATCATTTCCCTCATCCATTCCTTATATTCTGCTTCACTTTCGTTATTTTTCGGATTCGTATCATTGATTCCAAATTGAACGAGGAAGATATCACCTGGTTTCATGGCATACAAAACAGACGCAAACTGCCCATCCTGATAAAAACCTCTAGCGAACTGCCCTCCTGTCGCTAAATTTTTTACATAAAACGCCCCCTTTTGTAAAAAGGGTTCGATCATTTGTCCCCAACCTGCTTGCACACTTGAATCAAGCGGATAATATTGACAGACCGTAGAATCACCACCAATAAAAAGGGTTTGATCGCCCGTTGCATCATCCGAAAGCTTTTGAATATGAAGGGCACTTAGGGTAAATGCAGTTCCTTCTTTGCCTTCTGTGACTAATAGATTTAACTGCCCATCTGTAATCGGTAGACGAAATGTGGCACTCGCACCGTTCCCTGTCATGTTCATGACCTGGAAATATCCTTCAGCCGCTACACTCGCTCTTGCAGTATCACCGAGGATGACTTCAACCTCATACCAACCATTTGCCAAATCCACTTGAAAGGTGTTTGTGCTTTTCATTCCATACGAAAGAAACTGCACTGCATCTTTTTTTACACCCGTGCCTGAGGCAGACACATTTTCCATCTGCTTTGGTGAATAAAAACCGTATCCTTTTTCCTTTGTATATTGATCTTCTGCTTTCACTCCTTTATACCCTGTTTCGACATCCCTACTGCCAAAATCAAATTTCATTACCTCTTGTTGTTTCACTGCTTCAAGCTTGTCGCCCCCCATGAACGTAAAAAACGCACCAATCAACATAAAAAACAACAGAACTTTTTTCATTTGCACGCTACAGTCTCTCCTTTTGAATCATTTTCACAATGTAAACGTATTCGCAAAATGAAGAAAACAGCACTTGTTGATTAAATAAAAAAGACCGCTCCACCTTTTAAAGGGAACGGTCAGCATTTATGCATTCAGGCGGTTTAAAGCCGCAGTTAATTTCTCAAGGCCTTCGTCAATTTGTTCTTTGGTCACGATTAATGGCGGAATCATGCGAAGCACCTCGCCTTGATTACCACAGAAATAAAACAAGACACCTTCTTCAAGAGCATAATCTAAAATCTTCATGGCTGTCTCGCCATCAGGTGCTCCTGTTTGTGGATTGATGACTTCGATCCCAAACATCATTCCAATCGAACGAACTTCTCCAATTTGGCTAAAGGATGATTGGATACTGTGTAACTTCTCTTTGGCATATGCATGTATTTGTTGCACATGTTCAAGAACATTCTCTTCCTTGATAATATCAATCGTCGCAAGCGCCGCACTACAAGCGATTGGATTGCCGCCAAAAGTTGTGGCATGAGCACCAAGCGGCCACTTTTGCATGAGCTTGTGATTAGCAACTGTTGCACTAAGCGGAAGACCTGATGCAATTCCTTTGGCAACTGCCATGATATCTGGTGTGACATCAAATGTTTGAGCAGCAAACCAGTTTCCAGTCCTGCCAAAGCCAGTTTGTACTTCATCAAAAATTAAGAGAATGCCATGTTCGTCACATATTTCACGAATTCGCTTTAGCCAACTACGAGGCGGTACAATATAACCTCCTTCACCAAGAACAGGCTCTAAAATGACACATGCCACTTCATCAGGCAACACTTGATGTGCAAAAACTTGTTGAAAGCTTGCTTCCAGCTTCTTAATTGCTGTCTCTTCATCATCGCCTGGCGTATAATATGGAATTTGAACATTCATGGTGTGAGGCTGATGTTTGCGGTACTTTCCTTTTGATGTACTCACGCCTAATGATCCGAGTGTTCTGCCATGGAAACAGCCAATAAAAGAAAGGGCGTAAGGGCGCTCTGTCACGTGACGAGCAAGTTTTAAGGCTCCTTCTACCGCCTCTGTTCCACTGTTACCAAAGAAAAAGCAATCAAGATCACCTGGCATGATCTCAGCAAGCTCATTGGCTAACTTTAAAATCGATTCATACTGAATGACACCAATTGGTCCATGTGTAAATGTATCTGCTGCCTTTTTAATCGCTTCAACGACTTTAGGGTGACGATGCCCTACATTGGTGACTGCAATACCAGATGTAAAATCTAAATATGTTTTTCCGTCGGCTCCGTAATAATAGCAGCCCTCTTCTTTTACTACAGGGAGGTTTGGATGATCCTTTGCCATACTCGGTGCGAGGCGGTAAGGAATTGTTTTTGCTAAAGTTGCCCATTCTTGATTCATGTCTGTTAACTCCTTTAATCTATCCAACTATTTATTTTTAAACAATTTTATGAATAATTATTTATTCCTACATTGTATCAAACTCTTATATCTTCGCAAAAGAACTTTTTAAAAGGATATGTCACACTTTTTAGCCAAAAATATAATGACTTAAATCCTTGATATATCAGTCTTTCCAACTCAAATATGACAAATGTCATATTCAATACATGATGGCTGCTACTATAAACACGATCTTTTTCTCCGTATACTTTGAAACAGAACGAAAAGGAAAGGACTTGACATTCATGATAAATCAAACTTCCACCCAACAACAACAAGCTACATTAAGAAAACAAGTTGCCAAATTTTCTGGAGCTGATACAAAACATAGCATCATGCAACTTATGAATACTTTTTTGCCATTCTTTGCGCTTTGGTTTCTCGCATACTTCAGCCTTAATATCTCCTACCTTTTGACCCTCGCCTTCACGGTCATTGCAGCAGGTTTTTTAACACGCATTTTTATTATCTTCCATGACTGCTGTCACCAATCCTTCTTTAAACAGAAACAGTTCAATCACCTATTTGGTTTTATTACAGGTGTACTGACACTTTTTCCTTATCTTCAATGGCAAAGAAGCCACTCGATTCACCATGCAACAAGTAGCAATTTAGACAAACGTGGTACGGGTGATATTTGGCTTTTGACTGTGAAAGAATATCAGGAAGCATCAGTATGGACAAAAATTCGTTACAGACTATATCGAAATCCGTTTAATATGTTTATTTTAGGTCCCATTTTCGTATTCTTACTTCAAAACCGCTTTAATGTGAAAGGTGCCCGTACAAAGGAACGTTGGAATACGTATTTAACAAACGTTACAATCGTTTTGTTAGCTGTCGGTACTTGTCTCATCTTTGGTTGGCAAGGTTTCTTACTTGTTCAAGGTCCAATCTTTCTTATTTCAGGGTCATTGGGTATTTGGTTGTTTTATGTACAGCACACGTTTGAAGATTCTTATTTTGAAGAAGATGAGCATTGGAACTATGTGCAAGCTGCAGTAGAAGGTAGTTCATTTTATAAACTACCAAAGTTGCTTCAGTGGTTAACTGGCAATATTGGATACCACCACGTACATCATTTAAGCCCAAGAGTGCCAAATTATAAGCTGGAAGTAGCACATGAGCAAAGTGAACCTTTAAAAAATGTCCCAACCATCACTTTAAAATCAAGTTTAGAATCAATGAAATTCCGTTTATGGGATGAAGACCTTAAAGCATTTGTCACCTTTAAAGAAGCGAGAAAGACGAACCGTTCGCCAATTGTGAAAGAAGAATTATTAAAGAAAAACGCTTAAATGCAAAGGGCTCTTTCTCATCGTAGAAAGGGCTTTCTATGTATGAAGGATGCATCAAATGGAGCGGTTTGATAAAGTGTTAATAGATATGAAAAATGTTCAAAGGTGGCGTAAGGATGAAAAAGTTTTTTAAGTTTCAAAAACTACATGGGATTTCCCCTTATATATGGACGATTTTTTTCATCCTTCCCTTTTATTTTATTTTTAAGTCCCCGTCAACCATAATCATTGTTGTCGGCAGTATACTCACACTTGTCTTTTTTATTGCTTACCGCTTTGCATTTTTATCAAAAGGCTGGTCCTTGTATTTATGGGGTCTGCTTCTAATTGGCATTTCGACAGGTTCTGTGGTGCTGTTTAGCTACATTTACTTCGCCTTTTTTATTGCTTATTTCAACGGCCATATTCGAGATAAAATACCGTTTTACATTTTATATTATATTCATATTGCCAGTGCTGCAATTGCAGTTAACTTCAGCCTTATTCTTAAAAAGGATTGGTTCCTTACACAAATTCCGTTTGTCGTGATCACCCTCATTAGTGCCATTCTTCTACCACTCAATATTCGAAGTCGGAAAGAACGGGAAAGACTTGAGGTCAAATTAGAAAATGCGAATGAACGAATTGCTGATCTAGTCAAGCTTGAAGAAAGGCAGCGGATCGCCCGTGATCTTCATGATACACTCGGACAAAAATTGTCACTCATTGGACTAAAAAGTGACCTCGCTCGAAGATTGGTTTACAAGGATCCCGAACAAGCTCGTGCTGAGCTGAAAAGTGTTCAACAAACAGCCCGGACCTCACTAAATGAAGTGCGAAAAATCGTATCTTCTATGAAAGGTATTCGCTTAAAGGATGAGCTAAACAATATTAGACAAATTCTTGAAGCTGCGAATATCACGTTTATTTATGAAGAAAAAGAAGCGCCCAAAAATATTTCTCTCCTCAATGAAAATATTATGAGTATGTGTATCAAAGAAGCTGTTACCAATGTCGTTAAACATAGTGATGCGTCGATATGCAGAGTGACCATTCAGCAGTTATTGAAAGAAGTCGTGATTACTGTCGAAGATGACGGCACGTTTAAAGGAGAGGATACTCATTTCCCTACAAAAGGGCACGGTCTTCTCGGTATGAGAGAAAGACTTGAATTTGCAAATGGTCACCTGCAAATTGATACGGCACATGGGACAAAGCTGACAATGAGAATTCCAAATGATCCAAAATCAAAAGAAAGGGAGGGAAACAAATGATTAAGATATTCATCGCCGAAGATCAGCAAATGCTACTCGGTGCACTTGGCTCACTACTCGATTTAGAGGATGATATGACCGTTGTTGGCAAAGGAACAAGCGGTCAGGATGCCATTGATTTTGCAGATGAACATTCTTTTGATATATGTTTAATGGATATTGAAATGCCAGGAAAATCTGGTCTTGACGCTGCTGAAGAGCTCAAAGATAAAGATGTGAAAATTATTATTTTAACGACCTTTGCTCGTTCTGGTTATTTTCAGCGGGCACTAAAAGCTGGTGTGAGTGGCTATATGCTGAAGGACAGTCCAAGTGAAGAACTTGCTAGTGCCATTCGCAATGTCATGAAAGGAAGACGTGTGTACGCCCCCGAATTGATGGAAGATATATATAGCGAGGAAAACCCGCTTACAGACAGAGAAAAAGCTGTGCTAGAGCTTGTAGCAGATGGAAAAAACACAAAAGAAATTGCCAATGCACTAAGTATTAAAAACGGGACAGTCCGCAACTATATATCAATGATTTTAGATAAACTAGAAGTGAAAAATCGAATTGAAGCCATCACTCGTTCAAAAGAAAAAGGCTGGTTTAAATAAATCCCAAATGATAAGGAGCTGACATGCCCTTCATCTTTTGGGGTTTTATTTTGATATTGATCATTCAAAATCCTACTCTAACATACCAAATATGTTGAATGTTGGTACAGCAACACTTCTATTACATTATTTAACTTACAAAATGTAATTGACAACATAGTATAGGCATATTATATTATGTTTGACGGTGATAATGATAATTATTATCAATCAATGAAACAATCAAACGGCTTTTGTGCCCATGTCAAAGGAGTCTAAATTTATGAAGAAATTATTTATTCCGCTCATGCTCATCTTTGTGCTTGTATTAAGCGCTTGCGGCAACAGCGACAGCAATTCCTCCTCAAATAAACAAAGCAGCAAAAAAGAGGCATCTGGCAAGATTACATATCAATCTGAAACAGGTCCAGTGAAGGTTCCAGCAAACCCTAAACGTGTTGTTGTGTTATCTTCTTATGCTGGTAATGTGATGTCACTTGGCGTAAACCTTGTTGGCGTTGATTCTTGGTCAAAAAACAATCCACGCTTTCAAAAGAAATTAAAAGATGTAGAAGAAATATCTGATGCAAATGTTGAAAAAATTATGAAGCTTAAACCTGATGTCATTATCGGTTTAAATAGCATTAAAAATATTGATAAACTCAAAAAAATCGCACCAACCGTCTTGTTTACTTACAACAAAGTAGACTACTTACAGCAGCATATTGAAATCGGTAAAGTCCTTAATAAGGAAAAAGAAGCAAGAGCCTGGGTCAAAGATTTCAAAAAGCGTACGGCTGAAGCTGGCGATGAAATTAAAGCGAAAATCGGAAAAGACGCCACTGTTTCAGTATTTGAAGGCAACTCAAAACAGCTTTATGTTTTCGGGGATGCTTGGGGACGCGGGACTGAAATTTTATACCAAGCAATGAAACTAAAAATGCCTGCAAAGGTAAAAGAGAAAGCACTAAAAGATGGTTACTATTCACTATCAACAGAAGTGCTCCCTGAATTTTCGGGTGATTATATGATTTTCAGTAAAAGTAGTTCCGCGGACAACGCATTCCAAGACACTGAAATTTATAAATCCATTCCTGCAGTCAAAAATAATCGTGTATTTGAGGCAACAGCTGAACAGTTCTACTTCAATGATCCATTATCACTTGAATACCAATTATCATTCTTTAAAAAGAATTTTTTAGGTAAATAATGAAAAGCAAGGAGCACTACTCTCCTTGCTTTTTTATATTGTAGCGAAAGTCGACTTTTTCCGCTACAATTTACATATTGGAAGAACTTCAAAATAAAGTGTGGTGCGTGTATTGTTTAAAATTTTGCTCATTGAGGATGATATGACCCTCTTTCAAGAAATAAAGGAGCGTTTAGTGAACTGGTCCTATGAAGTTCATGGAATTCAAGACTTCAATCAAGTTGTACAAGAATTTACAGCCGTTCAGCCTGATCTTGTCATTATTGATATTCAATTACCAAAATATGATGGCTTTCATTGGTGTCGTATGATCAGACATCATTCTAATCTTCCTATCATCTTCCTATCATCCCGTGATCACCCTGCTGACATGGTTATGTCGATGCAGCTAGGAGCAGATGATTTTATACAAAAGCCCTTTCATTTTGATGTACTGATCGCCAAGATTCAAGCCGTTCTTCGTCGCGTTCACGATTATAATGCAGAGCCTGTGTATTTAAAGCTATGGAACGGGGCAACGATCGACATGGAGAAAAGCACTATCACAAACGAACACGGTGACGTTGAATTAACGAAAAATGAATTGTTTATCCTCAAACAATTGGTTCAACATAAAAATAAGATTGTCAGCCGTGAGTCTCTGATTCAAAGCCTTTGGGACGATGAGCGCTTTGTCAGTGATAATACCTTAACGGTGAATGTGAATCGCCTTCGGAAAAAGCTAGATGAGATTGAACTAGGTTTATTGATTGAGACAAAGGTCGGTCAAGGCTACATCGCGAAAGAAAAGGATGACATATCATGATTCTTGCCTATTTAAAAGAAAGAAGAAGCTGGATTCTTTTTTTGCTTAGCTTACAGCTCCTCATTTTGTTTGTGGCTTTCCTTGATGCGACGATCCCATTCACATCCCTTCTCTACATCGTCTTCATATCAAGTTCGATGATGATCGTCTTTCTCATCCTTCGGTTCCGAAAAGAAACTGCCTATTTCCAAGCCTTAAAAGAGTGGGATGAGCATATTAATGATCAAAATACTCATCCCCCCGACTCACCATTTGAACAGCTAATTCACGACACAATGACCGAACAAATCAAACGCTACAGGCAGATGGCCTGGCAGCATCAAACGGAGCGAGAAGAAGAAAAAGATGAGCTACTCGCTTGGATTCATGAGGTGAAAACACCACTGACGGCCATGCATTTAATGATCGACCGAATAAAGGAACAGCCACTTAAATCAAATCTTACTTATGAATGGCTTCGAATTCATTTACTATTAGATGCTCAGCTTCATCAAAGCCGGTTACAGCACATTGAAAATGATCTTTACATCGAATCACTTGATTTGCAAGCCATTGTGACAAAAGAAATTAGACCGCTCCTATCATGGTGTATGCAAAAAGGCATCGGTTTTGACCTTTCACTTGATCAAAAGCATGTATTAAGTGATGCCAAATGGTTATCCTTTATGATCAGGCAAGTACTTACAAATGCCGTGAAATACAGTGAAGCATCTGATATTGTCATTACAAGTAATCAGCTTGATGGCAAGACTGTTCTCAGAATCAAAGACAAAGGGCGAGGAATCGACCCAAGAGACTTACCACGCATTTTTGATAAAGGCTTTACTTCAACAACCAATCACCTTGACACTGCATCGACAGGAATGGGACTTTATTTAACCAAAAAGGGAGCAACCGCTCTCCACATGACCATTCACGTAGACTCAAAAGTAGATTGCGGTACTGACGTAACGTTTGTTTTTCCTAGAAAAAATGATTTTGTCCATATTGCGGGCATGTGACAAAAATGTCACATGCCCTTCTATTTTTGTTCGCCCAATCGAAGGAAGTCATCTGTCGTTCTTTTTATAATAGGTATATCACATAAGGAAAAAGGGGTAAGTCGATGAATATACTAGAAGCGCGCAAGCTTTATAAAAGCTATGGAAATAAATTTAACAAACAGGAAGTTTTAAAAGGAATTGATTTATCTATTGTAGAAGGCGAATTTGTTAGCATCATGGGCCCTTCTGGATCAGGAAAAACGACATTACTCAATGTCCTCTCTTCTATCGATCAGGTATCAGGCGGTTCCATTCAAATCGGAAATGTTGAAATGACAAAAATGAAAGAAAAGCAACTCGCCGAATTCAGGAAAAATCATCTTGGTTTTGTGTTTCAAGATTATAATCTGCTGGATACCTTAACGGTGAAAGAAAACATTCTTCTACCACTTTCCATTTCAAACACGCCTAAAAAAGAAGCCTTCCAACGCTTTCAACAGCTTGCCGAGGACATGGGCATCTATGAATTGCGTGATAAATATCCGAATGAAATATCAGGAGGTCAAAAACAGCGAACATCCGCTGCCCGAGCCTTCATTCATGAACCAAGCCTCATTTTTGCTGATGAGCCTACGGGTGCACTAGATTCAAAATCAGCTTCAGACCTATTGAATAAATTAAAGGACTTGAACCAAAAACGAAAAGCAACCATCGTCATGGTCACCCATGATCCAGTTGCAGCAAGTTATTCAAGCAGAGTGATCTTCATTAAGGATGGACATATTTACACACAACTCAATAAAGGTGAAGTAGAGCGAAAGGTATTTTTCGAGGATATCATGAAAACGCAAGGTGTTTTAGGCGGTGTAAATAATGAACATTAATCAGCTCATCTTCCGCAACCTGAAGAAAAACTTGAAGAACTACTATTTATATGTCTTTGCGTTAATCTTTAGTGTGGCACTCTATTTTGCCTTTGTGACCTTGCAATATTCTCCGTCGATGGACGATGTGAGCGGTTCAATTAAGGGTGGCGCTGCCATTAGAGCTGGATCAATTTTACTGATTGGCATTGTCGCTATTTTTCTTCTTTATGCAAATACGATTTTTATTAAACGAAGAAGCAGAGAAATTGGTTTATTCCAATTAATCGGGATGACGAAGCAAAACATTTTTAAGATGCTCAGTGCGGAGAACTTTATTTTATATCTTGTCTCAATGCTTGTTGGTATTTTTGCTGGCTTTATCAGTTCAAAACTCATGATGATGATTTTATTTAAGGTCACTGGTGTAAATGCGATTGCACCGCTTCATTTTTCAAAAACAGCACTTATCCAAACGATCATTGTGTTTCTTGCGATTTATCTATTGATCATGCTAAGAAATTATCGCTTTATCAAAAAGCAAAACATTTTATCTCTATTCAGAGCGACTTCTTCCACTGAACAGCGTGTCAAAAGAATCTCTATCTTTGAAATGATCATTGGAATCATCGGGATCGTCTCTATCGGTTCTGGATACTATATCTCTTCTAAATTGTTCAGCGGTGATTACGTCACAATGACTGAGTTATTCCTAGCAATGCTATTCATTCTAGGGACTGTTATCATCGGGACATTCCTTTTTTACAAAGGATCTGTGTCGTTTATTGCGAACATCATAAGAAAGCGAAAAAAAGGCTATTTGGCCATTCATGAAGTGCTATCCTTATCATCGATCATGTTCCGTTTAAAATCAAATGCACTTCTTTTGACAATTATCACAACGGTTTCAGCACTTGCTATCGGTTTATTGTCCTTAAGTTATATTTCTTATTACTCGGCAGAAAAAACAGCAGAACAAAACATTCCAGCTCATTTTGTCATGACCTCTGTTAAAGATGAGAAAGCCTTTACGGACGCACTTTCAGAAAAACAGATTTCCTACGAACAAAACCGAACCAAGGTCATACAAGCTGATTTTAATGCAGAGAATATCATCGATACCGATGTCAGTAACCTTCAAGTCAATTCGAAGGTACTCATGTTCTCTGTGATCAGTCAGAAAAGTATAGACGGTTTTGAAGTAAAAGAAGATGAAGTCATTCTTAGTGGCTACAATGATTTGTTACAGAAAGTGATGCCTATCAAAAACACTGGCGAGATAGAGCTCCTTCTCAAAAAACCGATCAAATTAAAGATGAAGGAGATGCGGAAGGATCATTTGATCTCATATAATTTCACAAGTGGCGGAATGCCTGTCGCCGTTGTAAATGATCACATCTTCCAGCAACTGCAAAAACAAATAAATAAAAAGATACAACTCCCATACGATCAATATATAGCCATCAATATTGCAAAAGAAGAACAGCTTGAACAGGCGAATCAAGTATTTACTTCACTTAATCTAAACAAATACAGTATGTCTCGCTTAGATTTAAGCAATGAACAAAAACAAAACATGGGTCTCATTATGTTTATTGTTGGATTCCTTGGACTGACCTTCCTTGTGACATCTGGCTGTATTTTATATTTTAAACAGATGGATGAAAGTGAAGAGGAGCAAGGTAGCTATACGATTTTACGTAAGCTTGGATTCACAGAAAATGACCTTTTAAAGGGAATTCAGCTAAAACAATTATTTAACTTTGGCATCCCGCTTTTGATCGGTCTTTTGCATAGTTACTTCGCTATACAATCAGGTTGGTTTTTATTCGGGGCAGAGCTTTGGGTACCGATGTTCATCGTAATGATTCTCTATACGGTACTTTACTCAATCTTCGGTATTTTGTCCGTTCTGTATTATCGAAAGGTCATCAAACAAGCGTTATAAACAGTCCCCATAGGCTAAAGCCTATGGGGGTTTTTCATGAATGAGTCGTTTCAAATGTGTGTGATAAAATGTGATCTCTTGCCGCAAAAGCTTTTTGCTTCACCTTCTCAAGATTTACATCAACAAACTTGCCATGTCGTTTTACCACCTTACCTGCTACATATACCGAATCAACATTAGATGGATGTGCGCTCTGAACAATCGCACCGGCAGGATCTGTCATTGGTAGAAAGTTCATACACGTTCTGTTCACCATGATAAAATCTGCTTCTTTTCCTGGTGTTAATGATCCAATTTTGTGATCAAGTCTTAGTGCACGAGCACCATCAATGGTGGCCGCTTCTAGCATTTGATGAGCAGATAACGCAAGTTCTGGCCCTGGCATCACACCTTCTTCGAGTAAAGCTTGGTTCTGCACAGCTCGCTCTGCCTGTAAAGCAAACTTCATTTGAGCAAATAAATCTCCACCTGTTGAAGTCACTACATCCACCCCAAGTGTTGGACGCACACCGTTTTCAATGGCAAGCCCTGTGACAGGATAACCGTGTCCCATCATCATTTCAATTTCAGGTGTGACAGAAATTGAGCTTCCGTTTGCGGCAAGCATCTTCATTTGTTCAGCATCAATGGCATTGATGTGAACCATATTTAAATCCGGACCGAGCAAGCCAGCGTGATGAAGTTTTTCAATCGAGCGATCAGTTGCTCCCCAATTCCCAAAGCCAATGTGCATACTGCATAAAGCATCTAAAGACCGTGCTGTTTCAATTTCTAATACAGTCGTTTCAAACGAGGAGAACTCTGGCCCTCTGATCGCAAGTCCCATTGTTAATAACTGATCTGTCGATTGAAAGTGTGCTTTTTTGACCTGCTCTGCTTCATCCATATTGGTGAGGGTACTCTCTCTGTTCCAATATGTTGCCTCCCCAGACGTACCAAAAGCAAAGACTGCACGAATTCCGGCATCTTCCAGCCCGCCAATCAGCTCATCGGTATGATCCTTTGAATTAATCATCGTCCAGTCTAAGAGCGTTGTAACCCCTGCATCTAATGCCTCTAGTGCACCTAAATAATTCGCAATACGATCATCTGAAGGTCTTCTCATTGCCCCATAATTGCCATAATAAATTTTACTCAAATACGTTTGTAATGACCAGTCTGCACCAATGCCACGTATGACAGATTGCCAGACATGACGATGTGTATCGACAAGCCCCGGCATAAGAATCATATCAGTCGCATCAACGACCTCTACGTTATCAGCATGAATAAATGGCGCTACCTCTGAAATCTTAGATCCCTCAATCAGCATATCGCCTTTTTCTATAAAACCTAGTTGTTGATCAAGTGTCAATAATGCCGCATTTTTAAAAAGTATTCTCTTCATCATAACCCTCTTCCCCCATTTGATCAGGGTAATCGTTTCCACCCTGTCAATGTAAGTTTAAAGCATATAAGGGTAAAATTAGAAGAAATACGACTTACACATATTCAATCTCACGACGTGATTTGACTAAAATATCGATAAACCCGCTGAAGCTTTGCTTTATGTTTTCCTTTTGGACTTTCCATTGAACCAAATTCAAAAAACTTCACAGGTCTGATGCCTACAAAATTCAAAAGTGCCCTTTTCATTAAGACCTTGTGTGCATTATTTAAGAACAATAAGGGATAATTTGACGGGCCCTGCATGGTGGAAACACAGACAGCACTTTTTCCCTTCAATAATCCCTCTGGGAAAAGTCCGCCTTTATTCTTATAAGCAAAGTTTGCTGCAAACATGCGATCAATAAAACCAAGCAGCATAGCTGGCGGTCTCCCCCACCAAATTGGATACACAAAGACAAGTTTATCCGCCCATCTAATCTTCTCCTGATATGGCGCGATTTCAGGATCCTTATGCATATCTCGTCTTTTCTTTTGTTCATTAAATACGAGTACAGGATTGAATTGATCTTGATATAAGTCGATTGTTTTCACTTCTTTTATATGTGAATTTTCATGGCTTCCTTTTAAAATTTCTTTTAGGAAAGCTCCATTTAAGCTTTCATGATGAGGATGAGTATAAATAATGAGAATGTTCATATTGATCTCCTTTTAATTATCATTTGATAATCAAAATAATACCCCCTTTCTTTTTAGTTGTCAAATGATAATTGTATTTTGATAATGAATTTGGTATCGTACAAGAGGAGGTGAGAATCATGAAAAAAGACCAGTTTTTTGAGGAATTCGTTGCTTTTGCTACAACTTTTTCTCAACTGAAACATGATTTAACGATGAAAGTGAAATCAGCGGACGTAACAACCTTGCAATATCTCATTTTGGAGCAATTAGCTGTATCCGAACCACTAACACCAAGTGAAATTAGTGATTGTCAGCAAATGTCTTTACCAAATGTTAGCAGGGAATTAAAAAAACTTCGAGAAAAGAATTTAATAGAAAAGCATGAAGATTTGTCTGATAAAAGAAAACATGTTGTATGCCTGTCTCAAAACGGTAAAGTAATGATGAACGAAGCCTTTGCCAAAATGAAAGTGGAACTATTTAACGCTTTTCATCCTACAACACTTGAACAATTTGAGGACATCTCACATGCACTCCGTCTGCTGAACAAGACGATTTTTAAGAAACAAACAGACATGAAAAAAGCATGATGCCTATAGGCTCATGCGACACGCTTTTTCTATATATAAATGTCCGTTTCATGATGCGACTTGTTGTTTATGGCTTAGCTTACACGCTTATTTCAGCTGTTTATAAGATGGCGTTTACACAGGTTGAACTGAGGTTTGATCTTGGAAGAGGGGCATACACGCACTCGTTTTTGATCGAGCTTAAATAAGCTATTATCAATAGCTTATTTAATTGTAGCCAGAATATACGTAATGACTCCAACAATAGGTATAAGCGGTACCATCAGTTTCACCGTCGTATTGGTATTTTTGTATAGATTCCAAAGCAATCCTGGCACACCAAATGTGATTGTATCTAAAACTGCTAATATCGCACCTTTTCTATGCTGTTTATCATCCATTTCACGACCTCCATTTTCACCAAACTTTTTTGACACAATATCCGGCAATCCCCGCAGATATTCCTGCATTGATGACTGTACACGCAATACAGCTGGCTGGACCTGTCAAACAAACATAATAGCAGGCACCCGCCACCATTGTACGAAGCGGAAGGGACTCATTAGGACCGCTTTGTTTCTTAAGGCAGCTCCAAAACTTATTCCAATTAAAGCTTGTTTTCATCTCTGGCTGCTCTTCACCATTTCCAATATCTTTCTTTATCTTGGGGTTTAATTCCATCATATCTCTTTTTATATTGCCCTCACCATAGGTATATGATCCTTTTAAAAACTCCCCATTTTGGTCGATATGAAATTCATTTGTCACTCGCCCATTTTTTAATAAAGTTGAATGCAAAATCCCTTGATCATCAAATGATGCAAGCTGGATATAGTAGGTTTTCAGTTTGTCAAAAGAAATTGAAATAAACGCAGCTGTATCCGCCAAGTCTTGCTCCGTTTGTTTTTTGGTTAAATAAAAATAGACCACATCTGTGTTGGCATCAGCTATGTGTACAGCAAGACGTTTACCATTGAGTTCGTACCCTTTATTTCCAGCAATTTTTTTCGCCTTTGCCAATTGTGGGCTTGCCTTCGCTTTCTTTATCAATCGTTCCGCTTTTTTTCCGACTATTGTCTCAAAAGGCTGCTCGTTATTCGGAAGATTGATCGCCCTTCCTGACAAATAGTCCTGACCAAACAACAGTGAAAATAAAAGTACAGCCAAAAACAAGAACTTTACTTTGCTCATCATGAAACCTCCAATATAGTAAACTCACCAATAATTTACCAATTAATGGTTGTTTCTGGAAGAGCCCTTATTCCCAAAAACACATCCTACCCAAATACCAACAACACCAACTGGATTGTATCATAAGGATCATGGGTTCTCATTTCCAGTAGGTAATTTGATGACTAGAATCGACTGATACGTACTGGCCTTCTTTCACAGCCAATGTAAAAAAACCTTTAGGCTCGTGTTTAAAGGTTTTTAGGTGAAAGCATATGTGACATTGTTTGGCGGTCTATCATTGTCAAACGAGCAACGGCTCCAGCCTTTATTTTCCCATTTTTCTCCTCTTGGTGCACCATTTTTGCACTGCCCGTCGTGTATAGACAAATAGCTTCATATAGTGAGAGGCATTCTTCTTTTTGATACACCTTTCCGTCAAGGTCGCTTTTTCGCTCAATCGCGGCTTTGATTCCTAAAATAGGATCGACCGGTTCAATCGGTGCATCGGAGCCACCCGCACATAAAATACCTAAGGTCAACAGCTGTTTCCATGCAAATGATGTCTGTACACGTTTTTCGCCAAGTCGATCTATTGCCCATGGGAAATCACTTGCTACAAAACGTGGCTGAATATCAATCCCAACCGGCATTCGTGCTGCCCTCTTCATTAATTCTTCCGTCAAGACTTGCCCATGAATCATTCGGTCGATTCTCCCAGGCTTTGGTGGTAATGATTCAAGCACATCCAAACCATTTTCAAATGCCTGATCCCCAATGGCATGAATGGCTATCTCTCTCCCTTTCATCCTTGCCTTTTCCACAATAGCATATAAGTTTTCTTGATCATGCATAGCCAACCCTTTTGTATGTGAAGCATCGCTATAGGGCTCTTTTAATAAAGCCGTTCTTCCGCCAAGCGCCCCGTCAGCAAAAATTTTGACTGCACCATATTCAAGGTACTCATTTTCTGCCGGTTGGTACTCGTCCCAAGCGTCTAGTGCTGTGTGATGAATCAGCAAGTGACAGTGAAATGGGAATTCCCCTGATAGAACGACGTTTTCATATGCTTTCATGACTAGCTTCGGATCGCCATATCCGGCAAGATCCTCTGTATGTACACCAGTCAGCCCCTTTTCTAAGCAATCACGAATACCGGCTCTTAATGCTCGTTCTAAGTAAGAGAGTGTAACAGGTGGAAGCACCTCTTGGACAAGTGCCTCGGCTTTATCGAGTAAAAGACCTGTTGGATCTCCTTGACCGTCTTTTTCAATTTCGCCACCAAGTGGTGAAGGTGTCATCTTCGTGATGCTTGCTTGATGAAGTGCAGCAGAATTTACAGTAGCTGCATGTCTGCAAATTCGTTTTAATAGAACAGGTCGATTCGGAAAGTGTTGATCTAAATCATGCTTTGTTAGCATATGTGGCTCTTTAAATACATTTTCATTCCAGCCTTCTCCAATGAGCCATTCTTCTGGTGCTAGACTTTTCTCTGCTATTTGTACTGATTTTATCACCTCTTCTTTAGATGAACATGAGGACAGGTCGAGACGTAACAGTTTTTCTCCATGTGCCATTAAATGCATATGACTATCGACAAATCCTGGAAACATTATTTTCCCTTGCATGTGAGACAATATCGCATCAGGGTGATTATGACTGAGCTGATCAAAAGCTCCAACCTCTTCAATCATTCCGTCTTTCACATAAACAGCCTGAACGGTATGCCCCTCTGATTCCATCGTATAAATTGTTCCACCGTACCAAATCATCTCCATTGATCATCCACCCTTTTTTGCTTTTCATTCCCCAAAAACGAGAGAGCCAAACGCTCCTCTCTTTCTCTCACTTATTCAACATACATCTTATTCTATTACCATTATTGTGATGAGATAAATATCACCAGTCAAACGTCTGGCAAGGTGCTCATGCCATCAAAGGGAAATTCTTTTCATGAAAAGGTCGCTTGAATTGAGGATAAATTCGGTGTTTCATGGCATCCTCATTTACCAATTGCTAAATAAAAAAAGAAGCGGTCTATGGGGAAATCCCACATAACCGCTTCTGTTTACTTCTGTCCTTTTTTCGCTAATTCTCTTTCTCTTAATTCTACACGTCTGATTTTTGCCGAAGGTGTTTTCGGTAGCTCTTCAATGAACTCGATTTCCCTTGGGTATTTATATGGAGCAGTTGTCGTTTTCACATGTGTTTGTAATTCTTTTACAAGCTCTTCACTTTGCTTAGATGGATCTCGAAGAACGACATATGCTTTAACGATTGAACCTCTGATTTCATCTGGACTCGCTACGACCGCACATTCCTTTACTGCTTGGTGTTTAATCAATGCATCTTCCACTTCAAATGGTCCAATTGTATAGCCTGAGCTGACAATAATATCATCGCGACGACTTTCAAACCAAAAATAACCATCCTCATCTTTTTTCGCTCTATCGCCTGTAATAAAATAGTTACCTCTTCGCTGGGCCTTTGTTCGCTCTTCATCCTTATAATATTCCTTAAATAAAGCAGGTGTCTCAACATGAACTGCAATATCACCCGTTTCTCCTAGTGCACAAGAGTTACCGTTCTCATCAATAATATCCACTTCATTTCCTGGGGTCGGTTTCCCCATACTGCCCGGTTTGATCTCCATTCCTTTGAGTACACCTACGAGTAATGTACTCTCTGTCTGGCCATATCCATCTCGTACGTCTACACCAAAATGTTGTTTAAATGTATCAATGACTTCACGATTTAATGGTTCTCCTGCAGAGACTGCGCTATGTAGCTTGGGTAGCTGATACTGACTTAAATCATCAACTTTTGCCATAAACCGATATTCAGTTGGTGTACAGCACAGTACATTGATTTCATTCTTTTCAAGGAGCTCCAAATACGTATTTGGATTGAATTTCCCTCCATAGACAAAACCTTCTGCACCGCTTCCTAGAACAGATAAGAGTGGACTCCATACCCATTTTTGCCAGCCTGGTCCCGCTGTTGCCCAAACCTTATCTCCTTCATGAATGGACAGCCAAGCATGAGCGGCTGTTCTCAAATGAGCGTATGCCCAGCCATGTGTATGAACCACACCTTTTGGATTTCCTGTTGTACCCGATGTATATGATAAAAATGCCATATCATTGCGATTTGTTTGAGCGATTTGGAGCTCAGGTGATTTCTCTTCCTTTTGAGCATGAATATCTGTCCAGCCTTTATCATTATCACCAATTGAAAATGTGACAAAGTCACTTGGTCTCTTAGTTCCTTCAAAAGAGTCGATAAACGGTGCATAAACAATCGCCCCTTTTGCATCTGCATGCTTAATGCGGTAGTCCAGATCCTTTGCACGAAGCATTTCAGAACAAGGGATGACAATCATTCCTGTTTTTAAAATAGCCAAATAGATGCTATATGCATCTAACATGCGTGGCACCATGACGATGATTTTATCTCCTTTTTTGAAGCCAGCATCTAATAAGACATGTCCTATTTTGTTTGCTTGTTCAACAAGGTATGCATATGTCCAATGATCCTCATGACCGTTTCCATCCTGCCAATGAAGGGCCACCTTGTGTGGATCTGAGCTGAATGCTTCAATTTCGTTCACTAAATTATATTGTTCAGGTGCAATTAAATTTTCTCTTTTCATGGTACCGCTCCTTTTAGCCTCTCTCTTTATGAAACCTTTATATGTTTCAGCGTCCCCATTCTAACATGCTTGAATGTAAAATGCTTAAATTAAGACCTACTCCTAGTATTATGCCATAATTTTTCTCATCCGTCTTTATTTTTTGAAATATTCTAATAATATCCCATCAAAAAAGAGCGGGAAAACTCCCGCTCATAAGCCATAGCTTTTTAATTGTTTACTTCTTAGAAAGATCCGCCACCCATATGTTGTTGAGCGTAAGATACAAGACGCTTAGTGATTTCTCCACCAACTGAACCGTTAGCACGAGAAGTTGTTTCTGGTCCAAGGTTTACACCAAATTCAGAAGCGATTTCGTACTTCATTTGGTCGATAGCTTGAGCAGCGCCTGGTACTACTAATTGGTTAGAACTGCTTTGTCTGTTTTGTTGAGCCATGTGTTCTCACCTCCTTGTGAATATAGAATGTGTAAAAACACATGACTTCATGCTCTCAATTTAATGGTAATTATTATGAAATGATTGCATTAGAATAAATCAGCAAATTCATCTGATGTTTTCTTCTCATTTGTGACAATTATTGTTTCAATATTGTCACACGCTTCTTCAAGAAGTGGTTCAAAATCAGCAAAGCTTTCGTATCTTTCTACTTTCTCAAGCTTCGGTTTTGTTTTCGGAGATGGTGGTGTAAAAATTGTACAGCAATCTTCAAACGGTTGAATACTTGTCTCATATGTGCCAATCCGTTTTGCCTCATCAATGATATCATTTTTATCAATTGCAATCAGTGGGCGAATAATTGGTGTTCTAGTGACATCATTGATCGCATACATGCTTTCAAGAGTTTGGCTAGCCACCTGTCCTAAGCTTTCTCCTGTAATAATGGCAAGTGCATCTCTTTTGACTCTTAGTTGATCTGCTATTTTTAACATCATTCGTCTTGTCGACGTCATTGTGTAGTTTTCAGGAACTTGTTTTTGAATGAGTTCTTGTATTTTTGTAAAGGGTACAATATGAAGCTTAACTTCTCCTCCATATGCTACAAGACACTTTGCGAGATCGATGACCTTTTGTTTTGCTCGTTCACTCGTATATGGTGGACTAAAGAAATGAACAGCCTCTACTTGTATTCCACGCTTCATTGCATAATAACCGGCAACCGGGCTATCAAAGCCACCAGATAACATGAGCATCGCTCTTCCACTTGATCCGACAGGAAGTCCGCCAGCTCCTTTCACATCTTTAAATGTGATATACGTTGCTTGTTCTCGTATCTCAATACGCAGATGTACATCAGGCTGTTTTACATTTACTGTGAGATCATCTGTATGACGAAGAACATGACCTCCAATTTCTCGATTCATTTCATTTGAATCCAGCTCGAACTGCTTATACGACCGTTTTGTTGAGACTTTAAATGTATGACCTGGCGCATATACCTCGTTCACCGCAGATAAAGATGCCTGCTTGATGTCTTCAAGTTTCGTGTCACATTTCACAGCAAGACTAAAGCTTTGAATCCCAAATACATCTTTTAATAAGTCTGAAATAGGTTCAGGATTTTCTCCGTTTAGCATGATGATAATTCGATCACGGTCAGAAGTGTATTTAAGTGCTTGAAAATCATTAAGCACAAGTCTGATGTTTTGCTTGAGTTTCTCGATAAATTTCTTTCTGTTCTTCCCTTTAGTAGAGATTTCACCAAAGCGAACTAAAATATGATCATATTTCATGTCGTTTTTCTCATTCCTTTTAATTTTTTCACACTTTTTTCAAGTGAAGAGATGACTTGTGTTGCAAGCTCAGGTCCCTGTCCGTATGTCAGACTCATTCTAATGCTACTTTTGGCAATGTCTTCTGATTTCCCCATCGCTAGGAGCACACGGCTTGGCTCTTTTTTCTTAGCAGAACAAGCAGAGGTCGTTGACACATAAATGCCCTGCTTCTCAAGCATGTGCAAAAGTACTTCTGTTTGAATGCCTGGAACAGAAAAATTCACAATATGTGGTGCGCTATCAATTGAAGGTGTATTCATGACAACCCCTTCTATCTCGGAAAGGCGCTTCATTAATTGCTCCTTTAACAGGATCATTTGTTGCCTATGTTCAAATAGCTTTTCTTTTGTCAGCTTGACCGCCTTTGCTAAACTGACTGCACCTGCAGGGTTTTCAGTACCTGAACGAATGCCAAATTCTTGTTCTCCCCCTGTCATCAGAGGAGTTAGTATGGTTCCTTTTTTCAAAACCAGTGCACCAGTCCCTTTTAAGCCGTGAATTTTGTGCCCTGACATTGTAAACAAGTCAAAGTCCACCTGTCGAGCATTCAACTTCACTTTATTTAAACCTTGCACTCCATCGACATGAAAAAGCGCGTCTTTTGCATATTGGCGTATCAGTTTTGACGCTTTCTCTAGAGGTTGAATAGCACCTGTTTCGTTGTTCACATGCATGAGACTGACAAGAATGGTATCTTTACGGAGAGCTGATTGAAGCGAGTTCAGATCAATCTGTCCATTTTCATCAACCTGAATATAAGATACCTCAAACCCGAAAAGTGATGTAAGTTGTTCCATTGATTCAATAACAGACGGGTGTTCAATCATACTTGTCACAAGGTGTTTTCCTCGATTCATTCTAGCAAGCGCAGCACCTTTTATCGCCATATTATTAGCTTCTGTTGCCCCAGATGTGAACACCACTTCATTGTCATTCAATTGCAAATGCTGAAGCAACTGTTTTCTTGTTTCTCTGAGCAATCGACTTGCGTCAATTCCCAGTTGATGAAGGGAGGATGGATTTCCAAAAAAACGTTCATTTACTTGGTTATATACGTTTAAAACCTCTTCATCAGCTTTTGTTGTTGCGCTATTATCAAGATATATCATGTACTAACTCCTTATTGATTTGTTCCTAACAAACCGTACATATGTTACCATATTGACTTGTATTTAAGAAATTTTCTGGAAATGGCATATTGACAATTTTCCAATTTCACTATATCATGCATAGTGCATTTGTCACATTCTCTCTTAAATTGACAGAATATTTAAATATGATGCAAAAATGCAATTATAGGAGGATCCTTTTATGAAAAATAGTTTAAACCCTAAGGAAACGCTCGCCATCGGTTTGATGTTGTTCGCGCTTTTTTTTGGCGCAGGCAATATGATTTTCCCACCCGTTCTTGGGCAATATGCGGGGCAAAATATGTGGCTTGCCATTGGTGGTTTTCTTATTACAGGTGTAGGCCTTCCCTTGTTAGGTGTCATTGCAATCGCTCTGACAGGTACGGGCGCAAAAGGCCTGGCTGATAAAGCACATCCGAAATTCGGTACGATTTTCACCTTAATTTTGTACTTATCCATAGGACCATTTTTTGCAATTCCTCGTACTGGAACAGTTTCCTATGAAATAGGTATAGCACCATTTCTGTCTCAAACACAATCGGCTTCTTGGGTGCCTTTATTTTTGTTCACAATCGTCTTTTTTGGCATCACATATGCCCTTGCCTTAAACCCATCAAAGCTAGTAGATCGAATCGGTAAAATTTTAACACCAATTTTACTTGCTGTCATTGCATTAATTGTCATTAAAGCTATTGCAACACCAATGGGCGCCATTGGCGCACCTGACCAATCCTATGAAGCTTCGCCACTCTTTACGGGCTTCTTAGAAGGCTACAAAACGATGGATGCTCTCGCGGCTCTTGTATTTGGTATCGTCGTTGTGACCGCAGTGAAAGAAAGAGGCATTACAGACCGAAAATCACTTACAGCCGCATGTATTAAAGCAGGAATTGTTGCTGCCATTGGTCTTGCCCTTGTCTATGTATCACTTGCATATGTCGGTGCTTCAAGTACAGATACCACTGGAATGGTCGGCGCTAACGAGGGCGGAAAGCTGCTCACACTTGCTGCCAACTTCTTATTTGGTTCTGCTGGAAATCTCGTGTTAGGGGTCGCCATCTTATTTGCCTGTTTAACGACAAGTATTGGTCTTGTGTCATCATGTGGTGAATATTTCTCAAAACTATTCCCACAATTCTCTTACCGTACCGTCGTGTTAGTGGTTTCTTTATTTAGTATGTTTGTTGCAAACCTTGGACTTGCACAAATCATTGCGCTTTCTGTTCCTGTACTTGTGACTATTTATCCACTTGCCATTGTCATTATTCTACTATCCTTTATTGATCGATGGATTAACGGTAGAAGAGCCATCTATATTGTTTCACTTATGTTCACTGGCTTCTTCGCTATTATTGATGGATTGTCTGAAGCAAATGTTAATCTGGGCGCTTTACCAAAATTCCTTGAAGGAACCGTTCCTTTGTATAGTCTTGGAATCGGATGGCTAATTCCAGCGTTCATAGGAGCGTTTATTGGTTTCCTCATTTCACTCTTTATCAGTCCAACAAAACAACTTGTTTCATAAAATCATCTTGCTCCCTTTCTTCTACAGAAAGGGGTTTTTTTATGTGTCTGAAATAATTCCCTGTTTTTTTATTTATATACTGAGATAGAAAAATACTCATGACTCCTGTATAAAAACATATGTTGACAACAGACATACATCCTTTATAATTAGGGATTGTTGATTATGTACGCTTTTGCAATCATTAATTAACAGAATATTTCAACATAGTTTTTCAGGAGGCTTTTTTCATGAAAGGAACAATATCAACGAAAGATACAGTCATCATAGGCTTTATGCTATTTGCTTTATTCTTTGGTGCTGGAAACATGATCTATCCGCCAGAACTCGGGCAATATGCAGGTCAAAATGTTTGGGTTGCAATGGGTGGTTTTTTATTAACTGGAGTTGGATTACCACTACTTGGCATCATCGCCATTGCACTGACTGGTCGCGATGCAAAAGGGCTCGCTGATAAAGCACATCCGAAATTCGGTACTGCATTTACTGTGATCTTATATTTATCTATTGGACCGCTTTTTGCGATTCCTCGAACAGGTACAGTATCCTACGAAATTGGTGCCCTTCCGTTTTTAGAAGATGTTCCAGCATGGCTGTCACTTCTTTTATTCACACTTGTTTTCTTTGGAATTACGTATTATTTGGCACTAAACCCAACAAAAATTGTTGATCGCGTTGGTAAGGTACTCACACCGATCAAATTTACCATTATTTTTATCATTATTGTCAAAGCGATTCTGACACCAATGGGCGTCATTGGCACTCCTCACGCTTCATATAGTGACGGTCCATTTTTTAAAGGTTTCTTAGAAGGCTACAAAACAATGGATGCCCTTGCTTCAATTGTGTTTGGTATTGTCGTGATCAATGCCATAAAAGGGCGAGGCGTCACAAGTAAAAAGGCACTTGCTTCTGCCTGTATTAAAGCTGGACTTATCGCTGCAAGTGGTCTCACGTTTGTGTATCTATCGCTTGCCTATCTTGGCGCATCAAGTACTGAGACAATTGGCTTTGTAGGTGATGGAAGTAAAATTCTAGCTCAGTCCTCACAATTTTTATTTGGCAGTCTTGGTAATGTTGTTTTAGGTGCTGCCATTACAGTTGCTTGTTTAACCACAAGCATTGGGCTTGTAACATCATGCGGTGAGTATTTCTCAAAGCTGATTCCAAAGCTGTCTTATAAAATGGTCGTGACACTTGTTACATTGTTTAGCTTGATCATTTCAAACTTTGGACTTGCACATATTGTGGCTTTCTCAGTACCAGTACTAACTGCCATCTATCCGCTCGCTATTGTGATCATTGTATTGTCATTAGCTGACAAATGGTTTGGAAACCGTCGGCCGGTGTATGTCCTATCATTAATCTTGACTGGTTGTGTGAGCTTATTTGATGGTCTAACAGCAGCTAAAATTCCAATTGGTCCGATTAAAAGTGTATTTAACACACTTTTACCACTTTACGATCTTGGTATAGGCTGGGTTGTACCAGCACTTATCGGTGTTGTAGCTGGGTATATCATTTCTCTTTTCATCTCACCTGGCACCCCACAAGCACAAAAAAAAGCATCATAAACGAAAAAGCTGAAGTCCTGTGATAGCGGACTTCAGCTTTTTATTGATGCTGATATTCTTTTTCGTGGTCTTTTGTAAGTATTGCGATGGCACCAGGCGATGCTTTTTCAACAGCTTCCGCTGCGATGGCATATGAACCTGTGTAATCATACACATAAAATCTGCGCTCTGCCTCTTTTAATTGCTCTGATAAGATATGATTCTGGCTTCTGAACCTGTTACCATATTGAATAATTCGTTCGATTTGATCCACCTTCATGAGCATGTCATGAGTATCTCCATTTAAACTTTTCACGATTTCAGTTGCTTCTTTTAGCTGCTGGTTCACTGCTAGCATATTCAGTGGTAGATCTTCAAGCTGCTCATGGACTTGCTGAATGACTGTTTGTGCCTTTTCCGCTCGCGCTTGAATATCAGCCGGTATACCTGGAATATTGCTTTTTTGCAGCTGACGCCCTGTGTCAGACAGCATTGTTTTGAGGTCACTTAGCGTCTCACGCGCCTGTAGTTCTTCTTTTCTTAATGATTGAAGATGCTCTTTGAACGTTTCGTGCAGTTCTTTTGCTTCTTCAATAAACGTTGCTAATTGTTTCATTTCATCCATTAATAAAGAATATGCAACATGATCACGATCAAGTTTTTCTCTTATTTGCTTAAATAGCTTTTCAATTTCTTCAAGACGCTTCTCAAAAGCTTTTTGCTGATCGAGCTCACCTGATGTCAACTTGTAGCTTTCCTTCACAAGCTCTGTCTCCGCCTTCGTTTCGGCATGATCCTTCTCAAGCTTCTCAAAGGATTCTGTCAGCTTTGGAATCTTACTTTTGATTTCCTGTCCTGCCTCAACTTCATTTTCTAATTGATCGTATAGAGACTGGACTGCCTCATCAATCACTTGCAAAACGCTGGACACTTCATCCAAATTTAAATCCTCAATGAGTAATGTTTCGGCACGCTGTATCTGTTTATTTAAATTCTCTAGCTCTTTTGAGATTTGAATATGCTCTAGCTTATAGCCTTTTTCAATCATTTCTTGATAGCCGTCTGCTAACTTAGATAATTGACCTGGTACTGTTTGTTTACAATCAGCGATGAGTTTAGGTACATCATTGATATATACTTGAAGCTTATCAAGCATACGATCCTGTTCAAGCAGGATCTTTCTTGCTTTGATATAATTTCCGTTTTCCGTTTCTTCTTCGTATTGTTTGATGCCTTCCCAAGCCGTATTTAAATCTTGTTCCATCTTGTCATAAAGGGAATCATATAAGTGGCTATAAGCCAGAAGATTTTTCCGAACATGACTATACTGCTCTTTAACCTTTTCGATATCTTTGCGATTCTGTTCCTCACTTGAAACAAGATCAGCAATCTCTTTCAAAATATCTTCAATATTTGAATCAGCCGCAGTTAGCAAGTCTTGAATGTGTGAGAGCACTTGTTTTGCTTTAGAGAATCGATATTTATCAGAATACTCTTCAGCATCATACAAAAGCTCCTCCACCTTTGGCAGGTGTGCTGTAACGATATCATCCCACTCTGCACGCCATCTTTCGAAGAACTGTTCTGTTTCTCCAGTCATTTTCAAATGTTTAATCTTCGAAATTTCTTCTACAATGGATCTGTTTAAAATTTCAATCTTCCATGCTTCCAATCGGTCAATCTCTTTATATATAGTTTTTCGGAAAAAATAACCGATTGAAAACAAGGCAAGCAAAATGACAATCAAACCTATTAATAACTCCATAATGAGCCCCCTTGTTGTGATCTAAGTGATGTCAGGGTATAAGTGTCACGAGTAGACCTGAGAACCCTCTAATGTCCGCTTTGCATTTGTTTTTATTTCACATGATGGATTCCTTTCAGAAGATTCCATTCACGATTATGTATGTTTTTTCAAGAAACGATACAATGAACTTTCTATCATTTGACCGCACCGATTTCACGCGGTGTTTTTATGTATGCGGAAGCTATCGTTTTCATTGTTATTATGATACCATGTAACCAGCTTTTTTGGTCAGGATTTTTCATTATTTTCGCATGCTACTATAACGTTTTTCAAAATATCGACAAGAGGTGACAACATGCTGAAACAAGATGCACATATTCACACACCATTTTGCCCCCATGGCTCAGCTGATTCCTTTCACATATATATCGAACAAGCCATTAAAAAGGGATTTGATTCCATTACTTTTACTGAGCATGCTCCGCTTCCTCCGTCCTTTGTAGATCCTACGCCAGATCAAGATAGTGCGATGAAACACTCAGACATTGAAGCCTATATCAACACACTAGGTCAACTGAAAAAGGAATATAAAGGACAATTAATTGTAAAAACTGGTCTTGAAGTCGACTATATCAAAGCCTATGAAGAGGAAACAAGAGCCTTTTTAGATTGCTATGGTCCAGCGCTAGATGATAGTATCTTGTCTGTCCACTTTCTCCCTGCCTTTGATTCATACATCTGCCTCGATTTTGATGAGCATGCCTTCAAACAGCTCATCGAAATATATGGAAGCATTGAACAGGTGTACAGCCTATACTTTCAGGAAATTCATTCTTCCATTCTATCATCATTAGGTACATTTAAGCCAAAGAGAATCGGTCATATCACACTCGTTCAAAAATTTATACAGCTTTTCCCTTATCAAATGTCTTCAACACTGCGAGATCAAGTCGTCCTTTGTCTTAATGAAACGGAAAAAAAAGGCATGTCTCTAGATTTTAATACATCAGGACTTCGTAAAACATATGCCAGAAGTATCTATTTAGATGATTGGATGATTGAGATTGCCAAGCAGAAAAAAATCCCGCTCGTCTTCGGGTCTGATGCCCATCAAGCGGAAGATGTCGGCTATGCTTATGATCAATTTGAAAAAATCATGAACTGCAACTAATCGTGGTGATTCGTTCTCCCTTCGGTTCGAGCAAATGATTGAGCCAAAAGCGAAGCTCTTTGAAATACATTTGATAGAAGTATGGCTCATTTGGATTTAAATAGAGCACCTCCGATAAATATTGCGGCTGTAAATATGGCATCATCAAAAGTGATTTCAATTGAATCATGAATTGGGATAAAGACAAGCGCTCACAAATAACATGAGTAGTTTTCCCTTTTTCTATGATTAATTGTAGAAGATATTTTTCTTTTGTTAAATAGGTCGACATAATTTCTCTGATTAACGTCGAATCAATGGTCACTTCGCGATAGACAAAACGGGTCAATTGACGATGCCGGTGCTGGTACGATAAAATATCAAAAACCACATCGAGTAAACAATCTTTTGCATGATCTTTGCCAAAATGATGTATTCGATTTTCAATCGTTTGAATGTAGCCTTCATAAAAGTCGGAAACGAGGTACTCTAGCAGTCCTCCTTTTCCTTGAAAATAGTAGGAGATATGTGCAACGTTAACGCGCGCTTCCTTTGCAATCTCACGTACAGAGGTTCCAGAAAATCCTTTTTGGTTAAACAGCTTGATGGCAGCATCAATGATTCTGTCACGCGTTTTTGTTGACGTTGTTGTTTTCATCCGGCTCACCCCTCTTTATATATCAATAATTCAAGATGATGGCCTTTTGTTCCTTTTACATTCGCTCGACAAATCACTCACATTGAAAGGCGAGACATGTATTTTTCAGATAGAAAGTAGGAGATTTTCATGTTTCATGTCGAAAAACAGTCTGGCGATAAAGAAAAAGACTATCAATTGCTTGTGAAGCAAATCCAAGCACTCACAGATGGCGAGCCTGATCTCATTGCCAATTTAGCAAATGCTTCGGCCCTTTTATACAGCTCATTATCAGAAGTGAACTGGGCAGGATTTTATCTTGCAAAAGATGGCGAACTGGTTCTTGGTCCATTTAATGGTCTACCAGCCTGCGTTCGCATCCCGTTTGGAAAAGGGGTTTGCGGAACAGCATTTTCTCGTGGTGAAGTTCAGCGTGTGGCAGATGTTCATGCATTCCCTGGGCATATCGCTTGTGATGCCGCTTCTCAATCGGAAATTGTCATTCCGCTTAAAGTGAACGGTCAAGTGATTGGTGTGCTTGACATTGATAGTCCAGTAAAGAACCGTTTTGATGAAGTAGATGAAACCTATTTAGTTGCTTTTACAGAAGCACTAGAACGAGCACTGACTGTGTAGAGCCGAATTGATTCGGCTCTCTTTTCATGCATTCGCTAAATAGGTTGACTTCCTACTTCCATCATCATATAATAGAGTTTGTGTGAAATATTGCAGCCTTTTTGTTCGGCTTTTTTTGATTCATTTTGTTCCTTCTGAAAATGAGAAGGTGTATCTTGTAACTCCCTGCTGCTGGAGCGAGGATGCATGAAAACATAATGACGAAAAAAGAGAAAGAACAGACGGTTTTTATTTTTCACAAATAAAAACAATAAGGAGGAGTCACATTATGGCTCGCTATACAGGTCCAAGTTGGAAAATTTCTCGCCGTTTAGGCATTTCTTTAAGCGGAACAGGTAAGGAACTTGAAAAACGCCCTTACGCTCCAGGTCCACATGGTCCAGGACAACGCAAAAAACTTTCTGAATATGGTTTACAATTACAGGAGAAACAAAAACTTCGTCACATGTACGGTGTAAACGAACGTCAATTCCGTACACTATTTAACAAAGTTGCAAAAGTTCCTGGTAAACAAGGTGAAAACTTCATGATTTTCCTTGAAACTCGCCTTGATAACGTAGTATATCGTCTTGGTCTTGCTCGTACTCGTCGCCAAGCACGTCAGTTAGTAAACCATGGTCATGTCCTTGTTGATGGAAGCCGTGTAGACATCCCATCTTTCTCTGTGAAACCAGGTCAAACGATTTCTCTTCGTGAAAAATCTCAAAACCTTACAGTTGTGAAAGAAGCAGTTGAAATGACTAACTTCATTCCTGAATACCTTTCTTTTGATGCTGAAAAGCTAGAAGGTACTTTCACTCGTCTTCCAGAGCGTTCTGAGCTAGCGCCAGAAATTAGCGAACAACTAATCGTTGAGTTCTACTCTCGTTAAGGAAAGAACAAACAAAATCCCCTGAAACCTTGATTCATCAATGGTTTCAGGGGATTTTTGTAACGATCATTGTTATATGCGGATAAACAGAAGCATTATCATGAATCTGTCCCTCAAAAGGAACTCCGACTAATAACACCTCCATCGTTTTATTCTATGCTAAAGTCTAAAACGTTCTGCCCTGACAATACGGGGATCAGTCTCCAATGCTCATAGCAAAAAAGTGCCTGTCTTTTATTTATCCATCCATTCATTGATAAATTGATCGCTTGTCATGACTGTAGCGAATTCATTATGCAACGTAGCAAGTGACACACGATGAATCGTCTCCGGATCATAATATGTATCATTTTGATCAGTCATTCCAAAGGCAGCTGTCGCATCTGAAATCAAATATGTTTCAAATCCTAAATTTCCACTCATTCTTGTTGTCGTTGACACGCAGTGAGGAGTCGTCAATCCTGTGATCACAACAGTCGTTATATGATACAATCGCAAAACTTCCTCTAAATCTGTTCCTATAAAACTGCTATTTACTTTTTTGGTGATCACCATTTCTCCATCAATTGGTTGAACGATTTCTTTTATTTGATATCCATCATTTTTCGGATGAAATAATGAATGAGGCTTATCCGATGTGTGTTGGATGTGTATAACGATCCATCCTTTATTTCTCCATAATTTTAGGATTTTACTGATGTTTTTCTCTGCATCTGGATTATTCCGCTCTCCCCATTTCTGATCATCGAAAGCCTTTTGTACATCAACAATGATAAGAGCTTTTTTATTCTTCTTCACAAACATCCACCTCCAATAATTGATTACAACTAACTCTAGTGTAAGTGCAGATGGTGCGTTTGTACAATGTTTATAAATGAAAAAAGACCCAATGAGTCCTTTAAAATGAAATAACAAAAAAATATTTTCTACCACCAAAGACTCCAACTTTATTCTCAATTTATACTTCGAAAAACGTAAGTGTGTAAGAGGTTTCCTAAACCTTATCATTCAGATCACTAATGGCACATGAATTTTTTAATATCGGGATATTACACCTTCTATCAATACATTTAGCGGTAATGAATACTCTTCATTTCATAGAAAAGTAGAGATCACATAAAAAAAGACAGCCTATTGGCTGTCTTTTTAATTTAATTCGTATTTTGTCCCCCGCCATTCAGCCCTTCTTTAATCAGTCCGTTGACTTGGCTACTACTTAGTAGACCGATATGACCAACACCATGAATTTGCACATTTTTTGCACCAATTAAGCGAGATAGACTATTGACTACAATTAAATCAGCTGAACTGTAGATAGACGTATACAAGATTTTCTGGTTAGGATCTGTGCCTGGAAGTGCTCTTAAAGATACTAATCCATTCGCACCACCAAGTGTCACGACATTTGCAATTTTGTCTCCACCACCTAGGTTTTTAATATAGTAAAGTGTATTGGCCCCACCCATGCTATGCGCTACGATGTCCACTTTTTTCGCTCCTGTTTTTGTCAGCACATCTTGGACAAATCTTGATAAACGAGGACCATTGTTGTAGTTATTCCCTGTTTTATCCAGAAAATCTATCGCAAATAAACTATTTCGATTCCAGCCCTGTGAACTTAAATAGGTTTTAATAGATGCAAAGTTATAGGATGCGCCACCAATTCCATGCACCATCACAACCGGATTATGTTCTGCTGCGTTTGCCTGCTTTGGCTGAAGTATAAGAGCAGAACCAAATAAGAAGACTAACACTGTCAAGAACTGCAAGCTTTTTCTTGTAAAACTCTTCATTTTATCTCCCCCATGTTCATTTTTTCTGTTTCGATTTTATTCTATTAAAGAAAAACGTGATAGAAAAGTGAACAAGGGACTGTTTGTGAGATTATTTTACAGCACTATAAATAATCAAAAAGCACCTTTGACTTTTTTAAATCAAAACAAAAAGACTATGAGACCTTCTCATAAATTCTTCTTTTATATATAATGTCGATAAACAAAAGGAGGTTCTATTAGATGCTATTTACTCAAACACCTGCACCACCCTACTATGCGGTGATTTTTACATCAAAACGAACAAATTGTGAGCCGAAAGAATACGCTGCTGCTGCTCAACAAATGGAAAATTTAGCGAAAGACCTAGACGGGTTTCTTGGAATAGAAAGTGTACGAGATGAGCATGGTGTTGGCATCACTGTATCTTACTGGCACTCATTAGCAGCAATCAAAGAATGGAAAGAACATACAGCACATCAGCGTGTTCAAAAAAAAGGTAAAACAGATTGGTATAAATCCTATACAACCCGAATTTGTAAGGTGGAACGTTTCTACACAAGCAAAGATTCACTCCTTGAAAAAGAAGAAAACGGATGAGAGAAAAGGGCCCTGTAAAATAGTGAGCCTCTTTTATCAAATCAGCCAAAATCAGTTTTCTCACGACTAGTGATGGATGCTTACTCTGATGAATGTATATCGAGTGATATGGACAAAAACTTACAGTAGTGTTCATCTCGATTCCTACTTCTAAAAAAAAAGAAAAGCACCCCCGACCATTTGGGGTGCACTTCAGTGATGCTTGCTGTTTCAATATGAGTTATTTATACGTCATAAGGAAGTATTTCTTCTTCCCTCTTCTTAACACTGTGAACTGTCCTTCAATGCGATCATCACTTGAAAGTACATAATCTTTGTCTGTTTGACGTTCTCCATTGATGTAAACAGCACCATTTGTGATATCTTCACGCGCCTGACGTTTAGATGGAGATAGCTTTGCTTCCACAAGAGCATCAACAAGTGTGAGTTCCTCTGAAACATCTTTTTCAATAGAAGGTACATCTTTGAAGCCTACTTTAACTTCTTCAGCCGTTAATGATTTGATGTCACCTTTAAATAATGCATTTGAGATGTTCACAGCCTGCTCTAGTGATTCACGTCCATGAACAAGCGTTGTGACTTCTTCTGCTAAACGGCGCTGTGCCTCACGTTTTTCAGGAGCCGTCTGAACTTTTTCCTCATAAGCTGCGATCTCTTCTTTTGATAAGAATGTGAAGCACTTCAAGTATTTCACAACATCACGATCGTCTGTGTTAATCCAGAACTGGTAGAATTCATATGGTGATGTTTTTTCTTTATCTAGCCAGATCGCACCACCTTCTGTTTTTCCGAATTTTGTACCATCTGCTTTTGTCACAAGCGGCATTGTTAAACCAAATGCTTTGGCGCCTTCTGCTTCTGATTTGCGGATGAGTTCTAGACCTGATGTGATGTTCCCCCACTGGTCACTACCACCAATTTGTAGCTTGCAGTTTTCATTTCTGTAAAGGTTTAAGAAGTCTAGAGATTGCAAAATAACGTAACTGAATTCAGTGAATGAAATACCTGTCTCAATACGTGAGCTCACGGTATCCTTTGCAAGCATGAAGTTCACACCGAAATTTTTTCCGATATCACGCAAGAATGTAATCACATCCATTTTGTTGATCCAGTCATAGTTGTTGACGATTACTGCTGGGTTTTTTTCTGCTTCAAAATCAAGAAATTGCGAAAGCTGACCTTTGATTTTTTCTGACCATTCTTGCACAATTTCCGCTGGATTCAAGGAGCGCTCTGCCTTTTTGAAGCTTGGATCACCGATCAGTCCAGTTGCTCCACCGACAAGTGCAATTGGGTGATGACCCGCTTGTTGGAATCTGCGCAATGTTAAAATTGGCAAAAGATGTCCAATGTGTAAGCTATCAGCGGTAGGATCAAATCCTGAGTATAATTTAATGTTTTCTTCTGCTAATAATTTCTTTAAACCTTCTTCATCCGTTTGTTGCTGAATTAGACCTCTGTACGATAATTCTTCAATTAATTGACTCATGATCAAAATCTCCTTTTCCATTTAAACATAAAAAAACGTCCCTTCGATAAACGAAGGGACGATATAAATCGCGGTACCACCCTGCTTAAAAGACAAAGAAAATGTCTTTTCACTCTCATCTGATAACGGATATATCCGTTCTTTCACTACTCGCGGAAGTATACATTCCCCTTTCGTAAAAGCGGTTCGTGAGGGTAATTCAAACATCTTTTTGTACTGACTCACACCAACCGCCAGCTCTCTTAGACAGGGAAAGATCGTTCTACTTATCTCAGTCGCAACCTTTGCATATTGAACTAACACATTTTTATCACACTTTCTTTTAGAAGTCAACTTAGGAAAGATTTAATCCTCCATTGTGGAAAGATCGCCAGCTGGGAGATTAAGTTCCCATGCCTTCAAGACACGTCGCATAATTTTACCACTTCTTGTTTTTGGCAATTTGTCTTTAAATTCAATTTCTCGAGGTGCAGCGTGTGCAGCAAGGCCTTTTTTAACAAACGTTCTGATCTCTTCTTTCAGCTCATCTGTCGGCTCATAGCCGCTTTGAAGTGCAATAAAGGCTTTAATGATTTCACCACGGACAGGGTCTGGTTTTCCAATGACACCCGCTTCCGTAATTGCTGGATGCTCAAGCAACTTGCTCTCCACCTCAAATGGACCAACACGCTCACCTGAGGTCATAATGACATCGTCTACACGTCCCTGGAACCAGAAATATCCGTCTTCATCCATGTATGCCGAATCTCCTGAAACATACCAATCTCCCGGCATAAAATAAGATTCATATTTTTCAGGATTGTTCCAGATTGCGTGCATCATGGCAGGCCACCCTTTTTTAATCGCGAGATTCCCCATTCGATAAGGTGGAAGTTCATTGCCTGCGTTATCGACAATCGCTGCTTGAACACCTGGAATCGGTTTGCCCATTGATCCTGGTTTAATGTCCATACTTGGGTAGTTACAGATAAGCTGTGCACCGGTTTCTGTCATCCACCATGTATCATGAATGCGTTTTGCAAAAACTGCGTCTCCCCAGCGGACCACCTCTGGATTTAAAGGCTCACCCACACTCAGTACGTGTCTTAATGAGCTAAGGTCATACTTTTTAATCAAATCATCACCAGCGCCCATGAGCATACGGAAGGCTGTTGGCGCACTGTACCATACGCTAACACCAAGCGATTCAATTGTTTCATACCAAGTGTCTGGATTAAACCGTCCACCTAAAATCACATTGGTCGCTCCGTTTAGCCACGGGGAAAAAATGCCGTACACTGTGCCAGTGACCCAGCCTGGATCAGCTGTACACCAGTAGACATCATCTTCCTTCAAGTCTAACACCCATTTACCAGTTTGTGCCTGCTGAACCATCGCTTCATGAACATGCAATACGCCCTTTGGTGTACCTGTAGAGCCAGATGTGTAATGAAGCAAGTACCCATCCTTTAAATCCATCCATTCAATTTCAAGCTCTTTTGCCGCCTTCTGCTCAGCTTTTAGATAATCAATCGTTCTCACACCATCAATGGGTTCAGTTTGCTCACCAACAATGATGACTGACTCTAGTTTTGGCAGCTCAGCAAATGGAACACGCTCTAAAAGTTCAGGTGTTGTGACAATGACTTTTGCTTCACTGTTTTCTAAACGATCCTTTACTGCCCCTTCCATAAACGCTTCAAATAATGGTCCAACGATTGCGCCTATTTTTACTGTGCCAAGCAAAATAAAATAGAGCTCAGGCGATCTTGGCATAAAAATAAATACCCTGTCACCCTTTTGAACATGCGCCTCTTCTCGTAAAACATTTCCTGCCTTGTTTGTTTTCACTTTCATATCTCTAAACGTATACTTTTCATCTCGCAGTGAATCCCTGTAGTGAAGTGCCACCTTGTTTTTTCGAAACGAGTCCGCGTGTCTGTCAATCGCTTCATATGCTGCGTTTACTTTTCCAGTATCATACCAGGAGAAATTTTTCCTTGCTTCCTCCCAATTAAACTCTTTGTATGCCTGATCATAATCATTTAAATGATAGTCCCCTTTTACTGATGATAGCGTTTCCATTTTCATCAAACAGTCCCCCTTTGCATACGTTTACAATGACTATTATAGTATAGATGACTTTTTTTCTCAATTTTTAAAAAACTCTAGTGAAACCGTTTTAATTTCTTCAAGTTTTAAGATAGAATAGAAACGACTCACTAGAATTTGAGGCGGTGGATACGTGGAGCATCCTAAAACTTATTATTCAAAAACAATTGAGCGAGAGACGGGCGATATTTTCATTGAGGGACCTGTACCCCCAGACGAACTAGCCACCTATACTTTTCATGAAGGACTTACTGCTTTTCGTTCACATGAAGAACAAAAGCAGGCACTTGTTGAAATTGCAGGCCTTCCTGAAGGACGTATCATCATTGCAAGACTTGGTCAGCTTGTTGTAGGCTATGTGACGTTCTTATATCCAGACCCGCTTGAGCGATGGTCAGAAGGAAACATGGAAAATTTAATTGAACTTGGCGCTATTGAAGTCGCTCCCCCATTTAGAGGGTGTTCACTTGGCAAGCATTTGCTCGATATCAGCATGATGGATCCGCAAATGGAGAAATATATCATCATCACAACTGAATATTACTGGCATTGGGATTTAAAGGGGACAAAGAAAAACGTATGGGATTACAGAAAAATGATGGAGAAGATGATGAACGCTGGTGGTCTCGTCTGGTTTGCGACAGATGAACCTGAAATCAGTTCGCATCCTGCCAACTGTTTAATGGCAAGAATCGGTCGTGAGGTCAGCACCGATTCAATTGAGCGCTTTGATCGCCTTCGCTTTCACCAGCGCTTCATGTATTAACGTTCTTTTGGCAAAGGGGATTGGTAAACTTGATTATTGAACAAATTATGCAGCGTGATGTCATCACCTTGCGAAAAACCGATACAATTGAGGCAGCAATTGAGAAAATGAGCTTACACCGTATTCGTCATATTCCAATTGTATCTGAACAAGGATCTGTTATCGGAATGGTCACAGACCGTGATATTAAAAGCACCAGTCCAAGTATTTTTGAAACAGAGAAACGGTATCAATTTATTCAAAAGCCAGTTGAAGAAATCATGGTCGGAGAGACAGTGACTGCTCACCCACTTGATTTTGTTGAAGAAATCTCAAGTGTCTTTTATGAGCACGGTATTGGCTGTCTACCAGTCGTGAAACGCGGAAAGCTTGTGGGGATGATTACAAAAACAGATTTACTTCGTACCTTTGTGAGATTAACCGGCGCAGATCAGCCTGGCTCTCAATTAGAGATTGAAGTGGAACAGATAACAGAGGACCTAGCAAACATTACTGCCATTCTAAAGGATCATCATATCCAAATCCTGAGTGTTCTTGTTTATCCACATGCTAACGAGACATCAAAAGTGCTAGTGTTCCGGCTTAGAACCATTCATGCCGATAGTGTCATGAAAACGATTCGAGCAAAAGGCTATAAGGTGCTGTGGCCAATGGAGCAGACACTCAAATGAAGGATGCCATTTTCGTTTTTTCACCTTCTTTTCAAACGTACCAATTTCATCAAGATCATCCCTTCAACCAGCTTCGTGTTTATTTAACATATGATCTTCTTCAAATGGTGAACGCCTTAGCAGAAGAAGATATCGTTCAACCAAGGATGGCAACCATCGATGAATTAAAGCTCGTGCACACCTCTGATTATATTCATGCTGTTCAGCTTGCAAGCGAAGGCAAGCTCCCTATAGCAGAAGGCGAACGATATGGGATTGGAACAGAAGACACACCTGTGTTTGCAGGTATGCATGAAGCTGCTTCCCTTCTCGTTGGTGGGACGCTGACTGCCGTTGATCAGGTAATGATGGGTAAGGCACGACATGCCGTGAATCTTGGAGGTGGCCTTCATCACGGCTTTAAGGGACGCGCCTCGGGTTTTTGCATTTACAATGACAGCTCGGTTGCAATTCAATATATCCAAAATCGCTACAATGCACGCGTATTATATATCGATACAGATGCCCATCATGGTGATGGCGTACAATTTAGCTTTTATGACGATCCCCATGTTTGCACCGTATCCATTCATGAAACTGGGCGTTACTTATTTCCTGGAACAGGACAAGTACAAGAAAGAGGGCATGACAAGGGCTACGGGTATGCTTATAATATTCCGTTGGATGCTTTTACAGAAGATGAGTCCTTTCTTGATGCTTATCGAACCGCAGTGACAGAAATTGCAGCATTCTTCAAACCAGATGTCATCTTAACGCAAAACGGAGCAGATGCTCATTATTATGACCCACTCACCCACTTATCCGCTACAATGAAAATTTACGAAGAGATTCCAAAGCTTGCGCATGCACTTGCCCATCAATATTGCGATGGCAAATGGATTGCAGTTGGCGGTGGTGGATATGATATTTGGCGAGTAGTGCCAAGAGCATGGAGCAGAATTTGGCTTGAAATGAAAGGCATTGAACCTCAAACATCCATTCCACAAGATTGGATTGCCAAATGGGAAAAACAATCACCTGTTTCACTTCCGTCCTCTTGGTCAGATCCTGACGATTTATATGATCCGATACCAAGACGAGCAGAAATTACTGAAAAAAACGCACAAACAGTTGAAAAAGCGCTTCTTCCTGTTAGAAGAGAAAAGAAAAAGGCATAAAAAAAAGACCTAAAGTGGTCTTTTTTTATGTACGTAAGATCAAATAAATGTTCACGCTATGGCTACATTATTTGGCAATGACAATCTCGACTCGCCGATTTGCTTTCATGCCACGCTCTGTTTCATTTGATTGAATTGGTTTTGTCTCGCCATATGCAATTGCCCTAAAACGTGTTTGCTTTAGCTTTTCTTCTGAGGTGAAATATTGGATGACACTGCTTGCCCGTGCAGCTGATAGCTCCCAATTGGATGGGTATTGATAGGTGGAAATAGGTCTTGAATCGGTATGACCTTCAACATTGATCTGATTCCCAAGGTCACCTAAAAGTTCTGCAATTTGATGAAGGAAAGGTGTAGCCTCTGGCAAAATCTTTGCTTCGCCAGAATGAAATAAAACCGCTTCCTGTAGTACAAGCACAATGCCTCGTTCGTCTCGTTTTGCCATCAATTTATCATGTAGATGATGTTTATTGATAAATGCATTGACCTTTTTTAAGAGGTCTTCTTGCTGCTCCTGCACCGATGCGTCTTCCTCTTTTTTTATACCTGTTTGGTCTGGCAGAATGCCATCTCCATTGTTTTGAAAAGAATGGACAGCCTTCTGAAATTTTTGAAGGTCAATTTGAGACATGGAAAACAGTAAAATAAAGAACACGAGAATGAGTGTAATCATATCCGCAAACGTTAATGTCCATGGTGGTGTTCTTTTCGATTGGGATAGACCCTTTCTTCTTTTTCTACGTTCTGCTCTAAGCTTCATTCGAATGCTCACTCGCTTTTTCTATCTTGGGTGCATCCTGCATCCATTCATGACGAGATCCGAAAACAGATAGCTCGCTCTCAAGCTGCCTCGGGTTTTTCCCTGATAGAATACCAATAATTCCTTCAATCATCACTTGCTTCATAAAGATTTCATGCTCTGTTTTTTCTTCAAGCTTCGACGCAATCGGAATAAAAAACATATTGGCAAGGAGTGCCCCATATAACGTCGTCAATAAAGCAACTGCCATACTAGGCCCCAATGTATCTGGGGAAGAGAGATTTTTAAGCATGAGGACCAAACCAACAATTGTTCCAATCATTCCCCATGCAGGTGCATATTCGCCTGCTTTTTCAAATATTTTTCTTCCTTTACGGTGACGCTCTTCCATTGCGGCAATTTCTGCATCTAATACACTCCGGATGGTCTCTTCATCCCAGCCATCAATAGTGAGCATCAGCCCTTTTTTTAGAAATGGGTCTCTCATATCAAATACATGTTTGTCCAAAGTTAAAATGCCTTCTTTTCTCGCTTGATCTGAAAGGGACACAAATGCTTTGACAAGCTCTTTCACTTCTTCATCATCTTGTTTGAATGCTTGTTTGAAAATAAGCGGCATCCGTTTGATTTCTCTGGGGGCAAAACTCACGCAAAGCGCTGCAAATAACCCACCGGTCACGATCAGAAAAGAAGTCAAATCAAGAAATGACAAAAACCCACTGAGGCCTGCCCCTGATAAAATACCGATTGCCACAATTACAATGCCCAAAACAATACCAATAGGTGTTAAGTAGTCATATCGTCTCATATCAAACTCTCTCCAGCTCAAGGTAAAAGAAAGCAAGACATTCACAAATGAGATCGTGAAGCCTGCTTTCTTTTCTTGTTTTATCTTATTTAGTTGATTGTCTTAATTCAATTCGATGAGGCAATTCAACAATTTGTTCGTCCACTTCTTCTTTGTTCATCAGCTTCGTGAGAAGTCGCATCGCAACTGCACCAATATCATAAGTTGGCTGAACAACGGTCGTAAGCTGAGGGCGTACCATTAAGGATAATCTAGTGTTATCAAAACCAATGACTTCAAGATCATTCGGGATCGACACGCCACGGTCTTGAGCTCCGTGGATGACACCAAGTGCCATTTCATCTGTTGCGGCAATCACAGCAGTTGGTTGATCTTCCTGCTCAAGTAAGCTTGCCAACGCTTCAATGCCTGAATCGTACGTGTAATCCCCTTCCATGACAAGTGCTTCATCTAGAGCAATTCCTGCTTCTTCAAGAGCACGTTTGTATCCATTCAGCTTCTTCACAGAATTAATTGGCTCTGAAAGTGGACCAGATACAAAAGCAATCCGCTTATGTCCTTTTTCTACTAACAAATGAACAGAGTCGTAAATGGCTTGTTCATAATTAATGTTGACTGATGGCGTTTTCGCCTGTTCTTCCACAGATGCAGCCAGTACGATAGGTACAGGAGAGCGCTTAAATTCTTCTACAAGCACATCTGTAATGTTCCCGCCCATAAAAACGATCCCATCTACTTGTTTGCCTAGCATTGTATTCAGAAGGTGAAGTTCTTTATCTGTGTTCTGATCAGAGTTGCTCAAAATAATATTGTACTTATACATCGTCGCAATATCTTCAATGCCTCGAGCTAACTCTGAATAAAAAATACTCGAAATATCTGGGATGATCACACCAACAGTTGTCGTCTTCTTACTGGCAAGGCCACGTGCTACTGCATTCGGGCGATAACCAAGACGATCAATTGCCTCAAGCACTTTCTTTCTAGTTGTTGGTTTGACATTTGGATTTCCGTTTACAACACGTGATACCGTTGCCATACTTACATTTGCTTCTCTTGCTACATCATATATTGTAACATTATTCACATGAATCACTCCTTCAATTACACTTCCATATCTATAGCATTCACCAATCATATAAAGACATGTCAGATACGATAAAATAATATCCTATTTATCATTAGAACGATGAAAAGAGACACATAATTTTTCAATCTACATCAAAATTACGTTCTTTTATGAAATTATACACGTTTTTTCGTCATATGAAAACGTTCCCTTTCTTTTTATAATTAAATTAAACAAACTTTAATATGCGTGTTATCTGTATAATGAATCATATTTGTCAAAAATTCGCGTTGACTACAGGTATGACAATGATCTTAGCAGAGTCTGCTGCTTTTTAAAAATGAAAACATTGTGAACAAACTATTTTTTAAACGTGGATCTACTCACTTGTTTTGACACAAAAAAAATCACCGGCTTCGTATTCCGGCGATTTTTTATTTTTATGCGTAAATGTTAACAAGTGGTTTTAAGTCGTTTAACCACTTCTCGAATTGTGGAATATCCATTTGCTGAGCAGAGTCAGAAAGTGCTACTGATGGATCAGGATGTACTTCTGCCATGACACCATCTGCGCCAATCGCAAGTGCAGCTTTTGCAGTTGGAAGAAGAAGATCTCTGCGTCCAGTTGAATGCGTCACATCAACAAAGACTGGCAAATGTGTTTCTTGTTTTAAGATTGGAACAGCAGAAATATCTAGCGTATTTCTTGTTGCTGTTTCATATGTGCGGATACCACGCTCACAAAGGATGATTTGATCGTTACCTTGAGCGATGATGTATTCAGCTGCATTAATGAACTCTGAAATAGTTGCTGCTAAACCACGTTTTAGAAGAACTGGCTTTTTCACAGAACCTGCTTCCTTAAGCAGTTCGAAGTTTTGCATGTTACGTGCACCAATTTGGATGACATCAATATGTTCAATAGCTTCTTCAATGTGGGCAGGATTGACGATTTCACTGATCACAGCTAAACCGTATTCATCTGCTACACGCTTTAAAATTTTCAGTCCATCTACACCAAGACCTTGGAAATCGTATGGGCTTGTGCGTGGCTTAAATGCACCACCACGAAGTAATTTAATTCCTTGTTGTTTGGCAGCGGCTGCTACTTCAGCCACTTGCTCGTAGCTTTCTACTGCACAAGGTCCAACGATGAAGCGTTGTTTACCATCACCGATCGCTTCGCCATTAATGTTCACAATTGTATTTTCAGGTTTCTTCTTACGAGATACAAGAAGCGCTTTGCTGTGATCATCTTCTTGAAGCTCTAAACCTGCTTTGAAAATTTCTTTGAAAATGTGTTGAACGGTTGAGTTTTCGAATGGTCCATTGTTTTGTTCAAGAATTTGATTAAGCATTGTACGCTCTCTAACAGGGTCATAACGGTTGACACCTTGCGCCTCTTTCGCTTTTCCGATCTCTTTTACAATGTTCCCTCTTTCATTGATCAGTTTTAAGATTTGAAGATTTAGTTCATCTGCTTGCTGTCTTAATAGATCTAGTTCATTGTTGCTCATTTTTGTCATCCTTTCTTTTTCCATCTCTCGCTTTTTCATTTTGTCATTTTCGGATTTGAAAATGAGTAGGTTTTTTTATGATAGGGTCTATTATAAACAAAGATTTCGGAATTGTCACGAAATATTCTTTATTACCCAAACGCTTTTAAGCGGTAAAGTATTATGTGTTTGATTATAGCATACTTTTCATTCGTGTAAACCTTTTTTATAAAAAAAAAGCCAGCTTCTGCTGGCGCTTTGCTAAATATTTTGTTCTAGTGTCTCTTTCGTAATTTTCGAATGAGACGCATGCCATTTTACTTTGCCACCACTAATGACAAAAGCTTGTGGGCTTTCATGTTTTACACCTGTCGCTTCAGCTACATAAGCGGAAAGTTCTCTCGTGTTTTGAATTTGCAAAAAATATGAAGGAACTTCTTTGTGCTCAGATGCAAATGCTTCAAATTCATGAAAAGCTGCTTGGCTGATTGGACAGGTCAAGCTGTGCTTGAAAAAGACAAATGTTCCATCCTGATCTGTTAATTTGTTAAACTGCTCTTCTGTTTCAATGAGTTGTTTTGACATGATGTGTTCTCCTTCCTAAAACGGTCTGTTGGTTAGCTTTTGGTTGATTGCTCAACTTTTTCTTTCACATCTTTAATGCCGTCTTCTATCTCTGACTTTGCCACTTCTGCACGGGCTTTCGCTTCATCGGCAACATCAGATGCTTCATTCACAATATCTGATACTGCTTCTTCTGCATCCTTTTGTACTTGATTGGCATGGCCTGTAGCACGTTCTTTTATGTCTTTCACTTTATCTAAAATCTGATTTGATTGCTCCGCCACAAGTTGAGATAGTTCAGATGTTTTATCTTTTGCAAGAGTCACGTACTCTGTACCTTTTTCTTTTGCATCGTTTGTTAAACGGTCTGTTTTTTCTTTCAGTGCATTCGCTTGGGTATTCAAATCATCGCGCAATTCTTTACCTGACTTTGGCGCTAAAAAGAGTGCAGTTGTTGCACCAATAATGCCACCGATTAGTGTTCCAATCAAAAAGTCTTTGCTATTGATTCCGTCTTTGCTCATGATTATTCCTCCTATGCGAAGTGAGTTTATTTTTGTTTTTTACGGTCTTTCCATTTTTTATAAATCTCAAGTGCTGCATTGCTCCAGTTGACCACATCCGTCACTTTTTCCTGATTTCTTTCAACGGAGGACGTAACAGCACCAGCTGCCTGTTTAATGCTTGTATTAAACTCGGAGATTGAGCCTCCGATACCTTGTACTGCGTCGACAACTGTGTTCAGTTTAGCTGATTTTTCTTGAATGTCCTCTGCAAGTTGATTCGTTTTATGTAGCAACTGCGTTGTTTCGGATGTAATCCCTTGCATTTGTCCCTCAAGGCCTTCAAGTGTCGAAGCGACATTTTTTAACGTCAACTGCAACGATTTTAATGTTTTTGACAAATAAATAACAAGGATAAGGAAAGCTATCGCAATTAGTGCAACGCTTAGATAAAGAATAATGATCATCTGATACCTCCTTTGCTGCGGGCGTGTTATGGTTAATACCCTCATATTGTGTCATTCAAACATCTAGAATGACCAATTGATTAATAATTCTACACTTAATCGTCAATTCCTGTCCACAATGAACGAAAAAACACTATATGTCCCTAGACTGAAACCTTTGTCACATCACATTCATTTCACGTAAAAAAGTGTCATTTAAATCGATTAAAACGATTTAAATGACACTTTCAACAAATTAAACAGCTACTTTTTCGTAAGCACGCAAGTATTTTTGAATATCACCAGCGCCCATAAAAATAAGAATTGCATCTTTATGATCTTTTAATACAGAGGTATCTTGTTCATCAATGAGCTTTGCTTGCGGAATTTTATTTTGCAAATCCGCAATGCTAAGCTTCCCAATGTTTTCGCGAGCAGAACCGAAAATATCACATAAATACACATAATCTGCTTTGCACAGGACATCAGCAAATTCATTTAAGAATTGCTGTGTACGCGTAAAGGTATGCGGCTGAAAAACAGCAACAATATCACGATCTGGATACTTTTGTCGTGCTGCTTCTAGTGTAACTTTAATTTCTGTTGGATGGTGTGCATAATCGTCAATTAAGACTTGCTCACCTACAATTTTTTCATTAAAACGTCTTTTCACACCACCAAACGTAGTGAGGGACGCTTTGATAAGTTCGACATTTATTTCTTCATAATGACATAGTGCGATCACAGCAAGTGAATTTAAGACATTGTGGTTGCCGTATGCAGGAATATAAAACGTGTCATAAAACGTGTTACGAACAAATACGTCGAAAGTTGTTCCTTCCGTATTTTTGACAATATTCCTAGCTTGATAATCGTTCTCTTCATTCAATCCGTAGTAGACAACTGGTACTTTTGCTTGAATTTTCAACAGATGTTCGTCGTCTCCACAAGCAATGATTGCTTTTTTGACTTGTAGTGCCATGTTTTGAAATGCATCAAACACATCATTAATATCAGTGAAATAATCTGGATGATCAAAATCAATGTTAGTCATAATGGCATAGTCTGGATGGTAGCTTAGGAAATGTCTGCGATACTCACAGGCTTCAAAAACGAAATACTCACTGCTTTCCTTTCCCATGCCCGATCCATCACCGATCAAGTATGATGTTGGTTTTGCCGATTGCATCACATGTGCAAGCAAACCTGTTGTTGATGTCTTGCCATGTGCACCGGTAATCGCGACGTTTGTGAATGAATCCATGTACTCACCGAGAAATTTATGATAACGAATGACAGGAATCCCTTCAGAAAGGGCACGTTCAATCTCAGGATGCGAATCAGGAAACGCATTTCCTGCGATCACTGTCATACCCGGCTTAATATTGTCTGCATCAAACGGGAGAATTTGAATGTTTCTTTCCTCTAATGCTTTTTGTGTGAAGATGTGTTTTTCAATATCCGATCCTTGGACAGTATACCCAGTATCATGAAGAATTTGGGCCAGTGGACTCATACCTGTCCCTTTTATTCCAACAAAATGATAAACAGTCATAATTGTACCTCCAACAAACGTCTATCTGATTTACAGTATATGACGCTCATTTCAATTTGCAACTTGTGAATTGAATACAATCATCACAAGTCGCAGCTCCGTGTAAAGATTTTTTCCGATCTTCCTATTCTAATCAATATTAACTATTATTAGTATCCGACAACATTCCCATTTCTTACACCATTTAAAGGGAATTTTTATTAAATTGCTCTTAGGCAGACACGCAAAAAGTGTCCAATTACAAAAATTGCACCTATTTGCTATCATAACATGTTTGCTGAAAAAATGAAGAAATTTATATCATTTGCTCTAAATCACTTAATGTGATGAGCACTTCTCTCGGCTTACTCCCTTTTGCTCCTGAGATCATACCTTCACGTTCCATCATGTCAATGAGCCTTGCTGCTCGGTTGTATCCGATTCGGAACCTTCGCTGTAAGCTTGACGTACTTGCACTATTTTGTTCAATTGCAAAGTGACATGCATCAACAAAAAGCTCATCCTCATCTGTGATCGCTGATCCTTGAAGTATCAGCTCCTCTTGTTCAAATAAGAAAATAGGTTCACGCTGTTTTCTCACATGTGCCACAACCTTGTCGATTTCACGATCAGAGACGAAATTCCCTTGCAATCTTGTCGGCTTACCAGAACCATTTTCAACAAATAGCATATCACCTTTACCGAGCAGTTTTTCTGCTCCACCCATATCAATAATGGTTCTTGAATCAACCTGGCTTGATACAGAGAAGGCAATTCTTGTTGGGATGTTTGCTTTAATTAAGCCTGTAATGACATCGACTGAAGGTCTTTGCGTTGCAATTAATAAGTGAATTCCACAGGCTCTTGCCTTTTGTGCAATGCGGCAAATGCTTTCTTCGACTTCATTCGGTGCTACCATCATCAAATCAGCAAGCTCATCTATGACGACCACTAAGTAAGGGAGCTTCTCTCCCATTTGCTTTTCTTTCACAAGCTCATTAAAACGGCCAATCTCTCTCACGCCTGAATGGGCAAAGAGTTCGTAGCGTCTTTCCATCTCATCTACGACCCATTTAAGTGCAGCTGTCGCCGTTTTCGCATCTGTAATGACTGGGCTGACAAGATGAGGGATTTTATTGTATGGCGCAAGTTCAACCATTTTAGGATCAATTAATAGCATTTTCACTTCGTCTGGTGATGATTTAAAAAGCAAACTGACTAAAATAGTGTTAATGCAGACGCTTTTTCCAGAACCAGTTGCTCCTGCAATGAGCCCATGAGGCATTTTTTGCAAATCAACAACGACAGGCTTTCCTGATATATCTAGACCAAGTGCTGCGGTAAGCGGTGATGGGCTCTCTCTAAACTCACTGCTTCTCATCATTTCTCGTAAAAAGACCATTTTACTGTGAAGGTTAGGTACTTCAATACCGATTGTATTTTTCCCTGGGATGGGTGCTTCAATCCGAATATCTTTGGCTGACAGGCTTAATTTGATGTCATCTGATAGGTTGGTGATTTTGTTCACTTTTACACCTGGTTCAGGATGAACTTCAAATCTCGTGACAGATGGTCCTTGGGTGACATGGACAACATTTGCCCGAACATTAAAGTTTTTTAAGGTTGCATTCAGTAGCTCTTTTCGCTCATCAACCCACGCGCCATCTTCTTCTCTTTGTGCTGGTGGCACATCGAGCAAGGCTAAGCTTGGAAATACATATCCATGATGTTCAACTGCTTTATCCTGTTTTTGGATGCGCAAATCACTTTTCAGCATCATGACATTAAAAGGTACGCTTGATGTCGCCTCAGATTTTTTGCGTTTTTCTGTTTGTTCAGCTTCATTTGTTTTTTGTTGTGCTTTAGGCTGGACAGGCTCCGGCATTTCTTGCAGAACAGTTTCTGTTTGCGTCTGTTCTGATTGCACATGCTGCAAGGATGCCTCCTTTTCCAGATCACAATTGGCTTCAAGCACAGTTTTTTGTTCGGTAACTATTTCATCTTCTATAAGAGCCTGATCTATAAAGTTTTCTTCGACTGTTTCGATCATATCTGATGCTTCGGCAGACCCTTCTGTTACTTGATCTACTATTTCTAAGATGACTTCCTCTTCGATTGGTTCACAGATAGTTGGTGCTTCTGCTAGTTGGTCTTTTTCACTTTCATTTTCTACATCGTCCAATAGATCAGCTGGTTCATTTACTTCGTTTTCTAGCAAGTCTTTGCTACTCTCTTGTTCAATATGTGCTAATGCTTGCTCGTGTACTTCTTCATCTTCTATTTGCTCATTTACATCTGAAACAGGGTGAATGTCAAAAGTAGGCTCATCCTGTTCGAGCGGTACTTGCATGATACGTTCCATTTTCTTTTCTTTTACTTCTTGGACAATCGAAGCAGCCTGCTCATCAGCTATTCGTTTCTCCATCTGAATCGAAGGTATGTTCATTTGCTGTCTGATGCTTCGTTCTCTTTCAGCTTCTTCTGACAAAAGCGTCACACGTTGTATGGCTTCTTCATTTCGACTTGAAGAAGAATAGGATTGTTTTACTTCTTCTGTCTGTTCTTTCATTTTCGGACGCAATTCATGATTATAACCATAGATTGGTGAAGGAATTGCTTCTGGTTTAAACGGCTTTTTGCTCGTTTCATCCTGCTCTTTTTGTCTCGGCTGATATGTACGTGCTGGTTTTGACTTTTGCTGACTGCCTTGTTTGACATGTGCTCTTCTTTCCCGCTTTTGATTGCCATCTTTTCCTGTCTCATCTGGAACGAGCGGAAAACGAAAGTTTCCCTTTGGATATTCGTAATGGACTTTTGTATTTTCAATTTTTTTATAAACACGCTCATCATCATTTTCATTAGGGTGCGATTCAAATCGCTCTTCTTCCTGCTTAACAGGACGTTCTTCTTTTTTTTCTTCTCCTAAAAAAACACTAAAAAATTTATCTAACCAACTCATCATTCATCACTCTCTTAACTCCCCTTACGTTTTCTTGGGCGATTTTTAGTATACCACTGCTTTTTCATGTAGAAAAGCGCCATATCCTTTGGCTTAGTAGTATGTTTCTAAGAAAAAAAGTCACTAAGTACCAATACTTAGTGACTTTTGAATATAACACATTCTTCGAATCAATGCGCCCGTTTATGGGAGTTTATCCTTGAAAGGGCTGACCTGCTTCATAGCTGCCCTCGAGAACAAGGATTCCTTTTTCTTGCGGGGCATTTGGCAAGTCTAATTCTTTTGCTGAGCAAATCATACCACTTGATGGAACGCCTCTTAACTCTGCATCCTTGATGACAAGACCGCTTGGCATGACAGCACCGACTTTAGCCACAACAACATGCTGTCCTTGATCTACGTTTGGTGCGCCACAGACAATTTGTAATGTCTCATGACCAACATCTACTTGGCAAATGTTCAGTTTATCTGCATTCGGATGTTTTTCTTTTGTTTTCACATAACCAACGACAAATTTAGGTGTGAGGTCTACTGTTAATGTTTCACTTACACCGTTTTTATTTAAAATTTCATTTATATCTTGAACAAGTGTCTCAGATAATGGGACAGAACCATTCTCTTCGATTTTCATATAGGTAGATGCTTTGAAGATATTAAAGCCTGTCGTTTCTTTTGTCTCTTGGTTAAAAATTCTTACGACATCGCCATATGTTTCATAGCCTACCTGTTCTCTTGTCACATCTTTGATAGAAATGAGGAGTGTGTCGCCCACACCTTCTGCATTATAAAAAACATTCATTCGTCAAAATTCCCTTCTACTGCTTTTTTGGCCTGCTTTTTGCAAGAATAAAGATGGGCTCTAGCTTACCATCCTCGTATAAAAAAGAAAGTGCTGTGATTGGGACTGTCCCACTTGCAAAAAAGCTCATTGACATTTGTCCTAAAATATCATATCCCGATTCATTGCGAATGTCTGCAATAATGAGGACATCTTGATGTGGAACAGAAATCGCCATCTGGCCTTCCACTTTATGTTCGTATTCCTGTAAAATCGGTTCATTCAACAATCGGCTGGCATCATACCCATCGTTTGCCCGAAAGAAGTAGAATCGATTTCCTGCAACTTCATCCATTTTAACGACCGTTTTCAGAGAGCGAACGTTGAAGCTTGCTGTTTCTCTTATCCGGTCTTTCGTCCAGTTTTCTTTTTTGAGCATTTGCTCGTCAATTAAGCGGTATGTGCTTCCTAAATCAAGCGCATAATAGATTCTTGTTTCTGCTGTATGATCATCATACACTAGTGGAATCTCATCACTTGTTTTCTCCGGAAAGGACGTAGCGCGAATGACTGGATAAATTTGCTTTTCTTTTCCTTCAATATGCTGCGCTTCTCCGTTCATTGCCGTCAGTGCCTCGTCTACATAATATACAATTTCATCCAACGTTTCCTCAGGCTTCATTTCCCACTTGGCAATGATCGGCGGAAGTTCAAGGGTAATGCCTTTTCCAGATTCTTTATTTTCAACACGCAATGTATCTTTTTCACGGTCAAAGTGATGTGTCCAATCATCATTAGCAAGACGAGCTTTTAATTGAGTGGCAAGCTGTCTTGAGGTCATTTTTGCCATTTGCGACTCTCCTTTCGATTATTTTGCAAGAGAATCTGTCAAAAAGGCTTCAATCTCTTCTTTTGTTTTGCGGTCTTTGCTGACAAAACGGTTGATTTCTTGTCCGTTTCTGAAGACAAGGAAGCTAGGTATGCCGTAAATTTCCCATTCAGCACATGTATCAATGAACTGATCACGATCCACATAGTAATATTCAAATTCTGGATAGTTCGCTTCTAGCTCAGGTAAAAAAGGTTCAATGAATGTGCAATCCGGGCACCAATCTGCTGAGAACAATAACACTGTTAGTTCATCATTTATCACTTTTTGCAATTCTTCATTTGATTCAATCTTTTTCATGTTTCATTCCTCCTGTTTGTATGGTTAAATCTCCGAAACGAATATAGCCTTTTTTTCTCATCCATTCTGATACTACCAAACTAATCACTGCCGGGCCAACTATATGCAAAAGGACAATTGCTAGTAAAACGTGTGAGTGAAATCCCATCACCGTTAGTGTCATTAATTGTCCAACTAGTCCACTTGTTCCCATACCTGCACCTGCTGCGTTATTTTCCATTCCGAATAATATAATGCCGATCGGCGCAAGAATCATGCCTGCGATGGTCGGAGGAATTAAAATGAGTGGGTTTTTGACAATATTGGGAAGCTGCAGCTTTGAAGTTCCAATCCCAACGGCTGCAAAACCGCCAAAGCGATTCTCTCTAAAGCCTGAAATGGCAAAACCAATCATCTGTGCGCAACAACCAATCGTTGCTGCACCTGCTGCCGCTCCGCTAAGATCTAACATTAGAGCTAGTGCGGCACTAGAGATAGGCGAACTCAAGGCAAGTCCAACAACCGTCGCGACTAGTATTCCCATGATCAGTGGGCTCTGATCTGTTCCCCACATGATCAGACTGCCTAACCCTGTCATCACTGCTTGAATACCTGGACCGATGAGGGTTGCTGTCATAAAACCTGCAATGATCGTCACGAGTGGGGTTAAAATAATGTCTATCTTCGTCTCACCGCTGACAAGCTTGCCTAATTCTATCCCGATTAACGCAGCGACAAAGCTCCCTGCTGGTCCGCCAAGTTCAGCTCCCGCAGCGCCTGAAACAACGCTGGCAAAAATAATGAGCGGAGAGGCGTTCAGCCGATATGCAACGGCTACACCGATGGCCGGCCCCATTAACCCCATTGCCAATGTGCCCATTTTTACGACAGATGGAAGCGATATTAGACCGCCCGCTGTTTTTAAGATGAGCCCAACAACCAATGTAGCAAAAAGCCCAAGTGCCATATAAGAGAGCGCATCAATGAAGTACACTTTTGGTGAAAGGGTGATCCCTTTTCTTTTCATATAAGTCATCAACTTCGTCTTCCTGCTTTCTCATAAGAAAGACAAGTATGGCTGTCTTTCCTATCATATGTAGTATTCTCTTGCTGAAAAATGGTGGTCTATCATCAATATCATAATCATATTTTTTTTGCTTTATCAAGCACTTCTTGTGTAACATGTAAAGAAATAAGGAAAACCCTTTCTAAGTTTGTACACAAGGAGGACATCATTATGCAATTAACCGTTTATTTAGCGGGAGAAATCCATAGCCCGTGGCGCGATGAAATCAAAGAAAAAAGTCAGTCTCTCAAGCTGCCTATTACATTTGTTGGTCCAATGGAACACCATGATCGTTCTGATGACATCGGGGTTGAAATCTTAGGAGAACAGCCAAATGCCATTTTTAAAGATGATGCTGCATCCGATCTGAATAACTTCCGAACAGAAATTTTGCTAAGCAAAGCCGATGTTGTTATTGCAAGATTTGGTGAAAAGTATAAGCAATGGAACACAGCTATGGATGCTTCCTATGCGATAACGAAAGGTAAACCACTGATTTTAATCCGCCCGAAAGAGTTGCATCATCCTTTAAAGGAGCTATCAAACAAGGCGAACATCACAGTCGAAACCGTTAATCAAGCAATGAAAGCTTTATCCTATGTATTTGAAGAAAAATAAACAAGGCTGCCTGATGATCTGGCAGCCTTTCTCATCGTCTGGATTAAACGTTTCGGTAGATGGAATCGACCGTGCTTTGATCACACTTTTTCACAAGGTTTACAATTAACTCTTTTGCCGCTGCATAGTCGTCTACATGTAAAATGGAATGACTTGTGTGAATATAGCGTGCACAAACACCGATGACTGCTGATGGCACACCTTCATTTGAAATATGAACACGCCCTGCATCTGTACCACCTGCTGATACAAAAAATTGATACGGAATGTTGTTCGTTTCTGCGGTATCAAGAACGAAATCTTTCATTCCTCTATGTGTAATCATTGTACGGTCAAAGATGCGGAGTAACGTCCCTTGTCCAAGCTGACCAAATTGAGTCTTGTCTCCTGTCGTATCGTTTGCTGGGCTTGCATCAAGAGCAAAAAAGAGGTCTGGCTTAATCATATTTGCCGCAGCTTGTGAGCCTCTTAACCCCACCTCTTCTTGTACTGTTGCACCAGAGTATAGGTGACATGACAATGTTTCATCTTTGAGTTCTTTCAGCAATTCAATCGATAGACCACACCCATAACGATTGTCCCAAGCTTTGGCTAAAATCTTCTTCTGATTTGCTAATGGTGTAAACATAGTGGCTGGAACAATCTGCTGTCCCGGTCTAATACCGAATTCTTTTGCCTCTTCTTCACTATCTGCTCCAACGTCAATCAGCATATCTGAGGGATTCACAGGGCGGTTCTTTTGTTCGGCAGTTAACAAATGCGGTGGTGTGCTGGCAACGACACCAGGGATTGGTCCATTCTCTGTATGTACATCCACTCGTTGAGCAAGCATCACTTGACTCCACCAGCCACCGAGCGTTTGGAAACGAATCATCCCATTTTTTGTAATAGAGGTGACCATAAAACCGACCTCGTCCATATGACCTGCCACCATGACAACAGGTGCTTTCTCGGGTCCTTTTCGAATACCAAAGATGCCTCCAAGACGATCCTGAATCAGTTCATCAGAATACTTCTCAAGCTCTTTTTTCATAAATGCACGTACATGATGTTCATTACCAGGAGCACCTTGTAGTTCTGTCAATGTCCGGAAAAGCTCTATTGTTTCTTGGTTCATTCTACAGTTAACCTCGTTTCTATGTACTTTCTGTGTAAAGTCTATATAAATTCCTATAAAAACAACACTCACTTTATACTATAAGAATTCTTTCGGTTTTCCAAGTATCTCCCCTGTTTTTTTTGAATATGTTATTTGTTATTCAGTTTTCTTAACATCAAAGGACAAGTTCTGTATAATGGAAAAAACAGCAATATGGAGGTGCAGCACGTTGAAGTTAAAACATGTTCTGATTGGTGCAAGTATTGGCGTAGCCGCTGCAATTGTTGCAAAAAAAGTGTTTTTCCCCACTTATATTTCATCTGAAAAAGCACTAAAAATTGTGAAATCCGCCTTTAAACAAAGAGGTCCAATTGATGGCTCATGGATTTATACTGTGCCAGAACCATACACAGTCAATGATGAAACCATTCATGTGTACAAGTCTGGTATTACTCGTTCAGCCTTTGGAGAGCTTGAACAATATGAGGTGATGATTGATGCCAAAACTGGCATGATCGTTGATGTCATTGACTCTGTAGCGTAAAAAAAACAAGCTTCGCAAAGTCCATCCTTTGCGAAGCTTGTTTTAAATGGCTTTAATTTTCTTATATACAGGGTGCCACATCGCATCTTGAACAGCCTGTATTAAGTCCTCTGGAGCCTCTTCAGCAACACCATCATCAATTGCCGCTTGTGCAACGCGTACCGCCACTGTTGCCGACACAGTGCGTAGCTGCTCAACACTTGGAAGCATCGCAGCACCCGGCTTACTGACGTTCACCATACTGGCAATTGCCTCAGCACTAGCAACAAACATCGCATTTGTCATAAGTCGTGCCTTTGATACAATCGTACCAAGCCCAAGCCCTGGGAAGACAAGGGCATTATTTGCCTGTCCAATCTCATAGGTAACCCCTTTGTATTCAACCGAATCAAACGGACTCCCGGTTGTCACAAGTGCTCGGCCTTCTGTCCACTCAATCAAATCCTCAGGCTTCGCCTCAGAAAGAGGGGTCGGATTAGACATCGGTAAAATGGCTGGGCGCTCTACGTGTGAAGCCATCTCTTTCACAACCTCTTCTGTAAACGCACCACCAACAGTTGATGTTCCAATCAAAATGGTCGGCTTTGCCTGCTTGACGACTTCTAGAAGATCAATTGAATTTTTTGGACCGTTATGGGCATATTCCTTCACTTCTTCTGACTTTCTCGCATAAGGCTTCTGGAAGTCTTGAATGTCTGGTGAATCGTCTGTTAACAAACCCGTTTTGTCGATACACCAGAAATAACGGTAGGATTCTTCTTCTTTCACCCCATCTCTGACGATGGCATCACGAATCTGTTCCGCAATCCCAATGCCAGCGGTTCCCGCACCGAATATAACAATCCGATGATCCTTTAAGGGCACCTTTGAAGCTTTTGTACAGGCAAGCACAGCAGCGAGTGAGACAGCACCAGTTCCTTGAATATCATCATTGAATGTACAGATCTGATCTTTATATCTCTCTAAAATAGCACGTGCATTTTTTGTTCCAAAGTCTTCCCAATGCAGGATTGCGTTTGGAAATGTAGCCCTTGCAAGCTCCACATATTGATCAATGAATTGATCGTAGCGTTCACCTCTCACACGTGAATGCTGATTCCCTACATATAAAGGGTCATTGAGTAAGCTTTCCTGATTTGTCCCTGCATCAAGAACAACCGCTAACACGCGACTTGGATTAATGCCAGCGGCAGCAGTGTACACGGCTAATTTCCCAACAGAAATCGCAATGCCGCCCACACCCCAATCACCAATTCCTAAAATACCTTCTGCATCTGTTGCAACAATCAGATCAATGGATTCATCTACGCCATAAGTGGCAAAAATCTCTTCCATCCCTTCAAGGTCATCTATTGATAAATAAAGACCTCTTGGCTTTCGGTATTCATGGCTGTAACGCTGAATCGCCGTTCCAACTGTCGGCGTATAAACGATTGGAAGCATTTCTGCTATATGCTCATTTAATAATTTATAAAATAACACTTCATTTCGGTTGTGAAGTGAATTTAAATATACATTTTTCCCAAGTGCATCTGGCTGAGCTTTAAACTGTTCATAGGCACGTTTTGCCTGATCCTCAAGGGTTAATACCTTTGGCGGGAGAAAACCTTTTAATCCAAGCTCTTCTCTCTCTTCCTTTGTAAAAGCAACACCTTTGTTTAAATAAGGAACGGACATGACCTCCAATCCTCTTAATGGTGTTTCAATTACATCACCATGTGCCTGATAAGATTGATTCACTGTTCTCTTCCTTTCACAAGTTCATTTTGTCATTATTTTGTGTGAAAGGAGAAAATTCATACAGTCGTTCTTTTTAAAAAGCACCTTCTCTTTTGAGAACGCTCAGCAGCTTGCCTTCTTCATCCCATTTGACTGCTCGATAGATCGCATCATGATAAAACAAATACCATGCGTCACGCTCCTCAGCATATGCTTGCCACTTTTGTTTAGCTTGGATAGATGTCATTGGATAATCATCATATGCAAGCACCCACAGGGGATTTTTATGGGCATGTGTAGGCATAATATCAGCTAAATGAATGGCCGTTTCTCCACTGTTCGTCACGGTTAAAATACTGTGACCATCACTATGTCCACCTGTATGATGCATCTCAATTCCTTCCGTGATTTGGATGCTTTGTTCAAACGTGACGACTTGATGTGAAATCACTTCCCAGTTTTCCTTCCAATACGTATTTCTTGAACGTATATTTGGTTGTTGCATTTCATCCCATTCTATTTGCGATGTGATGATTTCAGCATTTGGAAAGACCGAGACGAGATTGTCACCTTCAGGCTTTGTCAAACCGCTTGCATGATCAAAATGCAGGTGTGTCATGAGTACTTTATCAATATCAGACGTGTTTAACCCAAGCGCTGACAGTGATTGCTCTATTTTTGTTTCTTCTGTTACGCCATAGTTGCGTTTTTGTTTATCTGAAAGCTTGCCAAAACCTATTCCAGAATCAACAAGCATATTTTGACCATTCCATCTGATCAGAATAGGATCGCATCTTAATTCAATTTGATTTTTTTCGTTGACTGGGTATTTTTTAGACCACAGTGGCTTTGGCACAACACCGAACATAGCGCCTCCATCCATATGTGTGTCTCCCCCATTGAGCCAAGTTAGATTTATTTCGCCTATTTTCATTGTTTCCATCGCTGTCATCCCTCCTCATTTCTATCGTAGCAAATACTGCAAAAAAACGCTTAGGTTACAATCATTTTCTTATAGAGTAAATAAAAAAATGCCGATCACATCAAAATAGATGCAATCAGCACATTCGCTCATGAGAGTCTATTATGAACGAAATTGAACTTCTGCTCTGTAAATGGGCTGTCCCATTGAAGAAAATTTTTCTTCATACTCTGTCATCACATTACCTTCCAAACCGTCTTCATGTAAATGTAAGCTGACATACGTTAAAAGCAGTCCATACGCTGAGAAGCTTTTCAGTGAATACTCGAACAAGCCTCGGTTATCTGTTTTAAAGTGAAGCTCACCGCTATCACCGAGCACCTGCTCATATCGCTTTAAAAAGGCTTTAAAGGTTAGACGGCGCTTTTCATGCCTTGCTTTTGGCCACGGATCAGAGAAATTCAAATAGACACGGTCGATTTCTCCATCAGCAAAAATATCAGTGAGCACTTCTGCATTGATATTCAGCAACTTTACATTAGAAACACCTGCCTCTTTCACATGATCAACAGCTGAGACGAGCACACTTTTAAACAATTCGATGCCGATATAGTTGACGTCAGGGTGGAGTTTCCCCATTCCAGAAATAAAGCTACCTTTCCCTGTCCCAACTTCAATATGAATCGGATGATCATTGCCAAACAATTCATGCCATTTTCCTTTATATTGCATTGGGTCTTGTACAACGATATGAGCATGCTCTGCTAAATAATCGTCCGCCCATGGTTTATGACGCATTCTCATTTGATACACCTCTATTTTCTTTACATTTAATCAAGATACCATGAAACAAACAGTGCCGCAAGACAGCTGATAGCGCCTTTTCAAACAAAAAAACCAGCTTTCAGACAGCTGGTCTTCTGCATGTATAAAACAGAGGATTGATGCACAGTTTAACCACATGCACGTCATACAAAAAGGAGCATACGTATGGGATTGAACCGCGAACATCAACTACAATTAATCAAAGATATTTTAACAGATCATCAGCTTGATTGCTGCGGTACAGTAGCAGAATATGAACAAGTGGGACGGATCATTAAAGTCATGTTATCAAAAGAAGACCTCGATGCAGAGATTCGACAACTCTTGACGGACATTTATGCATATAGCGAAAAAGGACAATCCGTCAGCTCTATTGATACACATATACAAGAGCATCAGACACATTTATCGGAGTGGGTTGAAAACATCCATACTCTTGCCTAATGAATGTCTAGGCGCTTCAGTAAAGTCTTTAATTCCGCTTGCAATTCAGAAAACGCCTTGTCATTCCCTTTTGCCTTATGCCAAATCACAAAAGATACTGTCTCTGCCAGCACATACCATGCCATCCGTTCCTTCAGGCTATCTGTTAATGGCGCGCCATACATGGTTAACCAGCTCTCCCACTCCTCTTCCTCTACATAGTGATAGAGGAGGGGACCAAGATCAATTGCTGGATCAGCAATCATGGCACCATCCCAATCAATGAGATATAGCTGGTTTTCATCCGTTAACAGCCAATTATTATGATTTAAATCACAATGACAAACAACCTTATCCTCGAAATAGACAGCTTCTACTTGCTCCTCTAAATACTGGATAGAGCGATCTACATCATTTGACTGTATGTGTTCAGCTGCAATGGATTGCTTTGCATGCGTGAGAATGGATTTCGGGTCAAGCGAGTGCTTCTCTAGCCGTTTGAGCATATCAAGCAATTCTTTTGATGTATGAATTTTCCTTAACTGTTCCGCAACAGGACGTGCATTCATGTCCTTTGGCTTCAGTTCTCTGCCGCTAAGCCAGTGTTGTGCTGTGATCACATCGCCGTTTTCCATCCGCTTTGTCCAGACGAGCTTTGGCACAATGCCTTCAGCTGACAAAACCGCAAGAAACGGTGATGTATTGCGTTTTAAAAATAGCTTTTGGTCATTGTGTGTTGCGAAATACGCATCTCCTGTAGCGCCTCCAGCGGGTGAAATGTGCCACTCGCTACCTAATATTTGTCCCAACCAGTTCATATCAATTTTCAACCCATCATTTCATAAAATATTTTAAGTAGAGCTTTTTTAGTCAACAAAATTCAGCCGATTGACATTCAATGGACTGCTTTCACTTTATTTAAATATGATCATAAAAACAAAAAGGACAGCTATTGAGAAATGTATGCTAAACAATAACCGTCCTTTAGATTTTATCGCTACCATCTAATACTCGTCAAGCAAAACTGAAAAATCAGGACGAGAACATCATAGAAGAACTAAAAATTTCTCGCCTTTTCACTTGCATTTTTGGTTCTTTAGCACAGTACAAATTACGCAGGCTTCATATCAGTATAATTTGATCATCAACAGAAATAAAGCCAAAAGAAACGTGTCTTTTGGCTCTTTTCGCTAAGCTCTTAATTTAAGTGTGCGCTCGCTTGCTTTAATGAATACAGGCGTTGTGCCAATCACTTCACCATCAGCATGAAAGGTGATTTTTTCATCAGCTTCTATAAAGGCTTCTTGATGCTCAAAGACGGAAACCCCATTCATGTTGAAGTGTCTTCGGAATACCATCGTACATAAAAACAAAAGCACTTTGGCCTGATTGAGATCTGTCACAACTAACGTTTGAAAACCTGGCTTTCTAAAATTTGCCCCAGGTGCAGCCTCTAAACCACCGCCATAATACGGATGATTACATACGATCACAAACCAAACATTACGAAAAACCGTTTTTTCATCATTTAAAAAAAGGGCAAGGTCAAATGGCTTAAACGACCAAAGTGATTGCAAAAAAGCAATAGGATACATGATAAAGCCAAGTCTTAATCGGTTCAGCCATTTCCTGCCCTTAATTTGAGACACCTTTTTTAGCACATGTGCATCAAACCCGATTCCAATATGATTTAAGAATAAAATGGATTGCGGGCTTTCTGCATGATCTTGAAAAGACCCAAGAGAAAACGTTTTGGTCAGCATTCTTTTCTGTTTTTTGATTTCTTTTAAAACGTCGTACCGGCTCACAGCAAGCCCCTTAGCCGCATCATTCCACTTGCCTGCTGGAACAAAGCTGAGTTGTACATGTTCTGCTTCCTTTAAACCATTTAACACCTCGTGCATCGTCCCATCTCCACCTATGACAATGAGCCGTTTTAACCGGTCGTCCTGCATCGTGACAATCTGTCTAGCTAATACTTCTGCATGCCCTTCATGTTGCGTTAAAAAAGAGCGATATGGCAGCTTGTGTGCTTGTAGCTCTTTTTCAATTATTCTCCATGTACGGAGTCCTTTTAAATGTCCTGCTACAGGATTGACGATAAAATACCATTCATTCATATGTTAGCTCCACTGATCTCATTTTAGTGAGTTTACAAGATGTTATTGCCTTTTTAATCAAGCCATTCCTGCCGCCTTCTACTATCTGATTCACAAAATGCTAACAGTGCTTTAGTTGCTTTAAACTGATGATGCTTAGCTGGCACACTGTTCTTTTGCTGTTTTTCAAACCAATCTTCTGCTTGTTTTTTATCGATGACCTCCATCCCATAAGGAACATCTGGCAAATCAATAAAGGAGGTTCGACTCAACAAGATTTTTTTCACAGGCAAATCGACGCCTTTTTGGGAAAAAATTTTTGACACAACGGAACCAGAACGTAATAGTGTCGCACATGGATTTAAAACAGACTGAACGTTTTTTCCAGTGGCACGCTTTTCCCAAAAGCGCTCTTTTGACCCGATATACACACTATCTGGCTCTGCTTCTAAAAACGATAAGCAAATGACCTCAAGCGGTGTAATGAGGATCGGACAAAGTTCAATTTCTGCTTGTTGTATTTGCAGAACAGGCTTGTACATGACAAAATATGAATCAGGTAGCTGTCTCGCAAGCATTCGTAATTTTTCATCATACCGAATTTGATGAGAGACTGATGAAATATTCGAAATGGTTGAGCTTGCCCATTTTAACTGAAAGTCGTATAGATGATCTTTAAAAAAATGAACAAGTCTCGTTTCATCTGTTGGGACATTTCGAAATACACCTTGTTCTAAATCGGTTGGCTGATTGAAAAGGCTCATATCCTTTTCTTTCTTCATATCGGCTTCTTTTTGTTTTCTTTTTAGAAAGAGTTTGCTGCGCTTTTCCGGTTCTTCGATAGGTGCCTGCTCTTGCTCAACCTCTTGTAATTGTTCAATAGATGCTTGTTTGAGCTCTTCCCATCTTTGTTTTTTTAGTCGTATAAATTGATTAATATAGTGATACGGATCTTGTTCGTAGCGTGAAATATAATCTTGTATTTTAATAATCTGTGCCATACGCTGCTCACTCCAACTTCTAGAATCAATTATGTAAAATAAATCGCTTTAATGGCTTGTATCGAGGGGTTTCCTTAGGACAAATCTGATATAAGACAAATTCAGACACTTGAAATGTATAAGGCTTCTCATGAAGAGATGCCTCCTCAACATATGGTTCCTCCGCTGTCCATTTACGGGCAATGGTCATATGTGGATGAAAAGGTCTTGCTTCCACAGGGTGTCCCGTTTGCAAAACCGCTTGCTTTATCTTTTCTCTTAGCATCATGAGTGCTTTATTCTCATTCGGCTCGGCAAAAAAGACCCTTGGCCGTTCAGCTGTACCAAATATGCCTAAGTGTTGTATCTCTAAAGGAAATGCAGCGATTTGACTTGCCGTTTGATCAAGAAGCTTCGTCACATGACATAAAGGTTCATCTGCTATTGCACCCAAAAACACAAGAGTCACATGATAATCGGAAGGAGCTGTCCATTTTTGAAAATACAGCCCTGATTTTGTGCGAATATCCTGTTCAATTTTGTGTGCAACATGATCTGGCACATAAATCCCAATAAAATAATGAGTGTCTAGCGCCATTTTGTCATCTGCCTCCTTTTCCACTCAATCATCGTGCAACACTTTACGAGAACCTGTTTATGATAGTATAACTAAAGAAATGCGGAATGAGAAGAAAGGGTGTCAAATGATGTATATTGCACAAAACATAGCTCAGCTTATTGGTGACACACCCATCGTGAAATTAAATCGCCTTCAGCCTAAGGGTGCTGCTGATATTTATTTAAAGCTTGAGTCCTTTAATCCAAGCAGAAGTGTAAAAGATAGGGCTGCTTACCATATGATCATCGAGGCAGAAAAACAAGGAAAACTGACAAGGGGAGCCACCATCATTGAACCAACTAGCGGCAATACAGGTATTGGTCTTGCCATGAATGCTGCAGCAAGGGGCTACAAGGCCATCCTTGTTATGCCAGACACAATGACTAAAGAAAGAATCAATATCTTAAAGGCATACGGGGCTGAAGTTGTATTAACACCAGGCGATGAGAAAATGCCTGGAAGTATTCGCAAGGCAAAAGAGCTTGCCGAAAGTATACCGAATAGCTTTATTCCGATGCAATTTGACAATCCAGCAAATCCTGATGCCCATCGGGAAACAACTGCGAGAGAGATCATGGAGGCGGTTGCCGAAATAAATAAACCGCTCGCAGCATTTATAGCAACTGCCGGAACAGGCGGAACCATTACCGGAACCGGAGAAGAGCTTAAAAAGGCATACCCTCATGTGAAAGTACATGTCGCAGAGCCAAAAGGATCCCCTGTTTTATCTGGCGGGAAACCAGGAAAGCATAAACTGGTCGGGACAAGCCCAGGTTTCATACCAAACATCCTAAATGAACAAGTTTATGATGAAATTTTCCAAATTAGTGATGAAAACGCTTATGACATCACAAGAAGGCTTGCTCGTGAAGAGGGGATTTTAGTTGGACCATCCTCTGGCGCTGCATGTTATGCAGCGATCGAGACAGCAAAGCAATTCTCTCAAGATCAAATTGTGATTTGTATGACAGCCGATACAGGTGAACGCTATTTATCGAGTGATGTGTTTTCATGATAAAGAAAAAAGACCAGGCTTTTAAGGCCTGGTCTTTATATATTGTTCAGTCATACAACCTGTAACTAATGTCTAAGCTTTTCATTTCAAGGTCATGACCAAAACAACCTATTCACTTCAATGATCGTAGTTGCAAGCTTACTTCACTGCTATTTTATCACCCTCGACCAAAATCACCTGCTGATCAGTGAGTGGCAATAATCGAAGCTCAGATGCGTATTGATTCACTATCTGCTGTGCGTCATTACCTAAATATTCATTCTTCACATGTGGGACCGGATAGCTATTGATTTCATTTAACCCTTGATATGATGCTAATTCAGGTGCTTTTCCCTCATCATCCATCAAGGAAATATATTTAATATTTGGAGACATGATGATCGTTCCTGCCGATTCTCCGATATAAAGCTTTCCACGTTGAATTTCCTCACTCAGTACTTGATCCATTTTATTCTTTCGTAATTCTTGAAGAAGATAAAACGTGTTACCTCCCGAGACGTAAATCAGATCATTTTTTTTGATCGTTTGGATGCTCCGTTCCTTTGGCTCTTTGGCAATATCTAATATATCGATATGCATTCCCAATTGATGAAACACTGCTTTTGCCGCTTCAACATAGTGTGTTACTTCTTCTACCACACTTGCAGTCGGAATAAACGTCACACGCTTTCCTTTGAGATTTTCTCCTGCAAATTCTTGAAGAGCATACTTGCTATCAGAAAAAGATGAACATAAGAATAATTTTTTCAGTGATAACCCCTCCCTTTACGTTTATGCTCTTTTTCTACTTTGCCAGCTCATACATGGCCTGTGCATAAAGTGCGGTTGCCCTTAGCAGATCATCGATTTCAATGTACTCGTCCTTTTGATGCGCACAATCTGGTCTTCCAGGAAATAGTGGTCCGAACGCAACGCCCGCTTCTAGTGATCTTGCATAGGTTCCTCCGCCAATGGCAATTAGTTTTGCCTGATCACCTGTTTGTTCTTCGTACACCCGTTGCAATGTTTTCACTAGTGGATGGTCACTTGAGACATGGTGAGGTGGACTATCATCAAATTTTTGAATGGTTGCGCCTTTAATGCTTTCAATCCCGTTCTTCACCTTCGCCCCATCAGATGTCACAGGATAGCGAATATTAAGTCCAAGTTTCGCTTCTTCGTTTTGCGTGTAGCGAATGGTCCCCACATTTAATGTGAGCTCTCCACTAATCTCATCCTGACAGGCGATCCCAAGCTTATGACCTCTAGTATCTTGTTCAAAAAGGGCTTTAATTTGAGTGGTGAACGCCAAACCTTGTTCATCTATTGGCTGACTGCTCAAGAAAGCTGCCATGTGTATACCAGCATTGACACCATGGGCAGGCTCCATTGCATGAACCGATACGCCCTTTAAAATTAACTGTAAGCCTTCTTTTACTCGTGTCGCTTCACCTGTTACCTCTTTTTCTGTTAAGAAAGCTTCAAATGACGCCTTTATATCCTCTAGTCCGTTGCCCGAAACAAGTGCTGTTGCCTCATCTGGCACCATATTCAGACGCATCCCTGAAGAAAAATAGCGCAATGACACACGCTCCTCAGATACTGCCGGATATGTAAAATCAACAATTGCATCAATGATTCCTTTCTCGGCATGAATAATCGGAAAGTCAGCATCTGGTGCAAAACCGATAGTCGGCATTTCCTCATGTTTGAAATAGTGATCGACACAACGCCAATCACTCTCTTCATCCGTACCAATGATCATTCGAATCTTTTTAGAAAGCTGAACGCCTGCATCCTTTAAAATGTTTAATGCATAAAATGCTGCCATTGTTGGCCCTTTATCATCAATCGCACCTCTGGCAAAAATCTTTCCGTCTCTGATTTCTGCTGAAAAAGGCGCACTTGTCCAGCCATCACCAGCAGGTACAACATCTACATGGCAAAGAACACCAACAATCTCGTCTCCTTCCCCGTATTCAATATGCCCAGCATAGCCATCTACGTTTTTGACGGTGAATCCTTCAGCCTTGCCTTTTTTCAGCATGTATTGAAGGGCTTCATCCACCTTTTCTCCAAACGGCTGTTCTTCCTTTGCATCCTCTTCATTCAGTACACTTTCGATTTTTAAAAACGACTGCGTGTCTTGAATAAGCGCTTCTTTTCGTTTGATAACTTCTACTTCCCAATTCATTTTGTCATTTCCTCCTTGAAAAAGGTTGCAATCCATCCTTAAAACGAATATTATATTAATTGTTTTGCTATAACGTTCGTAAATGGAGGATCTTATGTTTCAATTAAAAGAAAACCAAACCAACGTAAAAAAAGAATTACTCGCAGGTATGACGACTTTCTTTACAATGGTATATATTGTAGCCGTAAACCCAGGAATTCTTTCAGAAGCTGGAATTCCTTTTGAGCAAGTGTTTACAGCAACGATTATCGCTGCTGTCATTGGTACACTGTGGATGGCACTATTCGCTAACTATCCGATTGCCATTGCACCAGGAATGGGATTAAACGTGTATTTCACCTTCACTGTTGTTGGTGGTGGCGGAATTAGTTATCAAACAGCATTCAGTGCCGTATTTGTGGCTGGTGTGCTCTTTATTATTTTATCGTTAACATCACTTAGAAAACAACTCATTGAAGCCATCCCTGATAATTTAAAATACGGTATTACTGCTGGAATTGGGCTTTTTATTGCATTTATCGGTTTAAGGCAATCAGGCATTATTGCTGCTGATCCTGAAAATTTAGTTACGCTAGGGTCTTTGAAATCCCCCGTTGTGATACTCACGCTTGTCGGTTTGATGATTTCAGTCATTTTGATGGTGCTTCAGGTAAATGGTGCACTGTTTATAGGGATGCTTGTCACCACTGTTATTGGTATTTTGACCGGACAGCTTCATTTTTCAAAAGGGTTTATGGCTTTACCTTCCTTACCAGAAGGAATGCTGATCCTGAATCCTATCACAGCTTTTGGTGATGTCTTTTCTCATCATTTGTATGCGGTTGTCTTTTCATTTTTGCTTGTCACGATTTTTGATACAACAGGGACAATGATTGGTGTTGCCGAACAGGCAGGATTAATGAAAAACGGACAACTTCCACGCGTGAGAAGAGCGCTATTAGCAGATTCTGCTGCAACAACTGTTGGTTCAATGTTTGGGACAAGCCCAACAACTGCTTACATTGAATCCTCATCAGGCGTAGCGGCTGGCGGAAGAACGGGTCTTACTTCTTTTACGGTAGCGATTCTTTTTATAGGTGCGTTGTTCTTTGGTCCTTTTGTTAGTTCTATTTCCGAACTTCCTGCGATTACCTCACCAGTGCTCATTATCGTCGGCTGTTTGATGATGAACTCAGTAGCTCGTATTCGCTGGTCAGAGCTAGATGAAGCATTTCCTGCATTTCTCGTTATTTTATCAATGCCATTAACGTCAAGTATCTCAACAGGAATTTCACTTGGGTTTATTTCATATCCTCTTGTGAAATTGGCAAAGGGAAAGTGGAAAGATGTTCACTTTCTTGTCCTTATTTTTGCTGTTTTGTTCTTCATTCAGCTCTTTTTCTTAGAAGGATAATCATGCTTAAAAGACACACTTTTTTTGAAGTGTGTCTTTTTGTGTGACTTCGTCGATGCATTTACCAAAATATAGATTTCAACATTATTTTCAAGCAGCTATTTTTTTATTTTTGTAAATATTCTTTATGTTCTTGTCTGTTTTTTCAGATACAATATTGTCAGCATTCCTTGTAAACATTGGCTTGAAACCGTATCCAAATCATGTTATATAACATATCCAATTCGATTAAGACAAGTTTAAAAACACGTAAAGTTGACATTTTGGTGGATTTAGATGCATAATATCGTGTATAATAGAATAAAACAAGTAAGAAACACGAACATTTACCATTGTTGCATGTCCTTATTCGCAGTTTTAGTGTTGTAAGTTGTGGTTAGTCAAGTCCATCCGATCTTATTGATAGGGAGTGGTTTTTTGAAGCCTTCAACAAACCGTATGATAACTCGAATTAAATCAGTTTACATGTTCATTCAAGAAAAAGGTCTTGTGACGACACAAGAACTGGTTGATGAATTCGGGATCACACCTAGAACCATTCAAAGAGACTTAAACGTGCTTGCCTATAACGATCTTGTTCATAGTCCAAGCAGAGGCAAATGGGAAACAACGAGAAAAAAAGTGAAAATATCTTCTTGAGTATAATGAATCTTCCATATAACAAAAGAACCGGCAACGCGCCGGTTCTTTTTCTATTCTCGATTAATTAAACTATCTAATTCTTCATCTGTTAGTTCTCGATATTCTCCAGGCTGAAGGCCTTCATCAAGCGATAAAGGCCCCATAGAAAGACGCTTTAAAAAAGTCACTTCATTGCCAACTGCCTGCGCCATTAGCTTGACTTGATGGAATTTTCCTTCTGTAATCGTCAAACGAATCCGTGAATCACCCTGTTCGTTTGCATCGACTTCAACTTTAGCTGGCTTTGTTAAGTAATCATCTAAAATGATCACGCCCTGCTCTAGCCGCTCTATGTCCTTTGGACCTAATGGATATTTCAAATGCACTTCATACGTTTTAGGTACGTGTTTTTTCGGAGAAAGCAATTGGTGGGTAAGCTGACCGTCATTGGTCAAAAGTAATAATCCCACTGTATCTTTGTCCAACCTACCAACTGGAAACGGCTCTCTTGCCATATCCTCAGGCTCAAGCAAATCAACAACTGTTTCCTCACGATTATCTTCTGTTGCTGAAATGACGCCATCTGGTTTGTGCATCATCAAGTATATAAATTCTTTATACTCAACCCGTTCCCCGTGCACAAGCACTTCATCCGTCGATGGATCAACATGATCTTTTACCTGCTTCGCAACATCACCATTTACAGTCACCGCTCGGGATTTGACTAATTTTTTCACGTCTTTTCTCGATCCATATCCACTATTTGAGAGCAATTTATCAAGCCTCATACATCCACCTCTTTTTTTAACCCTTTTTTCTCATAAAGCTCGGTAAACGATTGCCAAAAATTCGTTGAAGCAAACCAATTTTATAGGATAAGAACAAATAAACGCCTCCACCTGTCATGATAGATAGAAGGATCACAATGCCAGCTTGAATAATCCCACTTTCATAAGAGATGAATAGATTGACGAATTTGCTTGTTGAGGCAGCTACAACAGCCATAATCATGGTCAAAATGCCAATTAGAATAAAACGCTTGAAAATGACACGGTATGAGTAGCCTGCATGTCGTTTAATCATAATGAACATATACAAAATCGATGCCCCATATCCAAGTGCAGTCGCAAGTACTGAGCCATTTCCTTGGAGCCATCCAATGAGTGGTATATTCAAAATGCTTTTAATCAATATGCCTAAGAACAAGCTAACGATCGCGAATTTTTGTTTATTGATTCCTTGCAAGATCGCTGCATTAATTGTAAATAATGAAAACAATAATGCAACAGGTGCATACCAAAATAAAATCGAGATTCCAATCTCAGGATGGACAGACGGATAGAAAAACCAGTAAACAGGTCCAGCTAAAGCTGAAATACCGATAGAAGCTGGTAAAACAAAGAATAAAATGACTTGCATCGTCTGATCAATTTGTCTGTTTAGCAATTTGAAGTTACGCGCTGTAAACGTTTCTGTAATTGTCGGAATCAGCGTTAATCCAAATGCAGTAGCTAAAGAAACAGGAATCATCACAAGCTTTGGTAAATAAAGCGTCACGATTGAAAGGACAGCTGTACTAATATCTTTATACCCTGCATCAATCATTGCCTTGTTGATTGTATTTGTGTCAATGTAAGAATAGATAGGAATGGCTAGTCCAACAAATACATATGGTGCTGCATAGCTAAATAGTTCTGCAAACATTTGCTTATACGACAAGTTAGAATATGCCCCTGTATTCGGTTGCATTGCAAGTAGTTTGTTTTTTCGTTTAAGCCAGTACAAATACAATGTAAATAATCCACCAAACGCCCCAATGAGCGCAGCGAATGTCGCATATCCTACTGCAATTACAAGTCCGCCATCTAGCACTTTCAAAATCACAAACGTTGCCGTTAATAAGAAGATAATTCGAACCAGTTGTTCTACAACTTGAGAAACAGCAGTTGGCCCCATCATTTGATGCCCCTGGAAAAAACCGCGGACAAGGCTCATAATTGGCACGACTAACAGTCCAAGACTGACCATTCTAATAACATACACGACTTGGTCGACTGTGATCCCACCAGTTTCAGAAGAACCGCCAAGCTGAATTTGAGCAAAGATCGGGGCGGATAAATATAAAATAGAAAAGGCGATAATACCGGTGACAAGCATGACCGACATACCCGCCCTAAACATTTTTCTTGTTGTTTCATAATCGCCAATTGCGTTATATTTTGATACAAATTTAGACACTGCCGTTGGAAAACCCAATGTGGCAATGCTGAGAAAGATCGTATATTGATTGTATCCATATTGGAATAGCGCACCACCTGTTGCGCCTACCATTGCGCTAAACGGAATTAAATAAATCATTCCAAGAATACGTGAGAGGTAAGTCCCTATTGTTAAAACCAAAGTGCCTCGAAGCAGTTTATTAGACATGCGCTTAACCACCATTTTTCTAATGAATATTCAACTTTACTATTTTAACACATCATTTCATCGCACAGGTAACAATTACAATACAGAAGTCACAAAACCAACTAATTCATGTTTAAGCCACTCACCAACTTCGTTATAATAGAAGAATGACTTATGTAGAAAGAGGAATGAAGATGAAACATTATGATGTCATTGTCATTGGCGGCGGACCGTCAGGACTGATGGCCGCCATTGCCGCAGCGGAGCACAAAGCATCCGTTCTTTTAATTGATAAAGGCAACAAACTCGGAAGAAAATTAGCGATTTCTGGTGGAGGACGATGTAATGTCACCAACCGTCTTCCAGTTGAAGAAATCATTAAACATATCCCTGGTAACGGGCGCTTTTTATATAGTGCATTCTCCGAATTTAATAATGAAGATATTATCTCGTTTTTTGAGAAGCTTGGTATCCAATTAAAAGAAGAAGATCATGGACGCATGTTTCCTGTCACAGACAAAGCGCAATCCGTTGTCGATGCGCTTCTTCAAAGGCTACATGATCTGAATGTCACCATCCGTACAAATGAAAAGATTAAAACAGTTCTTTATCAAGACGGACAAGCTGCTGGAATTGTTACAAATAATAATGAAAAAATTTCAAGTAACGCTGTCATTATCGCTGTTGGCGGAAAAAGTGTGCCACATACAGGTTCAACGGGGGATGGCTATGAATGGGCAGAAGCAGCAGGCCACACCATAACAGAGTTATTTCCAACCGAAGTACCTGTCACCTCAAGTGAGCCATTCATAAAAGAGAAAATACTCCAAGGTCTTTCATTACGAAGCGTGGCAGTCAGTGTGTTAAATAAAAAAAGCAAACCAATTGTTACGCACGTCATGGACATGATTTTTACCCATTTTGGTTTATCGGGACCTGCGATTTTACGATGTAGTCAATTTGTTGTCAAAGAGCTCAAAAAACAACCGACTGTCCGTTTACAAATTGACTTATATCCAGCGCTAAATGATGAAGAACTCTTTCAAACGCTACACCGTGATTTAAAAGAGGCACCAAAGAAATCAATCAAAAATGTTCTCAAATCTTGGATGCAGGAACGTTATTTACTTTTCCTATTAGAAAAAAATGAAATTGATCCACAGGACACGTTTGCTGGGCTGTCAAAGGAGAAACTACGTGCTTTTGCTCACGATTGCAAACACTTTACTGTACACACAAATGGTACTCTTTCCTTAGACAAAGCCTTTGTCACAGGCGGCGGTGTATCGGTTAAAGAAATTGAACCGAAAAAGATGGCATCTAAAAAAATGTCAGGCCTTTATTTTTGTGGAGAAATTTTGGACATTCATGGATATACAGGCGGCTACAACATTACATCAGCTTTTGTGACAGGCAGGCTTGCAGGAATGAATGCTGCACTTGATTTGAAGGAGGGAGCTATATGATTAAAAGGGCATTTCCGATTGTTTTTGCTGTCATCATTAGTCTGACAGCGGCATTTTTTATGAAACTATCCATTCCTCCTCTGAAGCTAGTTGTGGTGGTTTTGTTTGCTGCTTTTGCGGTTGCACTAAAAGAATATGTGTACAGGCTACGCAAACGCATAGAGAATAAAAAGAAATCAGCTTCTTCACAGATCGATGGTTGAAAAGATCAAATAAACCATGTTAGGGTTAAATAGAGGTAGAGTGAGAAACTCGCCTCTTTTTGTTTGAAATTTTGTAGGATAGGGGATATTCAGTTCAGTCCTCTGCCAAATGTGTAGAGCAACAGGAGAGTGAGATGTGTGAAAAACGTATCAAGTGTATTCTGGATTGTGATTGTGATCACATTTGCAACTGTTCTATGGGGAGCAATTTCTCCTGACAGCCTTCAACAAATCACAGATCAAATTCAAACATACATTACACACGACTTCGGCTGGTATTATTTAATTGTCGTATCACTGTTAGTCGGATTTTGTTTATTCTTTATCTTTAGCCCAATTGGTAAAATTACGCTTGGAAAACCTGGGGAAAAGCCAGAATTCAGCCGCTTTTCTTGGTTTGCTATGCTATTTAGTGCAGGAATGGGAATTGGTCTCGTTTTTTATGGAGCAGCAGAACCGATTAGTCATTATGCCATTCAATCTCCAACCGGAGATACGGAAACTGCCCAAGCCTTCCGTGATTCTCTGCGCTATACGTTCTTCCACTGGGGACTTCATGCATGGGCGATCTATGCAATTGTAGCGCTTTGCATTGCTTACTTTAAATTTAGAAAAGACGCACCTGGATTAATTAGTTCGACCCTTCAGCCTATTCTTGGAGATCGAATTAATGGTTGGATAGGAAGAACAATTGACTGTATTGCAGTATTTGCAACAGTTGTTGGCGTTGCTACAAGTCTTGGACTTGGGGCTGCCCAAATCAATGGAGGCTTACATTATTTATTTAACATCCCGATTACATTTACGACGCAGCTCATCATTATCGCGATTGTCACCGTACTGTTTCTGATTTCAGCATGGAGTGGGATTGGGAAAGGAATTAAATATTTAAGCAACTTAAATATGATTTTTGCGGCAATTATTATGCTCTTTTTACTGTTTGTAGGACCAACCGTCTTTATTTTAAACTCCTTTACAGATACAATTGGACAATATTTATCAAATGTTGTTCAAATGAGTTTTAGATTATCTCCAAACGATCCAGAAAAAAGAGAATGGATTAATGCTTGGACCATCTTTTACTGGGCATGGTGGATTTCTTGGGCTCCATTTGTAGGAATCTTTATTGCCAGAGTCTCAAGAGGACGTACGATACGTGAGTTTTTAATTGGCGTACTGGTTGCACCATCTATTCTCGTTTTTCTATGGTTTTCAATCTTTGGTGTATCAGCAATGGACCTTCAGCAGAAGGGAATCATAGATGTCGCAGGTCTTTCAACTGAAACCATGCTATTTGGTGTTTTAAATGAATATCCTTTAGCAATGATCACATCAATCTTGGCATTGATTTTAATCGCTGTGTTCTTTATTACTTCTGCTGATTCAGCAACATTTGTACTTGGCATGCAAACGACCTATGGTTCATTAAATCCTTCAGGCAGTGTCAAAGTCAGCTGGGGTATTATCCAATCAGCGGTTGCGGCTGTACTCCTTTTCTCTGGAGGACTTGAGGCATTGCAAAATACAGCAAAACTTGCTGCCTTGCCGTTTTCAGTCGTCATTATATTGATGATTATTTCGCTTTATCAATCTCTTGGTGAAGAACGCAAACAAATAAAACAAGTAAACCAAATCACTAAACCAAGAAGTCCAAGAGTCAAAAAAGCATAACACAGCTCGTCCAATGCCGGTCAATTGTTACCGGCATTTTTCTTTATTTTTTATATAAAATAAGTGCTGAAAAGCAATAAAGTTGATCGCCTGCCTGATCACAAATCACGGCGACATCATAGCGAATATCGATAATTTGATCCTCATCCATTCCTTTTAAAAAATGATTCATCTCACTTTGCAAATCTTTTTCATGCTCTTCATCAAACACAGCTACTTTTAACACAAGTAACCACTCTCCCTTCTCTATCTATCCTATCTTTATGCTTCTTTCTTCAAGCATATGATCAAAAAAAAAGCCCTCCATCTATTCGATGAAGAACCCCCTCCTATTAGCGTTTCGGCTTTGTTTCGCCCGTCCATTCAAGCATCCCACCAACGACATTGGTCGCCTGATAGCCTTGGTCTTCTAAGAAATAGCAGACATTCTCACTACGCTTACCAGAACGGCAAATGATGTAGTATTCCTGATCGTTTTGAAATGCATCCAAATTATTTGGGATATCCCCCATTCGAATATGAATGGCTTCAGGAATCATTCCTTCTGCCACTTCTTCATCTTCACGAACATCTACAAGCTGAATCGTCTCATCCTGATCAAGCTTTTGTTTTAGTGCTTCTATTGTAATCTCTTTTACTGCCACGATTTAATCTCTCCTTCAATTGTAGGTGATCTCATTATAGCAAATCACGGGTGAAAAGTTGAATCACTGAGCCTTCGCTCTGCTTGTTTGAAGGAAAGAAGGTAATCTCTTGCTCACTTCCTTAGCCTCTTGCTCACTGTCAAACTCTACTTTCTTCAATACTTGATACGCAAGCCACATGTGCCCATACGCGAGCAGACTCACACTGAAAAAAGGCACAATGCCAGGCAGATAAGCAAACACAATATAAAGGACAACGGTGAAAGCAAGCATCGAGAGCGTATATTGCAAATAAGAGATACTGAGAAGTAAGGAAAACTTTAAATATAAACGCTTCTTCCAATCAAAATGAGCAAGTAATGGAAAAATGTAAAATAGCATCGCAATAAAGAGAAAACCAAAGATATAAATGACAAACCTCAACACATGCAGGAAAAAAGTCGTTGGATAAATATAAGCAAGGTCCACATAAATGATCGTTCCAATGCAAAGCAACACTGCTCCAATCATATTTGATCTGAGGAATTCCTGCTTATACGCATGCCAAAATGTCTTGAAAATACCCACTTGCTCAGACCCCCGAATCCATTTTCTCATCACCGAAAATAGCGCAGTGGTTGCTGGCATAATGCCAAATAGACCAAGCCCAAGCAAGGTGAACAGAAGCCAAAGTAAATTCGTATACGCAAACCTCATTACCCACTCACACATGCGAAATACTCTGCTCATGGAGCCATCATGTTCCATGCTTGTTCCTCCTTTCCTGCTTTTATACGGTCTCCTTTTGAAACAGTTCTTCAATCACAATTGGTCGTTTCTCGATGACAGATCGCCACATCCCCTCACCAAGTGCAATCGAATAAGCCCCAGCCTTTGAACCTGCTGAAATTTCATAGCCAATGAGCGGATCTTGCCCTATAAACAGGTCTGCTAAAAGAAGTGGGTCTCCCCCACCATGACCGCCTGGCTGCTGAACCACCTCGATTGTTTCCTTGGAGCCAAACATTGGGTAGTAAGAAATGGTCTGTTCAGGATAATGGAATGGGATACGTGAGGGTGCGTGAAATTCATTTGTTTCAATACGCCCCTTCGTCCCATTAATCGCAAGTCGGTATCCCTCATACGGCGCTGAAAATTGAATGGAATAGCTCAAGAGTGCTCCTTGATCATATTTAACGGAGGCCACATATGTATCCTCAATATCAATTTCGCGATCAAAAATACAGGCATCTGGGCGGTAGCCTGAATATAGCCTTGTTTGATCCTGTCCTGCTTCAATATGATCATCTTCTACATTTGACCGCTGAGCCCTTGAATGCCATCTTGCGTAGTATTGACACCTGTCTCTGACATGACATGTTCCGCAATAACGATCCTCATCATCCTTTAACGGGTTCCATTCACTCTCTTTTCCGTAATAATTTAAAGCACCGTAAGCAAAGACTTGTTCAGGCTTTTGATCAATCCACCAATTAACCAGATCAAAATGGTGCGTCGATTTATGAATAGACAGTCCGCCAGAGTAAGCTCTCGTCCGATTCCAGCGTTTAAAATAACTAGCACCATGATACGTATCAATAAACCAGTTTAAATCGACCGAGGTCACTCTCCCAATTTTCCCCTCTAAAATAAGCTCTTTCACTTTTCGGTGGAATGGATTATATCGGTAGTTAAACGTAACGGTTACCTTTCCCTTGCTTTCCGCTTCCTTTTCCAGTACTTTCTTCGCATCTTCTACTGTTGTGACCATTGGCTTTTCAGTGATCACATCCAGATCATAAGATAACGCTTTTAAAATATATGACACATGTGTATCGTCTCGCCCTGCCACAATCACCAAATCAGGGTGACTTTGTTTGATCATCAAATCAAATCCATCCTCTTTATAAAAAGGAACCCCTTTGATTTCAGGAAATCGCTCCTGACATATTGCGTATCTTCTATCGTCGACATCCAAGAGCCCTGTGATGGTGTACACATCTTTGAAATTTTCTAAAAGCGGCATGATAAACATATTAAAGGCACGATTACTCAGACCACAAATGACCACTCTTTTCACATTCTCCACCCCTACCTCGATCTGTTTTCACGTAGCTGCTTGATCAAAGACAATGCTTCTTTTGATTTCTCAGCATAGATTGGTATAAATGCCACCATCTCTCGGTTTAAACGAAATGAATACCCATTGAGCGTCTTGGTACCTGTAGGAATTTTAATGGCATAATCAATCTCTTCTCCTGTTTTTGGATGCTTTGTCGTATATGGGCCGAGCGGCTTTTTGTTCAAAGAAAATTCTTCAAGTCGCTGGAAACCTTCTGGGTCATCATACGTTCTAAACATTTCTTCTGGAACAATCATTAAGTCCCCTTCTTTAGCGGTGATTTCAACGAGCAGTTTTTCAGGAATCACTGGGAAAATTCGAATATCCCATTCAGCTTGATTTTGTTTAAATGCTCGTTCAAGCAGTTGATTCTTCATGTCCTCTGACATATCTGAGAAGATCAGCACCTTCGTTCCACTGTCCTCACTCTGACAGGAAACCAAACTCACGACCGCAATTAGGCATAAAAAAAGCTTCGTTGTCTTCCTTCGAAAAAACCTCATGCTTTTTGAAAAACAGACAGCTTTTCTAGCTCAGTTAACGCCATAATAAAAGCGCCCGCTCCATGCAAATCATTTGTGCTCTTTTCTCTACCGACATAATAATCATAAAACCCAGCAGAGGTACCGATACAAATATCTTTCACCTCAAAATCTCCATTGTCTTTAACCTCTGTTTTATGCTTAATTAAGCCTTGATATGCCTTCACCACATGGTCAATATAATGAGGTTCAACATAGCCTTTATTCATTGCCTTTGCCATAGCATACATAAAGAGACACGATCCAGAGGTTTCAAGCCAATTGTCTGGTTGATCCCCTTTATCCACAATTTGATACCATAGGCCTGTTTCCTCATCCTGGTATTTCGCCACACTTTCAAGCATCTCTGTTAGTATTTCTTGCCACACTTTACTGGTAGGGTGTTGCTCTGGTAAATCCTCAATCATATCGGATAATGCAAGCACATACCAGCCAAATGATCTCCCCCAAAATTCTGGAGAACATCCCGTCTGTTCATGTGCCCACGGCATCACCTTCACTTCATCCCAAGCATGATAATAAAGACCCGTTTTATCATCTTTCGTATGCTTTCTCATCAGGCACTCTTGAAGGACGACCATATCAATAAGCTCTTGCTCCCCCTTCAGTTGCGCATATTTTAAAGCGAAGGGTCCGCCCATATAAAGACCATCTAGCCACATTTGATAAGCATAATGATCTTTGTGCCAAAAGCCTCCTTCTGAGGTTTTATTCAGCGTATTGTAAAGCCCTCTCAGTTTCTCTGCTGCTCGGACATAACGCTCATCTCCTGTTTTTTCATAGAGCGGAAATAAGATCAAACCAGCTTGTATCGCATCTAATTCATCTCTTCTAAAATATAAGTTTCCATGGTCATCTATTAATGAATCCGCATACGCCTGCACGTACTGAAAATACGCTTCGTTCCCTGTCGCTTGATAGAGCTTTAACACCCCGCATAGGAATACACCTTGATGATAATGCCATCTGCCGGCTGGAGGCAAATCCTCTATTGTGTACGCTTTCATTATTGTTTGTGCCAATGCTTCTGCATGCACAATCGGTGATGCCTTCTCAATTGATTGGTTCATTTTTTACCCATCTCCCTTTCTCTTAATAAATGCCTTCTTCACCAAACTTTTTCGCTAGACGATTCGCAGACATGACCAAAATGAGACCAACAGCTGCTTTAAATAATCCAACGGCTGTACTATAGCTAAACTGCCCTTGCTTTAAACCGGCTGTATACACATACGTATCAAAAATCTCGGCAACTTCTCGATTCGTTGCATTAAGTAGCAAGTACACATGCTCAAATCCGAGCTCCAATGTATCGCCAATTTTTAAAATGAGGAGAACAACGATGACGCTTTTAATGGCTGGAAGCGTAATATGCCACATTTGTCTTAAACGACCGGCACCATCCATTTTTGCTGCCTCATATAATTGCGGGTCAACAGCAGTGATAGCCGCAAGATAAATGATGGTTGACCATCCAGCCTCTCTCCAGATCACCTGCAAAATGTACATAGGTCTAAACCAGTCTTGGCTGAGTAAAAAATTGATTTTTTCTCCCCCAAAAAAGGCAATCAATTCATTAATCAAGCCACCATCAACAGTTAACAACACAAAGGAAAGGGACACAACAATAACCCATGACATAAAGTGTGGAATATAAATCATTGTTTGAACAAACTTTTTAAATAAGGCCATTCTTACTTCATTTAAAAGCAGTGCCAATATAATCGGAATCGGAAAGAAAATCACAACATTCATTGCAAATAAAATCAAGGTGTTCTTCAGTAGAATAAAAAAGGTCGGTTCTGTGAAAAGTCTAATGAAGTGCTTTAATCCCACCCATTCACTCCCTAGAATACCAAGAAACGGCTGATAATCCTGAAAGGCAATGATAAGCCCCCACATTGGTACGTACTTAAATAACACGAAATACATCAGTCCAGGCAAAATCATGAAATATAAGTACTTTTGACTTAACAGCTGATTAAGTAAGCGCTTTCTTTTTTCTTTTTTAAAAGTTGCCGTAGGCATGCTCTTGGCAGTGACATCCTGTGTTTTCATTTGTAAAGCCTCCTCTCAGATGATGCATGCTTTCACTGTAGCCTACAAATGAAAAATCCGTCTACAATCATATCATCAGATCATATTTCCTTACTGTATGCTACTCAAATCGTTTCATAAAATATAAGAAAATGATCCTCATCTCAGAAAATGATTATTGACAAACGTATCAGATATTTGGATTAATTGTATTATAGCGGGATGATTGACTCGTTCTGAAATGGGGGATTTTATGAAAAGAAGACAATATAAATTTTATTATAAGCTAGTCACGTTTTTTTTCGTGCTTAGCACCATTCCCGTTGTCATTGTTGGTATATTTTCGTATCAGCATTCACAAAAAACAGCGCTTGAGAACATATCAGATGAAAAGTTAGACAGTGTTCAACAAACACAATTAAATATTGAACATATCTTAAAAACCGTTGACCATTCTCTTACCCACTATGTCAGTTCGCCGCCTCTCCTTCAAACACTGACAGAACCGCTAAATCCGGACCAATTCCAGCTCTATAATCAGGTGCAACAAGAACTAAATTATTTACAAACATTCGATACGGACCTTTCCAACATTACACTTGTCAGCGAAATGAAAGACTGGTATATGAACAACTCCGGTCTATATCACTTAACGACTGGAGAACAGGAACAATCATTAAAAAGATACATAAATATCCCAAGTCATTCTAGTTGGGCTCTTGAAGAAAACAACCCACTCGTAGCAACCAAAGAAGGCAAATCTGCCTCTTGCCAATACAACTTGAATTTAATTAAACAGTTACCAATGAACAGCGTTCAGAAAAAAGGCATTGCTGTAGCAAGCATTCCAAGCTGTATTCTAGCTGAAAAAATGCCAGACTTCTCTCAATCTGATAGCATGTTTGTCATCGATACGAATGGAACGGTCATCCTGCATAATAACAAAAATAAAATCGGCAAATCCTTTAAAGATCAAAACTTTGTACAACATGTATTACCGCTTGAGCAAAAAGCGGGACAATTTGAAATGAAGTTGGATCAGCTTAATTATAAAATCACATTTCAAAAATCCGATTACAATGAGTGGACTTACTTATCCTTTGTTTCCATACCAGAACTAAAACAACAAACGAAATCAATTGGGTGGATCACCTTTATTATTTGCTTCTTTTTGTTAGCGCTTTCATTATTGTTCTCTTGGTTCGGCTCACGCCATTTCTACAAACCGATTCGTTTGCTATATGAGTCCTTTGCCCGGAATGAATCCATTTTACACAAACAGCCGTATCAAAATGAATTTGAATTAATCGAGTCAAGCATCAAACAAATAAAAGAGGAAAATCATGACTTAGAAGAACGGGTGGAACAGCAAGTCACACACCTTCAGCAATATTTCATGGTGCGACTACTTCTTGGAAAGCTATCTGAAGAAGAGGTATACAACCGATTTCACAGTCTTGGCTTCCATAGCAACTGGGCAAGTCTTGCGATATTTGTTATTCAAATTGATACATTAAAAGGAACACAATATGAGAAAAAAGATGCCGATTTGCTTCTATTTGCTATTAACGGTCTAATTGAACAGATCATTCCAGAAAAGCAGCATTTACAACCTACTGTTGTAAACCAGCATCAAGCCACCATTGTTTTAAATCAGTCAATGTCAGAAGAAGAATTCACAGAATATTTAAATCAATTATCCGAAACCATTCAACAGCGAGTAGAGGATGAGCTTGGTCTATCCATCAGTATCGGAATCAGCCTTCCATTTACTGAGCTAACGATGGCAAAACATGCCTATATAGAAGGCAGTGAAGCTTTAAAATATAGACTCAAAGCTGAGAAGAAGTCGATTATCTTTTATAAAAACATACAATCTGATAAGAAGTTTAAAACCCATTTTCCAAAACAGCTTCAGCATGACTTATTTGATGCGATAAAAGCAGGAGACCAAGGGAAAGCAGATCATTACTTACATGTATTATTACAATCCATTTTCTCTAAAAATGCTGGCCCACATGAATATCATATAGCCCTTGCCCGTTTTCTCAACAACTTAATCGAGCTCATGCATTTACTTGGGATCGAGCTCTTTGAAGTAGAAGAAAACAAAATGCTATATGACTCGATTTTTGAATTAAAAACATTTGAAGATACCGAAGCGTGGTTAAAAAATGAGATCATTACCCCTATCATTGAGCAGCTCGGTGCAAGAGAGGATTCACAATACAAAAATATCTCTGAAAAAATTATCCACATCATTCATCAAGAATTTGATTCAGATTTAACACTAGATGAAATTGCATCAAGACTTCATTACAATCCAAATTATTTGAGCAGTATTTTTAGAAAAGAAATGGATATTTCCTTTAGTGAATATCTCTCATCCTACAGACATCATGTCGCAAAAAACTGGCTAGTGGAAACCGAGATGTCCGTAAAAGAAATTTCTGAGAAACTGAAATACAAAAATCCGCAAAATTTCATCCGATCCTTTAAAAAACTTGAAGGGACAACACCTGGAAAATACCGTGAACAGAAAAAATGAACATAACCAAAACACCCGCTTCTGCATATAGAAGCGAGTGTTTTTTATTTAAACTGTTCGTTTAAAATACTGTCCTCTAAAACAGATAGGGGCTCTCCATATACTTTTTCAATATGAACTGCTCCCCAATCACAAAGTGCTTGTAAAATAACTTCCAATGACTTTCCATATTCACTTAGCTCATATTCCACTTTTGGCGGTACTTGTTCATATACAATACGGTGAATGACACCATCGCTTTCAAGTTCTCTTAACTGCTGTGTCAGCATTTTCTGTGTAATATTTGGCATCAGACGCTTCAATTCACTCGTCCGCTTTTTTCCATGAGTCAAATGGCATAAAATCACACACTTCCACTTGCCTCCTATGACCTCAAGTGTCGCTTCAACTGAGATATTATACTTTTTCTTTTCCATTTATCCTCTCACTCCTTTTGATTCGACAGGTACTTTTTAGTACCTAGATTACAAAAAAGTACGTACTTTTTTTTCTGAGCGCTATGTTAGATAATAACTCTTGCCGATCGGATTCGTCTACAAGATTGATCTAAAGAAGGAAGTGATTTATTTGAATCAGCACAAAAATACATTTGCACTTCTAGCGCTTGCAATTAGTGCATTCGCCATAGGAACCACTGAATTTATTAGCGTCGGTCTTCTACCAATGATTGCAGAGGATTTCGGTGTGAGTATTAGTCAAGCTGGATGGACTGTCTCCTTGTATGCACTTGGCGTCACATTTGGTGCGCCGATCCTGACTTCCCTTGCCTCTTCTTTGAAAAGGAAGACACTGCTTTTGCTCATTATGCTCGTGTTTATGTTAGGTAATACACTAGCTGCTGTCGCTCCATCATTCGAAGTTCTATTGGCTGGTCGAATCATCTCTGCTTTGGCACATGGGGTATTTATGTCCATTGGCTCAACAATTGCCGCAAGCCTTGTACGAAAAGAAAAACGTGCAAGTGCCATTGCATTTATGTTCACTGGTTTAACAGTAGCTACGGTAACAGGTGTACCGTTTGGCACATTCCTTGGAAATCAATTCGGTTGGCGTACATCTTTTGGTGTCATTGTGGTCATCGGACTCATTGCGTTCATTTCCAATCGCTTCCTTGTTCCATCACATTTAAAAAAAGGAGCAAAAACAACCATCCGTGATCAGGCCGCACTGCTAAAAACGAAGCGAATTCTTTTACTCTTTGTTATCACTGCTACTGGTTATGGAGGAACCTTTGTTGTGTTCACATATTTATCACCATTGCTACAGGAGGTAACTGGCTTAAAAACTGAAACAGTTTCTATCATGCTGCTTTTATACGGAATCACCATCGCTGTAGGAAATATGATAGGCGGGAAGTTATCCAATCAACAACCAATTCGTGCACTTTTATATATGTTTATCATTCAGAGCATCGTATTGTTTTTACTCACCTTTACTGCTCACATACAGTGGGCTGGTATCGTCACAATGATGCTAATGGGATTATTCGCTTTCATGAATGTTCCAGGACTGCAAGTAGCAGTCGTTGATTTAGCAGAGCGCTATACGCCAGGGGCTGTTGATGTAGCTTCAGCACTCAATATCGCTGCCTTTAATGCAGGCATTGCCGTTGGTTCATTCCTTGGCGGCATCGTCACAGACACATTAGGACTCGTTCATACAGCATGGGTTGGCGGAATCATGGTACTGTTTGCTGCCATACTCACCTTGATCAGCCTAAACCTTGAGAAACAAGACCAATCAAAACAACACACAGTAAACACCATAAAGGAGCGTTGTATATGAAAAACTTACAAAGTACAAAAACATTAAATAATGGCGTCAAAATGCCAGGCTTCGGTCTTGGTGTCTTCCAAATTGAGAACGGAGAAGAATTAATTGAAGTGGTAAAAACCGCCATCACACTAGGCTACCGCAGTATTGATACTGCATCGATTTATGGAAATGAAGAAAGCGTTGGAAAAGGGATACAGCTTGGTCTTAAAGAGGCTGGCATGCGCCGCGAAGATCTCTTTGTTACATCGAAAGTATGGAATGCAGACTTAGGCTATGAAACAACCATTTCTGCTTATGAAGAAAGCTTAAAAAAACTTCAGCTTGATTATCTTGATCTTTATTTAATCCACTGGCCAGTAGAAGAAAAGTACAAAGATGCTTGGCGTGCACTTGAATTTCTTTATGAACAAGGAAAAGTAAGGGCCATTGGTGTGAGCAACTTCCAAACACATCATTTGGATGAATTGTTCAAAGTGGCAAAAGTCGTGCCAGCCGTCAATCAAGTCGAGTACCATCCAAAACTTACACAGGAAAAAGTCCGCACCTTTCTAAAAGATCATGGAATTCAAATGGAAGCCTGGTCACCGCTTATGCAGGGGGAGCTTTTGAAGCATCCGCTTTTGATGGAGCTTGCTGAAACATATGGAAAAACACCTGCTCAAATCATCTTACGTTGGGATGTTCAACATGATGTTATCACCATTCCAAAATCAACAAAACCTCATCGCCTAAAGGAAAATGCTGATATTTTTGATTTTGAACTTTCCATTGAGGATATGAAGCGTCTATCAGCTTTAAATGAAAATAAACGCATTGGACCGGACCCAGATCATTTTGATTTTTAACATAGAAGACCCCACTCTCTATTTAGGAGCGGGGTGTTTCTTTAATTTGATTTCTTAAACGAAGCCTCATACTCTTCAATGATTTTGTTTCCGCCATTTGATTTCCACTTCTCTACATCTTTCTTAAACTGGGCTTCATTGATGTCGCCAAGAATGAATTTATAGGTGGCGTCATCGACAATTTTCTTGAGCTCATCCCCTCGCTCTGATGCTGTTTCTGAGTACAGACTTTCAGCAGGATTCGCTACAATGATGTTCTTGTTATCCTCTTCTAGCTCTTCATATTTTGTTCGAACTGGGTCACCTTTATTTTTTAGATAGCGCTTTTCAATACCAACAAGACTAACGAGTGGCTGTACATCTGTTTGCCATGCCTTCAATTGGCTTTCTTCTCGAACAAATGTCTTGTCATCCCCTTTGGTATAATGCTTGCCATCAACCCCATACGTCATGAGCCCATAAACATCTTCTTCTGCAATGCGGTCAAAGAAAGCAAGAATTCTCTTCAACTCCGCTTCTGATTTGACACTTGTTTTCGGGAAGGCAAAAATCCCATTATGACCACCTGATGCCCACACACGTTCCTTCCCATCTGAACCTTTGATTCGGTTAATAATATCAACGTCCATTTTTTTGTCAGTTGCATCATCTCTTAAATTAATAGCATCCACCATGTTTCCAACATAAATTCCAGCTTTTCCTTGAGAAAATAGCTCTTGTTGTTGTGTTTTACTTGTGACTGGGAAATCCTTGTTGATATAGCCATGATCACGAAGCTTTTTCATATATTTCATTGTGTTCATATATTCATCTGTCATAAAGTCTGGCGTGAACTTGCCACCTTCTTCTTTCCAATCTGTTGGCATCCCTTCATAGGATCCAAGGGTTTTAAATGCACCGTAGATTAAGTCATTGCGATCTGTAAAACCAATCGTATCACTTTTCCCATTTTGATCAGGATCTTTCTCAGTAAATGCTTTCGCTACTTCGTATAAATCATCCAACGTTTCGGGCGTATCCAAATTTAAATTTTCAAGCCAATCCTTCCGAATGACAATCCCTTGTCTTGAAAGAGGTCTCTCTCTATAAATTCCATACAGTTTGCCATCTATAGAGGCGTTTTTGTTGATCAGTTCGTTCATCTTACTTAAATTTGGATAATCCTTTAAGTACGATCCAATTTCCCAGAACATACCTGATCTGAACGCATTGATTGCAGATGAGTTTTTAATATCCTGAATCGTCACAATTTGCGGTAGGTTTCCAGCTGCTAATGCTGAGTTCAGACGATCTTCCTTCACTGCATCTGGCACCCATGTAATATCAAGTTCTGTATTTGTCAATTTCTCAATCTCACTTATAACGTTGTCCTTTGGTGGCTGTTGATGATACAAGATGGCCATCCACGTGAGCTTCACTTTCTTATCCAAATCAACCTTTTCATTTGATGAGCTTGCCCCTTTACTTGAACATGCTGACAAAATACCACTTGCTGCAAATAACAGTACAATGGCAATCAGCCATACCTTCTTTCTCCCCATAAGATCCCTCCGTTGTTCCAATTTTTTATCCCTTTACAGAGCCGAGAAGTGCCCCTTTGTTGAAGTGTTTTTGAATAAATGGATAGACGAGCAGTACTGGAATGGTTGCGACGACAATTACAGCCATTTTAATCGTTTGATCTGGCGGCGGTGTTGATGACCCCATGTCTGACATATCTCCCTGCATCCCGCTTGAAACAATAACAATTTGCCTAAGCAACACTTGAATTGGCCACTTGACCGAATCGTTTAAATACAGAATAGCTGTCATATACGTATTCCAATACGTCACAGCATAAAACAAAGAAATAGTCGCAATAGCTGGCAAGGACAGCGGCAGGACAATTTTAAAGAAAATGCCAAGGTCGTTACATCCGTCCATCTTTGCAGATTCCTCCAAGCTTGGAGGGATATTTTGAAAGAAGTTCTTCAAAATGATCAAATTAAACGCATTGATTGCTACTGGCAAAATTAATGACCAATACGAATCAAGCAACCCTAATGTTTTGACGACGATAAAAGTCGGTATCATCCCACCGCTAAATAGCATCGTAAACACGACGAGAAACATGAGTGTTCTCCGTCCTTTTAATTCTTGACGTGACAACCCGTATGCCATTAAAGAGGATAAAAACATACTAACTGACGTCCCGACAAGTGTGACAAAAATAGAGACAAGCAAACTGCGGTAGATAATATCTGTAGAGAAAATATATTCATAAGCCTCTAACGAAAACGTGGTGGGAAACAAAATAAATTTCTTTGAGATCACCTCTTCCACCGTTGCAAAGGAAGCTGCTATGACATGGATGAACGGGAGTACGCATATTAATGCGAACAATAATAAAAATGTGTAATTGAAAATACTGAACAATCGGCCTTTAATTGAACGATCTATGTTCATCACGCCCTTTCATTGAAAGCGTTATCATTTTGTCTTAAAATGAGCTGCAGCCTTTGACGATATCGTGACTAAAATGTATCAAAAAGGAAAAGAAAGCGTCTATAATCATCTTTACAGAGTCAAGTAAAAAACCCGCCACTATTGTCTTTGTCATGTATAAAAAATAGAAAAAGATCATCTGCTAATGTGATGATTATATCTTATGTCTCATCATGTTCTTCAAGTAATTCATCTGTGCTTTTATATGGAGCATAGCCTAGCTCTCGTTTAGCCTTTTCTGTTGACCAAGGTTTATTTAAATTATCTGACACTGCGTAATAAGTACCAAAAAGAACTTCTGATTCAATCGCAGCCTTTGTTATTGCAAGCAAATCCTCATGGGAAAGCAAGGTCCTTTTCGTTCTGTCCTTTTCATGCAATTCATCTAGTTCATCTGTCACAACCGTACCAATTCTTAAATTAATGACAGATATATGTTCACGCTCATGAAATAAATACCCTAGCTGCTCTGATGCAAATTTTAAAATGCCATATACACTTTTGGATGATGGGACATCCTCTGTTGTAATCTCTCTTCTTAATAACGAATGGCCATCCTTCTCATAACGATCCGTTACATGGTTACTGCTAGCAAAAATGACCTTTTGAATGCCTAATTCACTTGCTGCACGATACATATAATAAGTGCTTTTTAAAAACACATCATTCATTTTCATAAATTCCTCCCCATCCATCACATCATGTTTCAATTTCATATTTAATAAATGAATGAGTACATCTGTATCGTTCGGAATGGCATGAAGAAGAGCTTTTTCATCTGTTGCGTCTGCTTGCTGATACTTTACGTCTAGATGACAGGTGGACATATCAATAATTGTGATGTCATACTCCTTCGACAATCCCTCTGTTAAAAGACGCCCAATCACACCACAACCGCCAATGATCGTTATTTTTTTCATACATATCCTCCTTTTGGCGTAGTATGTCCAGGCACCTTTTTCATTACAGCCATTTTTTCAAAAAACGTGTAACTTCGTGACGCATCGAAGCTGTTTCAAAATGCCCTGCATTCAGCCCTATTAACTGATACCTTTCTTTGGAAGAAGCTGTCTGATAGACTGCGTTTAGAGCTTGATGAATGCGATTGACTCCTATCTCTGGAGTTAATCGATCAAGAGTACCAACCAAACTTAAATGTGCCCTTGGAAAAATGAGTGATTGAATATCTGCCGCTGTAAAATGCTTCGCAAGGCATGGGACATAGTAATAAAAACTATGGCGATCAAGGTTTTTCGTTTCAATTAATGTATGATGATCTACTTGGGCGCAAAGATCTATACACACACTGACCCGCTCATCAAGTGCCGCAGTCCACCAAGAAAGCAATCCCCCCATGGACATACCTAGAACTGCTAATCGTTCAGTAAGAACATCCTGTCTCGTATACAAATAGTCAATCGCACGAATGCTGTCGTATAACATCATTCCCCACATGACTCTACCCGTTAAAAGCATTTCCTTAAAAATTTCACTCTCTGTCCTCCCTCTTCTTTCACCAAACCCCCAGTGGTCTATTGCAAGCACACTATAGCCTTTCATTGTAAGTTCTTTCGCATATGAAGGCGTTTGCAAATAAGGTGCTCCTTCAATTAATTCTTTCTTTCCACGTTCATAGTTTCCTCCGTGTGAATGTTGGAATAACACAACTGGTCTTTTCTTCACTGTATCCTTTGGTTTGACAAAATAAGCAGGAACCTCTTCTTCCCCATTTACATATAAAATGAGTGTTTCTAACATATAAGACTCACGTTCTTCAATTTTTAAAGTATATGCCTCAACTGGATTACGTTCAGGGGTTTCTCCTAACAAGCTGAATAGTGTTTCCCTTTTGTTTTCTTGTTCCATTGCAGTCACTCCTCATTTTCTTATTCCTTAAAAATACGAGATCGCACAATCAATCCCCTTGTTTTCGACAAAAATATGTCCCGGGAAATAAAAACATCCATCGGTATAAAAACCGATGGATGTTGGTTAATTAGCCACAATATTCACAAGCTTTCCAGGAACTGCAATGACCTTTCGAATTGTTTTTCCTTCTAGCTGTTCTTTGACTCTTTCATCATTTTTTGCGATATCTTCTAATTGTTCTTTTGTAGAATCAGCAGGAACCATTAATTTTGCTTTCACTTTTCCATTTAGTTGAACCACAATTTCCACTTCATCGTCGATAAGCTTTGACTCATCGTATTGTGGCCAAGCTTCATATGAAACTGTTCCTTCATGTCCAAGCTTGTACCATAACTCCTCAGCAAGGTGTGGTGCAATTGGTGACAGTAGTTTCACAAAACCTTCCGCATATTCCTTCGGCAAATGATCGGCCTTATACGCATCGTTAATGAAAACCATCAGCTGTGAAATGCCCGTATTGAAGCGTAAGCCTTCATAATGATCTGTTACCTTCATCACCGTTTCATGATAACTGCGCTCAAGTGAACCGCCTGTTTGTTCAGTGATTTTGCCACTTAGCATTCCCTCTTCATTCGTAAATAAGCGCCATACACGATCAAGGAAACGTCGTGCACCATCAAGTCCTGTTTCTGACCATGCAATCGATGCATCTAGCGGCCCCATGAACATTTCATACAGTCTCAATGTATCTGCGCCATGCGATTCAACGATGTCATCAGGGTTGACAACATTCCCTTTTGATTTACTCATTTTTTCATTATTTTCACCAAGAATCATACCTTGGTTAAACAATTTCAAAAACGGCTCTTTCGTTGGAACAACTCCGATGTCATACAGGAATTTATGCCAGAAGCGTGCATAGAGAAGGTGAAGAACTGCATGCTCTGCTCCACCAATATACACATCAACAGGAAGCCATTTTTCCAACTTTTCTGGTGACGCGAGTGCTTCTGTATTATGTGGATCAATATAACGCAAGAAATACCAGCAGCTACCTGCCCATTGTGGCATTGTATTGGTTTCTCGGCGTCCTTTCTTCCCTGTGATCGGATCATTCACTTCTACCCAATCTTGTATATTAGCAAGTGGTGATTCACCTGTTCCACTTGGTTTGATTTCTGTTGTCTTTGGCAGGATAAGTGGAAGCTCTTCTTCTGGCACAGCAGTAGAAGTACCGTCCTCCCAATGAATAATCGGAATCGGCTCACCCCAGTAACGCTGACGGCTGAACAACCAATCTCTTAGACGATATGTGACTTTCTTTTCACCTTTTTCGTTGTCTTCTAGCCATTTAATCGTCTTTTCGATTGCTTCTTCTTTGCCTAATCCATTTAAGAAATCAGAGTTGATGTGTTTGCCATCACCAGTGTAGGCTTCTTTTGCAACATCTCCACCTTCAACCACTTCTTTAATAGGCAGATCAAATGCTTTGGCAAATTCATAGTCACGCACATCATGAGCTGGAACTGCCATAATGGCGCCTGTGCCGTAAGTGGCAAGTACATAGTCAGCAATCCAGATTGGCATTTTTTCACCATTCATTGGATTTATTGCATATGCGCCTGTGAAAATACCCGTTTTCGTTTTGGCAAGATCTGTTCGTTCTAAATCACTTTTTGATTGAATGTCTTGTATATATGCATCAACAGCATTCTTTTGCTCGGCTGTTGTAATTTGTTCAACAAGTGCATGCTCTGGAGCAAGAACAGCATATGTTGCACCAAACAAAGTATCTGGTCTCGTTGTAAAAACGGTAAATTCTTTATCATGTCCATCCACTTTGAAATGTACATGTGCCCCTTCAGAACGTCCAATCCAGTTACGCTGCATATCTTTAATGCTCTCTGGCCAATCAATTTCTTCTAAGTCTTCCAAAAGTCGATCCGCATATGCCGTAATTTTAAGCATCCATTGCTTCATTGGACGTCTTTCAACAGGGTGACCTCCGCGCTCACTTTTTCCATCAATGACTTCCTCATTTGCAAGAACTGTTCCAAGTGCAGGACACCAGTTAACTGGCACCTCATCAATATAAGCAAGCCCTTTTTCATATAACTTCAAGAATATCCACTGTGTCCATTTGTAATAGGTTGGATCCGTCGTATTAATTTCTCTATCCCAATCATATGAGAAGCCAAGAGATTGAATTTGGCGACGGAAATTGTTGATATTCTCTTCAGTAAATACCGCAGGGTCGTTTCCTGTATCTAAGGCATACTGCTCTGCTGGAAGTCCAAAAGCATCCCATCCCATTGGATGAAGAACATCGTACCCTTGCATACGCTTCATGCGTGATAAGATATCAGTTGCTGTATAGCCCTCTGGGTGGCCTACGTGAAGGCCAGCTCCTGATGGATATGGGAACATGTCAAGCGCATAAAATTTTGGCTTCTCCTCTGAATCAGAAGTGGCAAACGTTTTTTGCTCAAGCCAGTATTGTTGCCATTTCTTTTCAATTTCCCGATGCTGAAAACTCAATGTGAAAAACCTCCTTTAATATGTACGGCTTTATCTGCTGCTTGAGTGCCCGAAAATAAGATTTCAGATTATTCTAAAATCAACAAAAAACCCTCATCCCTAAAAAGGGACGAGAGATTTTTGTTTCCCGCGGTACCACCCTTGTTAGCGTATTCTCAAGATCATACGCTCACTTAATATCTTTAACGCAGACATGCGACAGAAGCTTTAACGCAACTGCAACTCTGAGGCGAGTTCAGAAGCAGATGTGATTGACTTTCACCAGCCGTCAATTCTCTAAACACAAATACTGCTTTCTTACTACTCCTCTTCACTGTTCTTATCGTAACCGTCATCTAAGTAGTATTTTATAGAATTATGATCATAAGTGCAAGCGGGTTTGTATACAATGGGAATGTGCCCTAGACTAGGGCTAAGTAGAGGATGTTATTCATGTGGAGATCCGTTGTGACGGTTGGAGTCTGCATTCTGTGAACGCTGGTCTCTAACAAAGTCAAAACTTCGCAGAACTGCTTCTCCTCCGTAACCTGAAATGATTGATAATATAACAAGGTGTAGACTTGAATCTGGATTTGAAGATAACACAAGCAGTGTAGCGGCAATCATACCGACTAGCCAGTCTTCAATAAAACCTAGGTAGATAAACTTTTTCGTCATTCTGGGCTTCTCAAGCCTGCCTTTTTTCTTTACGTGTCCGAGAATGCCCATGACCCCTCCAATAGCACAAGCAATAATGACTTGTTGCAGCATTTTCATCACCTTCCTAAAGCCCTTAGAGTAGTAAAGCGACTTCAGGCTGTCCAGCCCCCTGTAATGTCATTCTGCTGTTTCGTGATCATACGTGCAAAAGGTCTATTCTCTCTAACGAAGAAAAAAAGCTTGTTTCTTCCATTATATGTGAATGACCTAGCAGTAATCTTGATGCATTGGAATCATTTTCACGTAATCCATATTAACTATTTTTGTCATATGATGAATTTAGATCAAATCATTCCTTCTTTTTGAAATAAAAAAACATTCTTACTTATTCTATTCTAATGGAGGACAAACTATGATGACAAATTTAATAAACAAATGGATATGATTGAAACAGAACATATGTTATGTTACGTTATAAATGAACTGATAACGGTCAGTGACACTTGATGAATTGTCAAAGGAGGGTAATATGGTCGGCTCTAACATCTTCGGACTGCAAAAGCAGCTCGATCTTATCAAAAAGGCCCTGGATCATGCACGTATCGGTGTTGTCATTACAGACCCTTCTTTAGAGGACAACCCTATCGTTTATGTCAATCATGGATTTACGAATATGACTGGTTACACATCAGAGGAAATCCTCGGACGAAATTGCCGTTTCCTTCAAGGGAAAGACACTGATCAAACGCAGCTTGACCACATCCGCCAAGGTATTCAAAACAAGACACCTATTACCGCACAGCTACAAAATTATAAAAAAGATGGCACCTTTTTCTGGAATGAACTCAATATTGATCCATTATACATCGAACAAGAAGACAAAACGTTTTTTGTTGGCTTTCAAAAGGATATTACACAACAAAAGGAATACGAACAGCTTCTTGAAGATTCCTTAAAAGAAGTCACCTCACTTTCAACGCCAATTGTTCCAATTAAAAATGGTGTATCCGCTCTTCCACTCATCGGAAAACTCACAGAAGAAAGGTTTGACTCTATCGTTGCAAAGCTAACAACGATTTTAGCTCATTCAAAGGATGATTATTTAATCATTGATTTTTCTGGTTTAATTGATGTCGACGAATCAGTCGCTGATCGTATCTTCAAACTACATCATCTCTTAAACCTAACAGGTACCGAGCTAATTATTACAGGTGTGAAGCCACAGCTCGCGATGAAAATGAAAGACTTAGATGCTGATTTTAACAATACAATAACTTTTTTAACCATGAAAGAAGCGATTAAAAGATTGCCTTTAACGGAAAACCCTGTGTAAACAGGGTTTTTTTATGCAACTACCTTCCCACCAACTGGAAAAATAGGGTATGATGAACATAAAAAGCGATTTTGGAGGAATTATCATATGGAATCCATTCTTTTAATCGGTATTTTATGTTTCATTTGCGCAATCGGATATATTCTTTATTTTTCCATACAAAAAATCAATAACAAACATACAGCATTCTCAAAAAATATCTTCTTTCCGCTGCTGATCATTGGCATCCTATTCTTTGGCATCTCTGTTCCTTTTATTGAAACAGACACACCTAAAGCTCAAGCTGATCCATCGACTCAGGAGCTCTTAAAAGAACAGAAACAGCTAAAATCTCAGATCATTAGTTTAGAAGAAGAAAAGAAAGACCTCTCTTCTGAATTAGAGAAAACAGCTAAAGAAAAGAAAGAGTTAACAAACAAATTAGAAAAAATGACGAAAGAACAGATAACTGCCAAAGAACAGCAACAAACGATTGAAAAGCTTCAGAAGAAAATAGACAAGCTAACCACTAACAATGAAGCATTAAAAAAAGAGAATCAAAAAATAAAACAACAGTCTGCACAAAGCAATAAACATCAAGATACAGCAAGTGCAGCAAACGGCTCAGCACCTAAAGATAATGGAACAAATACGGGCGGTCACGAATCTCAAAAAGAGACAAAAAAAGAATCCACCGCCTGTAACATCAAAGGCAGTGTCAATGGAATCTATCACACGCCAAGCAGCAGATATTATTCACGAACCAAAAATGTCACGCAATATTTTTGTTCCGTCAAAGATGCCGAAAGGGCAGGCTATCGTGCACCAAAGTAATAAACATCCAGCTGAATGCTGGATGTTTTTCTTTCCCCATTATTTTTCGAGAAATGAAGAAAACGCACAAAGCCTACACCTTGTGCGTTCACGTTTTATATTTCCCTTCTTAATGCAGTCAGGACATTGGTTTTTGTTGCTTTACGTGCAGGGTTTAAGCCAGATAATATGGCAACACCTGCGCTGATCACTGTTGCAGTAATGACAAGACTTAATGGAATGTAAGAGAACGTGATTGACAGTTCCTCAGAGGATGCTCTTCCTTCTGACATTGAAGACAGAATAGCTGGAATGATGAGATTGACTCCGAAACTCACAATATATGAAATGATAACCCCAATCACAGAACCGATGATACCAATGTAGGCACTTTCCATTAAGAACATTCGCTTGATGATGGATGGATTGGCGCCAATGGCTTTCATAATCCCGATTTCTTGCGTTCTTTCTGTTACAGCCATGGTCATTGTATTAAAAATACCAATTGCAGAAATGATGACAGCAATACAGCCGACAAAGATAAGACCAATTTTAAAGGCTGTAAAGAACATGTCCATGCCTTCTAATTGATTTGTTACAGAAATTACTTGATATCCGTCATCGGTTAGCTTATCTGTAAGTGCACCAACATTGTCAAATTTATCAGCATAGACAGCAACGGAGCGCTCTAAATTCCCGCTATCTTTAGACATATCAATGACTTTGGCAAATTCTTTTTGATACGCATTGCTAATCAAGACGCTGGCATCTTCTCTCCATTCGGTATTCGGCTTTTTCAAGACACCGACTACTCTAAAATCAAACGTTTTTTCTTTGACGATTTCGTTTTCATCATTATATTCCGGTACAGTGATTTGAACAACTTTGTTCAAAATATCTTTTGTATATCCTTTTGGTTCTTCAACCTCTTCATCGTTTGTCTCATTCTCTATTGCCTTATCATAGACTTTTCGTTCTTTTTCAGTCCATAAGCCATCTGCAAAATGATAGCCAACGACAATTTCATTTGCAGAGGTCGGGATTTTCCCACGATCCAGTTCAAGGCCAGCCTTCTGCTCTGCTTTCATATCTGTAAACGTAACTCCTTGTTCATTTGATCGCTTGCCAAGCTCAGCCTTAACAAGAGAATACAATTCTGCCCTTGAAACGACTGATTTCACATGAGCATATTTTTTAAGATCGGAAACGTTCACGTCCCCTTTTTCTTTTCCAAACACTTGGATTTCAGTAATGATTTGCTGACTCATGATTTCATCTTGAGCGGATTTCTGCAACCCAAAACCAACAGATGCAAGCACAATTAAGAATGAGCATGCCATCGTTGTAGCGAGGATGGTCATAAAGACACGCAATTTATTTTTTTTCATATTTCGACGAATAAACTTCACTTGATCTCTAAACTTCACTGGAACGCACTCCTTCCTTTAAAACGCCATCATGGAGCTGGAACGTTGTTTCCGCAATTGAGGCGACTTCGTCGTCATGTGTAATGATGACAAATGTAATTCCTTTTTCACGATTGAGTTGTTGAATGAATTGAAGAATTTCTCCTTCTGTTTCTGAGTCTAGACTGCCTGTCGGTTCATCAGCCAATATAATAGAAGGATTTAAAATAAGCGCTCGGGCAATACTGACACGCTGCTGCTGTCCACCAGACAGTTCATTTGGATAATGACCAGCATGTTGCTCTAAACCAACACGTTTAAGCATTTCACTTACTTTCGCTTTTCGTTCAGATGGTTTGACACCCTTTAACGTCAGTGGTAGCTCAATATTTTCAAACGTTGTTAAACTACCGATTAATTGAAAGCTTTGAAAAATAAAGCCGAAATGATCCAAGCGAAAATCTGCCCACTGCTTTTCATTGAACGCTGTGACATCAGTCCCATCAATGATGATCTGACCTTTTGTCGGTGTAATATAGCCTGATATTAAGTTCAAAAGTGTTGACTTCCCTGATCCACTTCGACCAACAATACAGGCGATCTCACCTCGTTTGACCGTAAGGCTAATCTCTTTTAACACAGGAATCTCATTTTCCCTGCCCTTTTTTCCAATTTTAAAAATATGATCTAACTGTTTAATTTCAATCATGTGTATGCTCCTCTCTTGTCTATTTATCTTTTTCGATATATTAAGAAATAACTGATCAAAATGCCGATGATTCCTCCGATGATCATGCCGATTAAATACCCAAACATCGAAGAATTCGAAGAATATCCAATCCAACCAAATCCTAGCACCCCTAGAATAATGACAATGATTTGAATAGGACGATCAAGCTTTGAATACAAGAAGAAACGTCCATTGCGTTCAACAGGATGATTCAAAAAGCCCAATAATCCGATCAAATAAAATAAAATGAACATGATGCAAGGGATAATAAATTGCTCATGAGTCAATAAAACAGAATCATGAAGTAATGGGTTCTCATTTGTTAAGTACATTAACGGAGATAGTACGCTTAGCATATTTTCTAAAGCATATGTTTCAATATAGTCTCTGAATTTAAACACAATATCAAGGTTAGCAAGCGGCAAGCCAATCATTAAAAAAGGTAAAATCGCTGTCGTCATTGCAACGATAGCCTGTGCAACACTACCTCCTGTTAATGCCCCTGCAGCAAGGAACAAACTATAAACCATTAAACATGCAATGAGCGCTGCCATGTATTCATTCTTAAAACCTAACGTATGAGACGGTCTTATCCCTAACAACACAAAATATGTGACAGTAAATGAAGCGATATGTATCACCGCAATAATACCTGCGCCTAAGAAAAACTTTGTATTATAAATCGTGGCTCTACTAAAAGGCAATGATAGCGTAAAATCTAATTGTCCCTTATTTCTTTCCATTCCGAGCTGCATCATTGCAAATAACAGCCCGATCGACCAAGAAACTGAAATAAAAGTATCTGTATGAAAATCAAGCGAAAATTGAGAAGAAGCTGTCTCACACGTCACATCCTTTAAACACGTTTGAAAGGATGAATAGTCCATTAACACGGACAAAGGAGTGGCAAAAATACCGACTATCATCACCAAGATGAACGTTAGATCCATTTGCTTCCATTCTTTAAAGAGCAATTGACGGCTTACCATCTGCGCTTCCCTCCAAACTTTGCAATGAACACTTCCTCTAAGTTTACAGGTAATTCATTCCACACTTTAGGCTGAAGCGATTGTAAATACGTTTTCTTCTCTTCCTCAGCTTTTGAAATGAGTACTGTGTAGAAGATGCCTGCATGATCTAACACTGCAATGCCTTTTTCTCTTATCCTCATATTCATGTCTTCCTCAAACGCCATCTGAATTTTGATATATTCTCCTTTTAATTCATCCAAATCCATCACACTGGTCAGCTCATTCCCTTCAAGGAAGCCGATTTTGTTACACATTCGTTCGATATCTTCCAACCTGTGAGATGTAATAAAAATGGATGTGTTTCGTTTCGCTACTTCATCAACCATAAGCTGAAGGACATCATTTCTCGTAACCGCATCAATTCCGTCTGTAGGTTCATCCAATAATATGACGGCTGGTTTTATAGCAAAACTGAGAATGAGTGACAATTGCTTTTTTAACCCTGTCGATAACTCTCGATATTTTGCTCTCTCTGGTATCTCATATCGATTCACCAATTCATTGGCATAGGTTGCATCAAATTTCGGATAAATATTTTTTAAGAGCTGGACAAGCTGTCGATAATTGTACCGATCAAAATACGGATTCACTACTGGCATAAAGACGATATTTTGCTTCACCATCGGATGGTCTTTAATCAGCACATTGTTAAAATAGACCTCACCATGATCTGGAAGGAGTATTTGCTGAATGAGTCTGAGTAATGTTGTTTTTCCAGAACCATTTCTGCCGAGCAGACCAAAGATTTCTCCTTCGTCGATTGTGAAGGATATATTTTTTAACACTTCATGACCGTTTATTTTTTTCGATACATTTCTGACTTCAATCAACTTTTTCTCCTCCCTTCAGACTTGAGCTAATCTCCTCTAGCCATTCTTTTAATTGATGAATATCAATTCCAGCGTAATGTGCTTCAACAATGAGTTGCCTTAATTGCTCCTTCATCTCTATGACCTTCCCTTCATTCAGCTTCGCTTGAGCGCCTTCTGTTACATACGTTCCTCTCCCTCGCAACGTTTCAATAATCCCTTCCCGTTCCAATTCTTTATAGGCTTTGCTCACTGTATTAGGGTTGGCAATGATAATGGTTGCCAGCTCTCGAACAGATGGCAGTTTATCTCCTGGCTTCACTATGCCTTTTAAGCACAATATCTTTAATTGCTCAATGATTTGCTCGTATATGGGAACAGCACTTCTCGGATCGATTTGTATCATCTCGGCCCCCTTCTTTCCTCATTTATGCTTTTTTATCGTCATACCATTTCGTTATCCTTTAGCATAAAAGGAACCTTAATTTGGTAAAAAATCTTTTTGAAACTCAAAACCAATGAAAACAAGAACGAAAAAAAATGTACAAGCTATCATAATGGCAAGAACCATGTATTTCATATCGGGCGTTTTTTTTCCTTTTATCATGGTTAAGCACCTTTCTTTACGTAAGTGTATGTAGTGTATTAGTTGATATAGTACACTTAATACAATAAACATAAGTTCCATAAAAGTCAATTCCTTTTTTCACATAAAAAAAGATCCTTCTGTAAGGATCTACTTTCTACTCCAAATCATATGACATGCCTAAAATCATTTGGTTTTGAAGACTTTGTAATTGAACTCTTGCTCTATCTAAACGTTCTCGTTGCTGATCGTTCGCTACGTCTTTTAGCTTCTCCAATTCAATGACAGTCTCTTCAAGCATGAGCTGAGCCTTTGTAAAATCTTCTTCATAATAATGCTCCTGCCGAGAGCTTAATTCAAACTGTTCACTGGCAAATTCAAGCGTCTCTGTGCTTTTTTCGATAAATTCATCAATAGACTTTCTCGTTGCCATTTAGGATCCCTCCATTACAACTTTTATGTTCTCGCCTATTGTAACCAAGTTGAATGGATTTCAATAAAGAAAATGTTGGACAGATTCATTTGTCCTATGTCACGTTTTTTGTTACAATTTTAGGATGCCATTCTTACGTAAGGAGGTTACTGACTTGGATCAGCATAACCCTTTTTTATATTCAAATAGTGAAAAACGATATCACACTTGGAATTATCATCTGAGGAATCACTTCGGACACAAAGTATTTAAAGTCGCACTTGATGGTGGCTTTGATTGCCCGAATCGAGATGGCACTGTTGCCCATGGCGGCTGCACCTTTTGTAGTGCTGCAGGCTCTGGTGACTTTGCTGGAGACAGGGCAGATGATCTGGTCACACAATTTAATGATATTAAAGACCGCATGCACACAAAGTGGAAAGATGGAAAGTATATGGCGTATTTCCAAGCTTACACAAACACACATGCTCCCGTTTCAGTCTTAAGAGAAAAATATGAGACGGTTATGAACCTTGATGGTGTTGTTGGTTTATCCATTGCAACAAGACCTGACTGTTTACCTGATGATGTTGTCGAATATCTAGCCGAACTAAATGAACGGACATATCTATGGGTAGAACTTGGTCTACAAACCGTGCATGAACGAACAGCTATGCTCATTAACCGTGCCCACGATTATGAGTGCTATGTTGAAGGTGTAGAAAAATTAAGAAAACATGGCATTCGGGTGTGTTCACACATTATTAATGGCTTACCGCTTGAAAATCGCGACATGATGATGGAAACAGCGAAGGCTGTCGCGGATTTAGATGTTCAAGGAATTAAAATTCATTTACTTCACCTTCTTAAAGGAACTCCTATGGTGAAACAATATGAAAAAGGAAAGCTTCAATTTTTAAGCCAAGAAGAGTATGTACAACTTGTCTGTGACCAGCTTGAGATTTTACCGCCTGAAATGATTATTCACCGCATCACAGGTGACGGACCGATTGAATTGATGGTGGGTCCAATGTGGAGTGTGAATAAATGGGAAGTTCTTAATGCAATTAATAGCGAGCTTGAAAGACGTGGTAGCTATCAAGGGAAATTGTTCAAAAGAGCGGAAGAAGTCGCACGATGATTTTGAAACGAATGTTACCTTTTAGCAAGGAACTCCTTGAGCGTGCTTGCATAAAAGGCGATGTCGTTATTGATGCAACCATGGGAAACGGACACGATACCATATTTCTTGCAGATCTTGTCGGCCAAAATGGTCACGTCTACGCCTTTGACATCCAGCAAGAAGCCATTGCTCATACGCAAAATAGACTTGGAATACACTATCCCCAAGTCCACTTAATCCACGATGGTCACGAAGAGCTGTCAACCTATATCCCTGAATCATTTCAAGGACAAATTGCAGCCGCGGTGTTTAACCTTGGCTACCTACCAGGTGGAGACAAATCTGTGACCACAACTGCACAAACTACCATTAAAGCAATTAAACAACTGCTTCACTTGTTAAAACCTGAAGGGATCATTATACTCGTTATTTATCACGGACACCCTGAGGGCAAAATTGAAAAAGATGCACTACTCGCCTATTGTGAGTCCCTTGATCATGAGCTCGTGCAAGTGCTCTCATATCAATATGTGAATATCAAAAATGATCCGCCGTTTGTTGTAGCAATCGAAAAAAGCTCAAATCCTAAGTGGATTTGAGCTTTTTTTATGAGGTTTTGATCCACGGCATCTTCTGATATGTCCGATAGGCCCTGCCATTGATATAGAAAAAAAACGATGTTTTGCCACTTGTTTTGATGAGACGTTTTGCCAGTTTGTTCATTTCTTTTTGTGTTGTAACTTTATCGTCCGATAAATAAACAGCAAGCAGGCCTCTATTAATAAGCTTATGGAAATTTTCATGTGGAATACCTTTTAACTGTTCATCTGCTTTTTCAATAAAATGCTGTAGGCGTTCCATCATTTCCTGATGTGATGTGTAGTAAGAACAAAAATTCAAATCTCCGCCAAGGGCATCCTCTTCTTGATCAATTAAATAATCGAGTAAAATATGAAGGCCTTGAATGTAAGGAAAGTAACTATCGTAAATTTGCCTAGCTTGTTCCTTTGTAAAACTTGGCTGAAGAGAGTAGGCTACAAGACAGAAGATACCGAGCGTAGAGCCAGCACATGCTGAAAATTCATACCACTCCATTTTAGGCAAGCTTTCCTCATACTGGCGGAACCACGTTTCAAGACGTGGGACACGCTCATGTGGCACCACGTGCTTATGTACTTGCAGATCACTATAATATTCGCACAACCTCTGTAAATATGGACGAATGATGGGATAGTTTTCAATGCGCAAGAGAACCTTTTGACACGTGCTGACAAGTGCATGAAGGTAGCCGCTATCATTCTGATCCTCACGGAATTGATAATAAGGCTTCAGTTCTGCCTCTATATCCAGTGCATCCTTCATCGCCTGATGTAGCATATCAAAATCGGCCGGATCAAGTGACGTACTACGGTCACATAAATTGTCTAGGTAATCACTAATCGTTTGATACGCTACAATGAATTCAATACATGTCTCTTTTGCTTCTCCGGCTAAAAGTGAAAGGATCCCTCCTCCTTCACAATGAAATGTTTTACTCGTTATACTTGCGAGTGCCTGAGCTTTTAATTCTGGATTTTCAATTTGCTCTGCATGCTCTCGCCATTTCTTCAGTTCCTGATGAACAAGCGGAAAAATATCCTTATATATCTTTGTCATCAGTGCAAAAGGCCGCTCCGGTACTGACAAATCCTCCACCCCTAACTAACAATTAAATATATTGATCCGTAAAAGCTCTTGCTGCCTTAAACACATCTTCTCGTTCAGGTTCATTGAAAATCTCATGATACAGACCTTCCCATTCACGATATGATTTATTCAAAGATTCAATGCCATTAAACCATTTCAGCACTCTCGATTTATCGACAATTTTGTCGTCGCCTGCTTGCATCAACAAAAGCGGAATAGATGTAAAAGCATTTGTCGGCTGCATCGCTGCCTCTACATTCTTCACAAGCTCTCTATACCATCTGACAGATACCTTCGTCACATATAACGAATCATTTGAATCCGCTTCAATCACTTCTTGATTCCGCGTCGCCAATTCAATCGAAAGCCCGGACTCCACTTTAAAAGAAGGGGCAAGTACATTTAGCCCTTTTGATGCAATATCCATCATTTTCTTCGGTTTAAATTGCAGTCCTAAACAAGGTGATGATAAAATAAGTCCATCAATTCTTGTATGGGTATACTGCTTAACCCATTCGATTGAAACTAAACCACCCATACTATGACCGAGTAAAAAAGTCGGTAGCTTAAATGATTTGGCATGTTCAATCCACTCATCCAAGACATCAATGTATTCCTGAAAAGAGCGAATATGACCTCGTGCCCGTGTAGAGGTGCCTTGTCCAGGCAAATCTCCCATCACGACATGGTAGCCTGCATTACGCCACATTTCAATTAGCCATTTATAGCGGCCATGATATTCACTTGCACCATGTACAATGACGATAGTGCCAATTGGTCTTTCAGCGTGCCAAGTCCACAAAGTATACACCCCACAAAATGTTGTATTTAAGAAAGGAAGAGGAAAAATGCTATACCCTTATCATCATTTTAAACCTGAAATTCATGAAACCGTCTTTGTTGCAAATAACGCCACCATTACAGGTGATGTAGTGATCGGCGAATACTCAAGTGTTTGGTTTCAAACCGTCATTAGAGGGGATGTAGCTCCCGTCAGGATCGGAAAAAACGTGAACATTCAAGATTTATCTTGTCTTCATCAAAGCCCTGGAAAGACACTTCTCATCGAAGATGGTGCTACAATTGGACACCAAGTAACGTTACATAGCTCGATCATTCGAAAAAATGCGCTCATTGGGATGGGATCGATCATTCTTGATGGGGCGGAAATTGGTGAAGGTGCCTTTATTGGCGCAGGCAGCCTTGTCCCACAAGGAAAGATCATCCCAAAAGGCACACTTGCTTTCGGTCGGCCAGCCAAAGTCGTTCGTACCCTGACAGAAGAGGACATCCAAGATATGGACCGCATCCGTAGGGAGTATGTAGAAAAGGGCCAATTTTATAAATCCCTTTGATCACACTGTGACATTGCTCTTATCTTCACTTTATCATGTTTTTTTCAGGATATTAAGCAATAACTATATTCCGCTTCTTATTTTGCCCTGTTTTCTGCTTTCTATCATGCCAAAAAAGGTTTTCAGCTTAGGCTGAAAACCTTTTTTATTAGCTAAAAATGACTTCTTTAGGTTGATGGTTTAGCTGCTCTGGATCAATACTACGTTCCACATAAATGCTATGCCAAATCATAAAGATAAGCACTGTCCAGATTTTACGGCTATGATCCGCCTTGCCTGCACAATGGTCATTTAACAATTCAAAAACGTATTCCTTGTTAATATACTCGTCCGTTTGGCTATTTTTGATAATGTCTTTTGCCCACTCATTCATTTCATTTTTTAACCAGTGACGAATCGGAACTGGGAAACCAAGTTTTTTACGATGCAATACATGGTCTGGCACAATGCCTTCAGCCGCTTTGCGTAGTAAATATTTTGTTGTGCCGTCTTTCGTTTTGAGCTCTTCTGGAATTTTCGAAGCAGCTTCAAACACAACCTTATCTAAGAAAGGAACACGAAGCTCAAGAGAGTTCGCCATCGTCATTTTATCTGCTTTTAGCAGGATATCCCCACGCATCCATGTGTGAATATCCACATATTGCATTTTGTTGATATCGCTATAGCTTTGACTTTCTTCGAAATATTTCTTCGTCACGTCTCGGTATGTCACATTCGGATCATAGTGCTTTAACAAGCTTTTCTTGACCGGCTCTTCGAAGATTTTTGCATTTCCGATATAACGCTCTTCTAAAGGTGTACAGCCACGGATGATGAAGCTTTTTCCTTTCATCCCTTCAGGCATGATACGCGCAATACGAAGAAGAAGTTTTTTCAGCATGGCGGGAACAGATTCAAACGGTTTTAATGAAAGGGGTTCACGATAAATATTATACCCCCCAAACAGCTCGTCCGCTCCTTCACCAGATAAAACAACCGTTACTTGTTTTTTCGCTTCTTTTGCTACGAAATAAAGTGGAATCGCCGCTGGATCTGCAAGCGGATCATCTAAGTGCCAAACAATTTTCGGCAGTTCATTCATATATTCCTCTGGTGAGATCACTGCACTAAAGTTTTGCAGGCCTAACTTATCAGCCGTTTCCTTTGCTACATCTACTTCACTGAAGCCATCCTGCTGGAATCCAACAGAGAATGTTTTAAGCTCTGGGTGAAATTCTTTTGCAATAGATACAATGAAAGAAGAATCAATTCCACCTGAAAGGAAAGAACCAACAGGCACATCACTTCTCATATGTACCTTGACAGAATCATAGATCGCTTCTCGCACATCTTCAATTAATTGACTTTCAACTGTTTGAGCTGGTTTAAACTGTACTTTCCAGTAAGTTTTAAATTGAATATCTTGACCGGGGCGTAGTGTAAACTGATGTCCCGGCTCTACTTTGTGCACTTTTTCATCTAATGTGTTTGGCTCTGGAACGAATTGAAAGGACATATATTGTTGAAGAGAAGTTTGATCAAATGCAATATTTTCGTTCACTGCCATCAAGCTTTTGCGCTCAGATGCAAAGTAAACTTGATCATCTATTTGTGTAAAGTAAAGTGGTTTGATCCCGAATGGATCTCTTGCCCCATAGAGCAACTGCGCTTGTTTATCCCAAATTAAAAATGCAAACATTCCACGAAGCTTAGATGCTGCTTCTTCCTTATAATGACGGTATGTGGCAAGGAGCACTTCTGTATCGGAATCTGTTTTAAAAGTATAACCTTTTTTCACAAGCTCTTCTTTTAGTTCAACATAATTATAAATTTCCCCGTTAAAAATAATCCAGTAGTTCTCGTCTTCATATGAAAGCGGCTGTTTCCCGTTTTCAACATCTATAATACTTAAACGTCTAAATCCAAAACCTACATGTTCATCATGAAAATAGCCCTCATCGTCCGGACCACGGTGAACAATTAGACGATTCATTTGTTTAATTGTTTCTTCCTGTTCAGCAGTTTCGGACAATGGCAGGTGATTAAATACACCAACAAATCCACACATATGATTGCCTCCACGTTATGTTATTTCATATTAAGCCTATAATTAGACAGTTATTGTCTCATTTTCGTTTCACATTGAGGTCATTTTTTCACAAAATAATCCGTTCAGATTTCCCCAAAAGGAAAACCGCTTAAAATAAGCGGTTTTTATGATGTTATTCTCCTAATGCTTCCTTACGAAGTGTAGCTGCTTTATCTGTTTTTTCCCAAGGTAAATCTAAATCGTGACGACCAAAGTGTCCGTATGCAGCCGTTTGTTTATAAATTGGACGACGTAAATCAAGCATTTTGATAATACCAGCTGGTCTAAGATCAAAGTTTGCACGAACAACTTCAATCAATTTTTCTTCAGATGCTTTACCAGTTCCAAATGTGTCGATGGAAATGGAAACAGGCTGTGCTACACCAATTGCATAAGCAAGCTGTACTTCACAAGAATCTGCAAGACCGCTAGCCACAATGTTTTTCGCTACATAACGAGCTGCGTATGCCGCAGAGCGGTCTACTTTCGTTGCATCCTTACCTGAGAAAGCTCCGCCGCCATGACGAGCATAACCGCCATAAGTATCAACGATGATTTTACGACCAGTTAAACCAGCATCCCCTTGTGGCCCACCGATAACGAATCGACCTGTTGGGTTAATAAAATATTTTGTGTTCTCATCAATCAATTCACTTGGAACCACATGTTTGATGACATGCTCTTTCAAATCACTTTGAATTTGTTCAAGTGTCATCTCAGGTGCATGCTGTGTTGAAATGACGACGGTATCAATACGCACAGGTTTGTTATTTTCATCATATTCAACAGTTACCTGTGTTTTTCCATCAGGACGCAAATAAGCAAGTGTTTGATCCTTGCGTACTTCAGTCAAACGAAGAGACAGCTTATGCGCAAGAGAGATTGGAAGAGGCATCAGTTCTTCTGTTTCATTGTTCGCATAACCGAACATAAGACCTTGGTCACCAGCTCCGATTGCATCAATTTCTTCTTCTGTCATTGTCCCTTCACGCGCTTCAAGTGCTTTGTCAACACCTTGGGCAATATCAGCAGACTGCTCATCAATCGATGTAAGAACCGCACATGTTTCCGCATCAAAACCATATTTCGCACGTGTGTAGCCAATTTCCTTAATGGTGTCACGCACCGTTTTTGGAATATCGACGTAAGTAGATGTCGTAATCTCACCGCTTACTAAAACAAGACCGGTCGTAACAGAAGTTTCACAAGCAACACGTGCATTAGGGTCTTTCTTTAAAATTTCATCTAAAATACTGTCTGAAATTTGATCACAGATTTTATCTGGATGTCCTTCCGTAACTGACTCTGAAGTAAACAATCGACGATTTTGACTCATAATGGTTAATTCCTCCTGTACAAGACCACACCATCCCAAGATGAGGCCTTTCAAAATGATACGGAACTCGTTCCCTATTATATGAAAACGTTTATATAGAGATGTTATTGGCAATTTGTTCATATGATATCCCAAAAACAAAAAAACCATTTCCATCATTGTGAGGAAAGGGTCTGAGATATACATGCCTTTCACTCTTATCGCTCAAGGTTTAAATGACCTTGCATCAGGTTAGCACCTTGGTTTCTCGCTTGCTGTACTGACTTTTTCATCAGAAACCGGTTGCTGGGTTTCATTGGGCCTGTCCCTCCACCAGCTCGGGATAAGAGTATCCGTTCAATAAAATATCTTATCTTATACCCTCATGTGATGTCAATGCTTCTAAGGAATTATCTATCCCCTTTTTTACCTACTTAAATTGTATCACCAAGAAGCATGTTTTTATGGCAAAAATGAAAAAAAACACACAAAATAATTCAAATAGTATAGACTATTATTATCAATGTGTTATACTAATCGAAACAAACAAATTCAACGGTAAAGGAAGGGTTTTTTATGAACTCAGTGGATTTAAAAGAAGATTTACAAACACTACTTTCAGCAGAAAATACGCACCAAAATTTATCTGTTCCGAAGCTTGTTGAAAAAATTCTCGCACGTAATGAAGGAACTTTAACCTCTACGGGTGCTGTACGCGCCACTACAGGTGCATACACTGGGCGCTCGCCTAAAGATAAATTTATCGTCAAAGAAGCAAATTCTGAACATAAAATCGATTGGGGTAATGTGAACCAGCCGATCTCACCAGAAGCCTTTGACCGTCTTCATGCTAAGGTTGTGTCATACTTAAAGGAAAGAGATGAGCTGTTTGTATTTGACGGCTTCGCAGGTGCCGATGAAAGATACCGTATGCCAATCACTGTCGTCAACGAATTTGCATGGCACAATCTATTTGCCAAGCAGCTTTTTATCAGACCTGACGCATCAACACCAAAATCCGCTGAAAAACCATTTACAATTTTATCTGCACCACATTTTAAAGCAGATCCTGAAACAGATGGAACAAACTCTGAAACATTCATCATCGTATCCTTTGAAAAACGTACGATTCTCATCGGAGGTACAGAATATGCTGGAGAAATGAAAAAGTCTATTTTCTCTGTGATGAACTACCTGCTTCCTGAGCAAGATATCCTCTCTATGCACTGCTCTGCAAACGTGGGTCAAGGAGGAGACGTTGCTTTATTCTTCGGATTATCTGGTACAGGTAAAACAACACTTTCTGCGAATGCAAACCGTAAATTAATCGGTGATGATGAGCATGGTTGGTCAGGATCAGGTGTTTTCAACATTGAAGGTGGCTGCTATGCAAAATGTGTGAACCTGAGTGAAGAAAAGGAGCCACAAATTTTCAAAGCCATTCGTTTTGGTTCTGTTCTTGAAAATGTTGTCCTTGATGACGATACATGTGAAGCAGATTACGATGATACATTCTTTACAGAAAATACGCGTGCAGCTTACCCAATTGAAATGATCGACAATATTGTAAAACCTAGCATTGCAGGTCATCCATCTGCTATCGTATTCCTAACAGCTGACGCATTCGGTGTATTACCTCCTATCAGCCGTTTAACAAAAGAACAAGCTATGTACCATTTCCTTAGTGGTTACACAAGTAAACTAGCAGGTACGGAGCGCGGGGTCACTTCACCAGAAACGACCTTCTCTACTTGCTTCGGCTCACCATTTTTACCACTTCCAGCACATGTTTATGCTGAAATGCTTGGCAAAAAGATTGATGAGCATGGTGCAAAGGTATTCCTTGTAAACACAGGCTGGACTGGTGGCGGCTACGGCACTGGCAAACGAATGAATCTCGCTCACACAAGAGCAATGGTTCAAGCTGCAATTGAAGGTGATCTGGATCATGCAGAAATGGTCACAGATGACATCTTCGGTCTTCACATCCCGCTTCACATTCCAGGTGTGCCGGACGAAGTGCTTCAACCAGCCAAAACATGGGCAGATCCAGAAGCTTATAAAGAAAAAGCGCTCTTTTTAGCCAATGAATTCAAAAAGAACTTCACAAAATTCAGCAATGCATCAAATGACATCGAACAAAAAGGCGGACCACTCGTATAATGAAGAAAGCTGAGGAAAACATCCTCAGCTTTTTTAGTTCGTTGAATGTAAGGAAATGAGCCTATAAATCACCTTTGTCGCGTCATCTGCAAGCTCTAGTTTTTCCACTTGAGCCGTCCCTGTTTTTTCGCCATCTTTTGTTTTACGTACTTCTATCGGGATATTAATTGGATAAAGACGATATCCCTCTTTTATAAGTTCGAATACGTTTTCCTCAAGTCTTGTTTCTTTTCCTTTTGTTACAATCATTGTATTAAATTCTACAGGCATTCCCATCACGAAAATCCCCCTAACTTCTTTTTTCTCTATAAAGCTTTATTTTATCACATTTCCTCTTTTTCGGCTTTTCATCCATTCAGTTAGCCTTTTGACAATTTCTCTATTCTGTTTAGGCGGGATATAGTGATCATATTGGTCAAAGTACCACGTCTCCACAGATTTTCCGTACTTTTTTAGCGCTTCTTCAAATAGCAGGGCGTGCTCGATTGAAACATTCTCATCTCGTTTTCCATGAATTAAGAGCACAGGTGCTTGAATATGCCGTACTTCATCTAATGGTGTTCTTAGATCGTATTCATTCGGCACTTTTTGAGGCGCACCACCAATGACGCGTTTCATCATCCTTCGCATATCCACACGCTCTTCATAAGTGAGCCTCATATCACTCACGCCTCCCCATGATACAAGCGAGGCAGGCCCTTCTTTCATCTCAATCGCTGTCCAAATACCCATGATTCCTCCACGGGAAAAACCAAAAATATGAATGTGATCTCGTTTCACCTTTGGATGCTGTTTCAGCAGTTGGTATGCCGAAAAAGCATCTTGTCTGTCTTCTCCAGCAAAGTCTTCGTTTCCTTCTCCTCCTTGATTCCCGCGATAAAAAGGAGCAAACACAACAAAGCCTTGTGCTGCAAACTGGATGATCCTACCTGGTCTCACCATTCCGACACTTTTAATGCCCCCTCGCAAATACAAAAACCCATCATATGTGCCAGATGCAGCTGGTTCTGCTAACAAACCTTTAATACGCAGGCCATCTGCCCAATAGGTCACCGTATATAAATGGATATGCGGATGGGGTGAGGGAAACCTTCTTTTCTCGACAATCACACAATTTCTCTCCTTTTCCAAACTACTGATAACACTTTATGATCGCTCCCTAATATGCACCTGACTTCATTTGAAAATCTATTGGTGTTTGAACCGCTTCATATTCAACAGACTCTTCTATACCGAATAACCCTTTTTCAGCGAGCATTAATTTGATGTGAAGACTGTATGTCTCTTATAGAATGTCCCATTTTTGCTCATTTGTCACATAAGGCGCATTGGCAAACACAAATAAATGACTTCTTCCTTCACCACCACTTCAGAATGGCTTAGAAAAACCAGAATAGCAAATATACAATGGCGGGTCATTCGGAAGCTGTTTTCCCCTAAAAATATCATCAAACTCCTGCTCATCATTTGCTGAAAAAAAAACATTGTGATGAGAGGATTGCTCAGCACCTTCGGAATCGCAAACAAATAGGACAAAGCCAGTTCGAGATGGTTCAATTTTAGATATCTGATCATGCTGAACAGACGTGAACGGTTCAGCAACATGAGAAACAGTCCAATCGAATACCATCCTACAAACATCCAGCTGAGACTATACAACAGAACCGATCCTTCTCACTACTACCAATTTCAAGGTAACATATGCTCTTCCTCTAGTATAGAAAAAATGGCTTTCTCTATAAATAATAAATGTTCTTTCGCTCATCTAGGCACTCACCAAAATTCGCTTTTGACATACCTTATAAGTGATCAATACGAAAATCATAGAAGAAAAGGAGGCTTATGCACATGAATTATTCCATCAAAGTCAGACTGGCACTCATATTCATTGTCATGCTCTTCATCCCATTTGTCGCCTGTAACAAAGAGCAAGAACAAACAGTACGCGTTGCCGAGGTCACCCACTCTGTTTTTTATGCGCCTCTTTACGTTGCGCTATCTAAAGATTTTTTCAAAGAGGAAGGGCTTGATGTTGAAGTTAAAACAACATGGGGCGGTGACAAAACCATGACGGCGCTTTTATCAGGTGGAGCGGATATTGCGCTTACTGGCTCGGAATCCTCCATTTACGTAGAAGCTCAAGGCACGAAAGACTCTGTTATCAACTTTGCTCAGCTTACACAAACAGATGGTACTTTCCTCGTCTCCAGAGACAAGATCGATCATTTCACTTGGGATATGCTGAAAGGTAAAGCCTTTTTAGGACAACGTAAAGGCGGAATGCCACAAATGGTTGGTGAGTACGTTTTGAAACAGGAAGGCATTGACTTGAAAAACGATATTCAATTGATCCAAAATATTGATTTTGCAAATATATCTGGCGCGTTCTCCTCCGGCACAGGTGATTTTGTGCAATTATTTGAGCCGACAGCATCCTTAATCGAAAAAGAAGGTAAAGGATACATCACTGCCTCCTTTGGCGAAACTTCAGGAAAAGTACCCTATACGACCTTTATGGCAAAGAAAAGCTACTTAGCTCAAAACGAAGAAACGGCTGAGGCTTTTACAACCGCCATTTATAAAGCACAGCAATGGGTAGCATTAAACAGTGCTGCCGATATAGCAAAGGCCATTCAATCTCACTTTCCTGATACAGAGCTTGCGATTTTAAAAACGTCGATTGAACGCTATAAAAATCAGCATTCCTATGCAACCGATCCTCTTCTCAATCAAGAAGAATGGGATAAACTGCAAAAGATCATGAAAGCAAGCGATGAGTTACCTAAATTCATTCCATATGAACGACTCGTGAATCAAACCATTGCCAAGAAGGTCACAGACAACCATTAGAATAGGAGGTACCGCATGTCTTTCCTTCAAATTGACCATGTGACCCATACGTATTTCTCGTTAAAAGAAAAAACAACCGCAATCGAGCAAATTGATATTGATATCAACCAAGGAGAGTTTATTTCGTTTATCGGCCCAAGTGGATGCGGGAAAACAACCTTGCTCTCAATTATTGCTGGAATTACTTCACCATCTGAAGGGCGTATCCTCATTGAGGGGAAGGAACCGAATCAAAAGGAGCATCACATTGGCTATATGCTTCAACAAGATTACTTATTTCCTTGGAAAACGGTGAAAGAAAATGTCATTCTTGGTTTAAAAATTGCCAAACAAGATACAAAAGAGGCGATAGAACATGCATTATGCTTATTGCCAAAGCTTGGACTGCATGATGTTGAATCGAAATATCCAAAAGAATTATCTGGTGGGATGAGACAACGAGCTGCACTCGCTCGCACCCTGGCAGTAAATCCAGGCTTACTGCTACTCGATGAACCATTTTCTGCTTTAGACTATCAAACGAAGCTATCTCTGGAAGACCTCGTATTTCACACTTTAAAAAGCTATCAAAAAACAGCGGTTCTTGTAACACATGATATTGGTGAAGCCATTGCAATGAGTGACCGTATTTTTCTATTTTCAAAGCATCCTGGTACCATTCGTCGCATTTTTTCTGTCCCACAAGACCTCAAAAAGCTCAGTCCGTTTGAAGCAAGACAGTCCTCCACCTTTCAGGAGCTCTTTCAAACGATTTGGAAGGAGCTGAAGTCTGTTGAAGCACAATGATCTTTTGCATGAAGCCTATCGCCAAAAGCATCAAACGGAAAAACGACTCACTCGGTTCTATCAATTGATTATTTTTATTGCCTTCTTTTCTAGTTGGGAAATCGCCAGTCATTTTCGGTTGATTGATCCACTCATTTTCAGTTCACCATCTGCTGTCTGTCAGTTGTTTATTGAAAAACTCTCTGACGGCTCACTGATCAATCACATCAGCATCACTTTGTTTGAGACGATTTTCGGTTTTCTTCTAGGGACCTTTTGTGGGACACTTTTAGCCGCAGTTTTATGGTGGTCAACTAGACTAGCAAAAGTCCTTGACCCTTATCTAGTCATTTTAAATGCAATGCCAAAGGTGGCACTTGCACCCATATTAATTGTGGCACTTGGCCCCGGTATGATCAGTATCGTCGCTATGGGCGCCATTATTAGTGTCATTATCACAACCATTGTCATTTACACTGCTTTTCAGGAAGTCGATGAAAATTATTTAAAAGTGATGAAAACATTCGGTGCGAAAAAAGGGGTGGTTTTTCAAGAGGTGATCCTTCCTGCAAGTATTCCAACGATTATTTCTGCTGTTAAGGTAAACGTTGGTCTTTCATGGGTAGGTGTCATTGTTGGAGAATTTCTTGTGTCCTCTAAAGGACTGGGATATATGATTATTTACGGCTTTCAAGTATTTAATTTCACCCTTGTGTTTTTAAGTCTTTTTATTATCGCCGTCTTTGCGACGATCATGTACCAGCTTATTGAATGGCTAGAGCACCGATTAATCCAAAGAAAAGAATAATAAAAAGCGCAGCTCATACACTGCGCTTTTCTTAATGAAGAAATCCCTTTTTTTCTAAATAGGCCAGACTCAACCTGAGTACATCATCTTTCATAATAAAACTAAAGCTCTTATTTCTTGCGATAGACTTTGGTAAGTCAGTGAAAAGAACGGGTCCCTTCGTTTCATAATAGGTGTCTTGCTTCTCCAATTTCTCAATATCAGCAAAATATATATTCTTGACGATCACTTTTTCTCTACCAAGCACTTTATATTGACCAATATATGCTAACGTACGAACAACCGCACCTGTTTCTTCCTGAATCTCTCTAATAACGGCTTGATCTGCTTTTTCATCCAGCTCAACTTTACCGCCCGGAAACTCAAAACCTCGATCCTCGTGCTCAGTTAACAACCACTTTCCCTGATACCTGCAAATCGCCCAAACATGCTTAGGATCATTCGAAAATGGATTCTCATCAAAAGAGAGCTTGACCTTATTATGATAGTAGTCTTTAAATTCATGCATGTAAAATCCCTCATATCCTGTCCTTGCTTCTTGTAAAACATCATACCACAGATCACATTTTTCTGAAGATTTTTTATGAAAAGTGAAACAAATCTGCTATTCATTTTCGTCTTAATCACAATGGGCATAAATGCTAAAACGTTTTTATCATACCCAAAATAACAACACTTATCCGTGGAACCTTTACGTTTGTTCACACGTAATCCTAAAATATGATCTTTGCCTTCCATACATTCAAAGGAGGATACAGCATGGGGATACAAAATTGGCCTAAACCGAAAAAAAGCAGACAGCTAGGTGGACCTCATCCGCTTGCAAAGTCTGAGCAAAAGACGAGCCAACAGCCCATACAACACCAAAGCAAACCGAAACAAAAAACAGGCACAACATTAATCAAAGGACAAAAAATGGATCTAACCAAAGGAAATCCGAATTTAGACCAAATACACATCGGACTTGGATGGGATTTATCTGGACAACCCATTGATTTAGATACTGAGATTTTTTTATTAAATGAACAGGACAAGCTGATGACAACAGAACATCTCATTTTCTACAATAACAATCAAAGCAGTGATGGCTCTGTACGTCACCTTGGAGATAACAAACATGGCGGAGGCCTTGGCGATAATGAGACCATGATCATTCAATTGAGTAAAGTCTCACCTGATATTCACAAAATGATTGTTGCCGTGACAGTACATGACGCTCATCAGCAAGGTCATCATTTCGGACAAGTATCAAATGCTTATGTTCGCCTCTCTAATCAACTCAACCAACAAGAAATTTGCACATTTAATTTAACTGAAGATTACTCCCAATGTGCTTCTATCGTGTGCACGGAATTGTACCGTTATCAAGGGGAATGGAAAGTCAGTGCAAATGGAACAGGCACCACGATGGATTTAAAAGATTTATGCCGCCTATACGGACTAACATTTTAAGGAAACAAAGGAGCCGATCATATGAGTTTTTATTTTGATACAATTCAGGAGCTTACATTAAAGGCAGAAGGAAATGGCATATTTTTTGCAAAAAAAGGCGCCATGATTGCCGATCAAGGAAGCTTTAAATATAACAAACGACTGCTTGGGACAAATAAAGGAAGTATGGTCAGTCAAGTATTCAATCACATTAGCCGCAAGTTTACAGGTGAAAACCTTGAAATGATGGAAGTAAGTGGACAAGGCATATGTTATTTAGCGGATGCGAGTCAGCATGTGACTGTCATCAATCTTGAGCCAAATGGGCATTGGCAGTATGTGAATGTAGAAAGTGAAGATTTACTCGCATTTACTGACCAATGTCATTATGGTGTGACGCCAGTTGGAGTTGGAGTGTTATCACAAAAAGGTCTCTTCACCTCAAAGCTTTCCTATCAAGGTCATGGAGCACAAGTAGCCGTTAAAACGACTGGCAATCCGCTTATTTTAGAAGCACCATGCCGTGTCGATCCAGATGCCATTGTCGCTTGGACAGGAAAAGCGCCGAAGGTGAAACTTGATGTGAACTGGAAAACATTCATCGGACAAACCTCAGGCGAATCATATATGTTTGAATTTCAAGAACCAGGTCAGATTGTGATCGTCCAGCCGTTTGAGCGTCAAGCAGGATTGCGTGTTGGTCTTGATGACAATCGCTATCAAGCACAGTCACAAGGAAGTGCCTTCCATAATACAACTCAAGGCATCACAAACCAAACTACCCAGCAACATCACACGCAAGGACAACAAGTCAATAGTGGCAACGGCATTAGTGACCTGATTGGTGGTTTCTTAAATAACCGCAAGTAAAAAAGCATGTAGAAAAATCTCTACATGCTCTTTTCATGACATCAATCCATTTGTTTCAATAAAATCCTTCGTTTCATCATTTCCAAGTTGATAAATCAGATTGTATATGTTCTTTCTCGTACGATCCGTTTCATCATTTGGACTATCATAATGATATTCAACAAATGGCACATGTGCCCTGAAAAAACCCTTCCAATCTGACATATATAGCTGGTCAAAATAATCTCTAAGCTGCAAAATTTGATCATCGTCTGCTTCTATCTGAAATTGCCAAGAAGCCGCATCTCGATGCTGAGAAATTGATCCGTCTTGTACAGACACAAAGTATGTGTGAATACCCATGTTGTTCATCCTTTTTTCTTTTAGTATGACCAGCTTTGGGTAAATTACGGCTTTTTACGCAGTTTATTTTTTAATACCTCTAGTACATCTATAAATAATTGAGGAATCGGAATCCCAAGGGAACTTGCAGTCGATACAATTTGATACGATTCGTAGATAATATAAAACATGATCGCAACGTCCTTGATCATTCCACTTGTTTTCAGAATGACATCAAAGAAGTGAGCAACAGATATGAGCGAAAGTGTCACGATCTTACGAACAAGTCTTGTACAAAAAAGCCGAATCGTAAACCTTCGTATCACAGACTCCCTTAAGCTAGAGCACATCACTTCAATTCCCATTAATGTAACCAGCATCGTGAATAAATACCCTGCTCCACCAAACAGAAAACCGATAGCTGACAGACAAACTGTAAACAACGAAAAGATGCCCAAATCCTTGCTCACTAAGCATCAACATCCTTTCACAGTGGAACTCCCTGCATAAAATAGTATATGAATGTTGATGTGAATGGCTTGGACGACAGAAAAATAAGGCAAAAAAGCCATCTGCATGAGATGGCTTTTCTTCTTTCTTATACACGAACATCAATAAACTTTGCGTCAGAATCTTTCGGCTGAACTGTCTGGGCTTGTGGCTGCTGCTGAGCTTGATCGAGCATCACCATTGCCTGAGCGGCATTAGTCGCAAGTTGTGAATTAAGTAAACTGATATTAAGCGTCTTCTGAATACTCGCAACATGCTGACTCATCATTCCTGCAATAGAGGACATATTTTTTCACCCCCTTCGTTATTCTTTTCGGCTCAAAGCCCTATTATTTCAATGGGCAGTCTGGCACAAAAAGAAAAACTGCCCCAAATCAGGGACAGTTATACTCAATAAAGTAGGCAGGGTTAAAAAAAATACCGATAAAGATTCCATCGGTATTTCATCACAATATTACCCTAAAAATGCTTTAAGCATCCAATTATGTTTTTCAATTGATTGATGGATCGCAAGAAGCATATCACCAGTTGTTTCATCGCCTACTTCATCAGCTAAATCCATACCTTGTTTTAATTCTTCTGCAATATTTGTAAAATCATCATATAGGTTTTGTACCATTTGCTCTGCGGTTTCATTTCCCTGTGCTTCTTTAATGCTAGAGATTTCTAAACACTCTTTCATTGTCCCAACAGGCTGTCCATTTAAAGCGAGCATACGCTCTGCAAGATCGTCAATGTATGTGGCTGTTTCTGTATAAAGCTCCTCAAACTTTTCATGAAGGGTAAAGAAATCTTTTCCTTTTACATACCAATGATAATTATGTAATTTCACATACATGACTGTCCAATCTGCAACCTGCTTATTTACTGCACTTAACAACTTCTCTGACATTTGTCATTCCTCCTTATGTAATACCACGCTTAGTATAGGATTACCCTTTTTTATTATACTGAAACCTACTGTAGATTTCTTTTATTTTGACTGCATGAAATATATGTTAATATGGTGATAAGGAGGGAGAAATATGCTATTACTAGGGATCATTAGCTTTATCATTATCGCAATTGTATTGATTTTGTCTCTTTGGACAACGTCAAAGGCATATGAATATCAGCATAAAATTGACACACCGCCAGACTCCAAAAAAAATCATCGACCTAACCCAAAATAAAAGCGCTTCAATGATGTGATTTTGTCTCTTTTTTGGAGGAAGAACTACTGTCATCAACCTGCCCAACATTGATTTTAGTTTTTGGCATATTGTGCTGTTGCTTTGCTGTCACATGTACCTGTACAATATAAATCCCATCTTTCTTAAAAGTTGTATGTAGCTCATATACACCTTTATTCGTTTGTGACGGCTTGATCATGTTGCTGTTATCCTTATCGCCGTCCTTCCACACTTCAAATTCAACACTATCTGCGTCTTCAACAGGCGAATCGCCATATGTGACGGCTGCTTTAAATATAACGCTTTCATTTTGCTCAGCGTGTTCTGGCCCTGTAAGATCCACTTCTAATAGTTGAGGTGTTTCTTCTTGTTGGTTGCCAGTTGTTTGATTCCCACATGCACAAAGCATCAAAAGCATGAGAAGCATTCCTACTGTTTTTCGCATCAATGTTCCTCCTTTTTTACTTACATGTCTATTTTAACAAATATCCCCTTATTTGACATCTCGTCATAGATCATAAAAAAAGCCGGGCATATCTGATGCCCGGTCACTTCATATTATCCAAATACTTTTAATAGATCCGCTTGATCCTGAGCCAGCCAGAAACGCATGTAACGCTTTGCTCCTTCAAGATCATGCAACTTTGCCTGACCACATTGCTTTTCATTTGCAGCTGGAATCTCTGTAATTTCGACTGCATCTTTAAATGTCGCATCTAATAACTCAACAATCTCTTCAGGTGTTGGAGCTCCACTGACAACTAGGTAATATCCTGTTTGACAGCCCATCGGCGACACGTCGATAATATCAAAATGATCATATTTCTCTGAATGTGTTCTAATATTAAAAGCAAGCAAATGCTCTAAAGTATGAATCGTATCTGGCTTCATTGCCTGTTTATTCGGCTGACAAAAACGAATATCAAATTTATTTACTTCACCATCTGAACCCACTTTATGAACACCGCAATGACGAACATATGGTGCTTTCACTGCATTATGGTCAAGTTCAAAGCTTTCTACTGAAGGCATTTACAACCACTCCTAAAATTATGATTTTCTATATTGTAACATACTTCTCCGACCAGTTTAGTGTATAAAACTTCCCTTCCTTGTCCTTTTTTCTTATACTGTGAAGGACAACAAAAGGAGGCAATTGTATTGAAACGTATTTTTATCAGCATCATTCGCTTTTATCAAAAATTCATTTCACCCATCACCCCACCTTCATGCAGGTTTTATCCAACATGCTCAAACTATGGACTAGAAGCCATTAAAACACATGGTGCATTAAAAGGCGGCTGGCTGACGATAAAACGAATTGGTAAATGCCATCCATTTCATCCTGGCGGAGTCGATCTTGTCCCACCTAAAAAGGGAGAATAAATTATTTTAAATGATCATATCCATTCACAATCACATCCAGCTTTCCAGTCCCAGGGTCGATCACAAGACCATGAACCGGAACATCTGATGGCAGTAGTGGATGATGTGTTACTACAGACACACTGTCCCTCACGCTTTCTTCAACTGAATGAAAGCTCTTTAACCATTGCTCAAAGTCAATTCCTGAATACTCAAGAACTTCAATTCGTTTTTCAGGAATCCCACGCTCAATCGCCTTGTTCAAGATTGTGTTGCTGTCGATTTTGCTCATCCCACAATCATGATGACCAATGACATAAATTTCATCCGCATTTAATTCATATACAGCAACTAAAATACTGCGCATGATACTTCCAAACGGATGTGATACGAGGGCACCAGCGCTTTTTACAATTTTAATATCACCATTTCTCATGTTCATTGCTCGAGGCAAAAGCTCTACAAGGCGTGTATCCATACATGAAAGAACAACAGCTTTTTTCTGAGGGTACTTTGTTGTTGTGAATTCTTCATATTTTTTTTCATCTATAAATTGTTGATTGTATTCAATGATCTCATCTAAAAGTTTCATATGTGCTCCATTCCTTTTGCTGTTTTTAAAAATAAATATAGCATATTGGTCAAAATTTCGTCACGTTTTAATTTCAATTTTTAAATGGAAACAACTAATACACGAAATTATTTTATTTTACTCTTTTCAAATCGTAACAATTACGATACAATAACTCAGGGCATTAAATCGTAATCATTTCTATCTAATAGATTGAGAGGAGAATTTCTATATGATTAAAAAAACACTTTTCATTTTAACCACTGTACTACTAGCAATCGGTCTTGGCGCTTGTTCAAGCAGTACTGGTACAAATGCATCAAAAGGGAAAAATGACGGTAAATTAAAAATTTACACAACGATCTTCCCAATTCAAGATTTCACAAAAAAAATCGGCGGATCATTTGTGAATGCAACAAGTGTATATCCTGCTAATGCAGATGCACACAGTTTTGAACCTAGCTCAAAAACAATGGTTGACATGGCAGAAGGTGATGCTTTTATTTATAGCGGAACTGGTGCAGAAGCATTTGCCGAAAAAACAGCTTCTACTTTAAAGGAACAAGGGGTCAAAACGGTGAACGCCGCAAAAGGAATTACGCTACTATCCACACATGATGAACATGCACATGAAGAAGAGGATGATCATGAAGGTCATGATCACGGAGACAAAGATCCACATGCTTGGTTAGACCCTGTACTTGCTGAGCAAATGGCAAAAAACATCAAAGATACTCTCGTTTCTCTTGATCCTGATCATAAAAAAGAATATACAAAAAACTATGAAAAACTAAAAAAAGAATTACAATCACTAGATAAAAATTTCAAAACAACACTCGATCAAGCAAAACATAAAGAAATCCTTGTATCACATGCTGCATACGGATATTGGGAAAAGCGGTATGGTATCGAACAAATTAGTGTACTGGGACTTTCCGCATCTGAAGAGCCATCTCAAAAACAACTGGAGAATATTGTGAAACAAGCTGAAAAACATCATATCAAGTATGTTATTTTTGAAAACAATGTAAGCAGTAAAGTATCTGACACCATTCGAAGTGAGATTGGTGCGAAAAGCTTAACATTGAAAAACCTTGAATCTATCACCGAAGAAGATACTAAAAGTGGTGAAAGTTATGTTAGCTTAATGAAAGAAAACCTTGCCACATTAAAAACTGCATTAAACGATTAATTTCACTCCCCTGCTATGTACATTGCAGGGGTTTTTGATTACACAAAAAAAAGCGCCTCATATGTTGAGCGCTTTTTCATTTTTACATTTGATATTTTTTCTTAAACTGTTCAGCTCGTCCGCCTTTTTCTCCGAATTTTTGGCGACCTGTATAAAAAGGATGCGTATCAGAGCTTGTCTCTACTTTAATCACCGAATACGTTTTTCCATCCTCCCAATCAATCGCTTCATTTGAGGTTTTTGTCGAGTTACTTAAAAAGCTGTACCCGCTATTAACGTCCATAAATACAACTTCGTGTGTTGTTGGGTGAATATTTCTTTTCATGATGTATTCTCCTTTCGCTTTAGACAAAACGTAATAATTACGCTTTGTATTTTTATCTTATCCTCTTCTCATCCACTTGTCAAAAAACAAGCTTTCTTATTCAGGAAGAATAATCTAATACTGGTGGAGAATAATAAGCCCATTACGACAGATGCGAATAGAAAGGCGGAGAAGGAAAATGACTGATTTGGTTTTAGCAAGAAGCCTTTTTGGTACAACCATGGGTTTTCACATCATCTATGCCTCATTAGGTGTCGGCATTCCACTGATGATCCTGTTAGCTGAACTCATCTTTCAAAAAACAAAGGATCCCCATTATGCCATTATGGCAAAGCGCTGGACAAAGGCACAGGCAGTCTTACTAGGTGTGGCAATTCCAACTGGCACCATTGCTGGCACCCAGCTTGCTCTTTTATGGCCAGGCTTTATGGAGGTTATTGGGAAAGTCATGTCACTCCCATTCCAAATCGAGATTTATGCTTTTTTTATTGAAGCTTTGTTTATGTCCATTTATGTTTATGCGGCTGACCGATTATCTCCTGTTATGCGCATTATCACCGTCATTTTTGTCGTCATTGGCGCAGCAGCTTCCGCAGTCTTGATTACAAATGTACACGCCTTTGAAGGAACTCCAGCGGGATTTAAAATGGTGAATGGAGAAATAACCGATATTCATCCGTGGAAAGCATTTTTTAATCCTAGCTTCGTCGTGACAGCTACACATGTTGTCGTGTCCGCTTTTACAACGGGTGCCTTTGTCATCGCTTCTGTTGCTGCGTTTAAGATGCTGAAAACAAGAAACAACGAAAAACTATATACATTTCATCGCAAGGCACTCTTTTTAGGTCTTATTGTTGGTGGAATTTTCTCTTTCATCACGGCTTTAAATGGGCATGAATCTGCTCAGCTTCTTTATAAATACCAGCCTGAAAAATTAGCAGGTGCTGAAGGATTATTTGAAACACAGTCACATGCACCGCTTGCCATCGGCGGCTTTACTGATGCCAAAACCCAAGAAATTAAAGGTGCCATTGAAATCCCTTGGGCACTGAGCTTCCTTGCGGGTAATAGCTTTGACACCGTTGTGAAAGGTCTCAATGAATTTCCTAAAGATGAATGGCCACCTCTATTTATACACACGTTGTTCAATGGCATGGTCATCATCGGCTCAATTTTGATTTTATTTGGCGTCTTAGCATTCTTTTACCGAAAAATTTTAAAGCGTGAGCACTATCCGAAATGGCTGTTGTTCCTCTTTCTGTTTGGGGGACCGCTCAGTCTACTTGCCATTGAATTCGGCTGGATTTTTGCATGTACAGGAAGACAGCCTTGGGTCATCTACCACATGCTAAAGACCTCGGAAGTCGTTACATCTTCCGGATCAATCGGGACATTATTTGTATTGTTTGCGATTGTCTATCTCATTTTAGGCATTGCAACTGTGTTTGTCTTAACGCACTACTTTAGAAAGCATTCGATTGAAGAAGACTTACGGCTAGCAGAATCATAAAAAAAGGAGCGATCATGATGCAAATGGGTATCACAACTGATGCGCTCATTGCGATCACCATTTTATGGGGATTCGTTTTTATATACGCAGTGATGGCATCAATGGATTTTGGCGCAGGTTTTTGGTCAATGTTATATATGAATAAAGAGCAAACGAAGGCAGCAAACATCGCAAATAAATATCTCTCCCCAACATGGGAAGTAACAAACGTATTTATTGTGGCAATTGTCGTCGCTTTGTTCAGTCTTTTTCCAGGAGCTACTTTTGTATTAGGAACAGTTCTTTTAATTCCCGGAAGCATAATCTTATTGCTTTTGGCAGTCCGAAGTGGTTTTCTCGTTTTTTCACATTCACTTGCGAAAAAGTATCGAAAGATTGTTACTTATATTTCTGGAATTAGTGGATTTATCATTCCATCTATTTTAATCATGGTTCTTCCGATTACTCATGGTGGATTTATTTTCAAAGAAAATGGTGTTTATACACTAGATCTTGGCCTAGTGTTTACAAGTGCCAACGTGTACTCGTTTATCGGCTTTGCTATTTTTAGTACCCTATTCCTTTCTTCATTACTTCTAGCCGACTTTTCCAATGTCGCAGGTGAAGATGAGGCTTACAGCATTTATAGAAAGGGTGCACTGTTAACAGGACCTCTTTCTCTCTTGATGGCATTTTTTATTATGCTTACGTTACGTAGTGAAGCAAATTGGCTCTACAGTAAAATGATTCAAAATATACCTATTTTACTGATTTCACTGCTGATGTTTTTACTTGCCGGTGTTGCATTGCTATTGCCAAGCAGTCGATTTAAACATCGTAAAGGTAAACCTCGGCTTGCTGTCATTGCGATTACAACACAATATTTGTTAGCAAGTTATGTGTATGGTCACGCACATTTGCCATACATGGCATATCCCGATATTACAATCATGTCAGGTTTTACAGACCCCGCGACATTTAGAGCGTTATTTATTACGTATATCGTGGGCTTCATCATTTTATTTCCGGGTTTTTATTATTTTTGGAAATTGTTCATGAAGGACAAACGCTATATCCGTCAGGAAGACTGACTAGCATGAATGCAGTCCACCTATTTAGGTTACATTATAAATGAATCATATACGTAAGGGAGGAGGTTATGATCATGAATCAAAAGATACTTTGTGAAGTAAATAACTGTTCCTACTGGGATTCTGGAAATCGTTGTACAGCAGATGCTATTTATGTTGTTAGTCACACAGGAGACACCGCTGAAAAAAGTGAGGAAACAGACTGTAAAACGTTCAAACCTCAATATCTTTAAACTTGTTTAAAGGAGGCGCTTTACTTGAACAGAGAACGGTTACTTCATACTTTTTTTGACGAAATTAATGACGCTGACGAATCAGCATTTACTCAGGCGGCTCACTCCTTTTTAAACTTGTGGGATTATGAATACGGACATTTGAATGAAATGCCCGGTGAAGTGAATCAGTATATTGGACAGTTTGCTTATGATAGTGAGCTTACAGAAGAGTAAAGAAAGAGCGCATATGACGCTCACAGATTTTTGACAAAGGGCTAAAATGATGTTTATTTTAGCCCTTTGTCTTCATTTCAGCGTGATCTTCTAGGAAGGATGAGTACGAGCGCGCAGACCTGACAACGAATGCGAGGATTTGTCTACACACTGAGAGCGCGTATGACACTCTTTCTTTTTTGATGGTACGGGAAGGAAAAGATTAGCAATAATATAAAGACTTTCGTAAAAATAAGCAAAACTGCAACATCTCTTTTTCACTTTGTAAAATCCTGTTTTGTAAAAACATCTAGTTTATCCGAATATTTCCGAAGAGCATGGTAATTGACTTCTACTCCCATACCTGGTTCACTTGGAACTTGAATAAAGCCATTTTTAACCTTAATTTCAGGATAAATAATATCCTGCTCCCAATATTTTGATGAGGCAGAAATGTCTCCAGGAATCGTAAACTGTGGAAGCGAGGCAAGTGCGACATTTTGTGCTCGCGAAATGCCTGTTTCAATCATTCCGCCACACCACACAGGCACCTGCTGTTCTTTGCACAATTGATGAATCTTTAATGCCTCAGTCAATCCTCCCACTCTAGAAGGCTTAATGTTGATTATTTCACAGCTTCCAAGTTCAATTGCCTTTCTAGCATCATCAACTGAACAAATACTCTCATCTAGGCACACTGGCGTTTTTATATGCTTTTGCAAGTGACGATGATCAACAATATCATCAGCAGCTAAAGGCTGTTCAATCATCATTAATTTCAAATCATCAAGTTGCTTTAATTTACTAATATCCTTTAGTTCATAAGCTGAGTTTGCATCTGCCATCAATGGAAGGTCAGGAAAACGGTCCCTAATGCGTTGAAGAAGTTTCAAGTCTTGTCCGGGCTTTATTTTCACCTTAACCCGCTGATAGCCTTCATGGACATAATGTTCAATTTGCGTTAGCATTTCATCTATTGGTCCTAAGCTCACAACCACACCTGATGGAATTTTCTTCTCAGTTCCACCTAACACTTCACTCAAAGACTTTTTCAGGCGCTTCGCATAAATATCCCAAACCGCCGCCTCTATCCCCGCCTTCGCCATTTTATTCCCTTTAAAATGATAAAGGCTGTTTGGAATATCAGAGGGATGTGTAAATGAGCGAGTGAGGACGTTCGGAATAAAAAAGGATCTGAGCATGTGATAACATGTTTCAATTGTTTCTTCCGTATACCATGGAGAAGAAAAAGCAGACACCTCTCCCCACCCAGTTAACCCTGTTTGATCTTTTACCTCAACAATAATGAATTCTCGATCTTTTATCGTACCAAGACTTGTCGTAAACGGCTTCTTAAGCTTCATTGTGACATGATATAAATTTACTCGTTCAATTTGAATCATTTCAAGAACTCCTTTGATGAAAGTCTGTGCCTTTGCAACTTGTTTGACGCATTTCTTGGCAGTCCTTCGACAAAGTGAAATGCTGTTGGGATTTTATATTTAGCTAAACGAACTTGACAGAGTGCATACAATTCTTCTGCCTTCACAACCTCATCTGTGACAAGAAAAGCAACAGGTACCTCTCCCCATTTGTCATCAGGTATACCGGTGACTCCCGCTTCTAAAACATGTGGATGCGTCAAAAGGGCTTCTTCAATTTCCGCTGGATAAATATTTTCCCCACCAGAAATAATTAAATCTGATCTACGATCTAGCACAAATAAAAACCCTTCGTCATCTATGTATCCGATATCTCCTGTCTTAAGCCACCCCTCCTCAAATGCATCAGCTGTTTCAGCATCCTTATACAGATACCCTTTCATCACATTAGGTCCTTTCACCAAAATCTCACCATGCTCAAAAGGACGACATGCTGTTTGTCCATTTTGAATTTTGAGCTCACAGCCAAAAAGGGGCTTGCCTGCTGATCCAAGTTTTTTCACACTAAACTCTGGTGCAAGCGTGACAATTTGAGAACACGTTTCTGTCATTCCATACGATTGAAAAACTGGAAACCCCTTCTGTTTACACTCTTCTAACATCGGTAAAGGTGCAGGTCCTCCCCCTAACAGAATGCAACGCAAAGATGCCGGACATTCACGAAAGGTGCTTAATAAACGAGTAAGCATCGTCTGAACAACCGAGATGATGGTCACCCGTTTTGTATCAATTGATGTTTTCAGCTCATCAACACTAGATTTTTCATGAAGAACTACTGTCATACCATAGATAACAGATTTAAATAATGCAGACAGTCCACTTATGTGGAAAAGTGGCAATGCAATCAGCCAGCGATCTTCCTCGTGAAGACCTAAATTTAATGCCGAAGAAATTGCACTATGAAAATGATTGCCAAAGGTTTGCTCAACACCTTTAGGACGTCCCGTCGTACCTGATGTATACATAATCGTTGCTGTCTGGTCAACGTCAAAAGTTTGAGTTACTGAAACTGCCTCACCTGGAGATCCAGAAGGTAATGACTTGATGGTATAGACGGGTAAATCTAATATATGATCGTCTTCAAACTTTTTTTCCGTCAAGAGCGCCATTACTTTTGCATCCTGTATTTGATACTGCCTTTCAGCCTTTGTTAGCTTACAGTTAAGTAAAACGATTTTTAGCCCAAGTAAAAAACACGCATGAATCATGAACACCATCTCAGGACGATTTGTCATCAATAGAGCGACCGTATCCCCTTTTTTCAAAGAAACGTGAGAAAGTTTTCCCGCTAGTTGTCGTGCTTCCATTTCCAATTCTTTGAACGTCCAAGCCTCATTCTTCCATAACAGTGCCACTCGATCTGGCGTTATAAATGCACGCTGCAACAACCAATTTGGTTGCTTTACCATAAGAACACCTCCTTTGTGATAATGGACAAATCATAAAAGAAAACAGCTCAGTACGATTCACTAAGCTGTTTTCATCCATATGCACGAATCAAGGAAAACGTGGGAACTGACCAAAGTCTGGTTTGCGTTTTTCTTTAAAGGAATCGCGACCTTCTTTTGCTTCGTCTGTTGTGTAATACAACAGCGTTGCATCTCCTGCAAATTGCTGAATCCCAGCTAAACCATCTGTATCTGCATTAAATGCGGCTTTTAAGAAACGAAGAGCTGTTGGGCTCTTGTCAAGCATTTCTTCACACCATTTGACGGTTTCTTCCTCAAGCTGATCAAGCGGAACGACTGTATTTACAAGCCCCATATCCAGCGCTTCCTGTGCATTGTATTGGCGGCATAAATACCAAATCTCTCTTGCTTTCTTGTGACCAACAATACGTGCAAGATAACCTGAACCGTATCCTGCATCAAAACTTCCAACCTTCGGACCTGTTTGTCCAAAAATTGCATTGTCCGCAGCAATGGTTAAATCACATACGATATGAAGAACATGCCCTCCACCAATTGCATAACCTGCAACCATTGCTACAACTGGTTTTGGAATTACACGGATCAGACGTTGTAAATCAAGTACGTTCAAACGTGGAACTTGGTCGTCTCCTACATAACCTCCATGGCCACGTACCTTTTGATCTCCACCCGAACAGAAAGCTTTGCCACCTGCACCAGCTAAGACGATGACACCAACCTCTGAATTTTCTCTAGCACGCGAAAATGCATCGATTAATTCCATCACCGTTTTTGGAGTAAAAGCGTTATGTACATGTGGACGATTAATGGTAATCTTTGCGATCCCGTTATACGTTTCATATAAGATTTCGTCATATTGACGTTCTGTTTGCCATTCAATTGACATAAATATCTCCTCCTCTAATCATGGTTTAAAATGAATTCCCTCACTATTTTACCAAATAATTGTGATTGTTCCACATGAACTGTGTGTCCAGTGTGATCGACACAGACCACTCGACTTGTGATAAGCTCTTTCTCCATTCTTGTCGCAAGGTCACAAAACTTATGATCAAGCGCACCGCAAACCAATAAAGTGGGCATTTTTAAGAGCTTTAATGTGGACCACATTGAAGGCTGTGAACCAGTTCCAATCCCTTGAAGACTTCGTGCAAGACCGAGGGGATTTGATCTTAGTCTGCCCGCTCTCATCTTTTCTAACTGTTCAACAGGCAACAATTTCTGCGAAGCAAAAAGAGGGATATTTTCCCAAAAATCCACAAAAGCTGATAATCCTTCGACCCTTAATTTTCTTGCAAGTGCCGAATCATGCTTCAACCTTGCCTTCCGCTCTTTCAAAGTTGCAAGACCCGGTGACGTACTCTCAAGCACAAGCTTTGCCACACGTTCTGGATAAGTGGAAGCTAAGGCTAATGCGATACGTCCTCCCATAGAATAGCCGACAACATTGACTTTGTGAAGCTTTAAGTGATCCAAAATCTCAGCAAGATCAGTCAATTGCTGTGACATGGCATATCTCCTGATACTTTGAGGCACATCTGTTTTGCCATGACCAAGCAGGCTGACTTTCACAAGACGCTTATCTTTCAAATCCTCATCTATAAAATGCCATGAATCGGCATTTCCTGTAAAGCCATGTAAAAATAAAATCGCTTCTTCAGAAGATGAATGTTGGTCCCACACCTCATACTTGACACCATCACGCAATTCTATCATTCGTTGAGCCATTCTTTTCTCACTTCACTCAATACATCCTCCATGATTTGACGATGTACAGTCACTCGAGAATGACGATTTGTTTCAATCTCAATGAGATGCAGGCCTGGCTCATGAATATGTGCAAGATACGTTTCCTTAAATTCTTCCTTCGACTTTGGCTGCGAATAGGTTCCCCCATATAATTTAGCCGCATACTCAAAGGTTAAACCAGTTGGCGTACCAAACAATTTTTCATAATAAGGCTCATCTGATGCCTGTGGCAAAAAGGAGAAAATTCCTCCACCGTCATTGTTCAGTAAAATAACTGTCAGTGGGATGTCCATTAGTTTAGATGCTAACAGACCGTTCAAATCATGATAGAACGATAGATCACCTATCACTAGCGTAATTGGCTTGTGAGTAGCTGTATAGGTGCCAAGGGCAGAAGAAACGACACCATCAATTCCGTTTGCACCACGGTTTGCCAGCATGATAAATGCTTTGTGTTGTGCTTGGAAAAATGTATCTACATCACGAATTGGCATGCTATTACCGATAAACAGTACACTTTCTTCTGGTACAAGATGTTGAAGCTGACGATACACATTGCCTTCAAACGTCAAATCATCATCTTGATAGTCGTTCAAATGATGCCTGAAAGAATTATTCACAAAGAACCAATCATTTAGAAAATCATCATCTTTCTCACTACATGCTTCACTCAAAACATTTTCTACAAAAAATGACGTGTCACTTTCAACCAAATAGGTTGCCGTAAGACTAGGATCTCTAAAACCACCTGCATGATCCACTATAATTTGCTGCATCTCATTGCCTTTTTCCAGCCATTTAAACAGTGGCTTAGAGACAGGCATTGGGCCAAAACGAAGCACAACCTCAGGAGTTAGTTGACGTTTCATATCATCGTCCTTCAAAAATGAATCATAGGCATCAATGATAAATTGTCTATCAAATGAACCATTTCGCAAATTAGACAGCGGATCAGCTAAAATAGGGAATTTCAAAAACTTAGCAAGTTTTAGAATCGCTTCTTTTTCTGACTGTTCATGAAGCTCTCCACAAACAATAATGCCTTTTTTCGAACTATGGAGTAGCTCCTTAATTTCTGTCATGACGTTCTCATCTGGCATTGCTTTTCCAGTTGTCAGCACTTTCTTCTTCTCGTTCTCTTCTCTTTTAAAAGGATCTATGGACATGTCCGGCAATAATGGTTCTCTTAATGGAACATTCACTTGTACAGGTCCCTTTGGGTCTTGCTTCGCTATGTTTCCTGCTCTAGCAGCGACTGTTTGTATGTAGCGTTGCATCGCAGAGCTTTCTTCTGGGAGAGCTAAGTCTGTGAACCATTTAACAAACTTACCGAATAAGAATTGCTGATCAATCGCTTGAGGTGCCCCTACCTCCCTTAATTCATGTGGTCGATCAGCAGTTAATACAATTAGAGGTATGCGAGAATAATGGGCCTCGACAACGGCGGGATAAAAATTAGCCGCCGCTGTGCCTGATGTACAAATGAGCAGTACTGGTTTTTGACTTGCTTTTGCAATGCCAAGCGCATAAAAAGCGGCTGATCTTTCATCAACCAATACTTGTACATTCATGTCTGGATGTGCTAAAGCAAGCATCGCAAGAGGTGTTGATCTAGAACCGGGGCAGACAATCACTTCCTCTACACCACTTTGCACAAACTCATCCATCATTCTGCCAATATATTTTGTCATAATTTGATTACTCAATTGGATGACCTCCGAGTGCGGACAGCATTGGTCTTAGCTTTACTTGGGTCTCTTCGTATTCCTTATGAGGAACAGAGTCTTCAACAATCCCACAGCCAGCAAATAAGCGAACATGATCATCCTCAATCAAACCAGAACGAATCGCTACCGCAAATTCTCCGTTATCTTGAGAATCAATCCAGCCCACAGGTGCCGCATACCAGCCTCGCTTTAGCGGCTCTATTGCTCGAATGACCTCGACAGCTTTTTCTTTAGGATAACCACCTAAAGCAGGTGTCGGATGAAGCTGTTCAATTAACGAAAACAGAGAGCAGTTTCTCTTTATTTCACCAACTACTGGTGTAAAGAGATGTTGAATATTTTTCGTTTTATATAGACTAGGATGATCAGGTTTATCCACCTGATGACAATTTGCCTGAAATGCCTGATATATCATATTGACGACAATTTGATGCTCAATCAAGTTTTTTTCATCACGAAGTAATTCGTCACCGAACTTTTTATCTTCTACTTCATTGCTTCCTCTTACAATTGAACCGGCTAAGCAAGACGAAGATACCTCTTCACCATCTTTTTTCACTAAACGTTCCGGTGTTGCTCCAACAAATGCTTGTCTTCCTTGTTCAATCGCAAATACATAGCTTGTCGTTTGATGTGTCATCAATTCAGCCAATAACGGTTCAAGCTTGATATTATTTTTATAATAAAGCAAGACTTCTCTTGCTAGGACTACTTTATCATACTCATTTGCCTGAATATGCTCTGTTGCATTTTCAATGGCTTTCATCCAAGCCTGTACATCCAGTTCCTCCATTTTCACAAGGGTAGATGGCGACTTATATGCTTTTGGAACTGCTCGGAAATTTGAAGCTTTTCCCTCCAGCTCCTGCATCAACTGATGAACATTACCGTTTATTTGCTTCCACTCATTTACAGTTAGAAACGTCCCTTCTTTAGAAACAGTTAACATCATTGAAGGCACAAAAAAATGAGCCTCGCCAAATGCCTCCCAATGACGCGCCTTTTCTTCGTATGGGTCAAATGAAAATCCCCCAAAAAGAAGCGGACCGACAGCAGCTTGCTTTAACTCCTTTTCATCATGAAAATGAAACATATTCTGTTTTAGCTGTTCCCACTCTCGATGAACAGTATCAAATCGTTCTTTACCTTTCTGTTCTGTTTTAATGACAGCAGCCCTGCCAAGTCCAGAAAAAATCATTTGGCTTTCTGGATCAGACCAAAAAAACCGCTCGCCTAAAAAATCAGCTTCACCGCTCTGGAAAAAGGCAAGAGGATCCATATCGTCAACTCTTCTGGAGTAGCTTATCAAAACAGCATGGTTGACTTTATTTCCTTCTTTTAATGTCGCAAGCGCTTCCTGACGGAAAGTACTTTGCACCGTTGTCACCATGATACATTCCTCCAAAATCCATTAAATAACGTTCAAAACTTGTCGAATGTTGCCGAGAAAATATACGAACATCCGATTATGTCCATTTACCTGCATTTCTATTATAAACCTTATCAGATGAACTTAGTAAATAAAACCTTCGAATGCTTATTATATCACGCTTCACTGATTTTTTCGCTCGTAACATACTGGATAAAATGATTGAATGAACACCGTTAATAATAGGTACGAACAGGCTAAGAGTAATTGGAAGTCGAGAGATGGCCGATTAGCTAACTAGGTGCATATATAAAAATGGGAAGCATTAGCATTCATCTTTTTTTATGAATCATCGCATCAATATATTGACACGGTTTTGAACTTTGCTAAACTGGAGTTTGGACGTGTACGTATTTTTTTATTTAAAGGAGTAAAATTATGCAGCATCAATCGATATCAGATCAAATTTCACCAATTAAGCCTGATAAAAATTGGCGGATATGGTGGAATTTATTGCGGCCGCATACATTGACTGCGGCTTTTATACCAGTCACTTTAGGAACGGTGCTCGCTTTGCCACATGGACATGTAAATATTTGGCTGTTTTTAGCGATGCTATTGGCCTCAATGTTTATTCAAATTGCGACAAATATGTTCAATGAATACTTTGACTATGTACGCGGTTTGGATAATGAAAAGTCAGTTGGAATTGGTGGTGCCATTGTTCGAAATGGTGTCAAACCAAAAACAGTTTTAGCACTAGCTTACGCTCTATTTGGCTTATCTTTATTGTTAGGAGTATATATTTGTATGATGTCTAGCTGGTGGATTGCACTTATCGGACTTATTTGTATGGCAGCTGGCTATTTTTATACAGGCGGTCCCGTACCGATCGCATATACACCATTTGGAGAACTCGTATCTGGAGCATTCATGGGCCTTGGTATTATCTTAATTAGCTTTTTCATTCAGACAGGAACGCTCTCCACTCAAGCCGTTCTCATTTCATTACCTATTTCAATTTTAGTTGGTGCCATTTTACTTTCGAATAATATTCGGGATTTAGATGGAGATAAAGAAAATGGTCGGAAGACACTTGCCATACTCGTTGGCAGAAAAACAGCGGTCAATATTTTATTAGCGATGTTCTTGATGTCTTATTTACTGATCTTTGTTTATATCTTAACGAATACGACGGGGCTATGGAGTCTTCTGGTTTTGTTAAGTGTACCGAAAGCCTACACAGCCATTAAAGAGTTCAAGGAAAAGGAAAAACCAATTGAGCTAATGAACGCAATGAAATCAACTGCACAAACCAACACATTTTTTGGATTCCTTTTAACCATTGCACTCATTCTGCAATATTATATCGCTTAATGAAAACGCCTGTTTCTCCAGGCGTTTTTTTTCGTACAAATTTCTTCAATTTGGCACAAGTCTAATATTAGAAATCTGCCAATACTAAACTTATCATGTGAGAAGAAAGGACAGATCGTCATGATATCTAAGGAAGAAATTGATCATTTAAAACAGCGCCTTCTTAAAGAGAAACAAGAAATTGAAACTAAAAACCAGCATGGAGAGCATGATGAACACAAAAAGTCTTTCCCTTATGATTCTTTTGGGGAGCTCTCAGCCTATGACAACCATCCAGGGGATCAAGGAACCGAATTATTTGAGAGAGGCAAAGACATTGCCCTTGAAGATCTAGAACGTGAACATAAATCAGACATAGATGAAGCTTTAACGGCCATCGACCAAGGGATATATGGTATTTGTAAAGTATGTGGTCTACCAATTGATGAAGAACGTTTAAAGGCACTACCTACTGCCATCACTTGTACTGAACATTCAAAAGAACAAAGTGTATCTCAAACAAGACCAATTGAGGAAAAATGGTTAAGTCCACCTTCAGGACAATTTGAAAGTGAAGAAAGTGCAGCCTATGACGGCGAGGATGCCTATCAAGACCTTGAGCGATATGGAAACTCAGAAACCCCATCAGATATGGAATTTCCTCCTCTTACGTACGATGACGTCTATACACAGTCAGAAGATGAAGACTATGTTGAAGATTATGAAGGCTTTGCTGCATCAGATCTATACGGAAAAGAGATGCAAGTGTTTCCAACAAAAGCTCATGAAGCCTATGAAGATGCTCTTGATGAAGAAGGAATCATGACTGTATTTGGTGACCTGAAACCATATGAAAAAGATCCTTATATTGAAGAAAAAGAGTAGCTCCCTCATATTGGGAGCTACATGTTTATATAATGTAAAAAAGGGAAATCATTAAAGAAATGAAAATCGTCGAGGAGATGAATTTTGATGACTAAAAAAAGTATTGTTTGGGCAATTGTCGTTTTTTTTATTACATATGCGTTTTTTTCAATTGCCGGCTTCCTATTCCCCATAGATCGAGAATGGTACGACGCATTAAACAAGCCAGAATGGACACCAGGAGGCGGAGTTATTGGAGCAGTATGGGCAATCTTATTCGGGTTAATCTCTTTATCAGCAGCCATTATCTATGCCAAATATGGCTTTCAAAGAATCACCCTCCCATTTTGGATACTATTTTTGTTGAACTATGTATTTAATCAAGCTTTTAGTTTTTTTCAATTTACACAGAAAGATCTATTTACTGCCACCATTGATTGTTTGCTCGTTGCGCTAACTGCACTTGCCCTTGTCTTCTTATCAAGCAAGCTAAGCAAGATCGTCCCCTTTTTGCTCATCCCCTACGTCTTATGGGGGTTTTTTGCCACCTACTTGTCCTATACGATCTATTCAATGAATATGTAAAAAAGCGGTCTTTTACTGCACAAAAAAAAGAGATCATCATGATGATCTCTTTTTTATGACCCGTACGGGATTCGAACCCGTGTTACCGCCGTGAAAGGGCGGTGTCTTAACCGCTTGACCAACGGGCCATCATATAAATGGCGGAGAAGGAGGGATTTGAACCCTCGCGCCGCTTGCGCGACCTACACCCTTAGCAGGGGCGCCTCTTCAGCCACTTGAGTACTTCCCCATTTGGCTCCGCAGGTAGGACTCGAACCTACGACCGATCGGTTAACAGCCGATAGCTCTACCACTGAGCTACTGCGGAATATCATGGTGGGCCTGAGTGGACTCGAACCACCGACCTCACGCTTATCAGGCGTGCGCTCTAACCAGCTGAGCTACAGGCCCATGAACTATATGCAAATGGAGCGGGTGATGGGAATCGAACCCACGACATCAGCTTGGAAGGCTGAGGTTTTACCACTAAACTACACCCGCATTTATGTATGGGGCGATTGATGGGAATCGAACCCACGAGTGCCAGAGCCACAATCTGGTGCGTTAACCACTTCGCCACAACCGCCATACTTCATATTAAGTTTTTTAAAAAGTGGCTCGGGACGGAATCGAACCGCCGACACACGGATTTTCAGTCCGTTGCTCTACCAACTGAGCTACCGAGCCATATCTTTATTTAAAAATGGCGGTCCGGACGGGACTCGAACCCGCGACCTCCTGCGTGACAGGCAGGCATTCTAACCAACTGAACTACCGGACCATTTTGGTTGCGGGGGCAGGATTTGAACCTGCGACCTTCGGGTTATGAGCCCGACGAGCTACCGAACTGCTCCACCCCGCGATGATAATATATAAGAAAGAAATAAATGGAGGAGGAAGAGGGATTCGAACCCCCGCGGGCTTTGACACCCCTGTCGGTTTTCAAGACCGATCCCTTCAGCCAGACTTGGGTATTCCTCCGTATAGATGGTGGACCTTGTAGGACTCGAACCTACGACCGGACGGTTATGAGCCGTCTGCTCTAACCAACTGAGCTAAAGGTCCTTTAATAGCGGCGGAGGGGATCGAACCCCCGACCTCACGGGTATGAACCGTACGCTCTAGCCAGCTGAGCTACACCGCCATGATATAAAAATAATAATAAAGTGGAGCCTAGCGGGATCGAACCGCTGACCTCCTGCGTGCAAGGCAGGCGCTCTCCCAGCTGAGCTAAGGCCCCATAAAGATGGTCGGGAAGACAGGATTCGAACCTGCGACCCCTTGGTCCCAAACCAAGTGCTCTACCAAGCTGAGCTACTTCCCGAAATATGGCGCGCCCGAGAGGAGTCGAACCCCTAACCTTTTGATCCGTAGTCAAACGCTCTATCCAATTGAGCTACGGGCGCTTATTATGATAATGCCGAGGGCCGGACTTGAACCGGCACGGTAGTCACCTACCGCAGGATTTTAAGTCCTGTGTGTCTGCCAATTCCACCACCCCGGCGTGGATGGTATAAGCGGAAGACGGGATTCGAACCCGCGACCCCCACCTTGGCAAGGTGGTGTTCTACCACTGAACTACTTCCGCATCTACAGGATTATCATTGATGTTATGGCAATGCGGGTGAAGGGACTTGAACCCCCACGTCGTAAAGACACTAGATCCTAAGTCTAGCGCGTCTGCCAATTCCGCCACACCCGCATGGAGATGGTGAGCCATGAAGGACTCGAACCTTCGACCCTCTGATTAAAAGTCAGATGCTCTACCAACTGAGCTAATGGCTCGCTTTAAAAGCGACTTGTCTATCGTATCATAAAAAAGTGGTGCCGGCAAGAGGACTTGAACCCCCAACCTACTGATTACAAGTCAGTTGCTCTACCAGTTGAGCTACACCGGCTCTATCTATCCTAACATTATGTAAGAATAAATATGGTGGAGGATGACGGGCTCGAACCGCCGACCCTCTGCTTGTAAGGCAGATGCTCTCCCAGCTGAGCTAATCCTCCATATCATCATCTCGAAGCACTCTCGATCCGACAAATAGTATTATATAACGATAAGATATTGTTTGTAAAGACTTTTTTAAAATAATTTTTAAATTAATTTAAAATCGATTTCTTTCGTTAAATCACCTAGAGAAGTGTACCATTTGTCTCACCATTTGGGAAGCTTTTTATAGGTTTTTCTTTGTTTTTTCTTCTATTTTGATGAAAAATCACTGTAAATCATATAAAATCTCATTACTCAAACCAGTCCATTCAAATATTTCATCTCAACTCATGATTTTTACGATCATTAGAAACATTACAAATCAAGTCGCAGCATTTTGTTTTTATTTTTCTGATAAATCATTTAAACATCCCAAGCTGTTGATTCGCCTTTTTCTTCTATATATTAGCTAAGATTATAACTAGGATATTTTTTGGTACACAAAAAAGATCAGTTCCGACTGGAACTGATCTAAACAAGCATGGCGGCGTCCTACTCTCACAGGGGGAGACCCCCAACTACCATCGGCGCTGAAGAGCTTAACTTCCGTGTTCGGTATGGGAACGGGTGTGACCTCTTCGCTATCGCCACCAAACCTGATGGAGAGAATGTTCTCTCAAAACTAGATAACAATGTTCAATATTCACAAAAGAAAAGGTTAAGTCCTCGATCTATTAGTATCTGTCAGCTCCACGTGTCACCACGC